>NZ_JBFAUM010000014.1:0-188992 GCF_040679195.1 Actinoallomurus sp. NPDC052308 | reverse complement strand
CGCGACTCTCCTTTTGTGGGTCGGGGTGTGGGGTGTTCCGGGGTGGCCGTGCCCTCGGGGGCGGGGGGGGCGCGCCCCGGCGCCCCCGGAGCGGTCGATCACTGGTTGAAGAGCTGGCCGTAGGTCGCCATCGCCGTCGCGATGTCCGCCTGCGCCCAGAACCGGTGGTAGTTGAAGACCGGCGCCGCTCCGCCGTTCAGGTACGACTGGACCTTCGACCAGGAGGGGTCCTGCTTGTACCAGGAGCGGATCGACAGGAACGTCGCGTTGCTGTCGATCTTGTCGCCGTTCGGCATCGTGCCGGTCCAGCCGGAGGGCACGTAAACGCCGTCGTGGTTGGTGTTGGAGGTGCTGTACGCCTGCGTGAACCGGTTGTAGTCCGTACGGGTCTCCGGCACCGAGATGCCGATCCCGTCCTGGTCATTGGCCCACATGTCGTCGAGCAGCGTCTGCGCGGTCGACTTGGCCGTGGTGCTGCCGGACTTGGCCGCGTAGTAGGCCAGGGTCTTGGCGTACGCCCCGGCCACGCCGACGTCATTGGTGTAGTCGGCGATCGTGACGTGCAGGTTCGCGTTGGTACCGGGGCTGGACGGGTTCCAGGTGTCGGGCTGGCCGCTCCAGTGCAGGGTCGAGGGGATCTGGTAGGTCCCGTCGGGGTTCAGCTTGGTGTTGGCCGTGGCCCAGGCGACCCACTTGTCCAGCACGGTCTTGGCGGCGGTGTCACCGGTGACGTAGTAGTACTCGGCGACCCGCTCCATCGACCACGCCTGGAAGCCGAACCACTGGTTGCTCGGCGGGTCGTGGTAGACCGGCTCCCAGTCGTAGGCCATGCCGTAGAAGGTGGAGTCGCCGGACGGCGGCGTGCCGTACGCGCCGCCCCAGCTGTTGGTCGCACCACCGGCGATGGCGCCTTCGGAGGACTGCAGCCAGCGGTAGAACTCGAGCTGCCGCTGCAGGCTCTTCTTCCAGTCATCGACGCCGGTCGCGGACTTCGGCGCCATGGCCGAGTCGTTGGTCAGGGCGTACGCCGCCATCGGGTTCTGGTAGCCGGAGTGCGAGGCGCTGTCGCCGATCCGCCAGGCCCAGCCGGCGCTGGTGTCGGTCGCGCCGCCCCAGGCGTAGTACCAGGAGAGCAGGTAGTGCTCGCTGTCCTTGCCGGTCCCGGCCGGGCAGCTCGGGCTGGTGCAGTTACCGATCTTCTTGAAGTACTTGTCGAAGAAGGAGTACCGCAGGTAGTCGCCCATCTTGCCCGCCTTGGCGACCGTGGCGGACACGTCCGAGCCCTTGCCCTGCTGCTTGGCCCAGGTGTCGGCCCAGTACGCGGCCTGGATGGCGCGCGCGTCGGCGTCCGGGGCGTCGGTGTACTTCCACTGCTTGGCGTAGCTGGAGTCCTTGATGAACAGGTCCAGGTAGCCGTTCTTGCCGCCGTAGGCCATCTTGTCGCAGGTCGGCTGCGGGATCGTCTCCCACACCGACTCCTGCGGGCCGCGCTGGTAGGTGTTGATGAAGGACGGCGCGTTGGTGTTCGGGCCCGCCTCGCAGCCGCCGCCGGGGGTGTCGCCGTAGCCGTAGACGTTGTCGACGTCCTGCAGCCAGTGCATGCCGTAGACGTCGTCGGTGCCGTAGGCCGACTTCAGCTCGGCGGCGATCGGGTCCTGACCGGAGGTGACGCTCGAGTCGATCTGCGAGGGGTACTGGTCGGGCAGGTCGTGCTCGGCCGCGTACGTCGCCGGCTTGCTCGCGTTGTAGTAACTGTTGGTCGGCTGGTCCGCGTGGGACGGGATCATGTACTTCTCCATGATCGCCCAGGCGTTGTTGAACTTGCTCCAGTCGCCGGTGACCTTGCCGTACACCGCCTGCATCCAGATCAGGTAGCTGTACGCCTCGGAGGTGGTCTCGTGGCCCTGGTCGGGCGCCTCGACCATCAGCGTCTCCACCGAGTGGTACGGGATGCCCTCCTTGCTGAAGTAGCCGTTGGCCGGGTCGGTGATCTTGTTGTAGAGGGTGAGGAACCGGTCCTCGTAAGTGCCGTTCGACTTCATCTCGGTGACGGTGACGCTCGCGGTGTCGTACCCGGTCGCCTTGGCGGTGAAGGTCGCCGCGCCCGTTCCGGAGGAGTCCGCGCTGATCGTGACGTTCTGCGCGGTCGACCAGTTGGATGAGGTGAAGGTCAGCGTGCCGCCCGCGGAGACGGACAGGCCGGTGTTCCCGCTGTCCCGCGCGACCGTGACGGTCACGTTGCCGGACGGCTGGCTCGACAGCTTCACGCCGAACGTGCCCGTCTTGCCCTGCTGGACGGTCAGCGCGGTCGGGCTCGCGACGACGGCGGGGCCGCTGGCGACGTGCACGCCGACCGGCGTGGACTCGGCGGTGGCGCCCTGGCTGTCGTACGCCTTGGCGTACAGCGAGTAGTCCCCGGCCGGCACGTTCGCCCAGCTGAAGGAGTACGGCGAGGAGGTGTCGGTGCCGAGCAGCGTCGTGTCGTTGTAGAACTCGACCTTGCTGATCGTCGCGCCGTCATTGGCGCTCGCGGTCGCGGCGAGCGGGATCGTCGCGCCCGAGCTGTACGTCGCGCCGGCGGCCGGGCTGGTCAGTGCCACGGTCGGCGCCTGGTGCGCCCCGTTGCAGGCCGTCCCGTTGACGGAGAAGGACGTCGGCTTGGCGTTCGTGCCGCTGTAGGTGAAGTTGGCGCCGAAGCTGGTCGTGCCGTTGGTGGCGATCGTGCCGTTGTAGCTCAGGTTGGTGACGGTGATGTCCTGGCCGGACTGCGTCCAGTTGCCGCTCCAGCCCTGGCTGAGCTTCTGGTTGCCGGTGTAGGAGTACTTCAGGGTCCAGCCGTTGATCGCGGGTCCGAGGTTGGTCAGCGTGATGTTGGCGGTGAAGCCCGAGCCCCAGTCGTTGACCGAGTAGTCGACCTTGCACTGCACGTCGGCGGCGTGCGCGCCTGTGCCGGCGGCGAACATGCCGGCCAGGAGCGACAGGACGACCAGGAACGGTCGCCACTTTTGCCGTCTCTTCATGGGCGGATTCCTCCTGACGGGGAGCACCACCGGCCCGCCGGGGCCGGCTGCTGAGGGGGTCGGCCTGCGCGGCCGGAGAATCACGCGGAGTCGCGGATGATGAGTTTCGTGTTCAGCACGACGCCCTGGCCGGAGGACGCCTCCCCGGCGATGCGGCCGAGCAGCTCGCGGGCCATGCGGACGCCCATGTCCTCGATGGGCCGGCGTACGGTCGTCAGCCGGGGGCGGACCCGGCCGGCGATCGGGGAGTCGTCGAAGCCGACGACGGCGACGTCGTCGGGGACCCGGCGCCCGGTGCGGCGCAGCGCGCGCAGCGCTCCGACGGCCATCTGGTCGGAGGCGCACAGCACGGCGTCGATGTCGGGCCTGCGGTCCAGCAGGCGGTTCATCGCGTGCTCGCCCGACGCCTGGTGCAGGTCACCGTAGGTGATCAACCCGGAGGTCGGCAGGCCGGCGTCGCCGACGGCGGCGCGGTAGCCGGCCAGCCGGTCGACGCCCACGGCCCGGTCGGGCGGCCCGGCGATCGTCCCGATCGTCTGGCGTCCGCACTTGAGCAGGTAGTCCACGGCCGTACGGGCGCCGCCGCGGTTGTCGGCGTCGACGTACGGCAGCGGGGTCGTCCACAGCGGCCGCCCGGCCAGCAGGACGGGAACGCCCGTCTGCCGGAGTGCCATCGCGGGGGCGCCGTGCGCGCTGATCAGCAGCACGCCGTCGGCGCGGCCACCGCGCAGGTACTCCGCGACCGTGCCCCAGCGGCCGGCTCTGCCGACGATCAGGACCACGAGCTCACGGTCGTCGCCCAGCTCGCGCCGGACGCCGGAGAACAGACGGGCGAAGAAATGATCGGTGAAGACGCGTGCGTCGTCCTCGCAGACCACCGCGGCGATCGATCCGCTGCGACGGTCCGCGGGGGCGGCGCGGTGTCGCACGTAGCCGAGGCGTTGCACGGCCTCTTCGACGCGGGAACGGGCGCGCGGGCTGACCCGCGCGGTCCCGTTGATCACGCGTGACGCGGTGGCGGGTGAGACTCCGGCGAGAGCGGCGACGTGCGCGAGAGTGGGGGTCTCGACGTGCGCGAGCATCGGCGTCTCCATGGTGCAGGAGGGTGCGGAGAGTTCCCTTCCGTTCACGGAAATGACTCCCTTCGGGCGCTGTGGCTCGAGTGGCGGGGGTGTGGGAGCGCTCCCACAATCCAAGGCGCGCGAAAGGGTTGTCAAGGGGAATGTATCAAGCGTGTAAACGGGGAGTTTCACCGCGATGATCGCCACGGGTTCGTCCCCGCTCGCGAGCAGGTCGCTTTCCCGCCCCGCCGCCGGGCGGCCCTCGCGAGGGGCCGTGAAAATCGATGAAAGGGAAAGAAAGGGGTGGCGCTCAGGGCAGCCAGGCCACGTGCCCGTGCAGGAGCGTGTACCCCACGAACGTCACGGCGTCGATCAGCGTGTGCGCCACGATCAGCGGCGCCGCCCGGCCCCACCGCTGGTACAGCCGGCCGAAGATCAGACCCATGATCACGTTGCCGGCGAACCCGCCGAACCCCTGGTAGAGGTGGTACGACCCGCGCAGCACCGCGCTGAGCGCCAGGGCGCGCCCCGGCGACCACTCCAGCTGGGAGAGCCGGCGCAGCAGATACCCCGCGACGATGACCTCTTCGAGGACGCCGTTCTGCGCGGCCGACAGCAGCAGCACCGGGATGCGCCACCAGACGTCCGGCAGCCGGGCCGGCACGACGGCGAGGTTGGCGCCGGAGTAGTACGCGGCGAGATAGAACCCCAGCCCGGCCCCGCCGATGACGGCGGCCAGCACCGCGCCGCGCAGGGTGTCCCGCAGCGGCTCCCGCCGGTCCACGCCGATCGTCGCCAGGGACTCGCCCGAGCGGGCCAGCAGGTAGGCCACGAGCGCCACCGGCGCGAGCGCGTTCGCGATGGCGAACAGCTGGAACAGCAGGTCGATCCAGGGCCGTCCCGGCGCGTACGAGCCGACGATCAGCGCCTTCTGGTGCGACAGCGCCTTCGGCGCGGTGAGCGAGGCGATGAGCTGCAGCAACGCCTGGACCCCGCTGGCGCCCAGCGAGACCGCGAAGACGACCCAGATCTCCGCGGTGAGCAGTCGCCGGCTCGCCGGCTCGGCGCGCACGTCGGCCACGGTCACGGAATCCACCGCGGATCGCGCTTCTCCAGGAAGGCCGCGATCCCCTCCTGGGCCTCCTGAGACGCGAACCGTTCGGCGGACAGCTCGGCCATCCGCGCGAAGTCCTCCGCCACCGACGCGCCCGGGACCATGCGCGGCAGCCGCTTGGCGACGGCGAGGGCCTCCGGCGCGCCCCGCAGCAGCATCCCGGTGTAGTGGGCGACGGCCGCGTCCAGTTCCTCTGGGGGCACGGCGCGGTTCAGCAGCCCGATCTCCTGCGCGCGCCGGGCGTCGAAGACCTCCCCGGTCAGGAAGTACTCGGCGGTGGCGCGCGGCTCCATCCGGCGCAGGCAGGTCACCGCGATCATGGCCGGCACCACGCCGAGCCGCACCTCGCTGAACGCGAACGTCGCGGTGTCCGGCCCGACCGCGATGTCGCAGGCGGTGACGAGGCCGAGCCCGCCCGCCCGCGCGGGTCCGTTGAGCCGCGCGACGACCGGCTTGGGGCTCTCCCAGATCAGCGTCAGCAGACCCGGGACGTCCGGCGGCGCCCCGCCCGCCCGCTGCTCCTTCAGGTCCGCGCCCGCGCAGAACACCGGGCCGGTGCCCGTCAGGACGACGACGCGCACGGAGTCGTCCGCGGTAACCGCGGTGAGCGTCTCGCGCAGCTCGGCGACGAGCCGGCTCGACAGCGCGTTGCGGTTCCGCGGCGAGTCCAGGGTGACGGTCGCGACGCCGCCCTCGGCGGTGAGACGGACGAGCGGTTCCATGGCCCTCCCCGGACGCATCCGGGAGGCGTCCCCTGCCGATGGCCGGGCCACGGCCTGAGAAGGACCCGTCCCGGCCCTGACAGTGACGGTTTCAAGGCGCCGCACGCGTCCGCGTGATCGGCGCGGTCACATCTTACGCAGCCACCGTCCTCCGGCAGCGGGGCCCACTGCCCCGCGATCAGGCGGCCACCGCGGCGAGGATCCGGGGGTGTTTCGGCCCGCCAGAATCATCCGATGTCTGGAGGGCGCCGGCGCTCCTGGACGCCCGCGCGACCTGGAGCGCCCTCTAGGACTGCGACGGCGGCTGGACTGCGAGGCGGCGCCGGTGGGCGCGCTGGCGGCAGGCCGGGCCGCAGTAGCGGGGCGGCCGTCCGGTGGCACGGACGCGCAGCCGCGCGCCGCATTCGACGCAGTGCCTCTCGGCGGTGGTTCCGTGACGCGGAAGGGAAGAGGCGTCACGGAATGCCGCGGCTTTCGTGACCGCCCCGGGACGCAGTCCGTCCAGCAGCAGCCGTACCAGCAGGGCGCCCCGAACCGGGTCCCGGTGCGCCGACCGCAGCGCGGCGCCCCCGACGGCCAGCGCGGACAGGTCGTCGGCCCGTACGTCGGCGCGGATCGCACCGGCCTCTTTCGCGTCGCGCAGCAGGCGCTCCAGCGCCTCACGGAACCGCCGGCCCGCGGCGGCCATCACGACGCGCGGCCAGCCCCGGTCGGCGGTGAGCGCGTCGCAGATGTGCTGTCGGCCCGCCGACTTCTCGATCACTTCGAGCAGGAACCCGAACAGCGCGTCACCGGGCGCGGCTCGGGCGGCCCACCGGTCGGCGGCGGCCACCAGGCCCTCGATGTGCTCGGCGAGCACCGCCTCGATGAGGATCTCCTTGCTCGGGAAGTGCCGGTAGACGGTCCCGGCGCCGACCCCGGCGCGCTGCGCGATCCGGCCGAGTGAGATCTCCAGCCCCTCCTCGGCGAACACGCGCATCGCCGTGCGCAGCACGAGCTCTCGGTTGCGGCGGGCGTCGGCGCGCCCGGCGGGTGCCGGCGCCGGTCCTGCTGTCATGTCACGAAATCCTTGTCCGCGAGGTTGAAGCGGGTGGAGTATTCCGGATCACTTGAGTATCCCGCACCATCTCCGGAAAGGGCACCCATGACCACCGCGAACCCGGCCGACCCCGACTCCCCCATCCTCGTCACCGGCGCCACCGGCAAGCAGGGCGGCGCCACCGCCCGGCGGCTGCTCGCCGGAGGGTGGCCGGTGCGGGCCCTGGTCCGCGACCTGACCGCACCCGCCGCCGTCGAGTTGGCCGCCGCGGGCGCCCGGCTCGTGCGCGGCGACTTCGACGATCCGGCGAGCCTGCGGCCCGCGCTCGACGGCGCCGCGGCCGTGTTCGGCATCCCGCCCGTGGCCTTCGGACCGGCCGGACCCGAGACGCAGCTCGAAGCGGCCCACGGCCGGGCGCTGATCGACGCCGCGGCCGCGGCGGGGATCGAGCAGGTCGTGTTCAGCACCGTCGCCTCGACATCGGCCGGATCGCGGGTTCCGGAGGGGAAGGCGCTGATCGAGGAGTACCTGCGCGACCACATCGCGCTGCCCACCGTGCTGCGCCCCGTCCGCTTCATGACCAACTATCTCAGCGTCGGAGGTCTCGGCTTCGAGGGCATCTCCGACGGCGTGCACCGGCACCTGTTCACTCCGCACGAGCCCATGCAGGTCATCGCGCTCGAGGACATCGCCGAGTTCGCCGCGCTCGCGTTCGCGGACCCCGCCCGGTTCGCCGGGCGGACCCTGGAACTGGCCGGCGACGACCCGACCCCGGTCGAGGCCGCCGCCGCGATCAGCGAGGCCACCGGCATCCCGATCCGGTACGAGCAACTCACCGACGACGAGATCGCCGCATTCGGCCCGTGGATCGCCGACACCAAGAAGCGCTGGGAGGCCGGGGACCGGTGGCACGCCGACATCGAGGCGCTGCGCGTCATTCACCCCGGCCTGCGCACCCTCACCGGCTGGCTCGCCGAGTCCGGCGCCGCCGCCATCCGCGCCCATCTCACCCGCTCTCAAGGCCGGTGAGACGAATGCCGGCCGCCCACCCGCGAGTGGGCGGCCGGTAGGGCCGCGCCGGGATCGTCGCTCAGCGGGCGGAGACGGCGGTGGCGGCGTGCAGCGGGAGGTCGCGAGAGGACCCCCCGACCCAGACACCGCGGGTGCCGGTGGCCATCCGCCAGGACCCGGTCCTGGTGTCCCAGTACCTCAGCTGCTGGGCGTCGACCCTGACGCTGACGGTGCGGGTCTGCCCGGCGTGCAGGAACACCTTCTCGTAGCCGGCCAGCTTCCGCACGGCCTGTGGTTCGGTGACGTTCGGGCCGGCCCCCACGTAGACCTGAGCGACCTCCTGGCCGTCACGATGACCGGTGTTCTTGAGCGTGAACGACACCGTGAGACCGCCGTGCGAGGCTCTGACCCTCAGGTCGCCGTAGGCGAAGGAGGTGTAGGACAGGCCGTAGCCGAACGGGAACAACGGCGTGGTCCCGGTCTTGTCGTACCACCGGTACCCCACGAAGATCCCCTCCTTGTAGGTCTCCTGGTGATCCACACCGGGGTACGCCTTCGGGTCCCCGGCGACCGGGGTGGCCGACGCGGAGGTCGGGAAGGTCTGGGTCAGCTTGCCGCTCGGGTTCACGTCGCCGTAGAGCAGCCGGGCGGTGGCCTCCGCGCCGTTCTCCCCCGGGTAGTAGGTGTCCAGCACGGCCTTGACCTTGGACAGCCACGGCATCGTGATCGATGAGCCGGTGTTCAGCACGACGATGGTGTTCGGGTTGGCGTCCGCGACCGCCGAGATCAGCTCGTCCTGGGAGAACGGCAGGGACAGGCCGGTCCGGTCGGTGCCCTCGGTGAGGTCGTCGTAGGCGAAGACGATCGGGGTCCGCACCTTCTTGGCCACGGCGACCGCCTGGTTGCGCGCGGCCGTGACCATGTCGGGGGTCACCCAGGTGAAGCGCAGTGTGGCCGGGGCGCCTTGCAGGACGGTGGCGAACAGGTCGATGGTGTGGGTGCCCGCGGTCAGGTGGGCGCTCGCGCTGACGGTGCCGTACGCGGTGTCGGCGACCTTGGCGCCATCGACGGTGACCGACCCGTAGGAGCCGGGCGCGTTGACGGTGAAGATGTAGTCGCCGGTGGCGGGGACGGTGATGGTGCTCCGCGCGGTCTTGTAGGCGCCCGCCGGCAGCGTGAGGGTGCCGTCGGACCCGAGCGGGGAGTCGGCCAGGGGAAGCGCGACGCCGGTGGTGTCGCCGCCGGCGGCGTAGGTGATCGAGGCACGCGCGCCGGCTCGCCGCGTGATCGCGTCGAGCGGGGAGGTCGCGGCGTCGGGAGTCACGCTCGAGCTGCCTCCGCCGCCGACCTTCGGGGTCTTGGCGCTCGGCCCGATGATCGCGATGCGATTGTCGGAGGCGGTGAGGGGAAGCGCGCCGCCGGCGTTCTTGAGCAGGACGGCGCCGGATTCGGCGACCCGCTGGGCGACCTTGGCGCCGCCCTTCGGATCGCGGGCCGGACGGTGTTCCGCGGCGCCGTCGAGCAGCCCGAAGCGCTCCATCTGGCCGAGGATGCGCGCGACGGCGTCGTCGAGCGCGGCGACGGGAATCGAGCCGTCGGTGATGGCCTGCTTGAGGGCGCCCTGGAAGTAAGGGTCGGGTTGCAGTCCCGCGGTGAACATGTCCTGGTCGAGCCCGGCAACCAGGTCGGTGGTGGCGTGAGTGGCGCCCCAGTCGGACATGACCCAGCCGCGGAAGGCCCACTGGGTCTTGAGGATGCCGTTGAGAAGATCGTCGTTGCCGCACCCGTGCTTCCCGTTCACGGAGTTGTAGGAGCACATCAGGGCGCCGACGCCGGCCTGGACGGCGGCCTGGAACGCCGGGAGCTCGATCTCGTGCATGGTCTGGGCGTCAACGTTGACGTCGACGCCCATACGGTCGTCCTCCTGGTTGTTCTCCGCGTAGTGCTTGACGGTCGCGATGAGTCCCTGGCTCTGGATGCCGGTGATCTCATTCGCCACCATGTGCGAGCTGACCAGCGGGTCCTCGCTGAAGGTCTCGAAGTTCCGGCCGCCCTGCGGGACGCGGATGATGTTCGTCATCGGCGCGAGCTGCACGTCCTGATCGAGGGCGCGTCCGTCACGGCCGATGACCTGGCCGTAATCGCGAGCCAGGCGGGGGTCCCAGGTCGAGGCCAGGGTCACCGGGGCCGGCAGAGCCGTCGCGTGGTGGTTGACGCGGACCCCGGCGGGGCCGTCGGTGAGCCGCAGCTCGGGGATGCCCAGCCGGGGCACGCCCGGGATGTAACCTGCCTCGCCGAGCCCCTTCGGGTCCACTTGAGCGCTGACGAACGAGAGCTTCTCATCAAGCGTCATCTCGCTGATCAGCTTCGCCACCCGCGGGCTCGGCGTGATGGTGGCACGCTCCGCGGCCGTGGCCGGTGCCGCCTCTGCCGGCGGGCAGAGGAGTCCGCCTGCCAGCCCGAGGGCCAAGGCTCCGGCGCATGCCGCCTTCGATGCACGGGTGCGCGAGACGCGCCCTCGTCGCCACTGCTTGCTCATTCAGTCTCCTGCTGTTCCCGGTGGCCGATGAAGGAGGCCCGGATCACCTGCCCCTACCGAACGATCGTCAGGTGCCGATGCCCTCAGCCCTACCGAATGCTCGTCAGGTAGAAGTGGACGCGATCGTAAAAGAGATCGCGCCGTAGCGGAACCCCCTAGACTTGCCGGTGTGGAGGACCGAGCGGTGACCGCGACCGGGGACGATCCCCGGGTCGGCGGGGCTCACGGGAACCGGCGTGAGGAGATCGTCGACGCGGCGCTGGAGTTGATCGCCGAGCGCGGCTACCGCCGCGCCTCGCTCGCCCAGGTGGCCGCCCGTGTGGGCATCACCGCGCAGGGGCTGTTGCACTACTTCCCCACCAAGGACGACCTGCTCGTCGCCGTCCTCGCCGAGCGCGCCCGCCGGGAGGAGGTCCTTGCGGCGGCGAGCCCGGAGGTCAGGCCCGACGTCGACTCCCTGCTGCGCTGGCTGACCCAGGTACTCCAGCGCAACACCGGGGAACCGCGGCTGACTCAGCTTCACACGGTCCTGTCCGCCGACAGTCTCACCGAAGGCCACCCGGCTCAGGACGTGATGCGCGAGCGGTACCGCGAGGTCCGGGACCGCTTCGTCGAGTTCATCGCGGCCACCGACTCCGGCGCGTTCCCGGGCAGGAGGGCCGAGGGGCTGGCCGCTCTGATCGTCGCGGCCATGGACGGGCTTCAACTCCAGTGGCTCCTCGACCGCGATCGGGTCGACATGGCCGAGACCTTCGAGCTGTTCCGCGAAGCCGTCCTCGCGCTGCTCAAGGGCACCGCCGACCGAGCGGAGTAGTTCACCCGGGCACGTCGTGACGACGGGAGGCGCGGCCTTCGCTCATGCCAGGAGACGGGCGATCTGCGCGGCTCCGAGCAGCTCCGCGTCGCCGCCGAGCCTCCCGACGGTGAGCGTCAGGGCCTGGTACGCCCCGGCGGGCATGTGCCGGCGCAGTCCGTCGTGGAGACCGTCGATGACAGGAGCGGCCGCGGGGCCGAGCGTCCCGTCCACGACGATCATTTGCGGGTTGAGCATGACGCAGGCGGGCGCCAGGTGCCGCCCGACCATGCGGCCGAGGTCGTCGAGCACGCGCCGGACACCGGGGTCGCCCTGGGCCGCGAGCCCGAGAACGTCGTAAATGCTCACGTCGGCACCGAGCAGCGGGCGCGCGGCGTCGAGGATGTGGTCCGCGGTGGCGACCGTGCCCAGACATCCGCGCGCCCCGCAGCGGCACATGGGCCCGGCGGGGTCGACATGGAGGTGGGAGAGCTCACCGGCGAGGCCGTTCCCGCCGTGCACGAGTTCGCCGTTCACGACGAGCCCGGCGCCCATCCCGGTGACCAGCTTCAGGTAGATGACGTGCCGGCGGCCACGGGCGGCGCCGAACGCCACCTCGCCGAGTGCGGCGAGATTGCACTCGTTGTCGACGGTCGCGGGGACGGCGAAGGCGGCGGTCAGGTCCGGGGCGACGTCCTTGAACAGCCACGCCGAGATGGGCAGGTCATCCGCGGGCCGCGTGACGGACGACGCCACCTCCAGCGGCGAGAAGCCGGCGCCCTGCCGGTAGGGGACGGGCAGGCCGAGGACCACGTGGCCGATCGGCGCCGAGCCGGCGGCCTTCTCGCGGGCGGTGGCCAGCAGCCGGACGGTCTCGGCGACGATGTCCGGGCACCGCAGCCAGTCGTAGGACGATTCGACCCGGCCGAGGATCCGCCCGTCGGTGGAGACGAGCGCGGCACGGACGACCCGGTGCGTGACGACGACCGCGCCGACCAGGGACGCCCTGCGTACGAGCCGAAGCGGCGTGGCCGGCCGGCCCCGCCCGCGCGCCGGTTCGTGCCCGGATCCAGGAACCTCCTCGATCACACCGCGTGCGAGCAGCCGGGCCGTCGCTCCGGTCACCGTGCTGACCGGGAGCGCGGCGAGCCGGGCGAGTTCGGCGCGGGTGAGCGCTTCGTAGCGGCCGAGGAGTTCGACGACGCTTCGCTCCGCGCCGCGAGGACTCGCTGGCTCGCGTCCGTCCGTCACGGCCCGCAGCTTACCTAATTACGACTGATTCGGCGATTAATTGGCCAGATCGCAATGGTTCAACTCGTTGTATTGGCGCACATCCGAGCATTACGTTCCGGCGTACGGCCGCGCGCCGCCGCCTTGCTCGGCGCAGCCGCCGTACCCCCCGACGCGTGCCTCCGAGGAGAGACATGGCAGACAGCCACGCCCGCCAGGGCCTCACCCGCCGTCAGATGCTCGCCGGCGGTGCCGCCGCGGCCGGTTCCGTCCTGGGCGCTGAACTGCTGGGCGCCGGCACCGCCAAGGCGGCCGGGACCCGTTCCACCGGCGCACGGGCCGTCGTCGACCTGACCGAGCCGAGCTCGCCGTTCCCCCACGTGTGGGAGCGGGTCGTCGGCGGGGACTGGGCGAAACAGGCCCTGCGCCGGGACTACCAGGACCAGCTGTTCGCCTGCCATGACGAGCTCGGCATCCAGTCGTTGCGCTTCCACGGAGTGCTCAACACCTCGATGAGCACGTACTTCCCGACGGTCAACGGCCGGCCGCGCAACCCGGCGTTGTCGAACGACGACTACTCGTTCTTCAACGTCGACCAGATCTACGACGCACTCGTCGACCGCGGCATGCACCCCTACGTCGAGCTCAGCAGCATGCCGGCGGCCCTGCAGGCCGGCCCGCAGCCCTTCGGCCTCTTCCTCTATGACTTCAACCAGATGGAGCCGAAGGACTACGCGCTCTGGGGGAAGGTCGTCGGCGACTTCGCCCGCCACATGGTGGACCGCTACGGCATCAAAGAGGTCCGCAAGTGGCCGTTCGAGGTCTGGAACGAGCCGAATCTGTTCGTGTTCTTCAACGGTGACCAGCAGGCCTACTTCAAGCTGTACCGATACGCCGCGGAGGCGATCAAGAACGTCGACGCCGCCCTGCAGGTCGGCGGCCCGGCGACCTCGGCCGGCCAGATCAGCTTCGGCACGCCGCGAGCCCCGGGCGTGCAGTACTACCGCGAGTTCATGCAGTGGGCCACGGCGAACCGCGTCCCCGTCGACTTCGGCTCCGCGCACGGCTACGAGACCGACACCGGCGCGGGCCCGGAGGGAGCGGCGACGTTCTTCAAGCAGAACCGCGCCGACACTCCCCGCGGTGTTCCTCTCTACATCTCCGAGACGAACGTCTCGGCGGATCTCGGCGACGCCGCGCTCGACCGGTCCGACGCCGCCGCGAGCTTCCTGCGGACCATCGCCGAGACGGCGGGCGTCGTGGACGCGTTGTCCTACTGGGCGTTCACCGACATCTTCGAGGAGGCGGGGCAGGCCGACAAACCGTTCCACGGCGGATTCGGCCTGCAGACGATCCACGGTGTCAAGAAGCCGTCCTACCGGCTCCTGCAGATCCTGCACAAGGTGGGGCAACGCCGGGTCCCGCTCACCCTGTCCGGCGCACCGAGCACCGTCGGCGGAATCGCGGTCACCGGCGGCAAAGGCGGCGGAGTCGACGTCCTGCTGTACAACCACGCCCTCGCCACCGGCGACGGCAGCGCCCCCGCTCCCGCGCAACCGGCCACGCTCACCGTCACGGTCCATGGCCTGCCGGCCGGGGCGCGCGCTCGGCTGCAGCTCATCGACGAGGACCACGCCAATCCTTACCGCGAGTGGGTCCGGATGGGCTCCCCGGAATACCCCGACCGGCGGCAGTTGCGCGCCCTGCACGACGCCAGCGAACTCGACGAGCGCCCCCTCCAGCTCACGTTCGATCGCGCCACCGGCACCGCGAGCTTCTCCCTCACCCTCGCCGCGGAGGCGGTCGCCGCGGTCCACCTCGCCTGACGACGGCCCATGGTCATTGAAACGTTTCAACAAGGGGGTACGGGTCCGGCGCGGTGGGTGATCGGCAACCGGCTATCTTGCCGGGCATGCGGGCAGTGTTCCCGAAGGACTACCGGCGGTACCTGCTCCGGGTCGGCGCCGGCGGCCGGGTGCGGACCCTGCGGTCCGACGGGTGAGGTCCGATCGAGTCCTAGCCCTCCGTCGTGACCACGGCGAGGACGGCGCCGGTCTCGACCTGGCGGCCGACCTCGGCGTGCAGGGCCGTGACCACCCCGGCGGCCGGGGCGAGGATCTGGTGCTCCATCTTCATCGCCTCCAGCCACAGCACCGGCTGGCCGCGCTCGACGGTGTCGCCCTCGCGCACCGCGACGCGTACGACCGAGCCGGGCATGGGGGCGAGGAGCGTGCCGGGGGCGACCTGCTCGGCGGGATCGGGCAGCCGCTCCACGGGCGTGAGCGTCACGGGCCCGAGGACGGACTCGACGTGCGCGGCCCGGTCGTACCAGGCGACGGCGAACCGGAGCCGCACGCCGTCGCGGTCGAGGACCACCGCGTCGGGCCCGGCGGACACCAGCGCGACGTCCGGGTGGCCCTCGGCGGCCAGGCCGTCGCGGGTGAGCCGGTAGGCGACCTCCGCCTCCTCGAAGACGGTGCGCTGCGGCTGGGAGGGGACGTTGCGCCAGCCGGCGGGCAGGTCGCGCAGGACGGGCGCGGCCCGGCGGCCGGCGGCGGCGCGGGCGAGGGCGGCGGCGAGCGCCGACAGGCGTACGGCCTCCTCGTCGGCGAGCGGCGCGGTCGCCGGGTACCGGTCGAGGAAGCCGGTGTCCGTGTCGCCCGCGCGGAAGGCGTCGTGGCGCAGCGTGGCGACGAGCTGGTCGCGGTTGGTGACGAGCCCGTGGATCCGGGCCCCGGCCAGGGCGGCGGTGAGGCGGCGGATCGCCGCGGCGCGGGTGGGGCCGTAGGCGATGACCTTGGCGAGCATCGGGTCGTAGTGCGTCGAGACGACGCTGCCGGAGACGACACCGGCGTCCAGCCGCAGCCCGTGCGCGGCAGGGACGGCGAACTCCGCGTCCACGCCCGGGATCTCGAAGGCGGGCAGCGGGCCGCTGTGCGGCCGGTAGCCCTCGGAGGGGTCCTCGGCGTACAGCCGCGCCTCGATCGCGTGGCCGCGCGGCCGCGGCGGGTCGCCCAGCGCGCCGCCCTCGGCGACCTCGAGCTGCAGCGCGACCAGGTCCACGCCGTACACGCACTCGGTGACCGGGTGCTCGACCTGCAGCCGGGTGTTGACCTCGAGGAAGAA
The DNA here is from genome assembly GCF_040679195.1 of Actinoallomurus sp. NPDC052308. Taxonomy (NCBI): domain Bacteria; kingdom Bacillati; phylum Actinomycetota; class Actinomycetes; order Streptosporangiales; family Thermomonosporaceae; genus Actinoallomurus; species Actinoallomurus sp. NPDC052308. The sequence continues at coordinate 173,337 of NZ_JBFAUM010000014.1, read as the reverse complement.
GAACCCGCCGTCGGGGGCGAGCATGCACTCCACGGTGCCCGCGCCGGTGTATCCGATCGCGCGGGCGGCCGCGGCCGCCGCCTCCGACAGGCGCTCCCGCAGCGCGGCGTCCACCGCAGGGGACGGGGCCTCCTCGATCACCTTCTGGTGCCGCCGCTGGATGGAGCACTCCCGCTCCCCCAGCGTCCAGACCGTGCCGTGGGAGTCCGCGAGCACCTGCACCTCGATGTGCCGGGCGCCGGTCAGCAGCGGCTCGCAGAAGACCGTCGGGTCGCCGAACGCCGACGCCGCCTCCCGCCGCGCGGACTCGACCGCGCCGGGCAGCTCCTCGGCGGTACGGACGATCCGCATGCCCCGGCCGCCGCCGCCCGCCGACGCCTTGACCAGCACGGGGAACTCGGTCACCGTCGCGGGGTCCGGCTCTGGGAGGACGGGCACGCCCGCGTCCCGCATCAGCCGCTTGGCCGCGATCTTGGAGCCCATCGCGGCGATCGCGGCCGGCGGCGGCCCGACCCAGGTGAGCCCGGCGGCGATGACCGCCTCGGCGAACGCGGCGTTCTCCGACAGGAAGCCGTAGCCGGGGTGCACCGCGTCCGCCCCGGAGGCCTTGGCCGCCGCGACGATCGCCTCCTGGTCGAGGTACGTCTCGGCGGGAGCGGCGCCCGGCAGGCGTACGGCCAGGTCGGCCTCGCCGGCGTGCGGCAGGGACGCGTCGGGGTCGGAGAACACGGCGACCGTGCTGATGCCGAGATCGCGGCAGGTGCGGAAGACCCGGCGGGCGATCTCGCCACGGTTCGCGACGAGCAGTCGAGAGATCATCGCCTACATCCTGAAGACACCGAAGCCCTCCGGGGCCTCGGCGACGGGGGCACTGTTGATCGCGGACAGGCAGAGGCCTAGGACGGTACGGGTGTCGCGCGGGTCGATGACGCCGTCGTCGTACAGCCGCCCGGACAGGAAGAACGGTAGCGACTCGGCCTCGATCTGCTGCTCGACCATCGCGCGCATCTGGGCGTCCGCCTCCTCGTCGTACGCCTGGCCGCGGGCCTGGGCGGCCTGGCGGCCGACGATGGACAGCACGCCGGCGAGCTGCGCCGGGCCCATCACCGCCGACTTGGCGCTCGGCCAGGTGAACAGGAAGCGCGGGTCGTACGCCCGGCCGCACATGCCGTAGTTGCCCGCGCCGTACGACGCGCCCATCACCACGGTCAGGTGCGGGACCCGGCTGTTGGACACCGCGTTGATCATCATGGCGCCGTGTTTGATGATGCCGCCCTGCTCGTACTCGGCGCCGACCATGTAGCCGGTGGTGTTCTGCAGGAACAGCAGCGGCGTGCCGCTCTGGTTCGCCAGCTGGATGAACTGCGCGGCCTTCTGCGCCTCCGCGCTGAACAGCACGCCGCGCGCGTTGGCGAGGATCCCGATCGGATAGCCGTGCAGCACCGCCCAGCCGGTGATCAGGCTGTCGCCGTACAGCGGCTTGAACTCGTCGAAGTCGGAGCCGTCGACGATCCGGGCGATCACCTCACGCGGGTCGAACGGGATCTTGAGGTCCTCGGGGACGATGCCGAGCAGCTCATCCTCGTCGTACGCCGGCGGGCGTACGGACAGCGGCTCGCGGCCCTGCTTGCGCCAGTTCAGCCGGGCGACGATGCGGCGGCCGATGCGCAGCGCGTCGTACTCGTCGGCGGCCATGTAGTCGGCCAGGCCGCTGGTGCGGGCGTGCATCTCGGCGCCGCCGAGGCTCTCGTCGTCGGACTCCTCGCCGGTGGCCATCTTGACCAGCGGTGGCCCGCCGAGGAAGACCTTGGCCCGGTCCTTGACCATGACCACGTAGTCGCTCATGCCGGGCAGATACGCGCCGCCCGCCGTGGAGTTGCCGAAGACCAGAGCGATCGTCGGGATCCCGGCGGCGGACAGCCGGGTCAGGTCCCGGAACGTACGGCCGCCGGGGATGAAGATCTCTTTCTGGGTCGGCAGGTCCGCGCCGCCGGACTCGACCAGGTTGATCACCGGCAGGCGGTTCCGCAGCGCGATCTCCGCGGCGCGGAACGACTTGCGCATCGTCCACGGGTTGCTGGAGCCGCCCCGTACGGTCGGGTCACTGGCGGAGATCAGGCACTCGACGCCCTCGACGACGCCGATGCCGGTGACCACGCTGGCCCCCACCGTGAAGTCCGTGCCCCAGGCGGCCAGCGGCGACAGCTCCAGGAACGGTGAGTCCGGGTCGAGGAGCAGCTCGATCCGCTCGCGGGCCAGCAGCTTGCCGCGCTTGCGGTGCCGCTCGACGTACTTGGGCCCGCCGCCCGCGACCGCCTTGGCGTGCTCGGCGTCCAGCTCCGCCAGTCTGGCCAGCATCGCCGCCCGCCGGGCGGCATAGTCCGGCCCGGCGGTGTCCAGCGCGCTGGTGAGAACCGTCATCCCGTCCCTCCGTCACCGTGAGCCGTGCGTCGAGTATGTCCAACGACGGTGGCGCAACGGAAGATCACGGGACGCGTGAGTCGAATCTCATTCGGTCGCCCGTGCTCGTGGCGTGCGCGAAGAACGGGCTCAGGGAGCGGAGAGCACGCGGGAGCCGCCGTCGACGGGGATGCGGATGCCGGTCGTCGCCTGGAGGTCTCCTCCCACGGCCGCGGCGATCACCTTCGCCACGTCCTCCGGCTCGAGCATCCGGTGCAGCACCGAACGCTCGGCGCGCGCCTTCTCCACCTCCGGCGTCATCATCTGGGCCGTGGCGTCCGTACGCACCGCACCGGGCGCGACGACGTTCACCCCGATCCCATACGGCCCGGCCTCCGCGGCGACGTGCCGCGCGAAGGTGTCGAGCGCCGCCTTGGCGGTGGCGTGCGCTATCGCGCCGGGGCGCGTGAGCTCGGCGCTGAGGCTGGAGACGTAGACGATCCGCCCGCTTCGCCGGCCGCGCATCACCTCCAGGACCCGCTTGGTCAAGTGGAAGACGGCGGCCAACTCGCCGTCCACCTTGCCGATGAAGTCCTCCCAGGTCATGGCGTCCAGCGGCGCGAACGGCGGAGTGATGTTGGCGTTGCAGACGAGCGCGTCGAGGGTGTCGCGGCCTCGGATGAGGGCGGCGACCTGCTCCGGATCGCGGACGTCGGCCCGGGCGGACTCCGCCGTGCCGCCTTCGCGCTCTATCTCGGCCACGACCTTCTCCGCGCTGACCGCGTCGCCGCGGTAGTTGACGACGACGTGGAAGCCGCGCCGTCCCAGCTCCCCGGCCGTCGCGGCGCCGATCCCGCGACCGGCGCCGGTGATGAGGGCGACCTTTGACACTTCTCCTCCTCGAGTCTCCTGCCAGGTCACGGCGACGCTAGAGGACCTCGCTAACGCGAGCGGGACCTGCGCTTCTCCGAGCTGCGCGACAAGATCGAGGGGATCAGCGAGAAGATGCTGTCCCAGACGCTGCGCATGCTGCTGAGGGACGGCCTGGTGTCCCGCACGGTGGAACCGTCCACCCCACCGAAGGTGACCTACGGCCTGACGACGCTGGGCAAGGGCATCACCGAGCCCCTGGAAGGCCTGTCCGGCTGGATCCGCGACCACGCCCAGGACATCCTCGCCGCCCAGGCCTCCTTCGACGCCACCGGCCCGCGATAGGGACTCACCCGACCCGCCGGCTCCGGTACGGCGGCGACTTTCCGAGAGCGCGTCAACTTGGGTTGACAGTCCCGCCCCTGTCAACCTATGTTGACAGCATGAATGACGGAGTCCAGCTCGCCCAGGCGGCGGGCAGCCGTGACCCGGCGATCGGGTTGCGGGCGGTGCGCGCACTGCGCGAACTCGCCGAGCGCCTCGAGGGGCTGCAGGTCGAGAACGCGCGCGACCAGGGATGGTCCTGGCAGGAGATCGCCGTCTGCCTCGGCGTCAGCCGGCAGGCGGTCCACAAGAAGTACGGCGGCGGCCGGCGGATCCTCGGAAAGGAGCGGTAAGGATGTTCGAACGGTTCACCGACGAGGCCCGCCAGGTGGTGAGGCTGGCCCAGGAGGAGGCCCGGCGCCGGCGCCACCCGTTCATCGGTTCCGAGCACCTGCTGCTGGCCTTCCTGGAGGAAGGCCACGGCCCGGCGGCGCAGGCCCTGACGGCCCAGGGCGTCACCGGATCCGACATCGACCGGCGGATGACCCTGCTCACGGGGCCGCCGGACAACGGGCTCGACCCGGAGGCACTGGCGACGATCGGCATCGACCTGGACCAGGTCCGCGAGGCGACCGAGGCCAGCTTCGGCCCCGGCGCGCTCGACCCGAGAGGATGCCACCACCGCGAGGTAAGGAAGGGCCACATCCCCCTGACCAAGAGGGCCAAGAAGATCCTGGAGCTCGCGCTGCGAGAGGCCCTCGCCCTCGGACACAACTACATCGGCAGCGGGCACATGCTGCTCGGCCTGCTCCGCGAGGACCACGGCCTGGCCGTCCGCCTCCTCACCGACGCCGGGGTCGACCTGGCTCTCCTCCGCGCCGAGGTCACCCGGCGCATCCCGCCGAAGGCGGCCTGACGGAGTACCGCCCTCGCCGAGGGTCCCGGTGGCGCCCCGGGCCTTCGGCCCGCCGACGATGCGTCAGCCGAGGTCGAGCGTCTCGGCCCGGCGCGGCATCAGGGCGACGGCCACCACGCCGAGGATCGCCAGCGCGGCCAGCGTGAGGAACACGTTGTGGCTCGCGTGGTTCAGTGAGTTCCGGACGAACGCCGCGACCGCCGGATCCTTGCCCCGGCCCGCCGAGACGACGCTGGTGGCGTCGACGTTCCGGCCGAGCCGGCCGGCGAGCGCGGTCGGCGGGTGGGCGAACCGGTGCGCGAGCGTGCCGTTGGCGATCGCGCCGAACACCGCGGCGCCGACCGCGCTGCCCAGCGACCGGCCGAACATGTTGTTCCCCGTGACGACGCCACGGTGCTCCCACCCCACGACCGACTGCACGGCGACCAGCGTCGGGCTCGCCGTGAAACCGAGGCCCACGCCGATCACGAAGCACGTGGCCGCGACCTCCCAGACCTTCGCGGAGACGCCGAGCGGGAGGCACAGCAGCGTTCCGGCCACCGCGACGCCGCTGCCGATCAGCGCGGTGTCGCGGAACCCGATGCGCAGGTAGATGCGCCCGGCCTGGGAGGCGGCGATCGGCCAGCCGACCGTGAGCGCCGCGAGCGCGAATCCCGCCACCAGGGCGCTGGTGCCCAGCACGCCCTCGGCGTACGTCGGCACGTACGAGCTCAGCCCGATCGTCACCGCGCCCACCACCACGGACGTCAGGGTCGCGCCGACCAGGACGCGGTGCCGGAAGACCCACAGCGGCAGGATCGGCTCGGCCACCCGCCGTTCGACCAGGCAGAAGGCCACCAGGGCGGCCAGGCCGACCGCGAAGATCAGGATGCTGGGCGCCGAGGCCCAGCCCCAGGCGACCCCGCCTTCCAGCAGGCCGAGGATGACCAGGGAGCAGCCGATGGTGAGCAGGACGGCACCGGTGTAGTCCAGACGGTGCGAGCGCCGTACGACCGACTCGGTGAAGCGCCGGGCGAGCATGAACGCGGCGAAGGCGCCCAGCGGCAGGTTGATGAAGAAGATCCACCGCCAGGACAGGTAGTCGGAGAACACGCCGCCGAGGGTCGGCCCGACGACGGCGGACATCCCCCAGACACTGGCGAGGTATCCCTGGACCCGGGCGCGTTCCTCGACGGTGTACATGTCGCCGACCATGGTCATGCTCATCGGCTGGACGGCGCCGGCGCCGATGCCCTGGACGGCGCGGAAGATGATGAGGCTGAGCATGCTCCAGGCGGCCCCGCACAGCACCGAGCCGAGCAGGAACGCTCCGATGCCGAAGAACATGATCGGCTTACGGCCGAACACGTCGGCCAGCTTCCCGTACAGCGGCACGCTGACCGCCTGGGTCAGCAGGTAGATCGAGAACAGCCACGGGAACTGGGTGAAGCCGCCGAGGTCGTGGACCACGGACGGCACCGCCGTGGCGATCATCGTGCTGTCCAGCGCGACGAGTCCGGTGCTGAGCATGAGCGCGACCAGCACGGGTCCCCGCTCCGATCGAAGGCCCACCCCCTGGACCGTTCTGCGGGGATTCGTGGTCGTCACATCCATGTCCCTTCGCCCGGCAGCACGAGACCGGCCTTCCCCGAGGGGACGACCGGCCCTTAGCGCCAACAACCATCCCAGACCCCGAACCATTCCGCTGAAGCGGGATGACACCCGGAATGAAACTTTCACGGCTTATGTCAGAGTCCCGTCAAGGGGCCGTCAGGGGTTCGCGCTGGTGGGACGAGGGCGGACGGCACAAGGGCCGCGCGAGGTTGCGGGGGCGCGTTGACGCCTCTCACCGGACGGCGCGACCCTGCGAGAGGAAAACCTTTTCCGCCACGCTCCCACCGCACCACCCACCCCTGGAGGAGGTTCCCCATGGGGAACGACACGCACGGCACGGCCCGGACCCGGCGGCTCCCGCTGCGCCCCCTGAGCGCGGTCGCGGTCCTCGGTCTCGCCGTCGGAGCCGGCGCGCTGACCGGCACCGGCGCGACCGCCAAGACGGCCGCCCCGGCGGCCGTCGCCGCGTACGAGTCCAGCCCCGTCGGCTTCGCGAGCCTGAACGGCGGGACGACCGGCGGCGCGGGCGGCACGACCGTCACCGTGACCACCGCGTCGCAGCTCACCGACTACGCCTCGCGCAGCGGCTCGTACGTCATCAAGGTCAACGCCTCGATCTCCCTGTCGTCGATGACGAAGGTGACGTCCAACAAGACGATCATCGGCGTCGGCACCGCGGGGAAGATCACCGGCTACGGGCTCAACGTCACCAACGCCAAGAACGTGATCATCCGGAACCTCACGTTCACGGGCTCGGCCGACGACGCCATCAACGTGCAGTACTCCACGAACGTGTGGATCGACCACAACGACCTGTCCAACGCCTACGACGGACTCGTCGACATCAAGCGCGCGTCCGACTACGCGACCGTGTCGTGGAACCGCTTCCACAACCACGACAAGACCGCGCTGCTCGGCCACTCCGACGACAACGGGTCCGAGGACATCGGCCACCTGCGCGTGACCTACGTGCACAACTGGTTCGACGGCACGACCCAGCGGCACCCGCGGGTCCGCTTCGGCAACCCCGTGCACGTCTTCAACAACTACTACGGCGCCGTCACCAGCTACGGTGTCGCCTCCACCTGCAACGCCGGGGTCTTCGTCGAGAAGAACTACTTCGACGGCGTCAAGACCCCCACGGTCATCCAGACCGGTGACTCCCCCGACGGGAACCTCAAGGCGAGCGACAACTACCTCGTGAACTCGGGCAGCGTCACCACCCGCAACTCCTCCAGCGTCGCGAGCATCCCCTACTCCTACTCGGCCGAGTCCGCCTCGACGGTGAAGGCCACCGTCACCGCCGGCGCGGGCGTCGGCAAGATCTGACGCGTACGCCGTGGGAACGGCCGTGGCGGGAGCCCCCGCCACGGCCGTTCCGGCGTGTTCGGGGTCAGGGGGTGTAGACGTTCGGCGGGGCGGGCTCGGCCATGCCGTTCCCGATGAAGGAACTCGGATGCGGCGGCTGGTTGTACGCGGTGTTCTGCCAGGCGATGGCCGTCCGGTACTGCGTGTCGTGCATCAGCGTGACGATCCGGCGGTCGGTCACGGCCGTCGTCGTGTAGATCCGCAGTGCGGTGCTGTCCGAGGTCCGCCAGATCACCTCCTCGCGCCAGTCGCCGAGGATGTCGCCCGACAGCGCCGGCGTGGACTTCGTGCCGTTGTTCGACGCCACCCCGGAGCCGGTCAGCAGGCGCGTGTCGGAGCCGGTGCCGTACTTGTCGATGTGCGTCCCGTCGAGCATTCGCCTACAGACCACCAACGCGGGCGGTGCTTTCCCGAGCGATCGGTCCGGCTTACCCTTGGCCCGTGTTCTCGCCTCAAGGCCCATCTCTGCGTGAACTGGCGATCCAGGCGTTGTCCTCGGTCGAACGCGGCTACGACCTGCTGGCTCCGCGGTTCGACCACACGCCCTTCCGCACCCCCGACGGCGTTCTCGACGCGACCGCCGACGCTCTGCGCCCGCTCGGGCCGTTCGGCCAGGGGCTGGACGTGTGCTGCGGCACCGGCGCGGGCATGCGGACCCTCGAAGCCGTCTGCCAGGGACGGATCACGGGCGTCGACTTCAGCACCGGCATGCTCGAGCAGGCGCGCAGTGCGCACCCGGCCGCCGAGTGGGTACGGGCCGACGTCCGGGCCCTGCCCTTCGCCGAGGCCTTCGACCTGGCGGTCAGCTTCGGAGCGCTCGGGCACTTCCTGCCCGCCGACCGGCCCGCGCTGTTCACCGGGGTCTACCGCGCGCTACGGCCCGGTGGGCTGTTCGCCTTCCCCCTCGGCGCGCCGCCGCCCATCACGTCGGGCTGGTACTGGGCGCTGCTCGGATTCGACCTGGCCATGCGGGTCCGGAACGCCGTGTGGCGTCCCCCGTTCGTCATGTACTACCGCACCTGCCCGCTGCACGCGGTCCGCGACGACCTGACGGCGGCCGGATTCACCGTGACGACGGTTCCCTTGACGCCCCTGGGCCGGCGCGACGACGGCAGCCCGCGCTACCGGCTCCTCCTCGCCCGAAAGCCGACCGCGGAAGCATCCCTCTGACCGTCGGCAGACGCTCACGGAGTTCTGAGCCTGCGCGATTCGATCGCGATGATCCAGGCGACGAGGAGATCCATGGCGAGGCCGGACAAGGCCGCGAACTGGTTGATCGTGAACTTGAAGACCTGTCCGACGAGGATGTCGAGCAGCACGGCCACGTTGCACATCCGGAACGCCGTCGGGCGGTCGCGCGCGAGCCGCAGTACTCCGTACCCGCTCAGCGCCGTCGAGACGACGGCACAGCAGGCCACGGCCACGACCGCGCCCGTCTCCCGTTCGGCGGGATGGGTGCTGAGGACGTCGTCGGCGAGCACTCCGGCGAGCGTCAGGGCTCCCTGCGCGACCAGGTAGAGGACGGCGACGTCGAGGACGATGCGGCGGCTCGCCAGCCGACCGGCGAGGACACGGACACGGGCGGCGGCCGTACGCACCGGTTTTGACGCGTACGGCCGCCGCTCCGGCACCGCGTCGAGGAGACGCCGGAGTGCCTCCGGCACCTCGCCGTCCAAGTCCGCGACCAGTCGGACGGCCGCCCGGCGCTCCTGCGGTGTCAGTCCCGAGGTCACTCCGGCGAGCGCCGCCGACGCGGCGTTGGCCGTACGCTCGCGCGGGCTGAGCGGTGCGCGGGCGCCGACCCACTGGGAGATGAGGACCAGGCCGACGAAGGTCAGGTAGATGAGTCCGGCGGCCGGCCGGTAGAAGTAGCCGGTCTGGTCGACCAGCTTGCCGATCTCGTCGATGAACAGGCCGAAGCCCACCCCGCCCGTGATCGCGGCCCACAGCCGCGCCGACCGGCCGAGGAACACGACGGCGACGCCCACGCCCGCCGCCATCAGCAGGCCGCCCCACAGCGCGTGCGCGATGTGCAGTTTCCCGCTGCCTACCTTGGGATAGCCGGCCTGCGCCAGCAGCGCCCGCGTGATGAGGATGGTGGCGATGCCGGAGCAGGCGAACCCGCGAAGGTACGCCGCCGCGTTCGCCGCGCGGATGAGTCCGAGGGGGTGCGTCGAGATGCGCATGGGACGTTCGAATTACGGACACCTCGGTCGACCGCGCACTGCCGCCATCCCCCGCTTCGCGCGTACGGCCAGCCCCACCACTGCGACGACGGGACTGGTCTCGCCCTTTCGCGCGCGAGTGGCCGTGTTCGCGCCGGCCGATCGTCCGTACGCTCGGGAGCCGAACTCGGCCGTGGCCGGCCCGCACCAGATCGCGCAGGAGACCGATGATCAGCGTCCGCAGGCTCGTTCCGTCCGACAGAGCCTCCTGGGAGGAACTGTTCCGCGGCTACGTCGCCTTCTACGAGCGGGTCGAGCCCGACGAGATGTACGAGCGGGCCTGGCACGAGTTCCAGGCGGACACGCGCATGCACGCCCTCGGCGCGGAGCTCGACGGCCGGCTCGTCGGGATCGTGCACTTCCTCACGCACGCCAGCACCTCGATGCCGGACGCCGACGTCTGCTACCTGCAGGATCTGTTCACCGCTCCGGACGTACGTGGCAAGGGCGTCGGCCGCGCACTGATCACGGCGGTCACCGACTGGGCGAAGGCCCACGGCTGTGCCCGGGTGTACTGGCACACCCAGGAGTCGAACGCCACCGCCCGGCGGCTGTACGACGCGATGGCCGAGAACCGCGGCTTCGTCCGCTACCAGATCGACCTGACGCGCCGGTCCGGTTGACGTTCGGCGTGCGAACGGGGTCGGAAGCGGGCGGGACCCGCCGCCGGGTCAGGGCCGGCCCGCGCCCGGGACCGTCACCTCGGTCGCGAGCACCTGCCCGCTGCCAGGGGGTACCGGCGTCGGCCAGCCCGGCCACTCGGCGGCGGCGATGAACAGCGTGCGCCGGTCCGGGCCCCCGAGCGCGCACGCGAACGCACCGCGGTCGAGGTCGACCGTCCGGAGGATCTCGCCGCCCTGCCGGATCCGAACGCAGCGCCTGCCCGGGACCGTCGCGTACCAGACGGCGCCTTCGGCGTCGACGCAGATGCCGTCGGGCGCCTCGCCGCGGAGGTCCGCCCACAGCCGTCCCTCCGAGAGACTCCCGTCCGGCCGGATGTCGAAGCCGACGAGCGACGTGCCGTACGAGTCGGCCACGATCAGGGTCGAGTCGTCCTCGGTGACGGCCATGCCGTTGGGGAACTCGATGCCGTCGGCCACCTTCCGGGCGGATCCGTCCGGTCCGACGAGCGTGATGTCACCGGGCCTGGGGTCCTCGCCCGTGGACATGTCGAACCCGATCCGGTTGACGTAGGCATTGCCGCGACCGTCGATGACGATGTCGTTCCAGCCGTGGCCGAACGTGCTGAGGTCCGCGTGGACCGCGAGCGTTCCGTCGGCGTCCAGGCGCAACAGCCGGGCCTCGGCCGAATCGAGGATGAACAGCCGGCCGTCGGGCGACCAGGCCGTGCAGAGCGGCAGTGACGCGACCCTCGCGACGACCTCGTGGCCGCCGTCCAGGTCGGCCGCGATGACCTCGCCGGCAGTCCAGTCGGACACGTAGAGGCGGTCCTCGTGCCATCGAGGCGACTCGACCAGCCCCAGGCCGGTGAGCAGGGTTCGCAGTTCAGGCATGACAGTCCCTTCCATCGGTGAAACACCACCCGTATGGACAGGGCTCGGCATGAGAAGTCATCGCCCGGTATGCCGCTCACCCGGAATCCGGCACCGGGGTCCGTGCGCTCGCGCCGCGGTCGAGAATGTCCCGGGGAGGGCTGCGTGGCCGTCGGCCACGCGCCCCCACCGGGACACCGATTCGCTGCCCGCTAGCGCGGGCCGTTGGCCGGAGGGGTCCTAGCCCTGCTCACCCTGGGACGGAGAACCCGAAGCCGGGCGCAACACGCCGTACCTCGTGAACTCCATGTCCGGGTGGGCGTTTTCGAGCCGGCGCTGGACGGCCCGGCCGAGCTGACGATGCTGGACCTTGCCGTGGATGGGGACCCCGTTCTGGTCGCGGTTTCCCCTGCTGTCTCCTCGCACTGCAGCTCCTCTGCGTTGTACTGGTCGCGAATGAACCGTTCTGACGAAGATCGTCCGGAGCGAGGTTTCGGCGGCCAGTTTCGGCTCGGGGCCCCCGGAGCGGCACCTGGCCTGGGCCGTTCCGTTTCACCGCTGGGGTTCGTCGTGCGGGGGCGTACCGGATGCTCGGAGAACGTCCGCCCGTGGTGCCGGTATGGACACTTTGCCCTTTCCGTGGAACGCGGTTGCCGAGCGTTCGGCACGCCTCAGAGCCTCGAGGGGCAGGTCCCGGTGCACAGCCGAATCGTGGAGTCCGGGGTCAGGGTTCCGCGTGCCGGTCGAGGCCGAGCGTGGCGATGAGGTCTTCGTGGAGCTCGAACCAGACCCGATGGCAGGAGTCGACGTCGGTGCGGTCGACCCAGTCGCCCTCCCCGGCCTGGGCGCGCGCCAGGGCCGCGGTGAATCGTTCGTCGTATCCGCGGAACCGGGTGAGGACGCCCTCGAGCCGGCCTGCGAGTGGCACGAACGCGCGGTCGATGCCCGCGAGCTCGGAGAGGACTCCGGCGTCCCAGGCGGGATCGGAGTGGTCGTTGACGGCGAGCCGATCGCCGGCGGCGGGCCGGAGTTGCCAGTCGGTGCAGGCCTGTAGCAGGAGGGCGTTCAGCGGGAGGAACGCGCGGTAGACGCCACGGACCTCCTCGGCGCCGCCGACGCGTGCGAGCTCGGCCGCGAGCAGGCGCTCGTTCTCGGCTCGGCCCGCTTCGGTCAACGACCAACCTCCGGCGCCGGCGAAGGCGGTGTGCTCGACCCAGCCACGTGCCTGGCCGTCGAGCAGCGTCTCTTTCGTCTCGGCCGCGTCGAGCCCGTACCGACGAGCGACGACGGGGGTGTCCGCGAACCCGGTGATGCGCACCGCGTGCAGCACCAAGAGGCCGAGTGAAGAGTCCCGCGTCACGAGCCGGCGTCCTGTCGTGCCGCCAGGCGGGTGTACCGCTGCTGGCACGCCTGCGGAGAGTTGAACCCCATCGCGTCCGCCATTTGCGCCCAGGTCAATCCGGCACTCCGGGCCATGAACAGCAGGGCGGATTCGAGTCCTTCGACCTCCGCGTGTGCGGCGGGCAGGAGGGCGAGCGCGCTCAGGATGTCCTCCGGGTCCAGGTCGGCGCAGCGCCAGACGGCGAACTGCACGAGGTCGACCGCCGACGGCGGGGCGGGCGATGGTCGCCATGGACGGGCGTCGAGCGCGTCGGCGCCCAGGTCCAGTAGACGCTCACGCGCGTCCTGTTCACGCTGGGCCTGAAGGTGGTCGACATGCGTGCTGTGAGCGATCTCCTGCTTGCGTGACATGCGACCGATGATGCAGACTCAACAGAATGTTGTCAACAATCTGTTGAAAGGCGGGATCGGTGCTCGTACCCCTCATGGAGGCCGCCGCCGATACCTGCGGAGGTAAGGCCGGGGCACTCGGCGCGCTGCTCCGCGCGGGTCTGCCGGTTCCTGACGGCTTCGTCGTCCCGTTCGCCGCTTACCTGGCCGCTGTCGGTGACCTGGGCCTCGGGCGGTTCACCGGCGAGCCGGACGACCTTGACGCGGCGCGGCAGGCGATCCAGGCCCGCCCACTCCCCGCGCCCCTGGTCGACGCGCTGGGACGCGCACTCGACGAGCTCGGCGATCCGCCCGTGGCGGTGAGATCGTCGGCGGCGAACGAAGACACCGGTCAGGCGTCGGCGGCCGGTCAGTACGAGAGCTTCCTCGCCGTGCGCGGGGTCGGCGAGGTCGCCCATGCCGTACGTGCCTGCTGGGCCTCGCTGTGGTCTCCACGTGCCATGGGTTACCGGGGCGCCTCCGGCCGCGACGGCCGGCCGTCCGACGACCTTGTGATGGCCGTCATCCTCCAGCGCCATCTGGACGCCGAGGTGTCCGGGGTCATGTTCACGCCCGCGGGCCCGAACGACGCGACCGAGATCGAGGCGTCCTGGGGCCTCGGCCCCAGCGTCGTCGGCGGAACCGTCACCCCTGACGCCTATCGCGTCGCCGAGGACGGGTCGATCACACGCACCGTCACGGACAAACGGACCCGCCTCGACCGGCGCGGTACGCGGCTCGTCGTTCGCGACGTGCCCACCCGTGTCCGGCACCGACCCGCACTCGACGACGCGTCCGCCACGCACCTCGCCGCGTTGGGCAAGGAGATCGCCGCCGTACTCGGCGGACCGCAGGACATCGAGTGGGCGATCGTCGACGGCCGCGCCTGGATTCTGCAAGCGCGGCCGGTCACCGCCGCGCCCCCACCACCAGCCGGCACCTCGGACACCCCACCTGCCGCCCTCAACGGAATACCGGGCAGCCACGGGACCGTGACCGGCACCGCGAGGATCATCCGCGGTCCCGGCGACTTCGCGCGCGTGCGGCCGGGCGACATCCTTGTCTGCCCCTTCACCGACCCCGCGTGGACGCCGCTGCTGCGCATCGCCGCCGGCGTCGTCACCGAGACCGGAGGCGCGCTCTCCCACGCCGCGATCGTCGCTCGCGAGCACGCCATCCCCGCCGTCCTCGGCGTCCCGAACGCAACGGCCAGGCTCCGCGACGACGCCGTCATCACCATCGACGGCACCGCCGGCACCGTCACCGGGACGAACGCGTGACCGATCGCTTCCGCCCCCGGCCGGGAGCCATCGCCAGGCGTCGCACCTCGCCTACGTAGCCGCCGAACCCACCCCTGCAGATCGAGAGGAGATGGGAACGGGCCCGCACGGGCACCGCGTCCCTGACCACGGATGACAACGCGACACCTCTACCTGGCACGCCACGGCGCGGCCGACGCGTTCGGGGAGCTCACCGACGTCGGGCGCCGGCAGGCGGGCCTGCTGGGCGAACGGCTCGCCGACGTACCGGTCGACGCCGTGTGGCACTCTCCGCTGCCACGCGCCGTGGCAAGCGCGCACGAACTCGCCCGGCATCTACCGAACGTGCCCGTGACCGAGGCCGCCGAACTCGTCGACCACGTGCCCTACGTCCCCAGTGCCGCCGAAACACCGCCGTCCTGGGCCGGCTTCTTCGACGGCTACGACGACACCGAGGCGGCGTCGGGCCAGAGGCTCGCCGAGGCCCTGGTCGCCCGATTCGCGAAGGTCCCCGACACGACCACGAAAAGGAGCCGGCCCGACACGCACGAGGTCCTGGTGACGCACGCCTACCCGATCGCGTGGCTGGTGCGGCACGCGCTGGAGGCGCCGCCGTCACGGTGGCTCGGGCTGAACAGCGCCAACACCGCACTGACGGTCATCGAGTACCGCGACGGCCTGCCGCCCACGATCGTGATGTTCAACGACATGAGCCACCTCCCGGCCGACCTGCGCTGGACCGGGTTCCCCGAACGCGTCAGGCCGTAAGTGGCTCTCGTCGAGCATCCCGACGACGAGCCAGAAGCTGACGCTCAAGCCGCGTCGTTCGCCGTCGTCACTCGATCCAACGGGCAGCGGCCTCGTAGGTGGTGGCCGGGGTGCTGTTGAACGCGATGGCCGCATCGGGCGCGTGCCGCCGCACCAGGTTGATCACCTGCTCGAGAAGTTCAACGTGATCGTCTGAGTGCCGCAGGCCACCGCCGACGGTGACGCACTCCCACCGGTGGGCTCGCAGCGCATTCCCGACGACCGCTTCCACGTCGTCACTTCCATCAAGGCCGATCAGGCAGGTCTCGACGCCCACGCCATGTTCGGCGAACTTGGTCAGTCCCGCCTCGATCGCCTTGGCCACCGGCTCGGGATCCCACGGCCCGGGCACCCGATACGGGTCAAACCCGATGACGAGGACGCGGGGTGAAGCAGCGGTGTCCATGCCTGGACGATACGCGTCGAACGACCCGCGAATCAGAAGGTGATGCTCAAGCCTCCTTACACGCCGACGCGGCAGCCGGCGGAGACGGCCTCGCACCCGCTGGAGGCCCGCCCCGGGCGCCGCCGTGAGTGGCAGGTCCCGGGCGATCCTTGTTACGGTCGGCGGTGACGCGGGGTGCCCGGCATGGCCCGGGCTGAGAACACACCCGTCGAACCTGATCTAGCTAGGACTAGCGAAGGGACGTCGCCATGACCGGTTCTCTCCTGGTGCTGTCGAGCGTCCGTGCCGTGCCGTCCACCGACCGCTGAGGAGATCCCGATGTTCTGCGACGACGTGTGGAAGCGCTCGGCGCGACTGCTCCGCGCGATCCACGAGCACCCGTTCAACACCGCCCTCAGCGCGGGCACGCTGGACCGCGAACGGTTCGCCTTCTACATCGTGCAGGACGCCCGCTACCTGGAGGCGTTCTCCCGGGCACTCGCGGTCGCCTCGACCCGGGCCACCGACACCGACGACGCCGTCTTCTTCGCCGAGAGCGCGCACGCCGCGCTGGCGGCGGAGCGTACGCTGCACGCCGGGTACATCGAGGAGTTCGGCCTGACCGCCGACGACCTGGCGGGCATCGACACCTCCCCCACCTGCCTCGGCTACGCGTCCTTCCTCCAGGCGACGGCCCTCGCCGACCCGTACCCGGTGCTGGCGGCGGCGGTACTGCCGTGCTTCTGGGTGTACCAGGACGTCGGGACCGCCCTGCTCGAGAACACCGCCGACGTCGAGGACCACCCGTACCGCGCCTGGATCGCGACCTACTCCGACCCGGCCTTCGCCGAGTCCACCGAACGCGCCAAGGACATCACCGACCGCCTGGCCGCGACCACCGACCCGGCGACCCGCGAGGCGATGACCCGCGCCTTCTTCCGCGCCACCGAGTACGAGTGGATGTTCTGGGACAGCGCCTGGCGCCGCGAGACCTGGCCCACCGCCGAATGGCTCAAGTAGGCCGTCATAAGCCGAGGCGCGGCCGTACGGTCCCGGTGTCCGCGGTGCCCGTACCGGCCGCGCCGTATCGCTCAGCGACCGACTTCGCCGGTCGTGAGTCCGGCGGTCTCCTGTGAGGTCAGCGACGCCACCTCGACGCACGCCTCGTCGTTGACCCCGGTGCTAACTGAGCTTTTGCGCCACTGCATCGCCACTCGGTGGCCTCCAATCGCCGTTCGATCAGCACGCGTGAGGCGTCCTCGGAGGCTGCCTTCTGCCCGATCCGGTCGAAGTCCATACGAAACTGCTCGACCTCGCCGCACATCTCGATCAGCCGACCGCCTCTCGCCGCTCCAGCGTAGGCAATATCGCGGGAATCGACAGTGATGACGCGGAACGAGCCGTCCTTCCCGATATGGGCGCCTGTCGAGCGCGGGATGACGCGAATGGAGACGTTCGGCCGCTGCATCAGTTCGAGCAGGTACCGGAGCTGTGCCTGCATGACCTCGAAGCCGCCGATGCAGTCGTCCAGGACCTCCTCGTCCAGTAGCGCCCAGACGTACGGCGGATCCGGCCTGTCCAAGATGGCGGTCTGCCGCTCCATCCTGGCCTTGAGTGTCTCGTCGAGATCCTTGCCGTCACTGCTGGCCAGCAGCAGGGCTCGCGCGTAGTCCTCGGTCTGAAAGGGTCCTGGAATGTACTGACCCTGGTAGATCCTGATCAGCTGGGCGATGGCCTCGTACGCGGTGACGGACTGGGCCCAGTCGGGGTTGTGGCCGTTCTGGGCGTACCAGAGCAGCAGCTCGAAGAGGCCGCCGGTCCGGAAGTGGCGATCGATGATCTTTGCCTGCCTCTCGTCGATCTTTCTCCGTCCCGCCTCGACGTTGGAGACCGTCGACGGCGCGGCGGTGGCGATCTTCCCCCACTGCGCCAGCGAGAGGCCGTTCTTCTCGCGCTCCCACCTGAGCAGGTAGGCGAGCATGTGCCAGAGCGAGACCTTCGGGTTGAGCGGAGCCCGGACGACCGACATCGACTCTCCTTGGATATCCAGCGTGAGCGACTACTTACGGAGAGTAGATACTTCGTTGTCTCAACGCAGCCGATTCCCGAAAACTCGCCCAGACGGGCACTGCGGCCCCATACCAGCACTGCTCCAGACGGCTCCACATATCGGGACTACGGTCCGACGCGCGCCCAGACGACCTTTCCGCGGGCCGTCGTCGACCGGTACCAGCCGAGCCGCTGGTCGGACAGCTCGTAGGCCAGCGCGAGTCCGCGACCGGACTCGCCGCACTCGGTCAGCGGAAGGATCTTGGGGAGGTTGTCGGGGTCGGGATCCCAGACGGCCAGCTCCAGAAGATCCCGGCCGGCCTGGCTGGAGACCCACACGTGTACTTCCTTGCCCTCGTAGAGCCGCACCGCGTTGGTGGCCAGCTCCGTGAGGATGAGCTGTCCGGCGAATCTGACGTTCTCCGACAGGCCCCAGGAGTCAACGGCTTGATCTACCAGATTACGGACGAGATAAACGTTCTCCGCATAGGCGAACAGCTTAAGATCGAACCTGCGGGGAATCTCGTACAGTCGGGCGATGTCCACGCTCGTCACGTCCTTCGGATCGACTGCCGAAAGACTGATCCGGCACACCGACCCTCGCCACAATTCCGGAAGCCCTGGAAAGGCCGAGCATCTCCGTGGTGACGTCGGACGAGATCGATCCGGGTGCCCCTCTGCGGAATCGACCGACCGGCGACCTGCGATGCCGATGCACTCGTGACGGTATGCCCCAACCACCGATCGGTAGCTCGAAGGCAGATCGACCACGAAGCTTTACGAACAGGCCGGTCGGCGCGTGAGCGCGCCACCGCCACCCCGGACGCCTTCCGCTCTCGGCGCTCTGGATGATTCGGCGGTGTAACGCGGGTGAGCCGCATACACAAGCCTCGGGAAACGCCCCTGCTGGCGGCCCGACTTATCGCTCTTTACCGGCATCTGCGCGCCCGAACGTGCCGCGTTGCCCGAGCGTTCCGCACGCCCACGGGGAGCCCCGCCCACCAAGGCGGCCGGCATTGGACATTGCCGCCGCCATTGACCGGGGAAATCCGGCTATCCGGACGCCGGACGGTCTACACCGACGGCAATCGGTCAACGGCGACGGCAAAGCGCCGACGGCCGAGGCTTCTCCTGCCTCTCGACGCGTGGCTTATCCCTCGGCGGCTGCGTCGCGGTCGCCGACGAGGACCAGCACGCCTGACCTGCCGGGCGCAGAAGGCTCGGGGAACTACCTCGGAAAGGCCAGGCTTGTCACACCGGCCTCCGGTTGTCGCCTGGGGTGGAGGTAGGCCCTCGTGCCCTGGGCAGCCCGATACCGGACAGGTCCAGGGTCATGAGTGAGCCTTCCGCGCGCATTCAGGGCGCCCTCGGCGACCCCGTGCCGTAGACCTGCCGGATACGACCGCCGTCCGGCAGTACGTGCCAGCGATCTCGCGTAGCACCTGATGCCTGCCCTAGAGGTCGTCGATGAGCCAGGCGCGGACGTTGCCCACCATCCGATCGTGGCTGGGACGCAGGAGTTCTTGCACGTTGCCACCTCGCCGCTCGCTTCGGGGGAGGCGCCGCACCGGTCGGCCATGACATCGATCCGATCCGGCGTCAGCCGCAGGCCGCTGGTCAGGCGTTCGAGCAACGCCCCGGCCAGCCAGGCGACTCTCGGCGTCCGGGTTCCTGACGATCACTCTCAGCTATCAACTCGTCAGAGCCGGGTTCGCCAAGGAGACGGCGCGATCGACGCGAGGTCGCGGGAGAATCGGTCGGTGAACTGGCGCGCCGACCTACCCGGAGCGGCAATCCCTCTGCAGCCGGCAAGGCCGGCGTCGACCAGTTCCGCCTTCGCGTGCCTGGGCTGTTCGAAGTACAACTCTGCATCCAGGGCATCGTCCATCGGGCAGTGGAAGACCCCGGACGGCCATTTCGGTGCCGCTTCGACATCCTTGGCAATGCGCCGCGCCAGATCGGCGTTCCCCCGTGTTAACTCGGCACGGCATGCTGGTTCATGCCAGGCAGCCACACGACGACAATGCCGACAGGGTGAGGGTCGACCGCGACCAAGCCATGCACCCGCTCATTGCCGGATCCACGAGGGACGGTGCACGGCGCGTGAGCGTCGCCCGTCGTCCGCACGACCGCTGACGGTGCCGAAGTCGGCTGCGCGGCCGCGACCGGATTTCCTTGGCCGGCGCCAACAAGCGAGCATCCCGTCCCAGCCGACACGAGAACCGCAGCGACGATCACCGACCGCCTCGGCATGTCTCGGCACCTCTCATTCGGGAGAGCGATCCGCTTGGCAGTGTCCAGAGTGGCGCGACACTTTCCGTTTGACGCTGTTCAGCTCTCCATCAGCGATCACGGTAGACGAAATGATCTTCGCCCTCAACGAAGAACCTCCAGCTCTCAACTCTGCTGGAGACGGCAGGGAAGATCTCTAGGGAGATTCCATGGGTCATCCGTACCTGCCCCTGCTTCACCCAGAACCCAGTCGGTCACGACGATCTGGGTGGCCCGCAGCGCAGGCTCAAGGCGCTTCGCCCCACGATCGTACATCATTCGAAATGAATCCATTGCTTCCGAGGGATCGGCCGCTCGGTCTTCGGGCCAGCTCATATCGTCGGAGCCGGAAAAATCAACCATCCCACACTTTCCGCTTACATACCTAAAGAGTAATACGAACCTCTCTAGCTTCCATATCTGCAGCATCGCCGTATCGGAGAACAGCGACGGCTGGACGGAAGGCGAGACTTCTAAGCGTCTCCTCTGCGGCCGCAAAAAGTGCATCAGCGTCGGGGCCGTAGCTATACATCGTCACCGCGCCACCCCCAAACTCGTCACCATCAAACTCCCCGACGCCGGCCTGTTCGATCACAGTACCCAGACGCGCCTTCATGTGCCGTATCGCCTGACGCTCCTGCTCATTCCCGAAACCGTCGCCACTTAGTTGATATGTCACGATTACTGCATGCTCCGACACAATTCAACCTCAAACTTCTACCGATAGTGACCGTCATAGCATCACGGAAGGTCAAAAAGCGGAAGCCCGCCGGCCAACACGAGCGATGGCCAGGAGATCGGCCCGGGCCGGCGGCCGGTGCGCCGGTCGCGTTGGCGTTCGCGGGCGGCCATGACGCAGGTGAGGTCGATGCAGACGGCGATGGCCCAGGCCATCCAGCCGTGCTGTCCGTGCTGGCGGGCGGTGTCGCGGATGTGGGTGAACGAGCCCGCCGCAGCGATCCCGGCCAGCACCTAGGGCCAAAAACGGCCAGACCTGCCGGATGAGGACTTTCTCTACGTCTTTAAAGGCGCCCCGCTACGCGGGCCGCCGGCGGCCGACCGGCCCTCGGGCCGGGCCTGCGGCCTCTGCGGGCCGATCCCGGCCCGACCCGGACGACCGCCCAACCAGCACGGAACGCCGATGAAACAGGAGGAAGAGAGCCCTCGGCGGTCCAGCCGTCCCCACGCCGCACCGGTCACGACACCACGAGAAGAACCCAGGAGAATACGACAGTCGCGCCGTGGGCGGTTGCGTACCGCACGGCCTTAGGCGATCGACTGCCGCCCCCGCTTCCGTTCGTCGGGCCGTGAACGGCCCTGCGGTACGGGTCGGGGTTGCCACCGAACTTCCCGGATGCCCCCTGAGAAACGCGGTGATTGTAGAAACCCTACGACTCCTCACACGGCCGACCAGGCTCTGACGGCAACGCTGACGGCAACCGGAGCGCACAACAGCGACCACGGCAGCGTCCTCAGCGCCACAACGACCCCACCAAGCGACTGGCCCTCTCAATGCGAAGGCACTCACAGAGCCGATAGCATATTGCCCAGGAAGCGCCTATATGAGGGAGCAAGATTCTTGCGGAGCATCCTTCACCCACCCTAAGCGATAAACGTTACGTAATACATATCGTCGTCTGGAATTCGCGCAAGGAATTCGCGCCACCGTTCGCTTACGTCTACACTATTTCTCGACTCGCTGAACCAGCTTTCATAGCACGGGGCGAAACCTGCGCTATCCACTTTCCATAGATCGCCGCCGAGGATGGCGATGCCCGCAACGATCAGTGCATCGAACACGTCCTGCGCAGCGGAGGCCGGGAACGCATACTCAGCAGATCCTTCGCTACTCAAGTCTGCAGCACGTTCGTGCAGCCAGCGAGGCAACGTCGCCAGCAGCCTCTCTTGTCTCTCTGAAGCCACTACCTCATCCGCGCGTCAAAGAATCGGTGGTTAATCGAGCCATCCTGTTCGATGATCCAGTGGAACGTCCCTCGCGTTCCATTAATCTCTCCGGGCAGCTTCACATGCATTCTCGGGATTCCGTCACCGCCTCTTACGATGGACGTATCCGCCATGGTTGGCAAACTGTCAATCATCGCAGGAAAACCGTGATTATCGCCGCTTTCAATCTGAGCCTTTACCTTGGAGGTGTAGTTCGTTCCGTCAAGAGGATTCCGATCGAGAATGTTCGGATCGCCCTCGACATGATCCGTAACAGTGCCTTGGCTGTCGACCGAGAAACGTGCCGTCCCGCAGTTATGCACCAAGACAGGCGTGGTGCCTGCTTCTACATAGTAGGTGTGAAGCTCGGCGATTGTCAGATCCCGCACCGTGGGGTGATCAGATCGTCGAGCGATACTGATCACACGTAGCGTCTTGCCTTGTGGCGTGCGGAGCTTGACCTTGGCGGTGAGTTGGTCTGCCCTCGTCCAGGTGTGCTCGGTCTCATTCCAGAACGTGTGGTGCTCGGTAGCGACGATTACACCCGTGCGGTGGCCGTGTCGCCCGTCGGTGTCGACGGTGATCCGGACCAGGCTGGTGTAGTTGGTGCCCCCGAATGCGGCGATGACAGGCTCGGAAGTGGTCTTGCCGGTCTTCGGGTCCGTGGCGAGGACCTCTTCCCCGACCTGGACGTCCTCGATGTTCTTGTACTTGCCGTTCGCTAGGAGGACCTTCGTGCCTGACACGAAGCTGTTGACGCCGACGCACCCGCCTGAAGGCCTCACCGAAGGGCTGGATACCACGCCCTCCTCCTCCGCCCGCAGGGCGGCGCGCACGCCGGTGCGTAGGCCGGCTCGCAGGCCGGCGCGCATGGCGGCTCGCGCCGCGCCCGCGCCGCCGAGGACGATCGGGGCGTACCTGACCACCAGGCGGGTGACCTTGTACTCGGGCGCGGACGTGTCACCGCCGAGGGGGATGTGGGTCTCGGGCGGCGGGTGGTAGGTGTTGTCGTTCGCCACACCGCACTGGGTCTGGACGCCCTCGGCGCAGCCGAGAGAGGCCGCGCCGCCCACCAGCAGCGAGGGCATCTGCTCTATCACGCGGGACGAGCTCACCCATACGTCGACGCCTTCGTCGATCGTGGCGTTGAAGATGTTCTTGGCATGACAGAACCAGTTGCACGAATGGTGCGCGACGGAAGTGCCGCCACCTCCACCGCCGCTTCTGTCACCAGGGAAGGTTCCGCTCGGACAGCTGTATTTGCAGCCGCTGCCGAGGCCCCGAGTTTTGCCATGTGGTTCGGGCATGTCGCTCGGGTACATCAGGCCGCTTGGGTCGGAGTTGGTCGCGGGGTTGTTGCCGGCGTACGCGTAGCCGTTCCACGACTGCGGATTTCCGGCGTCGAACACCGGGTCCACGGAGATGAACCGGCCGGTGGCGGGGTCGTAGTCGCGGGCACCCAGGTGTGTAAGGCCGTCAGACTCGACGGTTCCGCCCACGAAGCCCTTGTCGTTGGGCCAGACGCCGCTCGGGTCGCCGCGGAATCGGCCGAACGGGTCGAAGCGGCGTTGGGCCATCGTCTGGTCGCCGGCGCTGACGGCCAGGTCGGCGCTGCCGTGCGGGTCGGCGGACAAGAACTGCACGCCCGCGCTCGTGCGCATCGCCACGGTGGCGCCACCGTGGGTGTAGTAGCGCGTGGCCGCCACCTGGTTCGTCGTCTTGTCCAGCCGGAGCTCCATGCTGGGCAGGTACAGGGTGGTGGCACCGGGCTCGCGGCGCAGGAAGCGGCCGCCGTCGGCGTCGTAGCCGTACGTGGTGGTGCCGCTGGTGTCCGTGCTGGTCGCCAGGTGTCCTTCGCCGTCCCAGGTCAGATCCTGGGCGGCGGCGCCGATGCCGCGGTGGGTGATGTCGCCGGCCGCGTCGTAGGAGAAACTGTCGGTGCGGTTCCCCGCGGCGCCGGTCTGGTCGATCGAGGCGAGTTGGTGCTGGCCGTGGCCCGGGTCGGGGTAGTGGTAGGTGCGGGTCGTGTCGGTGCCGACGCCGACGCCGTGCTGGACCTCGCTGGTCCGGTTACCCGTGAGGTCGTAGCGGTAACTGCTCCAGTACGGGGCCGGGCCGCCCAGGGCGTTGCCCGCGGGATCGGTGTCGCACCCACCGGTGGGCGTCCACGCCTCGGTGAGACGTCTCTGGTAGTCGTACCGGAAGCACTGGCTGTCGGTGCCGGCCCGGGACCGGTCGGTGATCGAGGTGACGTTTCCGGCGTCGTCGTACCCATACGCGGCGTCCCGGTCGGTCCCCGCGACGTCCTCCCGGTTCACGCGTGACTCGTTGAGACGCTGCGTCCCGTACTCGTACCCGTAGGTCAGCCAGGTCTTCTTGCCGCCGGTGGACAGTTCGTACTGCTGGGGTCTGCCGGTCGGCGAGTAATCGGACTTGGTGACGTACTTCGTCGTCCCGGTCGTCGTCGTCGGCCGGCCGAGGTCGTCGTAGGAGTAGACGACGGCCTCGTTGGGAAGGTCGCCGGCCGCCGGAAGGCCGAGGGACTGCGGGGTGTTGTCGAGGTTGTAGCGGGTGTCGTACTGGTAACTACCCGCGAGCTTCTCCTCCCCCGGCACCGAGGGGATCGTGAAGGTCGTTCGGAGGGGCCGGTTGAGGTTGTCGTACTCGTTGATCCTGGTGACGTAGTTCTGGCCGCCGACCGTGCGGGTCGTGCTGGTCAGCTGGCCCTTGCGCAGCGTGTCGTACAGCCATGACGTGAGCACCGGGCCGGTCGTCGAGCCTTCGCGGTCCTCGGTCTTTCGGCCGATCGGGTCGTAGCCGTAGAAGAGCTTCTTGCCGCGGGCGTCCTCGGTCGATGTCACCTGGTCCAGGTCGTCGTAGGTGGTCTTCGTCGTGCCCTTGTCCGGGTCGTCGCTCTGGATCTCCCGGCCGCGCAGGTCGTACTTGTGGTGCCACTCGTTGCCGGCGGCGTCCGTCAGCGTGTCCGGCTTGCCGGACGGGAAGTAGGTGTACTTCGTGGCGTCGTAGTCACCCGTCGGGCCCTCGCCCTTGTACTGGCGGGCCTCGACCGTCTGGCCCCGGGCGTCGGTGATGGTGGTCGTCGGGGTGCCGCCGTGCGGTGGGTCGACCGAGACCCGGTCGCCCGAGTAGGTCGTCGTGGTGCGCCACTTCTCCTGAAGGTCGCCGTTGCCGGCCAGGAGCCGCTCCGTGGTGACGCGGCCGAGCCCGTCGTACTCGTAGGCGGTCTGCGACTCGACGTCCCCGACCTTGTCGACGCCGTACAGCGTCGCCGTCGGTGCGCCCTCGCCGTAGTACGGCGCGTACGTCCGCGTGATCTGCCCCTGCGCGTCGTAGAAGGTGTCGGCGACCAGGCGGCCACCGTCGGGACCGGGCGACTGGGTCTGCCGGATGCGCAGTTGACCGTCGTAGATCTGGTAGCTGCTCTTCTGGCTGCCGTCGTTGTTCAGGGTCCGGGTCTCGATGGTGGCGGGGGCGTCCTTGGTGACCAGGTAGCCGTACTGGAGGTTCGGGGTCTGCTTGTTCGCCTTGGAGCGGTTCGGCAGCCAGACCTTCGTGAGGCGGCCGAGCGCGTCGTACTCCAGATCGGTGACCTTGCCGCCCTCGTCGGTCGTGGAGGTCGGCAGGTTCCAGGCGGGGTCCAGCACGGTGCTGGTCTTCATCGCGGTCGACACGTCACCCGGCTTGACGGGCGGTCCGGTCACCGTGGATCCAGTGGGCAGGCCGGTCGCGGGCGTGTAGGTCGTGGTGGTCGTGTGGCCCGCGACGTCCGTGCTGGTCATGGGCCGGCCGTAGCCGTCGTACGCCATGGTCTCGCCGGTCACGTACTTCGGCGTCGAGCCGTCGTAGTCGGCGACCTTCTCGGTCTTCGTCACGTCGCCCAGGGACGGCGCGGCGCCGAACGCCCCGTTGTCGTAGTACGTGCGGACGTCCCCGAGTACCTGCCCGGGCCGGTCCACGGCGCTGCCGCACTTGACGGCGACGGTCTCCACTCGGCTGGGGAAGTCGCGCATCCACGCGTCGTTGTTCATCGCGTAGTCGGTCGTGATGCAGCGGTCGTCCTTGCCGGTCGCCGTGTCGCCCTGGTCGTCCACCTGGGTCGGGAGGCCGGTCGTGTCCTCATAGGTGTTCTTGACCAGCGTTTCGCGCGGAGCCCTTCCTCCGTCGAGGGTGGTGAGCGTCCGGGTGCTCGCGGTACCGGTGAGGTCGGCGGTCGTGGTGCCCCAACTACGGACGCGTTCGGCGGTCTGGTGCGTCCAGATCGTGTTGATCGTCTTGGACGCCACGTCGCCGCCCGGTTTCAGGTAGGCGGTCGTCTTGAACTCGAAGCCCTGACGGGCGTCATCGTCCGGATAGGTGCCGCCCTCGTGATCGGAGACCGTGACGTCCTTCTTGCCGCCGCTCTTGTTCAGGCGGTCCCCGTTCATGCCGCGGAAGTACTCGTGGTCGGTCTGCGTGCGCATGTCGTTCCAGCCGCCGGACTGTTCGCGCACCAGGGCGTAGCCGCGCCACTGCGACCAGGTCTTGTACTTCTCCTTGGTGATGCCGTCATCGTCGTCGAAGTGCCAGGCGGCCCCGCCCTGGTAGTCGTAGTTCGTCACCATGTCCGGCGCGTGGGCGGTACGGTCCGACTGCACGACCTGTTCGACGACGTACTTGTGGAACCAGTCGAGTTTCGGATCCTTCGTGCCGTCCGGGGGCACCCAGTAGGTCGGGAAACAGCGCGACGTGTTGGTCTCCGGCGTCGGCAACGCGTCCGCCATGCACTGCTGGTGGGAGTAGTTGACGTCGAGCTGGCCACCGGATTCGTCGAAGATCGTGCCGAGCCGGTACTTGACGTACGGGCCGACATCGTCGCCGAGCTTGTCGACCCGGTTGGGCATCTGTACGTGGTTGAAGGTGACGGCCGGCAGTGTCACGGAGGCCACCCCGTTCTCCGCGCCCGCGAGACCCTTGTGGGTGATGGACTGGAGCAGCAGGTCGCGGTCGACGTCTGCCATGCCCCAGCCATGGGTCAGCTCCCAGGAGTCGACGTCGTGGTAGCCGTCCGACTTCAGGATCTGGGTCGTCACCTTCGTGAGGCGCTTGCGCGTCCAGAAGGTCGGCGCCGCCCTGATGACGTTGAGGTCCTTGTTCTCGCACTTGGCCCCCTCGTCGCAGTTCTGGTCCCAGGGGACGTCCCACCAGTAGTCCGGCTTGTCGCCGATCTTGGCCGGGTCGCAGTTGAAGTCGGCGTCGGGAATGCAGCGCTCGGAGGTGCCGAAGTTGACCCGGGCGGGCGGCTGGGCGAACAGGTTGCCGTCCGATCGCAGGCCGTACTCGATGTGGTCGAGGTAGCCGCCTCGCTCGTAGGAGGTGCCGTCCTCGGGCTTGAGGTTCCGCGCGTACCGGTTCGTCTCGGGCGTGTAGTAGTAGGCCACAGCGTCGTGATGCGGATCGACGACATAGTCGAGGTTCCATCGCCACGCCTGCCGGCACCACGAGTCGGCGAAGGTGTCCTTGTGGCAGGGCTCCCCGGAGTCGTTGCCGAAGACCGGCACCGTCCAGGTCGACTTGGTCTCCGGTTTGCCGCTGGTCCAGCCCGGGAGACGGTTCTGCCCGAAGAAGTACTGGGTGCCGTCGGTCGTGGTGACCTTCCAGTACTCGCCGTCGTCGTCTCCGTTGCCGGTCGCGGTGCTGGTCAGCTTCTCCACGCGCCAGCCGGGGTCGCCGCGCAGCCGCCACTTGCCGTTACCCGCCGGGATGAGCTCTCCGGCTTTTCCGTTGAGGCTGATCGTGGCGTTGTCGTACGCCCAGCACTCGTCGGCGGGCTCGTTGCTGTCCGTCTTGGGCGCGCCGTCGTCGCCGCACGACTTGTAGCGCCGTTCGATGTAGCCCGACCAGAGGTCGAAGCCCTCGCCGACCCACGACGGCTGGTTGTTGGTGTTCGACGTCCGGCCGTCGACGCTGCCCGAGGAGTAGCCGATGGCGAGCTTCGGCTCCAGGTTGCCGGGGACGGTCGGAACCCGGAGGGGGTACGACCAGGTGAAGTCCCCGGTCTGCATGCCGACCTGCCAGGTGGCCGAGGCGGCGAGCGAGGTCGCCTTGTAGTCACCCTTGTCGCTGGACGCTCCGGCGGCCGCGGCCAGCACGGTCGCGCCGGTGCCGGCCGGTGCCGCGTCGACGTCGGCCGTCAGCCGCTTTGCCTCGGTGTCATTCCGCGTCGCCAGTGGCTTTCCCCGGCGGCAGTCCGCGCGCTCGGGCGTCGTGAGGGCGCAGGCGGGAACCTGGACGAAGCGCAACCGCGCTCCGTACGAACCACCGAAGGCGTTCACGAAGCCGGAGTAGTCCAACTGGACACCGACGCGGCCCGTGACCGTCGCGGAGTCGGTCCGGGCGACCGTGAGCACGGGACCGGTGAGGCCCGTCTTCTGTGCCGTCTTCCGGTCGAGTACTCGTACCTTGACCTTGGCGGCCCCGCTCTGGGCCGCCACCGGCGTGGCCGATGGCCGCGTCGGCGCGCTCACCCAGACCGGGAGCCTGCCGGCCTTCACCGGAGAGGCTGCCTGCTCCCGTCCGGCCGCGGGCCGCGGCGCGTCGGGGACCGTGACCTCCGCCGTGCCGGACTCGGGCCAGGCGGCCTTCGGCGGCTCCTGCCGCCGGGTCGCGGGATCAGGCGTACGGGGACGCGACTTTACGCTGTGTCCCTTGACCTTCCGGTCGGTGTGCTGGACGCCCGGCCGACCCGTGCCGTCATCGGCGTGAGCGGGAACGGCCGGCGCGAGAGCCGCTATGACCGGCACCGCCATCACCAGCGCGATCCGACGCCGGAACCGGCCCGATCCGAGTCGCGAGATCGCCACTCGCTTGCGCACGTTGTCCTCCGAAAGGCCGTGCCGCGCCCGACGCGGCGGCCGACAGGGTGGGCTCAGGTAGGGATGAGGAGTCAGAGGGTGGGGAGATGCCGGGCGTGCCTCATCAGGAGGTGTCCGTGGGCAGTTCGGTGCCGTTGGCCAGTTGTTGGATGCGCTCCTCGTCGAGAACGCCGTTGAACGCCCAGACATCGTCGATCACGCCGGGCCAGTACTCGCCGTAGGTGCCGTCCGTCTTGGTGCGGCCTATCTGAAAGGCCTTCAGTGCGTCGAACGCGAGGGTGTTGTCGCGGTGGGAGACGTTGTCGCCGACCTCCATGGGAACGCCGTTGACGTACAGCCGCACCTCGTCGGCGAAGGCGTCGTACACGATCGCGACGTGGTCCCATGAGCTGTCGGATTGGAAACTGGAATGGGAGGCCGTCTGGTGGACGGCGCCTGCCGCGTCTTTGTCGGGCAGGTCGACCTCATAGCCACCGGCTTCTTCGGGGTCCTGTGGGTCGGGTGCGTAGCGGAGCGTGAATCCGCTGTTGACGTTGCCCTCCTGGCTGAAGATCGCAGCCTTGCGCGTCGGACGTCCGGCGGTCTGCACCCATCCGGCGACGGTGAAGCTCTGGTCGGTGTGCAGCACCGGCACCGAGGTGGCGGCATAGTCACCGTCACCGTCGAGGACCAGGCCGCCGGGCGGGTTGCCCACCCAGCCGGCGCCCTGGTCGACGTAGGCGTTGCCGGACAGGATCG
Source organism: Actinoallomurus sp. NPDC052308 (assembly GCF_040679195.1). Lineage (NCBI taxonomy): Bacteria > Bacillati > Actinomycetota > Actinomycetes > Streptosporangiales > Thermomonosporaceae > Actinoallomurus > Actinoallomurus sp. NPDC052308. Next base: position 144,053 of record NZ_JBFAUM010000014.1, on the reverse strand, counting down.
CGTGCCTCCCATAGGCGGTGTCGTCGGCGGCGGCGACCGTGGTGGCCGGCGTGCCGCCGGCGAGCAGCACGGCCTCGGAGTCGGTGACGGCCTGGTCGAAGATCCGGACGTCGTCCACATCGCCGTTCCAGTAATTGGAGGCGGAGTAGGCCGCCTTCGACCGATGCCGGCCGATGTTGACCGGTCCGGTCGAGGCCCAGCTGTTCGGCTGATCCGTCGTCTGCTGGAGCTTTCCGTCGACGTAGAGGCGGATCTTCTTGGCGTCCGCGTCGTACACGCCGACGAGGTGCGTCCAACTGTTCAGCGTCGGCGCCTGCGTGGACTGGGCCCGGACCACCGTCGGCGCGTCCACGTCCGGCGTCTGCATGTTGAAGATCCACCGGTCGTAGAAGCTGGAGTAGTACAGGACGAACGCGCTGTTGCGACTGCCCTCCTGGCCCGCGATGACGGGCGTGCCGGTCTTGCTCGCGAGCTTCGTCCAAGCGGAGATCGAGAAGCTCTTGGTCGTGTCGACGACCTGGCCGGACGTCGCCAAATAGCCCGTGGAGCCGTTGAGGTGGAGTGCCTTGCCGACCTTGCCGGTCCCGCCGAAGGTCACGCCTCCGTGCGCACCTGCGGGGAAGGCGCCCTGCGCGTCCTCGGCGCGCGTCGCCCCCGCCGCCTCGTCCAGCTTCCAGTAGGCCTTGGCCGTACGCAGCGCGGAGGTGGAATCGTTGAACTTCCAGCGAGCCGCGACCACGGGCCGCTGGGTGAAGAGATCCTTCGCCTCGTCGCCGGTGACGACCCGGTCGAAGACACGGATGTCGTCGAGGTCCCCGGGCCAGTAGTCAAGGCGGTTGCCCGCCCAGAGGGTCTGGCCGATCTGGAAGGCTCCCTGAGCGTTCCAGGCAGTCGGGCAGGCCACGGTCTGCGCGAACCGTCCGTTGACGTACAGCGACAGCGTCTTCGCGGCGGCGTCGTAGACCCCGACCAGGTGTGTCCACTGGTTCAACTGCGCGGTGGCAGAAGACGCCGCGTACCAGTTCGGGTCGCTGTCGCTGTCGCTCCCCGCGCGACCGAAGGTCCAGTGCATCGGGGTCGATCCCGACGCGGCGCGGAATTGCAGGTAGAAGCCGGCCTTCCGGTCGCCCAGCTGAGTCGCGACGGTGGCGTGATGGCTACCGTCCACCGCACGCGCCCAGGCCGAGACGGCGAAGCTCTTACTCGTATCGATCAGCGGCCCGGACGTCGCGGCGTACGCGTCCGTGCCGTTCAGCTGCATGGCGGTCTTCGTGACGCCGTCCACGCCGAGCGTCGCACCGCCGTGGACGTCGGCCGGAATGGGATCCGGATCCGTGGTGGCGTCCGGCTCCTTGCGGACGCCGGCCATGACCTGCGCGGAGTCGATGGGCTCGTCCAGGTTCCAGGTGGCCTTCGGGTTGGAACCCGCTTTGACCTTGAACTCGTAGTCGGCGATGACGCTGTTGCTGCCGGCCGCGTCCCACGCCTGGACGTACAGGCGGTTCATCCCCGCATGGGTCGGCATGAGGTTGATGGAGACCGGCCCACCGGTGACCGCGGGCTTGACCTCATTGGCCGCGGATGGAGCGGCGTTCAGGCCGTACCAGTACTTTGTCACGTCCTTCGAAGACGACGCGACGGTGAAGGTCCCGTACTTCCCGACGCCGTCGATCCACGGGTCATCCGCGTTCTCGGGATCCGACTCCGGATAGTCGGTCGATGAGACGGTCGGGGCCTCCGGCGCCGTCGGGTCATAGACGAAGTAGCAGCCGGTGGCGTTTCCGGCGTAGCTCCACGGGCTGTAGCTCGTTCCGTCGTACGCCCGGACGTGCCAATCGATCGGCTTGTTCTGCGGAATCGTCGACGGCAACGTCACCTGGAAGGTGGTTCCGCTCTTCTTCGGACCGATGAGGCTGGAGGTCCAGCGCGCGCCCCAGCCCGATCCGTCGTCCCACGAGGCCTGGAACTGCGCGGAGACCTTGTTGGCGTCCTCGTCGTCCGGATCGGTCAGGATCGCCTTCGCCACCGGAGGCCTGTTCACCGTCGGGCGGCCACTGGACGTGCAGATCCCGCCCGGGTTCATCGAGAGATTGCTCATCTTCGGCTGCGGCGGCGGCGTGTTGTAGCGCACGCGCAGGTCGGCGTCGTCGGCGAACCGTTTCCAGCCGAGCTGGTCGTCCTCGTGCGTCGCCCGCAGCCCCAGCGTCAGGGTCGACCAGCCGCCCTGGGCCGCCTCCTTCATCGCCGACGTGGCGTCGAAGATGACGTCACCCGACGGACAGCCCGGATAGCCCTTGGCCACGTCCTTCGAGTCGAGTTCCTTCAGCCAGTTGTCCTTGGTCGAGCTCCAGGTCGAGGAGGTCGTGAACGCCTTCGTCTTCCACAGTTCGACCGACCGGCCATCGCAGCTCGGGGCGAAGGTCTCCTTGATCTGGAACTCGGCCGAGAGGATGGTCTTGCCGCCGAACCCGCTGGTCGGCATCCGGTAGAACAGACGTTTGACGTGCGGGGACCCACAGTCGTAGGTGTAGCTGTACGGGCAGTAGCCCATCCCCTCGTCGTTCTTGAAGTCGTAGTCCTTCCAGCCTCCGCTGCTGACCATCAACCAGTGCGTAGCGGTCGTGTTCCGGTAAACCGGGTCGATGTAGACCGGGAAGGTCGTCGCCGGGTCGCTCAGCAGCTTCTGGTCCGGGGTCAGCGTCACCGCGTCCCTGGTGACGTCGATGTCGACCGGTGCCCGGTGCGTCGCACCGCCGGGACCATCGCCGGGATCTCCGGTGGCCGACCGCGCCTTCGCGGCAGTGTTCGCCGTGGCCGGGTCTTTGGCCGAGTCCCACATGAGCGGCTGCTGCGCCTCGAAGACCGTGCCGCCGCCCCCCGCGTCGACCGCTCGCAGGCCGCCCTCGGTGTCCTCTTGAAGCGCGACCCCTGTCGTCGCCGTGGCGAACTTGAGCTTCGCGAGTTGGGGATCCTGCGCGGCGTCTCGCGTCTTGACCACAAGAACGTGTGAGAAAGCATCGACATCTGCATGCAATTGGAGGTCGACTCCGGCGATGACGTCCTTATAGGTGGCCGTAGAACCGCTCAACACGGGAGTGGGAAGAGGAGTCGGCCACGATAGTGACAATTTCCGGCCGGCCCGCATCATCGTCGCCATCGGCCCGCTTCCGCCACCGGAGAATGTCAAGTCCACCGTTGACGCCGTCGGCGCGATGAGGCCGTCCGCCCGCTTGGTGAGAGTGGTGTCGAGATCGACCCACGCGCCGTTCCGTCTGGTGCGTACCGGACGCAGGTGCTCGACGGCCTCGAACGAGCCATCAGGCTGCGCGTACACCTCGCGGTTCTCCCCAAGAAGGGACCCGACCGCCACCTGCTTTCCGGAGTCGCGCGCCTGCCGGATGGCCTCCGCCGTACCAGCCCTAACCGCGCCGGCGCCATTTCCGTCGGCCGCCCGAGCGGGCGACGACTCCAGGGATGGGGAATTGACCAAAGCGACCGTCAAAATCATCGCCAGTGCGCTGGCGAGGCGTCTACGTCGGCCGCCGAACTTTCGTCTGATGGTCACGCTTCCCCTAAACGTAAAGGCAAGGTAAAGGTCCGGACGGACCGTAACATCGACAAGATCAACAGAACAGACGGTAAGGTGTGATGTAAATCACCTGCGCTGATGTAGTGCGCAACTGGTATGGCCGTTCATCTGCAGCGATCCGGTGGGGGAAAAATGGCGCGGCCGAGTGTGGCCAGACGCGGACCGCCGCAGGCGATACGTACCGCTCTTTACGGAACACGAACAGCGACCGAACTCGAGGGGAACCGGCCGTTCGATTCGACCGGCGTACGCGATTCCCACGACTCGACCGGTCGTTGGAGCAGGACACCGGAGACAAACGGGACCGCCATGACCACTTTGCCCCGATAAGATCTGGCCACGACACTCTGCGTGGAGGTCGGGTGGGGGTCGCCCTCGCGGCGATGGACGGAAAGGGTGCGCGTGGCCGGGCAGAAGCCGCCGGACGACGATCCGAACGAAGAGCCTTCGTCCGACGATCAGTGGTCGCCTCCTCCCCCGCCGCCTCCGGCCTGGGGACCGGATCCGGCCCAGCCGCCGCTGCCGCCCTGGGCCGTGCCTCCCGCGCCCCCGTACGGCGCTCCACCGCCGGGCCTGCCCGGTTCACCGCCGTACGCGCCACCACCGGAGCCGTACGCGCCGCCGCAGGAAGAGCCCTTGTACTTCAGCCGGCCTCCCCAGGGCGCCACGCCGGAGACACCGGCGGAAGAACTCTTGGACTTCGGCCCGCCTCCCCCGGGCTCTGAGCCGGAGGAGCCGCAGGACGACGTACCGCAGCGGCCGCCGGAGACGCAGGAGTGGGAGCCGGCGGGCGATCCGTGGCGGATCCCGCCGCAGCCGGTGTGGGACCCGGCCGTCGCGCCCTCCCCCGCCGCACCCGCGCCTCCCCCGGCTCCGTACGGGCCGGGCGGGCAGGAACCGCCCGAGCCGCGCTTCCCCGCCTATGCCCCGGGCGAGTCGACCGCGCTGGACCTGCCGCCGTCCGCGACGGTCCCCCGGTCGACCCCACGGCCGCCCGGTGCCCCCGAGCGCGATCCACGGACGTCCGGCGAGCACCGGTCCGTCACGTTCGACGAGCCGTGGCGTACGGAGACGCCCGGCCGGACGAGAGGCCGCCGGGTACCGCTGCGGCCGATCCTCATCGGCGTCGGAGGCGTGGTGGTCGCCGGGCTGGTCGCCGGCGGCGTGTACGTCCTCACCGGCACGGACAAGGGCTCCGCGCCGAAGACACCGGCGGCCCAACTCGCGGGCCGGATCTTCGCCGCCGACCCGGCGGCCGGCACGGACGGGCGGGATCAGGAGCTGCTCGGGGTCGCGTCGTCGGGTTCGACGGTGGTGGCCATCGGCGGCGAGGCCGACACCGCCGACTATCGGGCCGAGTTCCTCTACTCGACCGACGGCGGGCGCTCCTTCCGCCTCGCCGGGCTGCGCACGACCGACGGCGCCGAGCCCGCGTACGGCGACGTCCCACGGGTGATCGCCGGATCGGGCGGCGGCTGGGTCGCCCTCGGCGGCTCGCACACGGGGACGGCCGTGTGGACGAGCAAGGACGGCAGCACCTGGATCCGGCAGCCGGACACGGCTGGCGCGTCCTTCGGCCGGGACCGGATCGCCCGGGTCGCGCGGACCGCGAGCGGCTTCGTCGCCATCGGCGAGACCTCGCAGAAGGGCGACTACAGCGACGCGGTGCCGGTCGTCTGGCTCTCCACGGACGGCCGGAACTGGGAGCGGCTGGGCAACGACCAGCTCAAGATGTCACTGTCCGGCGGCCCGCTGTCCCTCGTCGACGTGGCCACCGTGGGGAACACCGCGATCGTCTACGGGTGGACGACCGACGGCAAGGGCCGGGTCGTCAAGGACGCCGTGTGGCGGTCCGCCGACGGCGGCCGGAACTGGGAGTCGGTCGACGTTCCGCACCCGAAGGGCACCGCCGGGCCGGGCATCGCCATCGGCGCGACGTCGAGGGGCTTCGTCGCCGGCCGGAACGGCAGTTCCAAGTCGGAGCGGTACGGCGTGATCATGACGTCCGCCGACGGTAAGCAGTGGCAGACCGCCGGGGAGATCCACTTGCCCGGCTACGGCGGTCTGCAGCGGTTCGCCGGATTCGACAACGGCGTGGCCGCCCTCATCGGCGGCGACCGGAAGGTCCTGCTGGCGCGCAGCCCGGACGGACGGGCCTGGCAGAACGCCGGGGAGGTGCCGACGCCGTCGAGCGTCTCGATCCAGGGCATGGCGGTCACCGCGGGCGCGACCATCGTCGCCGGTCGCGAGGCCGACGCCCAGGACGCCGACGCGGTCCTCTCGGTCCGCGACGCCCAGGGGCAGGAGATCGCCGTCGATCCCACCCGGATCGCCGGAGCGGTCCAGCCGGACCAGGCGTTGACGGCGGTCGCGACGGGTTCCCGGCTCAGCGTCGCGGTGGGCAGCACGAACGGTGACGCCGCGGTCTGGACGTCGGCCGACGGCCGGCGCTGGAGCCGGGGACAGGCGACCGGCCAGGCGCTCGCCCGGCCGGGCAAACAGCGTCTCATCAGCGTGGTGTCGGGCAACGCGGGCTGGCTCTCCGTCGGGTTCGACACGACGCGCCCGCTGATCGTCGCCTCCGAGGACGGCACGACGTGGCGGGCGGTCGACGGCGGAAAGGCGTTCGAACCCGGGGATGCCGACCACGTCGCCACGTACGCGGCGACGGTCGGGCCGGCCGGCTACGTGATCGTCGGTGAGTACGGCTCCTCTGCGGGAACCTGGCATTCGGCCGATCTCAAGACCTGGGATCGGGGCGCGGGTCCGGATCTCACCGGCGACCAGCAGGCCAATCGCTGGATGCGCGGAGTGGTCGGCGGCTCGTTCGGCTACGTCGCGGTCGGCGGGCTGAACGACCCGGCGGTCAAGGACGGCCCGAGGGGCAGGCCGGCCGCCTGGACGTCGACGGACGGGAAGAAGTGGACGCTGCACCAGGTGCCGCTGCCGTCCGGCGCGCTGGAGGCGTGGTTCGACAAGGTCGCCGCCGTGGGCAACGTGGTCGTCGCCACCGGATCCGCCGCGACGACCTCCGGCCGGAGGGCGTTCGCGTTCGTCTCACCCGACGGCGGCGCCTCCTGGCAGGAGGTCCGGCTGCCGGCCGCCGGCCTGGACGGTCCGGACTCCAGCGACCGTAACTCGATCGTCACCGCCGCGACCGCGACCCCCCGGGGCTTCGTCGTGACCGGCGCCGGAGGGCGGCTGGGACGCTCGGACGTCGTGCTGTGGACCTCCCGCGACGGGCGCTCGTGGACCGCGCAGACGCCCCAGGGCACCGGCCTGTCCGAGCGGGGTGACCAGTGGCTCACCGGGATGACACCGCTGGGCGGCGACCTGCTCGCCGTCGGGGTCAGCGCCGATCACAAGGGCGAGCAGCCGACACTGTGGCGGAGGCCGTTGCCGTGAGGTTCGCGACGCCGATGCGGGCCGCGCGGTCGTGACCGGCCGCCTCCGGACCGCCGTGGCGGCCGTGGCGAGCGCATGTCTGCTCGTCACGGCGACGGCGTGCGTGGAGGCGAGATCCCGTGCCACGACGGAGCCCCGCCGTCCCGCTCCGGTCGCGACGCCCCGGCCGCCACTGCGGATCATGCCGCTCGGCGACTCGATCACCGACGGGCTGCAGACGCTCGGCGGTTACCGCACCGACCTGTGGCAGTACCTGACGGCCGACGGCAGGTCGGCCGACTTCGTGGGGTCGCGGGCGACCGGTCCCCCGCAGCTCGGCGACCGTAACGAGGAGGGCCATCCGGGGTGGCGGATCCACCAGCTCACCGTGCGCGTACGGGAGTGGCTGCGCGTGTACCGCCCCGACGCCGTCCTCCTGCACATCGGCACGAACGACGTCATCCAGCGCAGTGCGCTGCCGCAGGCTCCGGCGCGGCTCGCGGCCCTGGTGGACCTCATCACCGCGACGCTGCCGAACGCCCAGGTGTACGTCGCCACGATCGTCCCGCTGGCCGCCCCGGCCGGCGACCGGCTCGCCCGCCGGTACAACGCGGCGATCCCGGGGATCGTCTCCGCGCGGGCCGCGCGGGGCCGGCACGTCCACCTCGTCGACATGCACGCGGCGCTCACCAAGGCCGACCTGTCCGCCGACGGGATCCATCCGACCGACGGGGGCTACTCCAAGATGGCGGCGCGGTGGTACGCGGCGCTGACCGGCGTCCCGATGACACGCTGGGAGGCGGAGGCGCCGGCGTACACCACGATCAACGGCGGGGAGCGGCTGACCACGGCACGGGCGTCGGGCGACGGCAAGGCCGGGTACCTGGCCGCCCCGGAGAGCTATCTGGAGTTCGCGCTGCCGCTGCCGAGCGGCGGCCGCTACCGGATGTACGTACGCGCCGCCGACGGCATGGACGCCCCGTGCAGCCAGACGCTCTCGGTCAACGGCCGGCCGCAGGGACGGCTGCTCTACCGCCCGTACGGCTGGGACCAGTGGACCATCAGCGCGGTCGACGTGTGGCTGAACGCCGGCCGGAACACGATCCGGTTCACCCCGCAGACCTGCAGCGCGGAGATCGACGCGATCGACCTGGCGCCCGCCCGCTGACCCGCGCTCAGGACGACGCCGCCTCGGCGCCGTCCCCCGCCTGCCGCGCCGCCGCGTCGCGGTCGGTGGCGGCCCGCGCCGGTCGCGCCGCCCCGTCACTGTCGGCGCCGTCTCCGCCCGGTCGCGCGGGCGCGTCACGCTCGGCGTCGCCCGCCGTGCCGTCGGGCACCGGTCGCGTCGTCGCGTCCCGGTCGGCGTCGCCGGTGCCGTCCCGTGCCGGTCGCTCCGTCGCGGCGCCGCCGGTGCCGTCTGCGGCCGGCGCGGGGAGGCCGTTCCGCCGGATCTGCGCCAGCGCGAGCTTCAGCCGGACGCGGAGCCGGTGCTGTGCGGGGGCCTCGACGACCCGGTAGATCAGGTAGGCCGAGGTCAGCGCCACGGCGATCAGGACGCCGAGCACGGCCCATCTGCTCATGTGCGGGTAGAGGCGCGGGACGAGCGTCCGTGCGATCGTCTGGTGCACCAGGTACAGCGGATAGGTGAGCATCCCCAGCAGCGTGAGGCCGCGCCAGCGCAGCCACGCCAGCCGGTGCGTGGCGACGAGCGCCATGACGGCGAAGACGAACGTGACACCGGCCGGGATGACGTACTCCGAGACGCCCGGCACGATGAAGTCGGGGAACTGGTACTTGAGGTCGTAGTAACAGCCGAGCGCCCAGCTCGCCGCGATGAGCAGCCAGACGATGAGGTTGCCGCCGTACCGGTAGACGAGGAAGAAGCCCATGCCGGCGACGAAGAAGGGCGCGTACCTCCAGAGCAGCAGCACCTTGACGAAGCCGAAGTCGGCCTCCACGGCGAACACGCTGAGCAGGAGCCAGCCGGTCATGAACGCGACGACCCGGCTGTACGTGATGCCCCGCCAGACGAGCAGCGCGATGAGCGCGTAGAAGTGCAGCTCGACGTAGAGGGTCCAGTAGACGACCTCCATGCGCTGCGACCCGACGCCTTCCTGGAGCATCGTCAGGTTCGGCAGGAACCGCATGATGGGCCCGTCGGTGTTCGGCCCGAAGGAAACGTAGGAACGGAAGGCGAGGTAGGCGGCGAGGGAGAGGCAGACGCTCACCCAGTAGGCCGGGAACAGCCGGGTGAACCGGGACACGGCGAAGTCGCCGACGCGGCGGTCCCAGGCGCTCATCAGGATGACGAACCCGCTGATCAGGAAGAACAGTTCGACCCCGAGGAAGCCCCACCGCGTCACCTCGCCGAGGCCGGGGAAGATCTTCCGGGCGCTCCCGCCGGGCCACTCCGGCGCGGGCACCCCGGTGAAGTGGTGCAGCATGACGGCGGCGGCGGCCACGAAGCGCAGCAGGTCGAGCTCGCGGAGCCGCCCTCCCGACCGGCTCCGCCGACGGACGGCCGCGCCGCCCTCAACCCCGCCGTCCTGAACCGCGCCACTCTTGGGCGCGGCGCCGTTAGCGGCGTCCTCGGCGCCCTTGGCCTCGTCCCTGGTGGACCCGTCCATCGGGGTCATCGCTCCGTTATCCGTACGACGACCTGCTCGTTGCCGCGTGTGTAGGCCTCGTAGCGGAACCGCAGGCCGGTCCGTTCGACGTGCTCCGTCCACGCGCGGAACTCGTGCTCGCGCCAGCCCGGATAGCCGAAGAACTCGTCGAAGACGATGACGCTGCCGGGCCGCAGGCGCGGTCCGACGTGGCGCAGGACGGTCCGGGTCGAGGAGTACAGGTCGGCGTCGACGTGGAGGAAGGCGACCGGCTCGGGGTGCTCGTCGAGGAATCCGGGGAGGGTGTCCTCGAACAATCCGACGACCAGTTCGGCGCCGAGCACCTCCGGAGGCTCCTCGACGGCGAACGTGCCGGCCGGGAAGCCGTCCCGCCAGTCCTCCGGGAGCCCCTCGAAGGAGTCGAAGCCGAAGACGTTCTTGCCGTCGCGGGCGGCGGTGATGGTCCGCAGCGTACGGCCGGAGAAGACGCCGAACTCCAGCGCCATGCCCTCCCGTCCCTCGGCGAGGGACAGGGCGTGCTCGAGCGTCGCCTGCGGGTCGGGCAGGGCCGTGGCCTCGGGCATGATCTCGTCGATCACCTCGGCCGTCTCGGCGGCCGCGGCCTTCTCCGCCTTGAGCGTGGCGGCGGCGAGCCTGGCCTCTTGGCGGCCGCGCTGGCGGCGGGCGGCGTCGAGGGGGCCGTCCGGCGGGTTGAGGAGGTCGACGGCCTCGGTGATCTCGCCCTCGAACGCGACCCGGCCCTCACGCAGCACGACGCCCCGCGCGCAGACCTTCTCGAGCGTGCCCATGTCGTGGGAGACGATGACGAGCGTGCGCCCCTCGTCGGCCAGCTCCTCGATGCGCTCGAGGCACTTCTTCTGGAACGGCGGGTCGCCGACGGCCAGCACCTCGTCGACGAGGAAGATGTCGGGGTCGGTGTGGACGGCGACGGAGAAGCCCAGCCGCATGAACATGCCGGAGGAGTAGAACTTCACCTGTGTGTCCAGGAACTTCTCGATCTCGGAGAACGCGACGATCTCGTCGTACTTGGCCTGGGTCTCCGCCTTGGTCATGCCGAGGATCGCGGCGTTGAGGAAGATGTTCTCCTTGCCGGTCAGGTCGGGGTGCAGGCCGGCGCCGACCTCGATCAGGCCCGCGACCCGGCCGCGTACCCCGACCGAGCCGCGGTCGGGCTGCATGACGCCGGAGATCAGCTTGAGCAGCGTGCTCTTGCCCGATCCGTTGAGCCCCATCAGGGCGAGCGACTCGCCCTGCTCGACGGACACCGACACCTCGTCGAGGGCGGTGAACCGCTGCGACAGGCTCTGGCGCCGCGCGGCGCGTACGGTCATCTCCTTGATCGAGTGCGCGTGGCGCAGCGTGAAGCGCTTCGTCACGCCGTCGACGACGATCGATTCCAACTAGAGCTCCTGGGCGAACCGCCGCTGCAGGCGGTGGAAGACCATCTGGGCCAGCCCCAGCAGCACGACGGCGGCGAGGAGGCTCGCCAGCCCTCGTACGGTCAGGTGGTCGGGGAACGCGTGCCTGCCGTCCGGGAAGGTCGGGGTGCCATCGGGCAGGTGCGCCTGGCGTGGGTTGGCGGGCCACCAGAACGCCCGCTGGAACAGCAATGTCGCCGTCCCGAGCGGGTTGGCGAGGTAGATCTGCAGCCCGAGGCCGTTCCCCGCCGAGTCCTGCACGGCCGTCCACGGATAGATCATCGGAGTGGTCCACGGGATGACGATGTTGAGGATGTCGACGACCTGCCCGAAGTCGCGGAAGAACACGTTGATCCCGGCGAACAGCAGGCCGAACGCCAAGCCGAGCACGGCCACGATCGCGAGCCCGAGCGCCATCGACCCGACCGCGAGCGTGGAGGGCCGCCAGCCGCCGAGCAGCGCGCCGCCCCACAGGATCGCCATGCCGGGCAGCATGTGCACGGCCGAGACCAGCGTGGACGAGGCCGGGAACATCTCGCGCGGCAGGTAGATCTTCTGGACGAGCGGCGCGTTCCCGATGACGGACCACGTGCTGGTGATCAGCGTCTCGGTGAAGAAGCTGACCAGCACCATCCCGGAGAACAGGAACACCGGGTACCCGGGGATGGACTTGCTCATCTTCAGGAAGATGCCGACGACGAAGAAGTAGACCGCGAAGTTGACGGCGGGACGGACGTAGGACCAGCCGAGCCCGAGCAGGGAGCCCTGGTAGCGGCTGCGCAGCTCCCGGCGCACCAGCAGCCGCAGCAGGTACCTGCGGCGGGCGACCTCGAGCAGCCCGCCGCCGCTGCCCGGGGCGGTCAGCGGCGGAGCCGTCATCGCTCCTCCGGCCGGGCCGCCTCGAACGTCTCGCGCCAGCGTTCGGGCGAGGTGAGCTCGGGGATGGCCGCGCGGTAGCGGCGGCTCAGCTCCGGCCACTCGTACGCCAGCCGCGCGTGCAGCGCCATGGCGCGCTGCAGCAGCGAGCGGAACCGCGCCGGGTCCCGCTGGTACCAGGCGGCCTTCGTGCCGTCGGCCGAGGTGACCAGTGCGCTGTCGTACCGCGACAGCAGCCACCACGCCTGGTCGACGTGCGGCACGGCCACCTCGGGGTGCGACTTGGGGAAGGAGTCGACCGGCCGGGAGTGCCGGAGCATTCCGCCGAGCGCCGCCCGGACCATCGCCTTGCGCCCTTCGGGCGGCTCCGGCTCGCGGCCGCGCCGGGGCGGCCTGCGCCGCTGGACCTTGGGGAACTCGTCGACGTCCGGCTTGGCCAGCGCGTCGGGGAACGCGGCGCGCAGCGCCCGCAGCTCGGCGAGCTTCGTGGTCATCGACTCGTGCAGGTGCTCAGGACCGCGCAGCGCGTCCTCGATGGCGAGCAGCATCAGCTCGGCCGTGGAGTACTGCATCGCCAGGGCATGCTTGGTGGTGATGAACAGGCTCTCCTTGAGCATGTTGCCGCCCCGCTTGTACGGCGAGTACATGAGCGCGGTGATGATGCGGTTCCGCTCGGTGAAGTAGGCCTGCCAGTCGAGCGTGTCGTCCTTGGAATGCCATGGCACGTGCCAGACCGCCGCGCCCGGCAGCGACACGGTTGGGTATCCCGCCTTCTCGGCTCGGATGCCGTACTCGATGTCGTCCCACTTGATGAAGAACGGCAGCGACAGCCCGACCTTGCGCACCACGTCGACCGGGATGAGGCACATCCACCAGGCGTTGTAGTCCACGTCGACCCGCCGGTGCAGCCAGGGGGTGTGGCGCAGCGGGTGCGCGGCCAGGTCGTGCCCCAGGTGGGTGTGCGCGGCCGGCGTCATCCACCAGCGGTAGCGCGCGATGGTCTCGCCGAAGACGTGGAGCACGGACCGGTGGAAGATGTCCAGCATGTGGCCGCCGACGATCGTCGGGGTCCGGGCCAGGTCGGCGAAGGTCACCGCGCGCAGGATGCCCTCCGGCTCGACGGTCACGTCGTCGTCGAGGAGCAGCACGTAGTCGCTCCGCCCGGCGTCGAGGGTCTCGTTCATCGCCCGGGCGAACCCGCCGGATCCGCCGATGTTGCCCTGGTCGATGAGGCGCAGCCGGTCGCCCAGCGACTCGGCGGCGGCCGCGAAGTCCGGGTGGTCCTCGACGCGATCGGTGCCCTGGTCGACGACGAAGATCTCGTCGACGACCTCGAGCACGTCGCTCGCCTCTCCCATCGCGACGAGCTGCTCGACGCAGAAGTCCGGCCGGTTGAACGTCGTGATGCCGATGCTCGCGCTGCCCCGCGGCCGGTCGGTGTCGGCGCACCACTCCGCGCCGTCCAGGACGGCCTCGCGGTCGCCGGCGACGATGTCGAACCAGTACCAGCCGCCGTCGATGAACGGTTTCAGCGACAGCTCGACCTCGCGGGTGACGGTCGTGCTCGCGTCGACGTCCAGCCGTGTGACCCGCTGGGTGAGGCCCTTGCCCGTGGAACGGTGGACGTTGACGACGGCGTCGCCGCGCAGCCGGAGCCGCAGCGTGATGGTGTCGACCACGCTCCACCGCCGCCAGTAGCTCGCCGGGAAGGCGTTGAAGTAGGTGCAGAACGACACGCGCCGGCCGGCGGCCACGACGAGGCCGCGCCGGCCGGTGATCCTGGCCTCGGAGCCGGCCCGTGCCGTGGACCGCCGCGTCGTGGCGCCGTCCTCGCCGGTCTTCTCCCGGCCCCAGACGACACGGCCGTCGACGTACAGGCCGACGACGTCCGGGTCGCGTTGGATGGGCAGCACGACGCGCTGCAGCACCCTCATTCCGTGCCTCCGGTGAAACGCGGCCGCAGCCGGTTCTCGAACATGGTCAGCGCGGACGCGATGGCCATGTGCATGTCCAGGTACTTGTAGGTGCCGAGGCGGCCGCCGAACAGCACGTCCTTCTCGGCGCGGGCCAGTTCGCGGTAGCGGTCCAGCATCGCGCGGTCGGCGGGCGTGTCGATCGGGTAGTACGGCTCGTCGGCGGGCCCGGCGAACCGAGAGTACTCATGCATGATCACGGTTCGGTCTCCCGGGTACTTCCGCTCCGGGTGGAAGTGCCGGAACTCGTGAACGCGCGTGTACGGGACGTCCTCGTCGGCGTAGTTCATCACCGGCGTGCCCTGGAAGTCCCCGGTCGGCAGGACCTCCAGCTCGAAGTCCAGGGTGCGCCAGCCGAGCGCGCCCTCGCGGTGGCCGAAGTAGCGGTCGAGCGGGCCGGTGTAGACGACCGGGACGTTGCCGGCGGCGTCCAGGTCGAAGAAGTCCGTGTCGAGCCGGACCTCGATCCTCGGGTGGTCGGCCATGCGCTCCAGCCAGGCGGTGTAGCCGTCCACTGGCAGGCCCTCGTAGCGGTCGGCGAAGTAGCGGTTGTCGAAGGTGTAGCGCACCGGCAGCCGCGTGATGATCCCCGCCGGCAGCTCCCGGGGGTCGGTCTGCCACTGCTTCGCGGTGTAGCCGCGGATGAACGCCTCGTACAGCGGCCGCCCGATCAGCGAGATCGCCTTCTCCTCCAGGTTGGCGGGGTCGGTGATCTCGGCGGCCTGCCCGGCGATCAGCGCGCGGGCCTCGTCGGGTGACATCACCCGGCCGAAGAACTCGCAGATGGTGCCCAGGTTGATCGGCATCGGGTACACGCGGTTCTTGAAGACCGTGAAGACCCGGTGCCGGTAGTCGGTGAAGGCGGTGAACCGGTTGACGTACTCCCAGACCCGCTCGTTCGAGGTGTGGAACAGGTGCGCGCCGTACCGGTGGACCTCGATGCCGGTGGACGGCTCGGTCTCGCTGTAGGCGTTGCCGCCGATGTGGTCGCGGCGCTCGACGACCAGCACCCGGAGACCGAGCTCGCGGGCGCAGCGCTCGGCGACGGTCAGCCCGAACAGGCCGGCGCCGGCGACCACCAGGTCAGCGTTCACTCGTCTCCTCCACCGGGGTCCGTGCACCCGCGCCGCGGGGCGCGACGTACCGCCGGTACATCGGCCGGCGGATCCACGACGGCGTGAGCCGGTACGCGCCGCGGACGCTCACGTTGCGCAGGTACTGGGCGAGAGTCGTGAAGCCGCTGCGCCGCAGCTCGCCCTGCAGGCGCAGCTCGGCCCGCAGCAGCGTCAGCCCGCCACGACGCTCGTACGCGCCCTCGCCCACGCGGTAGTACACGAGCGGCTCGGGCAGGTTGACGACCTTCGCACCGCTCGCGATCATGCGCGCGAACAGCCAGTAGTCCTCCATCAGCGGCATGTCGCCGTAGCCGCCGGCGGCCAGGACGGCGGTGCGCCGGTACACGATCGTCGGGTGGTTGAACGGATCGTGCAGCCGGGCGTACCGGGCGATGTGCTCCGGGTCGGAGACCGGCGTGCGGCTCCCCACGATGTCCTCCCGGCCCGTCCCGAATTCCAGCATTCCCGCGCCGACCAGGTCGGCGCCCCGTTCGATCACCGGCAGCTGCACCGCGAAGCGGTGCGGCATGGCGATGTCGTCGGCGTCCATGCGGGCCACGACGTCGTACCGGCTGGCCGCCAGCCCGGCGTCGAGGGCGAGGCCCAGGCCACCGTTGTGCTCCAGCGGGAGGAACGTCACCGGAACGGGGCTCTCCTCGGTCAGCCGGGCCAGGCAGTCGGCGAGTACGGCCGAGACCGGTCCGTCCTGCACGAGGATCACCTGGTCGGGTCGGCGCGTCTGGGCGTCCACCGAGCTGTGGAACGCCTCCCGCACGTGGTCCGCCCGGTCCCCGCCGTAGACGGTGAGGAGAAGCGCGAAGGGTTCGGCCATGCGTCCGTCTCGCTCCGGAAGGGGAGGCGATGAGGCCAGTGGGGCGGGATGCATCCTATGCTACTTTTGCGAGCTTCATGCGCGCGGCTTTACTCCTACTGACCCGGCGATTCGTGAGGTGTCAGCTGAAAGACGCCCAAATCGCCGCCGTGGTTGTCACACACGACCGACGAGAT
This sequence comes from Actinoallomurus sp. NPDC052308, assembly GCF_040679195.1. NCBI lineage: Bacteria > Bacillati > Actinomycetota > Actinomycetes > Streptosporangiales > Thermomonosporaceae > Actinoallomurus > Actinoallomurus sp. NPDC052308. The sequence continues at coordinate 128,063 of NZ_JBFAUM010000014.1, read as the reverse complement.
CTCCTGACCGAGGCGTTGACCGCCCTCGAGCGGCAGACGCGCCCGCCGGACACGATCGTGGTCGTCGACAACGCCTCCGCGGACGGCACTCCGCGACTGGTCCGCGAGCGGTTCCCGGCCGCCCGCCTGCTCACGCTCTCCCGCAACACCGGCGGGGCTGGCGGCTTCGCCACGGGCATCGCCCACGCCCTCAGCCTCGGGGCGGACGCGCTCTGGCTGCTCGACGACGACACGGTGCCCGAACCGGAGGCGCTGGCCGCCCTTTTGGCGGCGCGCGACCGGGGACGGGACGGCGACGGGCGGCCGCCCGCGCTCGTCGCCGGCCGCGTCGTCTGGACCGACGGCCGCGACCATCCGATGAACACCCCCCGGTCGCGGCCGTCGCCCGTCCCCGGCTGCGCCCGGATCCGCTCGGCGTCGTTCGTGTCGGTGCTCGTCGACGCCGAGGCCGTACGGGAGCGCGGGCTGCCGATCGCCGACTACTTCCTGTGGAACGACGACTTCGAGTTCACGCTGCGGCTGCTGCGCGGGCGCACCGGCCTGCTGTGCCGGGACAGCGTGGCCGTGCACAAGACCGCCTCCCCCGCCTTCGACCCGGGGCGGCGGTTCTTCCACGAGGTCCGCAACAAGGTCTGGCTCTTCACCCGCAGCCGCTGCCTCGGCCCGGGGGAACGCCTGCTCTACGCCGGCGCGACGGCCCGCCGCTGGGCCCGTACGCTCGCGGGCTCCGCCGACCGGTCGGCGCTCGTACGGGACCTGGGCCGGGGACTGTGGGCGGGCCTCCGCTCCGGTCCCCGACCCAACGAGGCCGTCCTCACTGACACGGAGTCTGCGCCGCGTTGATCTCCCCGTTGACCTTCGGGATGTCCGGCGCCTTCACCGGCACGCCCTCCGGGCCGACGACCAGCGAGACGGTGCCCGGCTCGACCGCGTTGTCGGCGGCGATGACCACGCCGGGAACGGCGACCGCCAGGGCGTCGGCGAAGCGTTCGGCCCCCGGCCCGTAGAGGATCCTGGTCTGCGGCTGCGCCGGGCCCTTCGCCGCCTTGACGTGGAAGCCCTGGGCCTTCAGGTCCCGCACGACCTTCTTCGGCGCGTTCACCGCGGTGACCTTGACCTGGTCGGGCGTGGGCATCGCCGGCTTGGACGGCTCCGGCTTCGGCGCGGGCAGGTCGTCGTCCTTGCGGATGGCCTCGAACAGCGGACCCGCCTGCGACATGTCCCACTGCACCCGGTTCGGGTCCTTGGGATAGGTCTGGGTCGGCACGGTGACGAACCGCACGGTGCCCGCGCTGATCCCCTTGAGGCTCGTGGCCAGCTTCTTCATCGCGGAGACGCTGAACTCGTCGTCGGTGGCGATCGACTTGGTGGCGGCGTTCAGGAACCGGTACGCCCGCGTCGGGTCGGTCAGCATGTCCTGGCTCGTGGCCTTCTTGACCACCGAGGCCATGAACTTCTGCTGCCGCTGGATGCGCTCCAGGTCCGACCCGTCGCCGAGACCGTAGCGCGTACGGACGTACCCCAGCGCGTCGTTGCCCTTCACGACCTGACGGCCGGCCTTCAGGGACAGGTTGGCGCGCGGGTCGTTGACCGCCTGCGGCACGCAGATCTCCACCCCGCCCAGCGCGTCGACCACCCGCTTGAACCCGGCGAAGTCGATCTTGACGTAGTGGTCGATGTGGATGTCGGTGTCCGCCTCGATCATCTTCCAGGTGCAGGTCGCCCCGGCGTAGGCGAACGCGGCGTTGAGCATGCCGAAGAAGGCGGGCACCGAGCCGCCTTTCTTCTTCTTGCACTCCGGGACGTGCACCATGGAGTCCCGGGGGAAGCTGATCGCGACCGCGCGGTCCCGGTTCGGCGACAGGTGGAGCAGGATCGTCGTGTCCGAGCGCTCCCCGCTGATGTCCGGCGACCAGTACTCGTGGTTGTCCCCGTCCCGGGAGTCCGATCCCAGCAGCAGGATGTTCATCGACTTGTTCAGCTTCGGCGGGCGGTTCGTGCCCAGCTGCTGCTGGTCGACGTGCTCCTTGTGGATGTTGCCCTGCAGCTTCTCGTACAGGCCGAACGCCGTGCCGCCCGCCGCGAGGAGCGCCACCACGACCCCGACCGCGACCCAGCGCAGAGCCCGCCGCCCCCGGCGGCCCGCGGGCTTGACCGCAGCCGCCGGTGCCTCCTCGGCGGGCGCGGCGCCCGCGGGCGTCTCGTCGGGCCCGTCGCCCGCCGGCGCCCCCTCGGCGGGCGCGCCGGCCGAGGACGCCTCCTCGGCGGGTCCCTCTCCGGACTCCCCGCCGGCCGGTCCCTCTTCGGACCTCTTCCCGGCGGACCCCTCTTCGGGCTCTCCCCCGGCGGGCCCCTCTTCGGGTCCCTTCTCGGCGGCCTCCGACGGCACCGGCTCCTTCTCGGCCGGCTCACCGCCCGGCTCGCCCTTCTCACCCCGTCGCGTCTCCGCGGTCGGCGCGTCGTCCGCCGGGCCCTTGGAGTCCGGCGCCTTCGGCGACGCCTTCTCCGGCGTCACGTCCTCAGCGTCGTTGTCGGCCATTCCACCTCATCGTTCTGTCGCGCGGCGCGCCGCGCGAGTCCCTGCCCCGTTAGACGCACGCCGAAGTACATCAGATGACAAACGCGGCTTTTGACCCATTAAGTCAGGCTAGGGGCTGTCCGGTTAATCTCCGCTATGCACGCTCGCGCGCGGAGGCCACCAGCGCGGCGCCGGGACGCTCCTCCACGGCCTCGTGCCGGGGGAACAGCACCAGCGCCGCACCCGCCAGGACGAACGCCGCGATCCGGAGCGCCGCCAGCAGGCTGTCGGACGGCCACGGCTCCTTGTACAGCAGCGCGCCGAGGATGACGAGCTGGGTCTTGGCGATCACGGTGAGCACGGACACGACGATCGACATCCGGCAGCGCTGGAGGCCGATCTGCAGCTGGGCCAGACCGAGCGCCGCCATCCCGACCGCGACGTACGGGTACGGCGAGCCGTAGGCGGCGGCCGCGAGCCCGTGCGTGTTGTAGATGGCGGCCACCCCCTTGAGCGCGAGCTCGGAGACGCCGAGGCTGACGCCGGAGCCGAGGCCGTACGCGATGCCGGCCAGCGGCCGCGCGTGCCGGCCGAACGTCCGGATGTCACCGCCGACGAGGACCGCCACCCCCACCAGGACGCCGGGGACGACGACGGCGGCCAGGGTGAGCGGCCCGGCGACCGCGCTGGTCAGCACCTCGTGCCGGCCGTTCGACGCTCCGACCAGCGCGGTCGCGAGGCCGAACAGGCCCACGCTGGCCCACTCGCGACCGGTCAGCCGCTCACCGAAGAAGACACCGGCGTAGAAGAGGATGAACAGGAGACTGGCGGCGAAGATCGGCTGGGCGAGGCTCAGCGGGAGCATCGTCAGCGCCTTGACCTGCGTGGCCACGCCGGCCAGCACGATCACCAGGCCGGACAGCCACAGCCAGTCGGTGTAGGTGTACCGCAGGAGACGGAGCGGACGGGTACCGCGGAGTTCGGGCATGCGGCCCGCCGCCACTCGGAAGACGATGAAGCCCAGGTAGTAGATGAGGGTCGCCATCAGCGCCAGGACTGCGCCCCTGACGTCGGATCCACCCATACACCGAGCCTTTCGTCCCGCTTCGCGACACCTGTTCCTCGCTCCAAGTGTCACGACTGTCGCGGATAGCGATCATGGCGTCAATAGCCATGTTCGCCGATATAGGTGGATCTCGTACTCAGTTTGGATCAATACCGCGTCATGTCCAGGCGAGGGCGGCGCGGTGGTTCCAGTACTCCTCGGGCGGGGTGGCGAGCGCGTCCAGCGCGGCGCGGGCGTCGGGGCTCAGCGAGACGCGCGCGGCCGCGAGGTTCGACGTCAGCTGCGGGACGCTCACCGCGCCGGTCAGCACGGTGTCCGCCCAGGGCCGGGCGAGCACGGCGGCGAGCGCGACCGCGTCCGTCCCGACCCCGTGCGCCGCGGCGATCTCCCGCAGCGCCGCGGGCGGCTCGACCGCGAGCCGGCCGTTGGCCAGCCCCTCCTTGACGAGGACGTGGAGACCACGGGCGTGGGCCTCGGCGAGCGCGTCGCCCACCGAGGGCTCCAGGACGTTCCAGGTCGACTGCACGGCCGTGAACAGGGGCCGCCCGTCGACCTCGAGGTCGAGCGCGCGCCGTACCGTCTCGGCCTGGGCCGGCCCGGACGTGGAGAAGCCGACCCGTACGCCCTCGGCCGCGAGATCGGCCAGCGCCCGCTGCAGGGCGGCGTCGGCGAACACCGGGCCGTCCGCCATGAGGGAGTGGATCTGGTAGACCGCCAGGCGGTCGCCGAGCAGCTCCCGCGTCCGCGCCGACTGGTCCCGGAACCTCGGCAGGGAGTGCTCCTTGACCTCGTGGACGTCCGCGTCCAAACGCCACTCCCCGACGTAGGCGTATCCCCACTTGCTGGAGACGGTGACGTCCCGGTGCCCCCGCTCGTCCAGCCAGCCGGCCAGGAACTCCTCGGCCAGCCCGTACGAGCGGGCGGCGTCCGCCCAGCGGATCCCCTCGTCGTACGCGGCGTCCAGCACCTGCCAGGCGGCGTCCCGCATCGCCTCCACCGTACGTTCGGCGGGCAACGCGCCGTCGCGGCCGAGGTTGATGTACGCCGGTCGCCCGAGGGCGGCCAGCCCGAGCCCCATCCTCCCGATCACGGTCATGCGCCTACCGTGCCACGAGGCCGTCCGCAGGGGGTTCCCCGGCCTCCCCCGCGCGAGTTCTCCGGACGATCAGTCACACTGGTCTTCCACAGATGCGCGGAGGAGGCAGTCGGGCGGTGGCCGCCAGGGTGTTGACGAAGAAGGGGCTGCACGGTCGGCTGGACGGGCCGCCGGGCGCCTCGCGCGCGATGCTCGAACGCCGTGCGCGGTGGCTGCTCATGGTGGCGGTCGGCGGCGCGAACCTCGCCGGCGCGCTGTTCGTCCTGCTCTTCTCGACGTTCGTCATGCCGGACCCGCCGGGGATCGCCGACCCCGCGCACGTCCGGCTCGTCAACCTCCTGGTCTTCTGCGCCTACCTCCTGTTCGGCGCGCCGATCGGCGTCACCTGGGGAATGTGGCTGTTCCGCCCGGTGCGCACCTTCGCCCGCCACGAGCGCGATCCCACCGCGGAGGAGCGGCGCGGCGTGCTGCGCGGCCCCCTGCGGCTGATGGCGATGCAGGGCACGTTGTGGGGCCTGGGCGCGGTCGGCTGGGCCGTGATCGACGCGCCCTACTCCGATCTGCTCGCCCTGAAGGTCGGCATGATCACCGCACTCGGCGGGGTCACCACCTGCGCGATCGTGTACCTGCTCACCGAGCGCCTGCTGCGGCCCATCGCCGCGGTGGTGATGGCGGCGGGCCCGGCGCAGTACGACGCATGGTTCGGCATCACGCCGCGCACCATGCTCGCGTGGGCGCTCGGCAGCGGGGTGCCCGTCCTGGGCCTCGTCGCCGCCGCGGTGGCGGCGCTGGTCGTCGACGGCATGTCCCTCACCCAGTTGGCCGTCACAATCCTGGTGCTCGGCGGCGTCGCCCTGCTGGTGGGGTTCCAGGTGACCTACTTCGCCGCCCGGGCGATCGCCGACCCGGTCCGCTCCGTACGGGAGGGGCTGGCGCGGATCGAGCGCGGTGACCTGCGGGCGTCGGTCCCGGTCTATGACGCGAGCGAGCTGGGCCGGCTGCAGGCCGGGTTCAACCACATGGCGGCGGGGCTGCGGGAGAACGAGCGGCTGCGGGACCTGTTCGGCCGGCACGTCGGGGAGGACGTCGCCCGGCACGCGCTGGAACACGGCGTGGTCCTGGGCGGCGAGACCTGCGACGCCGCCGTCTTCTTCGTCGATCTCCAGGGCTCGACGCACCTGGCCGCGACGCGGCCGCCCGGTGAGGTCGTCGCCCTGCTGAACGCCTACTTCGGCGTCGTCGTCGAGGTCGTGGCCGGGCACGGCGGTCTGATCAACAAGTTCCAGGGGGACGCGGCCCTGGCCGTCTTCGGCGCGCCCGAGCGGCTCGAGGACCCGGCAGGCCAGGCCCTGGCCGCCGCCCGTGAGCTCTCGTGGCGACTGCGGGAGGAGCTCCCCCAACTGGTCGCCGGGATCGGCGTGTCGGCCGGGCAGGTCGTCGCCGGGCACATCGGCGCGGAGCAGCGCCTGGAGTACACCGTGATCGGGGATCCGGTCAACGAGGCCGCGCGGCTCAGCGACCTCGCCAAGACGGCGGCGCCCGACCGGCTGCTCGCGTCGGCCGCGGTCGTCGCGGCCGCCGACCAGTCCGAGGCCGCGCACTGGCGGCTCGGGAGCGCCGTGACGCTGCGCGGCCGCACCAGCCGGACGCGTCTGGCCGCGCCGTTCCGGCGGCCGCCGCCCAGCGGCCTCGACCGCGTGATCAACCGCCTCCGCCGCTGAAGGAACACCAGGTCTGCGGCCGGACACCCCCACGACTCCGGGGGGTCACCCGCCGGGGTGGTCCCGGCTGGATAACGGCCACGGCGATGCGGGATATTTGGTCGCATGACTGAGCGCAAGCCGATCAACACCTGGTTGACGGACATGGACGGCGTGCTGGTGCACGAGGGCCAGCCGGTGCCGGGGGCCAAGGAGTTCCTCTCCCGGCTCAGGGAGGCCGGCAAGCCCTTCCTCGTGCTGACCAACAACTCGATCTACACGCCGAGGGACCTGCACGTCCGGCTGCGGAACGCCGGGCTCGACGTGCCGATCGAGTCGATCTACACATCCGCGCTGGCCACCGCCCAGTTCCTCGACGACCAGCGCCCGGGCGGCTCGGCGTACGTCCTGGGCGAGGCGGGCCTGACGACCGCCCTGCACGAGATCGGGTACGTCCTGACCGACCTCGACCCCGACTACGTCGTGCTCGGCGAGACCCGGACGTACAGCTTCACCGCGATCACGACCGCGATCCGCCTGGTCAACAAGGGCGCGCGGTTCATCGCCACGAACCCCGACCCCATCGGCCCCTCCACCGAGGGCGCGCTGCCGGCCACCGGCGCGGTCGCCGCGCTGATCACCAAGGCCACCGGGGTGGAGCCCTACTTCGTCGGCAAGCCGAACCCCCTGATGATGCGGAACGCCCTCAACACCGTCGGCGGGCACAGCGAGAGCACCGCGATGATCGGTGACCGCATGGACACCGACGTGGTGTCCGGCATGGAGGCCGGTCTGTACACGATCCTGGTGCTGACCGGGGTGACCGCCCGAGGCGAGATCGAGCGTTACCCCTTCCGTCCGCAGCGGGTCGCGGACTCGATCGCCGACCTCGTGGACATGGTCGACCTGCCGGACCTGGTCGAGGGCTGACCGGGGGCGTCGGCGCGCAGCCCGGTGGTGGCCCAGGTGCGCCCGTCGATCCCGAAGCCGTACGCCTCGTATCCGATCAGGCCCTCGATCCAGTCGCGGGCGGCCTCCCCCATCACGAAGGCCGCGGTCGCGTAGGCGTCGGCGAAGGTGACGCTCGGCCCGACGACGGTCACCGCGGCGAGGGCGGCCGCGGGCCGTCCGGTGCGCGGGTCGAGGATGTGCGCGCCGCGTTCGGCGGTCCCGGAGGTCGCCACGGCCAGGTCGCGCCCGGCGACGACCGTGGCCACCGTGCCGGGGCGCAGCGGATCGGCGATGCCCACCCGCCACGGCCGGCCCGGCTCGGGGCCCCCGGACAGCTGGAGGTCGCCGCCCCCGTTGACGTGGTGGTTCGGCGAGCCGGCCGCGCGCAGCATGCTCCCGGCGCGTTCGATCGCCCAGCCCTTGACCACACCGGACGGGTCGAGCGCGCCGCCGGCGTAAGCGCTGAAGCAGCCGTCGGTGGCCTCGGTGAGCCGGTCGCACAGAGCCAGGATCTCCCCGACCTCGGGCGCGCAGTCGCCCACCTCCACCTCACCGCGCGCCAGCCGGCCGATGTCGCTCTCCGGCCGGTACGTCGAGAAGGTCGCGTCGACCCAGTGCAGCCAGGCGATGACCTCTTCGAGCGCGCCGTCACTGGGGTACGGCTCACGCAGGTCGAAGGAGAAGACCGTCCCCATGCAGGGCTCGACGTGCCGCAGCGCCGTCACTTGCCGGCCTTGTCGAGCGCGCTCTGCAGCGACTGGATGTAGCCCTCGCTGGTGTAGGTGGCGCCGGAGACCGCGTCGATCTGCGCGTTCTGCGCCGACAGGGTCTCCTGGTCGAGCTGCGGCACGGCGAAGTTGTTGATCTCCCGGTCGCGCGGGTTCTCGCTCGGCAACTGGATCGCCTGGACCTTGGTGATCTTCCCGTCCTTGAGGGTGACCTGCACCTGGACGGGACCCCAGCGCGTGTCGATGGTCTTCCCCGTGACGGTCCGTGTCGTGGACCTGGTCGTCTTGCCGGTCCCGCTTCCGGTCCCGGTGCCGGCGCTCTCGCTGCTACCGGCGCTCGGCGCCGGCGCCGCCGCGCCGCCGTCCGTGCCCGAACCCGTGCCCGCCGCGGCCCCGGCGCCGCCGCTGCTCGAGGCCTGATGCGTCTTGAAACTCAGCAGCAGGACCAGCCCGGCGACGGTCCCGACGATGGCGAGGATCGCCCTCTTCATTGGTTCTCGTCTCCTCAGAACTCGAAAGACTCGTGGTGGATGCGGCGGCGCGGCACACCCGCCTGGTGGAGGGCCGCCTTCGCGGCGTTCGCCATGCCGTCCGGGCCGCAGACGTAGACGTCGTGGGCGCTCAGGTCGGGCAGGATCCGCGTGAGGACCTGCGGGGACAGCGGGTCGCCGCCGAGGTCCCGGCGCGAGCCCACCAGGTAGTGCAGCGCGGCGCCGCGGGCCTCCGCGATCCGGCGGAGCTCCTCCTGGAAGACCACGTCGGACCAGTCGGTGGCCCGGTAGACGAGCGTCAGGTCACCGGGCTCGGCCGGGAGCGTCTCGAACAGCGTGCGGATGGGGGTGATGCCGACCCCGCCGGCCAGCAGCAGCACCTTCCGCTGCCGGCGCCGTCCCGCGGTGAACGCCCCGTACGGGCCCTCGGCGAACACGCGGGTTCCGGGCCGCAGCCGGGACAGCCCGGCGCTGTGCTCCCCGAAGTTCTTCACCGTGACGCGGAGCATGTCCGGCCGGGCGGGAGCCGACAGCGAGTACGGGTTCGCGGCCCACCACAGGTCACGGGTGAGGAACCGCCAGCGGAAGAACTGGCCCGGCTCCGCCCGGAGCTCGTCCAGGTGCCGGCCGCGGACCCATACCGAGACGACACCGGGGCCCTCGCGGTACACGCCTTCGACCCGCATCCCGTGCCGGAACGCCCGCCACAGCGGCACCGTGATCCGGAACCAGACGAGCAGCGCGCCGACGGTGATGTACAGCGCGGACCACAGGACGCGGGCGGGCAGGCTCGCCATGAAGTCGGCACCCGTCGCGAACTGGTGGCTGAACGCCAGCGCGATCGCCAGGTAGGTGTAGAAGTGCAGGTAGTACCACGTCTCGTAGCGCATCCGGCGGCGTGCCGCGCGGGCGGACACGATGCCGACGCCGACGAAGAGCAACGCCGCGACGGTGCCCATCAGCACGTCCGGATAGCTCAGCAGCAGCGTCTTGGTCTGGTGGATCGGGTCCGTGTGCGCGGTGACGGCGTACCCCCAGATGATCAGGAGTGCGTGCGCCACGACGAGCCACACCATGTACCGGCCGCCCATCGCGTGCCACCGGGCGAGCCGGTCCGTGCCGACCCCGCGCTCGAGCGCCGGGATCCGGGCCATGAGGGCGACGAGGACGACGGCGGCGAAGCCCGCCAGCAGCCCGGTGATGCGCCCGGCGTTGGTGAGCCAGTCGCCGAACCCGGTGATGGCCGGAGTGTCATGCCACCACAACGCGATCACCGCGGCCGCTCCCAGGCCGATCGGGACCAGCACGTGCTCGGGCCGGGCGCGCACCGGCTGCCGGCGCGCGGGTGGCCGGCGCACCGTCGCCCGTTCGTTGAGAGTGGTCACGATTTGTCCCCCGTATGCTTTGGGTCGTTCGGACGCCTACTCTCGGGCTCGAACCTGAACGTTCCTTCTGAACCACTTGTGCGCGCCCGCTGAGACCGCGGCGGCCTGCGCGGATGAGGGACGTTCAGAGGGGATTCTCAGCGAACGTTTAGGGTGAGCAGAAGTGCGGCGAGCAGCGTAGGTGACGATGAACGACCTCCGGCCCCCCGAATCCCCGTCGACCAGGCACCCGTTGATGACCCGCCCCGACGGTTCACCCGTGCGCGCGCTGGTGGTGGACGACGAGACGAGCCTCGCGGAGGTCCTCGCCAGCGTCTTGCGCTTCGAGGGCTGGGAGGTCATGACCGCCGGGGCCGGCGCCGAGGCGGTGAAGGCGGGCCGGGAGTTCCGGCCCGACGCCGTCCTGCTCGACGTGATGCTCCCCGACTTCGACGGCCTGGAGGTCATGCGCCGGCTACGGGCGGACAATCCGGACGTGTGCGTGCTGTTCCTGACCGCGCGGGACGCCGTGGAGGACCGGGTCGCGGGCATCACCGCCGGCGGTGACGACTACGTCACCAAGCCGTTCAGCCTCGAGGAGGTGCTGGCCCGGCTGCGCGGCCTGCTCCGGCGCTCCGGACTGGCGCGGGCGCAGAGCGGCGAGACCCTCGCGGTCGGGGACATCACCCTCGACGAGGGCTCCCGTGAGGTGCGCCGGGGCGGCGACCTGATCGAGCTGACGGCCACCGAGTTCGAGCTGCTGCGCTACTTCATGCGCAACCCGCGCCGGGTGCTGTCCAAGCCGCAGATCCTCGACCGCGTGTGGAACTACGACTTCGGCGGGCAGGCGCACGTCGTCGAGCTGTACGTCAGCTACCTGCGGAAGAAGATCGACGCCGGGCGCGAGCCGATGATCCACACCGTGCGCGGCGTCGGCTACGTCCTGCGGCCGCCCGCCTCATGACCCGTGACCGAGCGGAGCGAGGGAACCGAAAGCACAGCCACATGGGTCGCTCCTCCGACGAAGGAGGGCCCCTGACCCGCCACCGCGTTCCCCGGCGCCGGCTCCGCCCCCCGCTGGGCCGCCTCCGGGTCCGTACCCTGCGCGGCAGGCTGATCGTCGGGTCGCTCCTGCTGTTCACGCTCGCCTGCACGATCGTCGGCATCGTCACGACCCTCTCCCTGCAGCGCTTCCTCATCGAGCGGCTGGACAGCCAGCTCCAGGACGCCAGGGGCCGGTACGCCATCAGCCTCGAGCACGCCGTGGAGGGCGACCGCTTCGACCGGGTGAAGGGCCAGGCGGTCGGCACGTTCGGCGCCCGCCTGGCAGACGGCCAGGTCACCCAGTGCGGCGTCGTACGGGACCACGGCGGCGAGCTCGACCTGCCCGCGCCGGACCAGGCGCGGCTGGAGGCGCTGTCTCCCGACGGCCGGCCCCGGACGGTCGAGCTGGAGTCCCTCGGCAAGTACCGGCTCATGGCCAGCCGCGGCGAGGACCGCGACGTCCTGGTCACCGGGCTGCCGATGCACGGCGTCGACGAGACGGTGGGCCGGCTCGTCATGGTCGAGATCACGGTGTTCATCGTGGTCCTCGCCGTCGGCGGGGTGGCCGGCGCCACGTTCGTCCGGCTCGCCCTGCGCCCGCTGCGCCGCGTCGCCGCGACCGCCATCCACGTCTCCGAGCTGCCGCTGGCGAGCGGGGAGGTCGCGCTGCCCGCCCGGGTGCCGGACACCGAGCCCGACACCGAGGTCGGGCAGGTCAGCACGGCCTTCAACCACATGCTGGAACACGTCGAGTCGGCGCTCGCCCAGCGGCAGGCCAGCGAGGACAGGCTGCGACGGTTCATCGCCGATGCCAGCCACGAGCTGCGCACCCCCCTGGCGAGCGTCCGCAGCCACGCCGAACTGGCCCGCCGGGACCCCGGCCAGACCGGTCCGCGGGTCGATCACGCCCTGCGCCGGATCGAGGCGGAGTCGGTGCGGATGGGGCACCTGGTGGACGACCTGCTCCTGCTGGCGCGGCTCGACGCCGGGCGCCCGCTCGCGCACGAACCGGTCGACCTGACCCGCCTCGCCATCGACACGACCAGCGACGCGCGGGCCGCCGGCCCCGGCCACCACTGGGCTCTCGACCTGCCGGAGGACCCGGTCACGGTGTACGGGGACGAGTTCCGGCTGCATCAGGTCCTCGGCAACCTCCTCACCAACGCCCACACCCACACCCCGCCGGACACGAACGTCACCGTGCGCGTCGCCGCGCCCGACCGCGACGGGACGGTCCTCCTGGAGGTGGTCGACGACGGCCCCGGCGTGCCCGCCGAGCTGCGCGACGACGTCTTCGAACGCTTCGTACGGGGCGACGGTTCACGATCGCGCAAGGCCGGCGGCAGCGGGCTGGGGCTGGCGATCGTGTCCGCCGTCGTCCAGGCCCACGGCGGATCCAGCACGCTCAGCAGCGAGCCGGGACGAACCTGCGTGCGGATCCGGCTGCCGGTCGGGTCGCCTGACAAGGAGCCCCCGGCCTGAGGCCGCCCGCCCGGCCGGGGGGGCGAACCGATCATGAGGCCAGGGCGTGCGTGGCGACCGCGTAGTCCGGGCGGCGCGTACGAGCGCGTGGTCGCGGGCGTACAAGCGGGTGGTCGCGGTCGTACAAGCGCGTTGCTCGGAGGGGGTGGCCTACGAGCGCTTGTCAGGAGCGGGCGCGGACGACCGCGACCGGGCAGGGCGCGTGATGGATCACGCCATGGCTCACCGAGCCGAGGTGCAGGCCGCGGCGTCCGCCGCAGTTCGAACGCACGCCGACGACGAGCAGGTCCGCGTGGGCGGAGCGCTCGACGAGCTCCCCGACCGGATGCCCCGAGACCGCCTGTTCGATGACCCTGACCTCGGGATACCGGTCCCGCCAGGGTGTCACGGCGCCGACCAGGAGGTTCGCGGCGGACGCGGCCGCTTCGCGGATCGCGGCCGGGTAACCGCCGTCGATCTCGGTCAACGAGGTCTCCCAGACGTGCACGGCCCGCACCCACGCGCCGCGGGCCCGCGCCGCCTCGAAGGCGTACCGGAGCGCGAGGGCGGACTCCCCGGAACGGTCGACTCCGACGACGACCTCGCCACGGGTCTCCTCCAGCTCTCCCCGAACGATGATCACCGGTCCGGGAACGTGCCCCGCGACCTTCAACCCGGTCGACCCGAGCAGCAGGGCCGCGAGGCCCCCGAGGCCGCGGTTGCCGATCACGGTCTCGTACGCGCCGAAGGCCGCCTGCCGAAGCGCCTCGGCGGGAGTCTCTTCGACGAGCCCGGTGGTGACCTCGATGTCCGGCCTGGCCTTCAGGGCCAGCTCGGCGGCTTCGGCGAGGACGCGAGCACCGCTCTCGGTGCGGGATTCGGCCATACCGGGGGCCGGGTGGAACGGCATGTCGCACGGCCAGCGTTCGATCGCGTGGAGTACGTGCAGTGGGTGTCCCGTCCGGCCCGCCTCCTCGGCGGCCCATTCGACGGCGAGGCCGGCGCGGGGTGAGCCGTCCGTCCCGACGACGATCGGCGGCGGAGATCGTCGCTGCCCGGCCGGCTCGCCGCCACCGGCCGCGTACGCCATATGATCTTTGTGGGGTTCCTTCACACCTTCAGCGTCATCTCCGGTGCGGCGCGGTTGAAGGGACCAAGGTCCCCGTGGTGGTGGCCGCTCGGCCCATGTCACCAGCGGAATCGCTGATTCGCAGCACCCGCGGCCCGTACACGGCCCGCCGGGCACCAGGTCTCCGCCTTATCGGGGGGGCTCCGCCCCACCAGATCCGCCGGCGGGCACGCGCCACTCCAGGACGCTGCCGCCGCCCTCCCCCGGGCCGATGTCGAACGAGCCGCCGAGCCGCTCGGCCCGTTCGGCGAGGTTGCGCAGGCCGCTCCGGCGTCCGCCCGGCCTGATGCCGATCCCGTCGTCGGCGACCCGTACGACCACCTGGTCGGCCGCGGTCACGGTCACGCTCACCCGATGGGCACGGGCGTGCCGTGCGGCGTTGGACAGCGCCTCCGCCAGGACGGCGGGCACCTGCCCGGCCACCCCTTCGTCCACCGCCAGGTCCAAGGGGCCGTTCAGACGGACCTCCGGAGCGAAGCCGAGGGTCGCCTCCGCCCGGTCGATCTCCCGCTGGATCCGCGAGCGCAGTCCGTGGTCGGCAGGCGTCACCTGCAGCGCGAAGATCGTCGAGCGGATCTGCCGGATCGTGTCGTCCAGGTCGTCGACCGCCCGCTGGACGCGCACGGCGACGTCGTTCCGTACGATGGCCTGGGCCGCGCTCGCCAGCGTCATGGCCGTCGCGAACAGGCGCTGGATGACGGTGTCGTGCAGGTCCTTGGCGATCCGGCCCCGCTCTTCCAGCAGCACGAGCCGCCCGGCGTCGCGGCGCCGGTCCGCGAGCTCCAGCGCCACCGCCGCCTGTGCGGCGAACGCCTCCAGCAACCGGCGGGCGGACCGCCCGAACATCGGCCCGCCCGGCGGGTTGGCCACCGACAGCACGCCGCGCGCGGCAATGCCCGAGCCCAGCGGGACGATCAGCACCGGCCCGATCGGGTCCGGCAGGCGGCTCCCGGCGGGGCGCAGATACTCCTCCGCGTCGGCCAGCACGACGGACCGGCCGCTCCGGTAGACCCGGCCCGCGACGACGTCGGCGATGCGGAGCCGTACTCCGCGGAGCGCGTCGGCGTGCCGGCCGGCGGTGGCCTCGATGACGAATTCATCGCCCGTGGCGAGGAGCACGCAGGCCGTGGCGGCGGAGCAGACCTGCCGGGCGCGCTCGGCGACCAGCACGAGCACCTCCTCCGGCTCGGTGCCGGACAGCAACGACGCCGAGACCTCGGCCGACGCCTCGAGCCAGCGCTCCCGCCGCCGGGCCTCCTCGTACAGCCGGGCGTTCTCGATCGCCACCCCGGCCGCGACGGCGAGCGCCGTGAGCACGTTCTCGTCATTCTCGTCGAACTCGCCGCCGTCCTCTTTGTCGGCGAGGCAGAGCGTGCCGAACACCGCGTCCCGGACCTGGACCGGCACGCTGAACGACCGGTCCGACCACGAGTCGGTGCCGGGGCCGTCGGAGCCTCCGACGGTCACGAGCCGCCCGAGACGGTCGTCCTCCCCGATCACTCTCAGCGCGCACCGGCGGGCACCCACGAGGGCGGCCGCCGCCTGGACGATCCGCCGCAGCACACCGTCGAGGTCGAGGTCGCTCTCGATCGTCACGACCGCCTCCACCAGCGCGTGCACGCGGTCGCGCGTGGTGAGCACGTCGGCCAGCCGCGTCTGCAGCTCGGCGAGCAGTTCGTCGAGCCTCAGCTGCGGCAGAAGGCCGGACCAGTCCTGGCCCGACCGGCTGTCTGAAGGCATGGCAGCGGAGACCTCCCCCGTCAGGCTGCTGCCTGGACCCGCTGCTCACAGTATGGAACACCAGGTCACCGGGGTGCAGGGCGCATCGGACCGAACCGCCGGAGAGCACGTCAGCCGGACGCCGTCCGCAGCACCGCCCGGGTCCCCGCCGCGACCTCGACGTCCTCCCGCGCCGTCACGACCAGCGAGCGGACCGCCGCCCCCGGGGCTCCGATGTCCGCGTCGGCGCGGGCGGCGGCGTTGCGCTCCGGGTCGATCCGCACGCCCAGGAAGGCCAGCCCGTCCGCCGCGCCCTGCCTGACCTCGGGCGCGTGCTCGCCGACGCCCCCGGTGAACGCCAGGACGTCGAGACCGCCCATGGCAGCCGCCATCCCGGCGATCCGGTCGCGCAGCCGGTGCAGGTAGATCTCCAGCGCGAGCGTCGCGTCGGGGTCGTCGCGGGCGAGGATCTGCCGCATGTCGGCGGTCCCGGCCAGGGCCAGCAGGCCGGACTCGTGCTCCAGCGACTGGGCCAGGTCGTCGGCGGTCAGGCCGGCGCGCTGCTGCAGCCACAGCAGCAACCCCGGGTCGACGCTGCCGGACCGGGTGGCCATGACCAGCCCTTCGAGCGGCGTGAACCCCATCGTGGTGTCCACCGACCGGCCCCCGGCCACCGCGCACAGCGACGCCCCGGCGCCCAGGTGGCAGACGACGACGCGCAGCCCCGCCGCGTCGGCGCCGACCAGTTCCGCCGCCCGCCGCCCGGCGTACGCGTGGGACAGGCCGTGGAACCCGTAACGGCGCAGGCCGTACTTCTCCCGCCACGCCGCGGGCAGGGCGTAGGTCGCGGCGGCGGGCGGCAGCCCGGCGTGGAAGGCGGTGTCGAAGCAGGCCACCTCCGGAACGCCGGGCAGCACCGCCCGTACGGCGTCGATGCCGTCGATCGACTTCGGCTGGTGCAGCGGGGCCAGGTCGACGAGCGCCCGCAGCCGCCGCTCGACGTCGTCGTCGATCAGCACCGGCTCGATGAACTCCCGGCCCCCGTGCACGATCCGGTGCCCGATCGCGTCGGGGGCGGGCAGGTCCGGGATCTCCTCCAGGCTCCGCGGCCGGGCCAGGACCGTGTCGTCGGAGTCGAGCAGGCTCAGCTTGAGGCTGCTCGACCCGGCGTTGACCACGAGCACCTTCGTCATGAGAGCCCGCCGCCGTGCGGCCACACCCAGTTCGCCACGTCGGGGTGGTCCTCGCCGTGCTCGCGCGTGTACGCGCGGGCCTGGAGACGGCGGTCGACCATCTGCTGACGGACGTACGCGGCCCGCCCGCCCAACTGCGGGAGCCGGTCGATGACGTCCATCACGAGGTGGAAGCGATCGAGGTCGTTCATCATCACCATGTCGAACGGCGTGGTCGTGGTGCCCTCCTCCTTGTACCCGCGGACGTGCAGGTGATGGTGGCCGTGCCGCCGGTAGGCGAGGCGGTGGATCAGGTAGGGGTAGCCGTGGAACGCGAAGATCACCGGCTTGTCGGTGGTGAAGAGCGCGTCGTACTCCGCGTCGGACAGCCCGTGGGGGTGCTCGGTGTCGGGCTGCAGCCGCATCAGGTCGACGACGTTCACCACGCGGACTCGGAGTTCGGGGAAATACTGGCGGAGCAGATCCGCCGCGGCGAGCGTCTCGAGGGTGGGGATGTCGCCGGCGCAGGCCAGGACGACGTCCGGGTCGCCGCCGGTGTCGGTCCCGGCCCAGTCCCAGATGCCGATGCCGCGCGCGCAGTGCAGGACCGCCTCCTCCATCGGCAGCCACGTGAGGGCGGGCTGTTTGCCGGCGACGACGACGTTGACGTAGTCGCGGGAGCGGAGGCAGTGATCGGCCACGGACAGCAGCGTGTTCGCGTCCGGCGGCAGGTAGACCCGGACGATCTCCGACTTCTTGTTCACCACGACGTCGAGGAATCCCGGGTCCTGGTGGGTGAAGCCGTTGTGATCCTGCCGCCAGACGTGCGAGCTGAGCAGGTAGTTCAGCGACGCGATCGGCCGTCGCCACGGCAGGCGGCGGGTGACGTACAGCCACTTGGCGTGCTGGTTGAACATCGAGTCGACGATGTGGATGAAGGCCTCGTAGCTGTTGAACAGCCCGTGGCGCCCGGTGAGCAGGTAGCCCTCCAGCCAGCCCTGGCACAGGTGCTCGCTGAGCACCTCCATCACCCGGCCGTGCGGGCCCAGGTGCTCGTCGGTCGGCAGCCGCTCGGCCTGCCAGACCCGGTCCGTCTCGTCGAAGACGGCCGACAGGCGGTTCGAGGCGGTCTCGTCCGGCCCCATGATCCGGAAATCGTGCGGGTTGTCGGCGATCACGTCGCGCAGGAAGCCGCCCAGCACGCGGGTCGCCTCGCTGAAGGTCGTCCCGGGCTTGTCGACCGGCACGGCGTAGTCGCGGAAGTCGCGCAGGTTCAGGTCGCGCAGCAGCAGGCCGCCGTTGGCGTTCGGGTTCGCGCTCATCCGCCGATCACCTTCGGGCGGCAGCGCCCGCAGCTCGGGAACCGGCCGGCCGTCCTCGTCGAACAGCTCCTCCGGACGGTAGGAGCGCAGCCACGCCTCCAGCGCGGCCAGGTGCTCCGGGTCCTCCCGCACCCGGCCGAGCGGCACCTGGTGGGACCGCCACGTGCCCTCGACGGGCACCCCGTCGACCTCGCGCGGGCCGGTCCAGCCCTTCGGCGTCCGCAGCACGATCATGGGCCAGCGCGGGCGCTCCGTCGATTCGCCGCCGCGCGCGGCCGCCTGGATGCGGGCGATGTCCGTCAGAGCGTCGTCCAGGGCGTCCGCGAGCCGCCGGTGCACGTCCGCGGGCTCGTCGCCGCTGACGATGATCGGCCGGTGGCCGTACCCCTCCAGCAGGGAGACCAGCTCGGGCTCCGGGATGCGGGCGAGGACGGTCGGATTGGCGATCTTGTAGCCGTTCAGGTGCAGGATCGGCAGCACCGCGCCGTCGGTCACCGGGTCGAGGAACTTGGTGGAGTGCCAGCTCGCCGCCAGCGGCCCGGTCTCCGCCTCGCCGTCGCCGACGATGCAGGCCACGATCAGGTCCGGGTTGTCGAACGCCGCGCCGTAGGCGTGGGCGAGGGAGTACCCCAGCTCACCGCCCTCGTGGATCGAACCGGGCGTCTCGGGCGCGACGTGGCTGGGCACGCCACCGGGGAAGGAGAACTGCCGGAACAGCCGGGCCATCCCCGCGGCGTCGCGCGACACCGGCGGATACACCTCGCTGTAGGTGCCCTCGAGCCAGGCGTTCGCGACCGCCGCCGGGCCGCCGTGCCCGGGGCCCATGACGTACATCATGTTCAGGTCGCGTTCCTTGATGACGCGGTTGAGGTGGACGTAGCAGAGGTTCAGCCCGGGCGAGGTCCCCCAGTGACCCAGCAGCCGCGGCTTGATGTGGTCCCGGGCCAGCGGCTCCCGCAGCAGCGGGTTGGCGCGCAGGTAGATCTGTCCGACCGACAGGTAGTTCGCGGCCCGCCAATACGCGTCGATCCGGCGCAGTTCGTCGTCCGCCAAGGTCATGGCGCGATCTCCTCGAGCGAGAGGGGCACGGGTCGAGCCGCTCCAGTCACCCGGCGCGCCTCGCACGAAGCGTCGCGCGGCCGGTCGGCGGCCCGAGATCTCCATCTGATCACGGGCCGCCGGGACGCCAGCAGGGACGAAGGTCCCCGGACGCGCGGACGCGTGCCGCGGAACGGAGCCGCCTGCCGAGTACGAAGGTCCCGAACCGGACGCACCGCCGGAGAAGGGCCATCGGACATGGGACGTTCGCCTCTGCCCTGCACACCTCCGACGGAACAGCATCGAGATATGCACCTCGACGTCAACGGGCTGGAGGTCCTCGGCCGGGAGGAATGCCTCGCCCTCATGGGATCCGTCCAGGTCGGCCGGATCGTCTTCACCGACCGGGCCCTGCCCGCGATCCAGCCGGTGAACTTCGTCCTGCACGGCGAGGACGTGATCATCGCGACCGCGTCCGGTTCGAAGCTGGCCGCGGCGACGTGCGGTGCGATCGTCGCGTTCGAGGTGGACGCCTTCGACGCCGGCGACCGGGCGGGCTGGTCCGTCACCGTCGTCGGGCAGGCGCGGGCGGTGTACGACTCCGGGGAGCGCTCCGGGTTGTCCCGGTTGCCGCTTGATCCGTGGATCCCCGGACGGCACGACCACTTCATCCGTATCCGGAGTGACGTCGTCAGCGGACGACGGTTTCATCCGATGATGGTGGAGGCGAGACCATGACCGAGCGAAGCGAGGGAATCGACAAGCACAGCCCCCTGGTCACTCCTCCGACGAAGGAGGTCCCGTGACCGGGACACTGGAAGAACAGCCGGTGGGCGAGGCCATGTCGACGGACGTGCTCGCCGTCACCGAGACGGAGTCCGCCCTGCTGACCTGGGAGCTGATGCGGCAGGGCGGCTACCACCACGTACCCGTCCTGAGCGATGAGGGAGGCTTCGTCGGAGTCCTGGACGCCGAGACGCTGGCCGCCGCCTGGGACAGCGGCGGCCCGGACCGGATGCGCAAGCCGGTGGGGGCCCTCCTCGGTCACCGTTCGCCGACGCACGTCCGCCCGCAGGACTCCGTCGCCACGGCCGCACGGGCGATGCTGGCCGCCGAGACCGATGTGGTCCCGGTCCTCGACGACGACGGGCGGCTGTCGGGCCTGTTCACGGCGCGGGACCTGATCGCGCTGGCCGCCGGGGCGCGCCGGCCCGCCCGAGCCGGGCACGTCACCACCCCTGCGCTCTACCGCATCGAACCGGTACTGCCCGGACGGCACCCGGAGGGCAGCACGATACCGCCGAGCTGAGCGGCGGTATCGGGCGTGGACGCACGGGACGGGAGAGGAGAGCCGATGCCGCGGCAGATCGTCTCCGGGCTGTCGGAGCCGTCGATCGCCCTTCTGGAGGAGCGCATCCACCGGTTGGAAGTCAGCGTCGCCCTGCTCACCCACGCCGTCCAGGCACTCGCCCGTGAGGTGACCGGCGACCCGGATCCGGACGAGGCGGCCGTACGGACCACGGCACCGGACGACGCAGCCGTACCGGCGAGGGCACCGGACGAGAGGCCCGTACGGGCGACGCCGCCGAACGATCTGGCCGTACCGGCGACGGCGCCCCCCGCGAGGCCCTACACCCGGCGCCAGCGGGCCTCGCAGAAGGAGTAGAGGCCGAAGACAACGAGGCCGAACGCGACCAGGACCAGCAGCCACGGCCCCACCGAGGTGGAGGCGAACTCGCGCAGTGTCCCGTCGACGCCCTTGGCCTTGCCGGGATCGAAGGTGATCGCGGCGTAGGCGAGAAACACCCCGGCCGCCGCGAACACGAGCGCCCGGGTGGAGCGGCCGACCATCCCCAGTGCCTCGACGACCTTACGGACCCGTGCGCTCATCTGCTCGGTCTTGAGCTGCTTCTCGAAGTTGCGCCGCAGGGCGCCGACCGCGATGCCGATGCCGCCCGCGATGAACCCGATCCCGACGAGCAGGACGAGCCAGCGCCCCGCCGGGATCTCGTGCATCGCCTTCGCCGTGTAGTCCTTGGACTTCTTGTCGCTGGAGCTCCGCCCGCCGGCGCCGATGATGAAGGCCACCGTGGTGGCGCAGATGCCTGTGTAGAACACCCCGCGCGCCAGGGAGGCCAGGCGCTTGGTGGCCTTGTGCCCGTCCGGCCCGGACTGGCCGAGGAGGGCCTCGCTGTACCGCCACAGGGCCAGGCCCGCGAAACCGAGCGCCAGCAGCCACAGGATCACGCTGCCGCCGGTGGTCTTGGCGACCGTCTCCAACGCGCCCTGCCGGTCCGCGTGGCCGCCCTTGCCGAAAGCGATCTTGATCGCGAGGTAGCCAACCAGAAGGTAGTTGAGGCCGCGGGCGGCGAGGCCGCTCCGGGCGAGAAGCTGAAACGGCGTGCTGTTGGACGCGCGGCGTCCGGCCGCCCGTAGGTGCGCGCTGTGCGCGGTCATGAGCCACCTCCTGGATCGGCCGCGAGATGCCCTCTCCGCTCGGGATCAAACCTGACCGCCGGCCCGTGCCCGGAACTTCGCACCCCTCGTCGGGCGTCAGGACTATCGAGGGTGGTGATCTCACTTCCGTCGCCCCGCACCCCCGCCCACGGCGCCGGGATCCCCGACCCGGCGGTGCACGATCGGAGCAGTGCATGGTCATCGGCCTCCTGACCGCCATCGCCGCATCCGCCTGTTACGGCACCGGATCGGTTCTGCAGGCGGTGGGGGCGCGCAGGTCCGCCCGCCGGGAGATCGCGGCGGGGGCCACGACGGCCACGACCGCGCACGGCGGCCCCAGCCTCTCCTCCACCGCGAAGGCCGCCGTCACGTGGGAGTTCCTCCTGGGGTCGGTCCTGGACGCGGCCGGTTTCGGGCTCGGCGCGCTGGCCGCCCGGCTACTCCCCCTGTTCCTGTCGCAAACCGTGATCAGTGCGAACCTGGTGATCACCGCCCTGTTGGGGATCAAGCTGCTGGGCGTCCGGCTGAACCGGCTCGAGTGGCTGTCCATCGCGGTCGTGTGCAGTGCTCTCGTCCTGCTGGCCGGGGCGGCCGGGCACGAGGGCACCGGCGACACCTCGATCTCGACCCACTGGTGGCTCCTGGCGATCTCCGTGCTGCTCATCGGCGCCGGATTCCTCGTCGTACGGCTGGTGGGCGCCAAGGCCGCGATCCTGGCCGGGCTGCTGTCCGGACTGGGTTTCGGCGCAGTGGGCGTGGGCGTGCGCGTGCTGAACGGCGTGCGTCCGCTCGACCCGGACGCGCTGCTGGCCGACCCCGCCCTGTACGCCCTGACGGTCGGCGGCGTCGGAGGCATGTACCTGCACACGGTCGCGCTGCAGATCGGCTCTGTCAACGGGGCGACCGCGGCCCTCGTCGTGGGCGAAACGGTCGTCCCCGGCCTGCTCGGTGTGGTCTGGCTCGGCGACGCCTCACGCCCCGGCTACACCTGGGCCGCCCTGGTGGGCTTCGTGCTCGCCGTCGCCGGCGCCGTCGCGGTGGCCCGCTTCGGCGCGGCCGAGCACGCCGTCGGCCGGGCGTCCCACCCGGGGGAGGCCCTCGGCTCCTCCTGACCGGGATCGGTCGGTCGGACCGGCCGACGGGTGTCGGACGTGCTCGGCGATCAGGCCGCCTTGTCTGCGGCATCGATGCCGACGGCGGTGTGGATGAAGTCGGCCGCCTCCCGTACGGCCGCCCGTGCCTCGGGGAACAGCCGGTTGAACAGCTGGAACACGTGGATCTGCCCTGGCCAGATCTGCAGCTCACACCTGTTTCCGGAGCTGGTGAGGGCCTCGGCGAGCCGTTCGGCCTCCCCGCGCAGGACCTCCTGCTTCGCCACCTGGATGAGGAAGGGCGGCAGCTCGAGGCCGTCACAGTCCAGCAGTGACAGACGCGGGTCGGACCAGTCGTTGTGATCGCCGACGTACAGCCGGCCGAAGTGCCGCGCCAGCGCGGGGCTGATGAACGGATCGCGGTACTCCCGGTCGCTGAGCACCGACAGTTCGCAGCTCAGGTCGACCCAGGGCGAGAACAGCACGACGCCGCCCGGCGCCGGCAGTCCGGAACGGATCGCCTCACCGACCGTGGCGGCGGCGAGGTGACCTCCGGAGGAGTCGCCCGCGATCACGATCCGGGACGGCGGCAGGTCGGTGAGCAGCCACCGGTAGGCCGCCAGGGCGTCCTCGAGCGCGGCGGGGAACGGATGTTCGGGGGCCAGGCGGTAGCTCGGCGCGAGGACCGGCAGCCCGGTGTCGGCGGCGAGCCGGCTCGTGAGCGTGCGGTGGGTGCGCGGCGAGCAGAACGCGTACCCACCGCCGTGCAGGTACAGGATCGCGCCCTTGGCGGGCTCGGGCGGCCGGACCCACTCGCCGGAGACCGGCGCGCCCGCCGCTCGGGCCAGGGCCTCGACCCGTACTCCGGGATCCGGTCGTAGCAGGCGGGTGCCGTGTTCGATGGCCATGCGGAGCACCGTGAGGGATACGAAGCGTCCGCTCAGGCGGTCGACCATGGGCCGCCATCCGAAGCTCAGGGCGCGCGCGAGGGCCCTGGCCTGTCGACTGGGGGCGACGATGTCTGCGAATCCGGCGGGGAGGTCGTCGTAGGAGGTCACACGACACCACCGACGGGTATCGAACGGCCCGACTCCTCAGCCCGGCCGCAGAGGGGGATTTTTGTCATTTCTGCGCCTCGGTGTACTCGTTCGGAGGAACCACGACCGATCGTCCCTCTGCCCGGCCGACGGCGATACGGGGGAACTCCCCCTTCGGGTACCTGCTTCTACCTGCGCCGGATGCGGGGATATGCACGATTCGACAGGCAATCATCACGGTCCGTTACCGTCCTCGTCACGAGGTCCCGGTCCGTACGGTGACCACCGCCACGCCGATCCGTGGTCACCGCTTCTCGCGGTCCGCGAGTCCGGATCGCAGCGCCCGCTTGTCGAACTTGCCGCTGGCAGCGACCGGTGCCTCGGAGATCACCGTGATCGTCTCGGGCGCGCTCGCGGCGCCGAGCCGCTCCCGCACGGCCCGGGCCAGCGCGCCGAGGTCCGGGGTCCGGCCTTCGGCCGGCACCACGAACGCGTGGATCGCCTCGCCGGTCCGCTCGTCCGGGATGCCGACGACGTACGCCTGGTCGACGTCCGGGTGGTCCGCCAGGACCGACTCGATCGGACCGGCGTAGCAGACCTCGGCGTTGACGATGATCACGTCGCGGCTACGCCCGACGAGGTGCAGCAGGCCCCGCTCGTCCAGCCGGCCGAGATCGCGGGTGCGCAGCAGGCCGTCCCGCAGCGTTTCGGCGGTCTGTGCCGGATCGCCCCAGTACCCGCTCATCATGTACGGGCTGCGCAGCCAGATCTCACCGGTCTCCCCCATCCCGACCGGGCGCCCGCCCTCGTCCCGTACCTCGATGTCCACGAACGGCAGCGGCCGGCCCACCGAGGCCAGGACGGCGGCCGGACCCGCGGCGATCATCTCGGGCGTCAGCACCGAGATCAGACCCGCCTCGCTCTGTCCGTACCCCTGGTACACCACCGGGCCGAGACGCTCGACGGCCTCCGTGAGCCGCCGCGGGTTCACCGGCGATCCGGACACCATGACCGCTCGCAGGCTCCCCAGGTCGGCGGCCTCCTCGCGCAGGACGTCGAGCAGCTGGTAGAGCCGGGGCACGGTCATGATCGTCCCGGTGATCCGATGACGCTCGAGGGCGTACGGGAACAGCGGGCGCGTGTCGCCCGGATCCGGGATCACGCAAGTCCCCCCGCCCATCAGGGACAACGTGGCCCAGTCCATGACCACCGGGCTGGCCAGCGTGCCGAACACCAGGCAGCGCTCGAACCCGTGCGCCATCCGGACGAGCTCCGGCGTCCAGGCGGCGGGCCGGTGCGCCCAGTGCGCGGTGAGGGCCTGGTAGGTCTGCGCGCACCCCTTGGGCCGCCCGGTGCTGCCGCTCGTGTAGGTCAGCCGGGCGACGTCGCCGGGTCGCCCCTGGACGCTCATCGGCCCGTCGGCCGCTCCCGCGAGCAGATCCTCCCCTGCCGGGCTCTCCCCCAGCGACAGCAGCGGTGCCGCCCCGGCCTCCGCGATCAGCTCCGGCGTCACGGACGGTCCGTCGACCACGATCGCCGCGAGGTCGGCGTCCAGCATCGCGGCGAGCTGCCCGGCCGTGTACCCCGGCCGTACGCCGACGACCCGGCAGCCCAGCGTGTACGCGGCGACCCGCGCGGCGAACGCCTCCGGCGAGACCGACGTCACCAGCGCGACGCCCTGGCCGGGGCCGAGGCCCGCGGCCCGCAACGCGCCCGCCACCCGCCGGATCGTCTCCAGCAGCGCGCCCCGCGAGACCGTACGGTCCCCGTGCTCGAACGCCGGCGCCTCCGGCGCGCTCGCCAGCGCGTCCAGCAGAGCCCGTGGGAAGAGCCCGTCGTCTGGCCTGTCCTGCATCGTCGCCTCGCTGCGGTCGACTCGTCCGACCGCAGGAGGCTAGACCGGCGCTCCTCAGAGGATTCTCAGAAGAACCCGTCGCGGGAACCGCGCGTTCCGTGGGGCGCGATCCCGTTCTCTCATCAGGGATTCGATGGTGAGATGGTCTTCCGGGGAGGCGGTGGCGACCGAGGGAAGGAAGATCCGATCGTGGTACAGGGAACGGGCGGGCCGGAGCGCACGCTCACCGAGGAGGAGATCCGCCGGACCGTTCAGGACATGCTGGCCGGCCGGGATCTGGACGGCCGGCACGTCGCCGTCATCATCCCGGACGGCACCCGTTCGGCGCCGATGCCCCTGATGCTCCGCCTGCTGCACGACGCGCTCGCCGGCCGCGCGGCCCGCATCGACGTCCTGGTCGCGCTCGGCACCCACCAGCCCATGGACGACGCCGCCCTCGACGCCCTCGTCGGCGCCACCGGGATCGGCCGGGACCGTCTGCTCCCGGCGATGACCGTCCTCAACCACGCCTGGTCCGATCCGGCGACGTACGCGGCCCTCGGCACGATCACGGCCGAGCAGGTCCGCGAGCTGAGTGGCGGACGGCTCGACAGTGGCGTCGACGTACGGATCAACCGTCTCGTCGTCGACGCGGACCTCGTGATCGTCTGCGGCCCGGTGTTCCCGCACGAGGTCGTCGGGTTCTCCGGGGGCAACAAGTACTTCTTCCCGGGCGTCGCCGGCCCGGAGGTGATCGATCTCTCGCACTGGCTCGGCGCCCTGATCACCAGCCACGACATCATCGGCACCCGCGGCATCACCGCCGTACGGGCGATCATCGACCACGCCGCCGCGATGATCCCGACGCCGAAGCTGTGCCTGGCCATGGTCGTACGGCCGGGCGGGACCGACCTGGCCGGCCTCTACTCGGGGACGCCCGAGGACGCCTGGGCCGCGGCCGCCGACCTGTCCGCCCGCGTGCACGTCCGGTACGTCGACCGGCCGTACAAGACGGTGCTGTCGGTCATGCCGCGCCGGTACGCCGACATGTGGACGGCCGCCAAGGGGATGTACAAGGTCGAGCCCGTGATCGCCGACGGCGGTGAAGTGATCGTCTACGCCCCGCACATCGACCGGTTCAGCGTCACCCACGGCGCGGTCCTCGCCGAGATCGGTTACCACACGCGCGACTACTTCCTCGCCCAGTGGGACCGGTTCCGCGACCGGCCGCTCGGCGTCCTGGCGCACAGCACGCACCTGCGCGGTCAGGGCACCTTCGAGGCGGGGGTGGAGCGGCCGCGGATCAACGTGACGCTCGCCACCGGCATCCCCGAGGAGGTCTGCGCCGCCCACGGCCTCGGCTACCGCGACCCCGCCACCGTCGACGTCGACCGGTGGATCGCGGACCCGGACCCGGACCTCCTGGTCGTCCCGGACGCCGGCGAGATCCTCTACCGCCTCGCCGCGCCGAACACGCGCTGAGTCCCGCGAACGGCGGGGTGGGCACAGGTCAGGCGGTGGGGGTGAGCCGTACGGGGAGGGCGGCCAGCCGCCAGGCGCCGGGCATGGGGATGCGGTCCAGGTTCTCCGGGGGGACGGCGAGGGACAGGTCGGGGTAGCGGCCGAGGAGGCCGGTGAAGGCGACCTCGGCCTCCTGGCGGGCCAGGGCGGCGCCGAGGCAGTAGTGCAGGCCGTGGCCGAATCCGAGGTGGGTCTCCTGACGGCCGTCCGGCTGCCGGGTGATGTCGAGCCGGTGGGGGTCGGCGAAGCGGCGCGGGTCGAAGTTGGCGGAGACGAGGCTGGCCATCACCGGTGACCCCTTCCGCAGCCTCCTGCCGCCGATCTCGACGTCCTCGGCGGCGTACCTGAACCGGGCGGCCTGCACCGGCCCGCACCAGCGCATCAGCTCGTGCACGGCGCGTGGCAGCAGCACGGTCGTGCCGGCGCGCAGCAGTTCGAGCTGGTCGCGGTGGGTCAGCAGCGCCACCATGCCGTTGCCGATCAGGTGCGCGGTGGTCTCGTGCCCGGCCAGCACGATGGTCAGCACCATGGTGACCAGCTCGAACTCGCTGAGCACGGAGCCGTCCTCGTCGTGGACGCCGATCAGCGCGGTCAGCAGATCGTCGGCGGGCTCGGCCCGGCGGCGTGCGACGAGCTCCTCGATGTGCTCCACGATGCCGCGGATCGCCGCGGTGAAGTTCCCGGTCTCATGCGATCGCATCAGGGCGCTGCTCCACCGCAGCCACTGCTCGCGGTCCTCCTCGGGGATGCCGACCAGCTCGCAGATGACCGTGATCGGCAGCGGATAGGCGAAGTGCTCGAGGAGGTCCACCACGCCGTCCTGCGGGGACGCCCGGTCGGGAAGACGGTCGAGCAGCCTGCCGGTGATCTCCCTGACCCGGGGCAGCAGCGTCGCGACCCGGCGCGCCGTGAACGTGCGGGAGACGAGCCTGCGGAGCCTGAGATGGTCGTCGCCGTCGACGTCCAGCACGCTCCGGAGCAGGTACGGCGCGTACTCCTCGTCGATCCCCATGGTCCGGAAGATCTCCGTGCGGGCGTCCTCGAGCTCCATGCCGGGCACGTTGCGCGGGTTGTTGACGAACCTGCGGTCGCTCAGCACCAGCCGGACGTCCGCGTGCCGCGTGACGATCCAGAGGGCCGAGCCCCGGTCGCCGTGCACGACCTGCGCCATCGGCGACCGCTCGCGCAGCCGCGAATAGCCGTGAAACGGGTCCCGTAGCAGTTCGGGATCCAAAAGATCGACGGTGACAGGAGTCGCGGGAGTCGCCATTCCACCTCCTCCACGATGAATACCGAAAAATAAGACTTCGCGGACCGTTCGCGCCCTCCGAACTTCCGCGCGTGAGCAGATTCCAGCATTGATGAATTCGACTGGCAAGCCCTCGACCTTCACTCCTCTCAAATCACCCTCTATGGGACATTCCACGGGGTCTTGACTTCCCACTGGCACACCAATAGCATCCATCTTGTTTAACTCTGTGTGACCACGTAATTACACAAAGCGATCACATCGATCGCCCGAGGAGGACATGCGCGTGGGACTCAAGGGCACCGGGCCGAAGCCGCCGAGCGATCTGACCAAGCATCGGGCGATCGAGACGGTCCGTCAGATCCAGCACCTCATGCTGCTGTGCGCGCTGCTACCGCCCGACGGCCGGCTGCAGGAGGTGCTCCGGCTCGCGCTCTCACTCCACGAGGAGCCGCTGCTGGCGCGGATGACCCCGGTGACGGACCTGCACCCCCAGACCACCAAGGAATGGCTCGAATCCCTCTGGATTCGAGATGGAATATCCGCCGAGGAAGAGGAGATGATCGCCTGGCAGAACGACAAACCGAACATGGACGCCGCGATAGCCGAGATCAAGAATGCCGAACGGCAGCTCGGCATTCGACTGGCGACCGAACTGGTCGAATAGCACGGCAGGGTTCACGACAGAAAAGGAGAAAGGCGATGTCACCGAGCAGCGTACTGCGTCACGCGGCGGCGGACGCGGAGGTCCGCGCCGAGATGCTGGCGGCTCCCGAGGCGTTCGGGGTCTCCGCGGGCACCGTTCCCGCCTCCGTCGAGCCGCTGGACGAGGAGACCCTCGACTTCTGGACCGAGGGCGTGGCCGCCACCGAGGTGTACGCCTGCGCGAGCAGCTGCAGCGCGGGTCCGTTCACGATCATCTGCGACGGCGGCACCAAGTAGTCGACCGCCGAACGAGAACCAACCGGTGGGCCGACGCGGTCGGCCCACCGGCCCACCGGCCCGCGCAGACCGCCGGAGCGAGGAACCCCGCCGTGACCCCACTCTTCCCCTTGGACCTCGCGGCCCGTGCCGCGAACCTCTCCGAACAGGCTCAGGTCGTCGCCGCGCTGCGGCCGGCCGAGGACGCGCCACCGCTGACGGAGTTCGACCGGTGGCGGATCGGCCGGCTGGCGGACCGGCTGGCCGGGCGGTTCCATGAGGAGCGCGCGCGGCGGCCGGGGCCGGCGCGGCACACCCGGCGCTCGCTGACCGACCTCCTGACCGAGTACCGGCGGCACGAGCTGACGCTCACCAGGGCCGACGACGCCCTCGGCCGGATCCTCACGGACCTGCAGGCCGAATGGCTGCCGACGTACCAGGCCGCCCTGGAAGGGCTGGACCGGTCCGGCGACCGGACCGCCGAGGCGAACTGGCGCGAACCCGACGCCTACTACGGCGGGCTCGCCATCGCCTGCGAGCCGTTCCTGACCGAGCTGGGCCGGCGGCTGGGCGAAGCCCTCGCGGCGGACGCCGACCGAACGGCCCTCCGCATCGACGCCCGAGTGATCGACGACTTCCAGGCTCACCTGCTCGGCCGCTTCGAGCTGGCACTGGCCTGGGCGGTGGAGGCCGATTCCAAGGCGCACTGCGCGCTGCACGGCATCGACCCGGCACGGACGACCCGTGAGGACTACCTGGCCTACCTCGACAAGACGTTCTCCGACGCCGCGTCCTACCACCGCTTCTACCTGGACTTCCCGGTCCTGGGACGATGGCTGGCGCACGTCACCGAGCTGCTCGCCGGCCACGGCCGCGAGATGATCGCCCGGCTGCGCGCCGACGCCGACGCCGTCGCCGCGGCGTTCTTCGGTGCGCCGATCGCCGGGGTGCGCTCCGTGCGCCTGGGCCGATCCGACATGCACGCCGGTGCCCGCAGCGTGGCGATCGTCGATGTCACGCTGGCGGACGGCACCGACGAGTCGTTCGTATACAAGCCACGCTGTGTCCGTGGCGAGGCCGCGCTGCAGGAGCTGCTGGTCCGGCTGCGCGACGACGATGTCCTCGACTTCGCCCCGCGGTCGGTGCTGCCCAGGGACGGTTACGGCTACGAGGCGCTGATCCCGTCCGGACGCAACCGGGTCGAGACGCGCGAGCAGGCCGAGCACGTGTACGCCGAACTCGGCGGCTACCTCGCCATCTTCTACATCCTCGGCGGGGGCGACCTGCACTTCGAGAACGTCCTGGTCGCCGACGGCCACGCGTTCATCTGTGACTGCGAGACCGTGCTCGGCGCGCCGCCCAGGGGGCAACCGCGGCCGTCCGGCACGCTCATGGACTCGGTGTTCAGGACCGGCCTGATCGAATGGCCCGCGCCCGCACCCGCGACCGCGGCCGACACGGGCATGAGGCTCAGCGGCTACTCGGGGGGCGACGCCTACCGGATGCCGATGCCGGTCCCCCGGGTCAACGAGCACCGGATGTCCTTCGGAGCGGCCGTGACACACCGCGCGGGCGTGCTGGTCGAGCCGGGAGCGCCCAACCGCGTCTTCGTCGGAGACGAGCTCACCCGGGCCGAGGACTTCATCGACGCGATCAGGACCGGGTTCCACCGCGTCTACCGGTGGTTCCAGGAGCGGCCCGAGCCGGCGGTCGAGTACGTGACCGGCCTTTTCGCCGACACCCGGGTGCGCTTCATCAACTGGAGCACGCAGGTCTACGCGCAACTGCTCGCGTCCGCGCGCCACCCCAAGTGCCTGATCGAACCGCTGGAGGTGGACCTGCTCGTCAACACGGTGCGCACGTTCCCCCGCAACTGGGACGGCGAGGGCGTGCTGCCGCCCTGGGAGCTGGCGTCGATGTGGCGGCTGGACGTGCCCATGTTCACGGTCGACGCGGACGGCGACCGGCTCGTCCACGACCACCGCGACGAGGTCGCGGCCACGGTCGAGGCGACGCCGCTGGACCACGCCGCCGCGCGGATCCGGCGGCTCTCCGTGCGAAACCGCGCTCAGCAGGACCAGTACATCGCCGCGGGCCTGTCCGGCGGCGACGTCACGAGCCCGGACTTCGCGGCCACCTGCGTCGAGCAGGCGAGCGCCGTCGGGCTGCGGCTGTGTCGGATGCTGCGCGGGCCGGACGGTGCGCCATGGACGT
Source organism: Actinoallomurus sp. NPDC052308 (assembly GCF_040679195.1). Taxonomy (NCBI): domain Bacteria; kingdom Bacillati; phylum Actinomycetota; class Actinomycetes; order Streptosporangiales; family Thermomonosporaceae; genus Actinoallomurus; species Actinoallomurus sp. NPDC052308. The sequence continues at coordinate 96,940 of NZ_JBFAUM010000014.1, read as the reverse complement.
CGTACGTCATCACCGGCGACGGCAAGGCCGAGGTCGACATCGAGGGCGACCTGTACCTCGGGTCGGCGGGTGTCGCGTTCTTCCTCGCCCACCTCCACGAGGCGGATCCGCGGCCGGAGTTCCGCCGCGCCGCCGAACGCGCCCTCGCCCACGCGCTCGACACCCGCGGCCGCGGCCGCATCGGGGCCTTCGCCGGGCTCGGCGGACTGGTCTACCTCCTCACCCATCTGCACCGCCTGTGGGGCGACCGCGCGTTGCTCGACCGTGCCGTCCACCTCGCCGACGAGACCGCCGACCTGATCGAGCAGGACCGCCACCTCGACGTCTTCCACGGCGTGGCCGGGCTCATCCCCGTGTTCCTCGGGCTCGCGGACGCCACCGGCGGCCACGGTCTGGAGCAGGCGCACCGATGCGCCGCGCACCTGCTGCGCCATGCGCGGGCCGACGGCGACACCCTCTCGTGGCCCAGCCCGGACCCGCACACCGTGGCGGCCGACCTGACCGGCCTCTCACATGGGGCCGGCGGCATCGGCTGGGCGCTGATCATGCTGGGGTGCCGCGACGACCGTTCCGGATACGTCGACGCCGGTCGGCGCGCCTTCGCCTACGAGGCCCGCCATTTCGACCATGACGAGCAGGACTGGTACGACCTGCGGCGCATCCCGGGCGGCCGGCTCCGCAACGGGCGCCACTACGCCAACGCCTGGTGCAACGGCGCCGCCGGCATCGGCATGACCCGGATCCACAGCTGGGCCCTGCTCGGCAAGCGCGACGACGCCATGCTCCACGAGGCGCGCCAAGCGCTCACGGCCACGATGCGCGGCTTCCCGCGCCTGCAGAACGACTCGCTCTGCCATGGCCGTTCGGGCAACGCCGAGTTGTTCCTGCGGTTCGCCGAGCTCGCCGAAGAGCCCGCCTTCCGGATGGAGGCCAACGTCCAGGCCCAGGCCCAGTGGCGGAACCTGGAGGACGCCCGGCCGGGACCGGAATCGGGATTCTTTCCGGGCCTGATGCTGGGCCTGGCGGGCTTCGGCATGCACTTCCTGCGTCTGGCCCGGCCCGAGAGCACCCCGTCGGTCCTGCTCCTCGACCCGCCGGCCCCGCCCCGCCCATCGAAGGAGTGAGACCCGATGACCGTTGAGTCCTGCACCCGGTTCCTGCGCCTGGCCGAGGAGGACCCGCAGGTCCGGCAGCAGATGAAGGCCCTGACCGGGGTCGAGGAGGTGATCCGGCTCGCCCGTACCGGCGGCTACGACTTCACCGTCCGCGACCTCATGACGGCATCCGCCGGGGCCGCTGCCAGGGGCGTGCCGGAGCCGCTGGACGCCCCGCAGGCCGGGGACCTCCCGAAGCCACCGGCAGGCGCGGTCTATCACTACGAGTACGACATGAACGACCTGCCCGGGTTCGGCGCGATCATCGACGAGCTTCCGCGGCTCAAGGTTCAACCGTCCACGGTCGACCTGGCCCGTTTCCACGACGCGTTTCGTGAGGAGGACCTGCACTCGACCGCGTTGGCGCCGTCCGGCCCCGAGTACCAGGCCTGGCGTGACCGAGTCGCCGCCGCGCCCCCCGGTGATGTCAGGCGCGACTTCCACTTGATCAACCTCGACGAGCACGTCGCGCACCAGGGATACGACGCCTACCTGGCCGCCAAGACGCGCGCGATCGCCGCGCTGGAGGACGTGTTCCACGCCGAGGTTCGCTTCTCGGGCAGCATGTGGTACCCGCCGTCCGCCTACCGGCTCTGGCACACCAACGCGGACCAACCGGGCTGGCGCATGTACATCGTCGACTTCGACGGCGACTTCGCCGACCCGGAGCGCACCTCCTTCTTCCGCTACCAGAACCCCGCCACCGGCGAGCTGGTCACCCTTCGCGAACGCCCCCGGATGGTGCGGTTCTTCAAGATCGAGCAGGACCCGGACCGGCTGCTGTGGCATTGCATCGTCAACCCGACCGAGCGCCACCGATGGAGCTTCGGGTTCGTCGTGCCGGACCACTGGGCCGAGTGCCTCCCGGAGCCCTCGTGAGCCTGCGACCGAGTCCGGCGCCGGCGTCCGCCGGAACCGCGCCCGTCGTCCCCTCGATCAGGGCGACCGACCTGCGCAAGCGGTACGCCGACGTCACCGCGGTCGACGGAATCGAGCTGACCGTGGCTCCGGGCGAGAGCTTCGGCTTCCTCGGCCCCAACGGCGCGGGCAAGACGACGACGATCGCGATGCTCTGCACCTTGGCCGCGCCCACGTCCGGCCGGGTAGAGATCGCCGGCCACGACACGCGCACCGATCCCGCCGGGGCGCGGCGCAGCCTCGGCATGGTCTTCCAGGAGACCACACTGGACGGCGACCTCACCGCCGCGGAGAACCTGCGCTTCCACGCCGACCTGTACGACGTTCCCGTCGCCGAGGTGCCCGCGCGCATCGACGAGACCCTGGCCCTCGTCGGACTGACCGGCCACCGCGACCGGCTGGTGCGCACCTACTCCGGCGGCATGCGGCGGCGTCTGGAGATCGCCCGGGCGCTGCTGCACCGTCCCCAGGTCCTCTTCCTGGACGAGCCCACCATCGGCCTGGACCCGCAGGCGCGCGCCCGGGTCTGGCGGCACCTCCGGCAGGTCTGCCGGAGCGAGCGGGTCACGCTGTTCCTGACCACCCACTACCTGGACGAGGCCGACCAGTGCGACCGCATCGCGATCATCGACGACGGACGCATCGTCGCCGAGGGGGTTCCCGACGAGCTGAAGTCGGTCCTCGGAGCCGACCGGATCGACCTGCGCACCGCCGACGACGCGGCGGCCGCCCGCCTGCTGCGCGAACGCCTCGGCCTGGACGTGACCACCGGCCCGTACGGGCTGTCGGTAAGGGTCACCGACAGCACGCGGGTCCTACGACGGATCTTCACCGAACTCGACGTCTTCGTCCATGAGGCGAAGGTCGTCCCGCCCAGCCTCGACGACGTTTTCCTCCACCACACCGGGCACCGGATCCGCGACGGCGTCCCGGCGGAACCCGACGCCCCCGCCCCCGAACCCGTGACCGGTCCGCACACCGGCCCGGCACCGGCCCGGCCCGTCCCCCGGGGCCTGCGCGCCGAACTGCGCGCGCTGCGCATGGTGTGGCGGCGCGAGATCCTGCACTTCGCCCGCGACCGCACCGGAACCGCCATCTCGCTGTTGCAGCCGCTGCTGTTCCTGTTCGTCTTCGGCGCCGGCGTCGCCGGTCTCCTTCCCACGGCCGGCGGCGGGCCCGCCTATCAGCTCTTCCTGTTCTCCGGGATCCTGCTCATGGCGGCCCAGGGGCCGGCCGTCTCCGTCGGCTCCTCAGTGCTGTGGGACCGCCAGAACGGCTTCCTCCGCGAGATGCTCGTCAGCCCGGTCCGGCGCGGCACACTGCTGATCGGCAAGTGCCTGGGCGGCACCACCGCGGCCACCTGCCAGGCGGCGCTGCTCCTCACCGCCGCCACCCCGATCGGCGTCCCCTTCGACCCCGGCCTGTACGCGCTGCTCCTGGTCGAACTCGTCCTGACCGCGCTCGCCATGACGGCCTTCGGCGTGCTGGCGGCCACCCTGATCGGCCGGCCGCAGACCTTCGGAACCGCGTTGACCGTGCTCATGGCCCCGCTGACGTTCCTGTCGGGCGCGATGTTCCCGCTCGCCGCCATGCCCACCTGGATGGCGACACTGGCGCTGATCAATCCACTCAGCTACGCGGTCGACGGCATGCGCCGCACCGTGGCGGCCTACCTACCGGGCCCGCAGGGCCCACTGTTCCAGCAGCTCAGCTGGGGCCACTGGCACCCCCCGGTCCTGGCCGAATGGACCCTCATCACCCTCGCCGCCCTCCTAGGCCTCCTCCTGGCCGCCCGCCGCTTCTCCCGCCCCTCCTGAGCCCGGCCCGCCGGTCCCGAGCACCCGCCTGGGCGCGCACTACGCGCGCCGCGCCAAGTAAGCCGACGCCATGAACCACCGGCCCTGGCCTCCCACCACGGGAGTCCAGGGCCGGACCTTTTCTCAGCGCCCCAGCTCTTGGTCGCTGGAACGACGGAAAGCCTCGGCACAGCGCCCCGGCCACCCCATCCTCACCCTGGCCGACGCGGCCGTGGGGTGTCATCGGGGCGCACATGGGCCGGGCCGTTTTTTCGGACGGCGGTACGAACCGCGGCCCCGGGCCCGATGTCTACTGTTCACCCAGTCGGCGGTGCTGTCTGTGTGCCCACTCTTGAGGAGGCCCGGTGACCCGGCCACTCGTCATCGACGATCTGTATAGGTTCGCGATCCCGGGCGATCCTGCCCTCTCCCCCGACGGGGACCGGGTGGTCTACACCCTGACCACCCAGAACGCCGAGCTGGACCGGGCGGACAGTTCCCTGTGGGAGGTCACCGCCGACGGCGGGGCGCCTCGGCGCCTCACCCACGGTGCCGCCGACACCGCGCCGCGCTGGTCCCCCGACGGTTCGACCGTGGCGTTCCTGCGCGCAGGCCGGATCCACCTGCTGCCCGCAGATGGCGGGGAGGCGACGCCGCTGACGTCCGGGGAACCGGCCGCCGGCGTCCCCGTCTGGAGTCCGGACGGAACCCGGATCGCCTTCGCCGCCCCTGCGTCCGTCCTCGACCCGGTGGCACCCGTCGAGATCGACCGGCTCGGTTACAAGGTCGATGGCCTCGGGTTGATCGGCAACGTCCGTACGCAGCTGTTCGTCGTCGAGGTAGCGACGGGCCGGACGAGGCGGCTCACCGACGGCGACTTCCTCATGGGGCCACCGGCGTGGTCCCCCGACGGAACCCGGATCGCCTTCTCCGCGTCGTTCGGTGACCGGGCCGACGTGACCGGTGCCCGCGCCGTCTACCTGATCGAGGCGGACGGGACCGGGCGGCGGGTCGCCGGCAACGCCGGAGGTCTGACCGCGACGGTCGCCTGGTTCCCCGGCGGCGACGCGCTCCTGCTCGTCGGCAGGAGCACCGTCACCGCCGGGCACCTGGAGTTGCTGCGCCAGCCGCTCGACGGCTCGCCTCCTGTCGCGCTGAGCGCTCCGCTCGACCGGAACGTGATGCCCGGCATGCCCGGTTATCCGGGAGCGTTGCCGCAGTTCACGGACGCCGAGGGAAGTGAGATCGTCTTCTGCGCGCGCGACCGTGGGGTCACCCGGCTCTACCGGCTCGGCGCCGACGGGATCGCCGAGATCCCGCTGGCGGCCGCGACCGGGGTGAGCGGGTGCTCCGTCGCCGCCAAGGCCGGGCGGGCCGCCCTGGCGGTGGCCGACGGATCGAGCTTCGCCGAGATCGCGCTGCTCGACCTCGGCACGGGCGAGGCCGTACGTCTCACCGAGCACACCGCCGGGTCCCTCCCGGACGTCGCCTTCCCCTCGATCGCCGAACGGGACTTCACGGTCTCCGACGGCACGCGGGTGCACGGGCTGCTCATCAGGGATCCCGGCGCCCCCTCCGTGGGGCCGCTGCTCGTGGACGTGCACGGCGGACCGCACAACGCCTGGGCCCCGCACGCCGACCCCGTGCACCTCTACCACCACGAGCTGGCCGCTCGCGGCTGGACGATCCTCGCGCTCAACGTTCGGGGCAGCGACGGCTACGGCGAGGATTTCTACACGGCCGCCATCGGCGCCTGGGGCGAGGCCGACGAGCGAGACGTCCTGGAGCCCGTCCAGGCCCTGATCGACGAGGGCCTGGTCGACCCCGCGCGGATCGCGTTGACCGGCTACAGCTACGGCGGCTACCTCACCTGCTGGCTGTCGGCGCGCAGCGACGTCTTCAAGGTCGCCGTCCCCGGCGGGGTCGTCATCGACCTGCTCTCCATGGCGGGCACCTCCGACCAGGGCGAGGAACTGACCGCCATGGAGGTCGGCCCCCGCGACCGGCTGGTGGAACTCTCTCCGCTCAGCCATGTCGACGGCGTGCGCGCGCCCACGTTGATCCTGCACGGGGGAGCCGACGACTGCTGTCCGATCGGCCAGGCGGAGCAGTGGTTCCACGCGCTCCGTACGCGCGGCGTGCCCGTCCGTCTCGTCCGCTATCCGGGCGGTGACCACCTGTTCATCCTGCACGGGCGGCCCTCCCACCGGGCCGACTACTCCCGCCGGCTCATCGGCTGGGTCGAGCGACATCTAGGAGCCGAGAATGTCTGAAAGCACCCACTGGACGGATCGCCTGGCCGCGCTGACCGAGCGGCACGGCGTCCCGGGCGCGAGCCTGGGCATCCTGTCCGGCGGCGACCTGATCGAGACCGCCACCGGCCTGGCCAACGCCGACGCCGGGATCGAGGCGACCACCGAGACGCTGTGGCAGATCGGCTCGATCTCGAAGGTCTGGACCACCACCGTCGCCATGATGCTCGTCGACGAGGGGGCACTGGCGCTGGACGCGCCGATCGTCTCGGTGCTGCCCGAGCTGAAACTGAGCACCGACGAACTGACCGAGAAGGTGACGCTGCGCCACCTGCTCACGCACACCAGCGGGATCGACGGCGACTTCTTCCTCGACACCGGCCGCGGCGACGACTGCCTGGAGCTCTACGTCGAAAAGCTCGTGGAGGCCGCCGCGAACCACCCGCTGGGCGCGACCATGTCGTACTGCAACGCGGGTCTCACCCTCGTCGGCAGGGTGCTGGAGCGGGTCAGCGGCGTCCAGTGGGACCGGCTGATGCGCGAGCGGCTGTACCAGCCCCTCGGCCTCACCCACACCGCGACGCTGCCGGAGGACGTGCTCCGGTTCCGCGCCGCCGCGGGCCACGTGGGTGAGCCGCCGGTGGTCGCGCCGCAGTGGACGCTGATGCGATCGGCGGGTCCGGCCGGGCTCATCTGCTCGACCCCCCGCGACGTCCTCACCTTCGCCCGGCTGCACCTGGACGGCGGCCTGGCCGGGAACGGCATGCGCCTGCTGTCGGCCGCGAGCACCGAAGCCATGCACACGCCCCAGGTCGCCCTGCCCGATACCCGCACGTTCGGCGACGCGTGGGGGCTCGGCTGGATCCTGATGGACTGGTCGGGACATCGCCTGTACGGCCATGACGGCGACACCATCGGCCAGTCCGCCTTCCTGCGCGTGCTCCCGGAGGCCGGGCTGGCCGTGTGCCTGCTGACCAACGGCGGCGACACGCGCGGCCTCTACCAGGACCTCTACTCGGAGATCTTCGCCGAACTGGCCGGGGTGGCCATGCCGGAACCGCCCGAACCGGCCGCCGATCCCGTCGCGGACGACGTGTCCCGCTACATCGGGACGTACGAGCGCGCCTCGACGCGCATCGAGGTGTTCGACCGTGGCGACGACCTCGTCATGCGCACCACGGTGACCGGGGTGCTCGCCGACCTGATCCCCGAGTCCCAGCGCGAGATCGAGCAGGAGCTGCGCCCGCTGGAGCCGGGCGTGTTCGTGACCCGCAGACCGGGGATCAAGGGCTGGCTGTCCGCGACCTTCTACGCGCTCCCGGACGGCTCGCGGTATCTCCACCACGGTGGCCGCGCGACACCGAAGGTGGGCTGACGTGCGAGATCTTCGCGCGGCCGTCGAGGCCCGGTCGGCCGGGCTCCTCTCCGACATCGAAGAGCTGGTGTTCGTGGAGTCGCCCACCGCGGACCTGGCGGCCGTACGCGAGTGCGCCGAGGCGGTGGCCGGACTCGGGACCCGGCTGACCGGGCGGTCCCCCGAACGGCTGGACGCCGGCGGACGGCCGCATCTGCGTTGGCGGTTCGGCTCCGGCGACCGGGTGCTCCTCCTCGGCCACTTCGACACCGTCTGGCCGGTCGGCTCGCTGCGCACCCATCCGTTCGCCATCGAGGACGGGCGGCTGACCGGGCCGGGGTGCTTCGACATGAAGGCCGGCCTCGCCCAGCTCTTTCACGCCCTGTCCGTACTGGACGATCTCGACGGGGTGACCGTGCTGGTCACCAGCGACGAGGAGACCGGGTCACGCACGTCGCGGAGCCTCATCGAGGACGAGGCCCGCCGTACGTCCGCCGCCCTGATCCTGGAGGCCAGCGAGGAGGGAGCCCTGAAGACCGCGCGCAAGGGGGTGTCCACCTACGATCTGCGCATCACCGGCCGGGCCGCGCACGCCGGTCTCGAACCACACCGCGGGGTGAACGCGACCAACGAACTGGCCCACCAGATCCTGGCGATCTCCGCGCTCGGTGACCCGGAGGCGGGGACCTCGGTGACCCCGACGGTCGCCTCGGCCGGAACCACCCGGAACACGGTGCCCGCCTCGGCGGAACTCCTCGTGGACGTACGGGCGGCCACCACCGCCGAACAGGACCGGGTCGACACCGCGATCCGCGCCCTGCCGCCCGCGCTGAACGGCGCGCGGCTCGAACTGTCCGGCGGCCCCGATCGGCCGCCGCTGCAGGAGAGTTCATCGGCGCGGCTGTTCGCCCGTGCCCACCGGCTGTACGGCGAGCTCGGGTTCGGGTCGCTGTCGGGAGTGGCCGTCGGAGGCGGCTCCGACGGGAACCTCACCGCCGGCGTCGGCGCCCCCACGCTGGACGGGCTCGGTGCCGTCGGCGGTGGGGCGCACGCGGACCACGAACACGTGATCGTGGCGGAGCTGCCACGCCGGACCGCGCTGGTGGCGGCGCTGGTCCGCGAGCTGACCAAGGAGCCGGTGTGACCGGCGAGCTCGTCGCCGAGGCGAGAGAAGCGGCCGGCCTGGCCGCCCACGGGGCGGGGCTGAAGATCCGGGAACTGGAGGACCCCCTCGACCTGCGCGAGGCGTGCGCGCTCCTGGACCGCGTGTGGCGGCCTCCGGCGGGCAGCAGCCTGATCATGCCGGAGCTGATGCAGTCGATCGGGCACGCAGGCGGCTATGTCGCGGGCGCCTATGCGGACGGCCGGATGGTCGGGGCGTGCGTCGGACTGCTGGCCACCGCCGGGCTGCACTCGCACATCGCCGGGGTCGGGAGCGGTTCCCGGGGACGCGGTGTCGGATACGCGATGAAGGTCCACCAGCGCGCCTGGTCGCTGGAGCGTGGCATCACCACGGTGACCTGGACGTACGACCCGCTGATCAGCCGCAACGCGTACTTCAACATGGCGAAGCTCGGCGCGGTCCCCGCCGAGTACCTCCCCGACTTCTACGGGGCGATGCAGGACGAGGTCAACGCGGGCATCGAGAGCGATCGGATCCTGGTCCACTGGAATCTGGCCGATCAGCGTGTGTCGGCCGCCTGCGGCGGACGGCCGCACGTCGCGGATCCCGGGCCCGAGCCGGTGGTCGGGCTCGACGCCAAGCCCGACGGCGGCCCGGCCGCCGGGCGGCGGGACGGTGAGGTCGTCCTGGTCCGGATACCGGCCGACATGGAGGCGATGCGAAGCGCCGACCCTGATCTGGCGCTCGAATGGCAGCGGGCGGTCCGCGACACGCTCGGCGGGCTGATGGCCGAGGGTCGGGCCGTCACCGGCTTCACGAGGGCCGGTTGGTACGTGATCGAACGAGGTCGGAAGGGGCGGTCATGAAACCCGTCGGAGTGGAACTGCGCCGGATCGCGATGCCGCTGGTGTCTCCGTTCCGCACGTCGTTCGGGACGCAGACGACCAGGGACATCCTGCTGGTCAGGGTCGAGACCGGCGATGGCGAGGGTTACGGCGAGTGCGTCACGATGGCCGACCCGGTGTACTCCGCGGAGTACACCGATGGGGCGATCGACGTGCTGCGCGGGCACCTGATCCCGGCGCTGTTCCGGCGGCCCGAACTCGATCCGTGGGCGGTGGCCCCCGCGCTCGCCGCGTTCAAGGGGCACCGGATGGCGAAGGCCGCCCTGGAGACCGCCGTCCTGGACGCCTGGCTGCGTACCAGGTCGCTGTCGCTCGGCGAGTGGCTGGGGGCCACCACCGACCGGGTCGCCGCCGGCGTCTCAGTGGGAATCATGGACTCGATCCCCGAACTGCTCGACGCCGTCGAGGGCTACCTCACCGAGGGGTATACGCGGATCAAACTGAAGATCGAGCCCGGCTGGGACGTGGCACCGGTCCGCGCGGTCCGCGAGCGCTTCGGAGACGACGTGCCGCTCCAGGTCGACGCCAACACCGCCTACACCCTCGCGGACGCCCGGCACCTGGCGCGCCTGGACGAGTTCGGGCTGCTGCTCATCGAGCAGCCGCTGGACGAGGAGGACGTACGGGGCCACGCGCAACTGGCACAGGCCGTACGCACGCCGATCTGCCTGGACGAGTCGATCGTCTCGGCACGTGCGGCCGCCGACGCCATCGCCCTCGGGGCCTGCTCGATCATCAACATCAAACCGGGCCGGGTCGGCGGATACCTGGAGGCGAGGCGGATCCACGACGTGTGCGCCGCGCACGGCGTGCCCGTCTGGTGCGGAGGAATGCTGGAGAGCGGGCTCGGCCGGGCCGCCAACGTCGCGCTGGCCGCCCTGCCCGGCTTCACCCTGCCCGGCGACACGTCCGCCTCGGGGAGGTACTACCGGACCGACATCACCGAACCGTTCGTACTGCGGGACGGGCACCTGGAGGTACCCCGCGGCCCGGGCCTCGGCGTCCGGCCCATCCCGGAACGGCTGGCCGAGGTCACCGTCTCCACCGAGTGGATCGCCCGATGAGCGGGACCGAGTCCCGGCCGCGGACGGCCGTCGGCGCGGGACGCGCACCCGCCTGATCGACGGCCGCGCCGAGCCTCCGGCGTGCATGCCGGCCGATCCTCCGGTTCACCTATGGTGTGACGGTGATCGTGCCGTCGGCGGTCGTGCTCGGCCGTATCCTCACCGACCTGGGCTCCACCCTGGTCGAGGTCGTGGCGGGCGAGCCCGATCCCGCGCGGCCCGTCGGCGGTGTGCTGATTCACGACGCCCGGGACGAACCGGCTCGGCTGCCGGGTGCCGTGGTGCTGGGTGTCGGGGTCTACGGCGCCGACCAGGTCGTCGCGCTCGTTCAGCGGGCGGCCGGGCTCGGCGCCACGGCGGTGATCGTACGGTCCCCGGTCGCGGTGGACGAATCAGTGCGGGACGCCGCCACGCGTACCGGTATCACCGTGCTGGGTCTCACGCCGGGAGCGTCCTGGGCCCAGGTCGCCGCGTTGCTGCGGTCCCTGCTCGCCGTGGACGAGGTCGGCACGGCCGAGGATCGAGAAGAACCACCGGTCGCCGGGGACCTGTTCGCTGTGGCCAACGCGGTCGCGGCGCTGCTCGACGGCCCGGTGACCGTGGAGGATCGCAACGGTCGGGTGCTGGCCTTCTCCAGCCGGCAGGACGAAGGCGACGAGGCCAGGATCGCGACGATCCTCGACCGTCAGGTGCCCGCCGACAAGCTGCGCGCGCTGGAGGAACGCGGAGCCTTCCACGCCCTCTACCGCAGCGAACGGCCCCTCTACGTGGAGGGCGTCGCGGACAAGCCCCGCGTGGCGATCGCCGTCCGGGCGGGCGGAGAGATCCTCGGCTCCATCTGGGTCGTGGTCGGCGAGCCGCTCACCGCCGACCACGAACAGTCCCTCGTCGAGGCCGCGAAGGTCGTCGCGCTGCACCTGCTCCGCCGGAGGGCGGGCGAGGACGTAGAACGCCGGCTCCGTACCGATCTGCTCGCCACGGTCCTGGAAGGCGGCGCAGGCGCGCCCGAGGCGGCCGTACGCCTCGGGCTTTCGACTCAACCCGCCTGTGTCCTGGCGATGGCGGTGTCCGGGGATTCCTCGGCGCCGGACCGGATGGCCGCCGGGAACCGAGTCTCGGGAGCCCTCGCCCTGCACTTGGCCGCGGTGCATCCGCGGACCGCCACGGCCTCGCTCGGCGGCGTCACCTACGCGATCCTGCCGACCGCTTCCGACGAGTCTGCGCTGCGGGTGGCCGAAGAGTTCCTCGCCCGGATCGGCACCCGTGTCCCCGTGGTCATCGGCATCGGCCGGGTGGCGGCGCGCCCGGTAGACCTGCCGCGGTCACGGAACGACGCCGACCGCGCGCTCCGGGTCCTGCGCGGCGGACGCTCAGGGGCCAGGTTCGCGCGCCTGTCGGACGTCTATTTGTCATACCTCCTGATGGACCTGGCCGACAGGGTGGCAGCCGAGGACGAGCTGCCCGACGGCCCCGTCGTCAGGCTCCGCGCGTACGACGCCGAGCACAACACTCCACTCACCGAGACCCTCGCCGCATGGCTGGCCACCTTCGGCGACGTGATCGCGGCCTCGGCCACCATGCACGTCCACCCGAACACCTTCCGCTACCGCCTCAAGCGGCTGATGGAGGTCGCCGAGCTCGACCTCACCGATCCGGAGGCCCGGTTCGAGGCGATGCTCCAACTCCGCCTCATGCCGCCCGCGGACCGACCCGGAACTCCCGGTTAGTGATCCCGAACGCTGACCCTTCCGGAGGAGGTCGTGCTACCAGCCGGTCCTCCTCGGACAACCGGCGCGTCAGCTCGAGCCCGTCCATCACCGGCATCCGGATGTCCGCCAGCAGAACATCGGGCCGGTGCGCGCGAACCTGCTCGAGCGCGCTGCGCCCGTCCGCCGCCTCCGCGACCACCTCCATGTCCGGCTGTGCCGCGGGACGCGACACTGACGCCCCAAGTTTCGGTCGCTGGGACGACGGAAAGTCTCGGCACAGCGCCGAGCACATCGCCCCCTGCCAGCCTCCACATGAGATTCCCCTCGGTCTTGCGACCTTGTGATCCGCTCGGACACTCGTGAAGTAGGAGCGTCTCAAGCACGAACGCTCCGGGGCGCGCCTAAAGAACGCGCCTCAAGCAAAACAGATCGGAGGAACTGCTCCATGCGGAAGCACCTGAACACCTTCCTCATGAGGCACCTCATCATCTTCCTCGTGGTGAGTGCGATCGGCTTCGTGGCGTCCGTACTCGGAAGGATCGGCTTCGACCGCGTTTGGGAGGCCGGCGCCGCCGTCTTCTCGTCCCCCGGAGCCATCACCGCCTTCCTGGTGATCATGGCGATCTTCACCGCCCTGGTCTCCACCGTCATGAAGAAGATGAAGTAGCCGCCTGGCCTGAGGGCCGGGTGTGCTCGTAACACGGAGCGGGGCTCGCGTACTCAGGTACGCGGCCCCGCTTTTGTACCGCCACGAGCCACGCCCGGTCATCGCCGACATCGAAACGCGGGAGCATCGCAGCTGACCCGTGTCCATCGCACGGTCGTCTCATCGGCATGGGGCGGTGCCCGGGTCGACGCCGAGCGCCCGCCATTCTCCGGGGAGGGTCGGGCCGGTGAGGACGGCGCAGATCCGGCGAGTGGCGATCGAGGGGTCGGTGTTCCACACTCCGACGCTGCCGTCGACACCGGCGCTGGCCAGCAGGTCGCCGTGAGGACTGAAGGCGAGTCTGTTCAGTACGCCCAGGTGACCGGTGAGGTCGGCGACGCGGCGGCCGGTCGAGACGCTCCACAGCCGGATGACGGTGTCTCCTTGGGTCCCGGTCGCCAGAGTGCGGTCGTCGGGGGAGAACGCGACGTCCCTGATGCTGGAAGGGTGGGCGGCGAAGGTTCGGCGGAGCCGGCCGGTGTCCAGGTCCCACAGCTTGATGACGCGGCCGGATCCGGCGGTGGCGAGCGTACGGCCGTCGTGGCTCACCGAAATCCCGACCACCTGATCCGGACCGGTTCGCAGCGACCGTTCGGCCGACGGGTCCGTAGTTCGCCAGATTCGCACCAGGCTGTCGGCGAGGCCGAGATTCCGCGCCGCAGGCGCGGTGGCGGTGGCGGTGGCCGCGGCCAGCAGCCGGGAGCCGTCCGGGGTGAAGACGAGCCGGTCCGAGCGGTAGATGCCCAGGTCGATGACCCCGCGGCGGCGCAACGTACGGGCGTCCCATACATAGACGGCGTTGCCGCCACCGATCAGAGTGCCGGTGGGTACGGCCGTGGCGGCGAGCAGCGTGCCGTCAGGAGAGAAGGTCACGGCGTCGGCGGACAGACCACGGCCGACGGAGAGGTCGGCGCGTTCGCGCCCGGCGGTGTCGAACAGGCGGACCGTCCCCTTGACGGACGTGGCTGCGAGGGTGCCGTCCGGGTCGTAGGAGACACCCGTCTTTCCCAGGGCCTCACCGGATCGTACCGACAGGAGCGGTTTCGGGGGGAGGCCTGTGACGTCCCAGGTGGATACGGCACCCCGGCCGTCCACCGCCGCCAGTCGCTCACCAGAGCGGTCGAAGGCGACACCCGTCATGGCGGCGTCGTCATCGACACCGCTCAGCCAGGTGTTCGCGCGTCGCCACAGGATCGTGGAACCCGCGGGGCCCGCCGCCGCGATCAGCCTCCCGTCGGCCGACACCCCCACGTCGAGGAGGGTTCCGCCCGCGGGCCGGGCGAACGAATCGGTGTCCCAAGAATGCTGCCGAAGATGCCAGGTCCGTACTGTGCGATCTCCCCCGACGACGATGAGCCGATCGGTTCCGGCGAAGGCCAGCGCCCCGACCGGGTCGGACACCTGCCGGCCCGCCGCTCCCCGCCTCCGGCCTGAGGCGTCCCAGAAGAGGACCCGGCCGTCTCGTACGCCGCCGGTCGCCAGCGTCCCATCGGGAGAGAACGCCACGCTCACCTCCGACTCGTGAGCGTGTCCACTCAGGGTGGCGATCTTTCGGCCGTCTTTGAGCCGGTACAGCGCCGCCGTGCCGTCGCTGTGGCCGATGGCGATCTCATCGCCATCCGGGCTGTAGGCGAGGCTGGACGCGAGGCCTGACAGCAGGCCGGCGCGGGTGCCGGGAGTGCCCGTCCCCGGTGCGGGGAACTGCGTGAGGAGCCGGCCCGAGCGTGGGTCCCACTGACGGAGCACGACGACGCCGCCCGGGGCCGCGCACGCCAAGGCCAGCGCCTGCCCGTCCGGCCGCCAGGCCACCGGGTGCAACGTCGGCCAGCGCGGGGTCGCCAGTGCCCGGCCGTCCGAGGTCGTCCACACCGCGACGTGGCCGTCCAGGGCACCGGCCGCCAGCATGGTGCCGTCGGGAGAGAACCTCATCACCGTTGCCGCGGTCGGCAGGCCACGCAACCGCGCGCGTTGCCGGTGCGTGTGAGCGTCCCAGAGCCGTATCGTGCCGTCGGCGCCGCCGGTGGCGACCAGGTCGCCGACGGGACTGATCGCCACGCTGTTCGATCCCTCGGTGTCGCCGAGTTGGCCGGCGTGGGCCAGCATCTGCGCCGACAGCACCGCGCCCCGGGCCTCGGCGGTCGGGGACGTGCGCCAGGCCAGGGCCGCCAGCATCATGGCGCGCCGTGGGTCCGCGCGCCCCGCCAGGACCGACTCGGCGGCCCGCGCGCGGGAGACCGCCTCGGCCTGACGCTCCCGGGCGGTACCGCGCTGCTGGAAGGCGACCGTGCCGGCGGCCAGGGCGACGACCAGGAGGGCGGCTTGACCCGCCACCAGCCGGCGCAGCCGCCGAACGCGCCTGCGCTCGGCCATCAGCGTGGCCTCGGCCGCGGCCGCGCTCGCGCGCAGGAACCGGTCCTCAGGCGTGGTGAGGTCGGTACGGTCCGCGGCCCACTCCCGCGCCTCCGCGAGCCGCGCTCCCCGGTACAGGACGCTATCGTCCTGCCCTGACTCCGACCAGTACCGCGCGGCGTCGGCCAGACGCTGGCGTACGAGCAGGGACCGGCGATCCTCCTCGACCCACTCACTCAGCCGCGGCCAGGCGGTCAGCAGGACATCATGGGCGATCTCGGCGGCCGCCTCGTCGAGGATGACCAGACGTCTGTCCGTGAACGCGCCCAGCACGGCGTCGACGTCGGTGATCTCTCCCGCAGCCCGCCCGGCGTACAGGTCTTCGCGCCGCACCGTACGGCGGGCGAGCCGACCATCCGCGGAGATGAGGACCAGCCGCCGGAACACCTCCGCCGCGATAGCCCGCCGCGGTGCCTCAAGGCCCTCATAGACGCCGTCGGCACTGGTTCGCACGGCGTACGCCACACCACCCGACAGACCGTAACCGCGCCTGGTGAGCCGCTCGCCGGTGCGGTTCTCCCACGTGAGCAACATGGCCTGCGACAGCAACGGCAGCGCGCCGGCCTCATAGCCGCCGGTCGTCCCGGCGGCACGCAACTCGGCGAGGATGTCATCGACCAGGCCCGCCTCGATCTCCAAACGGGCCGCCGCGGCGGGCCCGGTGATCGCTCGTCTCAACTCGGGCTCGCTCATCGGCCCGACCACGAACTGCCCGTCCCGCAGGGCATCGATCAGCTGCGGGTAGACGGCGCAGCGCTCCCAGAAGTCCCCGCGCACGCTGAGCACGACCAGCGCCGGTGGAGTGTCCGCCGGCCCGCACGCAGTGCCCGCCGCCGCGCCCAGCGCGGTGATGAACGCCTGCCGCTCGGCCTCGCCACGGCCGGTCTCGTCGTCCCCGGACGTGAAGATCTTCTCGAACTGGTCAACGACCAGAACCAGCCGCTCACGCCCAGCGCCGGTACCGGCGTCGGGCGAGGCTCGCCGGTGCGCCACCAACGCCCGCCGGACGAGCAGGTGTGCCTGGCCGGGATCCGCTGTCAGATCACGCCGGACGGCCCCCACGTCCGTTCCGCCTAATACGGCCAGCTGGATCGCCAGCTCCTCCAGCGGAGCACGCGTCAAGGTGAGGAGGACGCGGGGCCACTCCTGCGATCCGAGGCCCAGCGCGCCACGCGCCAGCATCGGCATCAGGCCCGCGCGCAGCAGAGACGACTTGCCCGCCCCGGACGCACCGGTCACGACCACGATGCCCCGGCCGCTCAGACACTCGGCGATCTTGCCGACCAGCTCGGTGGCCAGCTGCTCACGGCCGTAGAAGACCTCAGAGTGTTCCGTCTCGAACGGCCACAGGCCCTGGTACGGACACCCGGTCCAGCGCGGCACCTCGGCCATGTGCCCGCCGCCGCCCGACTCTGTCCCGGCATGCCGGTCGAGGCGGGCTATGTCCTCGCGGAGCAGCCGCAACTGCGTCGACTGCCAGCGCAGCCGCTCACTGTCGGCCCGCCGCTCGGCCTCCGACTCCACCAGCCCGCCAAGGATCGAGGCGACCGCGTCTCGGACGTCGGTGAGCAAGAACCCGAAATCGTCGAACTTCTCACTCAGCGTCGTGAACGCCAGAGCCACCTCGTACTGCAGCTCGACGTCACCCGTCTCGACGACCTCCTCCAGCACGGCCCGGACCGCCCCGATCTCCCGCAGAACCGCGGCGACCTCGCTGCGCAGAGACGCGGCCGGCGTTCCCCCGCTCTGCAGTACCTCCTCGATCCGCTGGGCCAGGACCTTCTCGATCTCCGCCTGCGCCGGCGACCCTCCGTCGGCGCGCAGGCGGTCGACCGCCTCTTCGATCAGGTTCGTGAGGACGTTCGCGCCGACCGAGCCGAGCACCCCCACGCTCGCCGCGATCTGCGCGCCGTTTCCCGGCAACGCGACGACCACCGGCCCGAAGGCACCCGCGCACAGCAGAGCCGTCAGGCCCGCGGGCGAGATCCGCCGGAAACCCTGCCCAGCCCGGCGGGTGGCCTCCGCAACCCGAACACGCGCCCCTGCCCGCATCCGCCGGTTCTGCTCGCCCGCCGTCCCCGTGTCATCCACCGCATCAATATGACCGCCAGGGCCGGCAACGGCGGAAGGAACCACCCACGGGCCGGCTTCTCGGCCGGAAGCGGCCACCCGCCCCTGGCCGCACAAGAGCACGATGGTGTCCTCGCGCAGCCGACCGGAGAACAAGCGGCGTTGTTGTGCCAAGGGCGAGTGCTGCCGGCAGACGCTCTCGGAGCGCAGCGTTCAGGACGTCCTCGGGGTCCTGCGCAGCGCTCTTTCCGCGGCCGTCGCTGAGGAACTGATCGCCAAGAACGCCGCGACCGCCCTCCGGCAACCCAAAACCCCGGTTACGCGAACCTTCCGGCGAAGCCGGGTACTCCGAGAGATCGGTGTGCCCGGCTTTTCGCGTTTCTGTCTAAGTGCTGCGGAGCGACGGGATCGCGGGCTTGCTCTGGGAGGTGGCCGAATGATCGCCGTAACGTTCCTCGCCCTGGCCGTCACCGCGCTGGCCCTCGTCCTGCTCCTGCTCGTCCTCGTCGGTGCGCGCCGCGAAGCGCCCTGGACCGCGCTGGAAGGCCAGCCACCCACCCCGTTGGCCGGCTTCGCTCGCGCCGCGCTGGGGGTCTACGTCCGCAAGAACACCCACGACCAGGCCACCGAGAACACTCAGATCGCCGAACTGATCAAGGGACGGAAGTGATGCACATGCGCCGACTCCTCGACGGATTCGCCGGACGCCGCTGCACCTGTGGCGCGCTCGTCGAAATCGGCGACCTTATCGATCAGCGCGTCCAGCGGCGGAGAAAGCCCCTCATTGTCGAAGGCACGCGCTCGCCGCTCCGCGGACGCCCGGCCCTTCCCGTTCAGCACGCGACCCACCAGGGCTCGGTGTGCCGCCCGCTTCTTGTCCTCATCCGCCACCGCGCCCGCCACCCTCTTCCGCGAACTCGACCATCTGTCCTCATGACTATGACGATCGACACCCGCCGAACGTGACACCCCGCACCCGCCGGCCGGTCATGCTCCGGTCGCCGTGTCCGCGACTAACAACGATCTTCTGTTCATTCACTCCGGAACCGTGTCACGTGGGCGGTGCACACGGTCGGGCATGCCACTAGCGTGGAAGCTCCCAATTCATTTTCGCCACACGGGCATCGCCCTCCACCATTCACTTTTGCCTGCACGATTTCTCAAAAGTGATGACGATTGGAACCAAGGAATATCGTGAACAAGGAGCTGTCATGAGCCAGGGCACGACCTCGGCCGGCGGCGGTGTCAGCGGCGTCCCTCCCGAGGAAGGAGCCGGCCGGCACTCCTCGTTGGTCCTGCTCGTCGTTTCCACGGCGATCCTGCTCGACGCTCTGGACCTGTCCATCACTCAGGTCGCGCTCCCCGACATCCGCGCGAGCCTCGGCTTGTCCACGTCCGGCGTGCAGTGGACCGTCAACGCCTACGTCCTCACCTACGCCGGTTTCCTCCTCTTCGGCGGCCGCGCCGCCGACCTGTTGGGCGCCCGCCGCGTCTTCCTCTTCGGCCTGGCCGTCTTCGGCGTCATGTCGCTGGTCGCCGGGCTCTCGCCGAACGCGGCTGTGGTCATCCTCGCCCGCGCCATCCAGGGCATCGGCGCCGCTTTCACCGTGCCCTCCAGCGTCGCGATCATCGCCGGTACCTTCGCCGAGGGCCACGAGCGCAACCGCGCCTTCGGCGTCTTCTCCGCGGCCGCCGCCTCCGGCTTCTCCGCCGGCCTGATCCTCGGCGGTGTCCTCACCGACCTGCTCAACTGGCGCTGGATCTTCTTCGTGAAGGTCCCGATCGTGGCGGCCACACTGATCATCGCGGTCCGCGTCATCCCCCGCAGTGTCGAGACCCATGACCGCTCACGCGGCTACGACCTGCTCGGCGGTGTGCTCGGCACCGCCGGTCTCCTGCTCATCGCGTTCGCCGTCACGCAGATCGCCGACCACACCGTCCCGGTGCCGCTGGTCATCGCCTCGGCGGTCGTCGCCGTGGTCCTGCTGATCGCGTTCGTCGTCAACGAGGCCAAGCACCCTGACCCTCTCCTGCCTCTGGGGATCTTCCGGATGCCGACCCTCCGCAACGCCGACATCTCGTCGCTGGCCGTGCTCGCCGCCCCGTTCGGCTACTCCTACGTGGTCACCCTCTACACACAGGAGGTTCTGCACTACTCGCCGCTGAAGACCGGTCTGGCGCTGCTGCCGGCGGCGGTGGTGTCCGCCCTCGTATCCCGCTACATGGCGCCGGCCCTCATCCGCCGCCATGGCATGCGCATCACCGGCAGCCTCGGCGGTCTGTTCCTGGTCGCGGTCGGATTCTCCATGCTGAGCCTCGTCGGCGTCGACACCGGCTATGCCACCGTGCTGCTGCCCTCATCGATCATCTGCCTGGGTCTCGGCGTGGGCAACGCCTACCCGACCTACGCCATCGGCGGTGTGACCGGGGTCGGCGTCGCACAGCAGGGTCTGGCGGCGGGCATCCAACAGACCGCACTCCAGGTCGGCGGTGGGCTCGGCCTCGCCCTGGTGGCTACCGGTGTCAGCGCCTCGCTCGACGGCAGAACCGACCCGAACGACTACATCCGCGCCCTGCACGTCGGCGCGATCGTCGGCACCGTCATCACACTGCTCGGTGCGATCGGCACCCTCCTCGGCCGAATGGACGCCCCCGAGCCGGTCGCCGAAGAACAGGAGCAGGAGGCAACGGCGTAGGCCCTTGGAAGGGACCATGCCGCCGACTTCCGGGCCGACGCGACTGCGGTCGTGGCCGTGGCCGTCGGGGAAGTTGGTGGCACCGATGACTCCTCATGGGTAAAGTCGCCAGTTGACATGGGACCGGAACTCAAACATCTCCGGTATTTCGTCGCAGTGGCGGAGGACCTGAGTTTCTCCAGGGCCGCCCTGCGGCTTTATGTCTCGCAGCAGGCGCTGAGCCGCATCATCCAGCAGCTCGAACACCAGCTCGGCGTCAAGCTGTTCGAGCGCACGACCCGCAGTGTGCGGCTGACCTCCGCGGGTCAGGCGATGCTCGGCCCCGCGCGGCAGTCGATCGCCGCCGCCGAGGACGCGCTCAAGGCCGCCCAGCAGGCCGGCAACGGCGGGTATCAGCCCTCGCTGCGGGTCGACATCTCCTCCAGCGGCCTTCAGACCGGGGCGGTTCTGCTGCGCCACTTCCGGCGGCTGCACCCGCGGATTCCGGTGCTGCAGATCGAGGAGGGCGTCACTCAGGGCCTGGTCGCCCTGCAGGAGGGTCGCCTCGACGTGCTGCTCGGGCTGGCCACCCACTGTCCGATCGAGATCCCGGCCGAGGTGATCCGGCGGGAGACGATCGTGCTGGGCATGGCCGCCGACCATCCGCTCGCGGATCTGGAGGTCGTTCCGGTGGCGCGGCTGGCCGACTTCGAGTTGTTGCTGCCCACCGAAGAGGTGGCCGTCGAGTGGGTCGAGTTCGTCGCGCAGTTCTGCCGGCAGGCGGGCGTCCGAGTGCGCAGGTGGCCGGGCGTCACTTACGGCTCACATGGCGCGGCGGACGTGCTGCGCGAGAGGCTCTGCGTCACACCGACGACGCGCTGGAACGAACCACCTGCCGATCTGGTGTTCCGCCCGCTCGTCGAGCCTGTGCCGGTGTTCACCTGGGCCATGATGACCGCACCTGCCGCCGAGAACACGCCTCAGGTCAGAGCCTTCGTCGAGTGCGCCCGCATGGTCGCCGAACAGTACGCCTGGCTACTGCCACTCGAAGACGCCATGGCCCGAGGAGCCGACGCGACCTCATGAGACCTGCCGTACCACTCACTTCTCGAACACGGCTTCGGGATGCGAAGTGCGGGGCCTGCCCGTCGGCGAAGCCCCTGGTGGTCCGCTACGGCGCACCGTACGGCCGCGACGTGGAGACGCCACCGCGCAGCGCAGTCCCATGGGCGCTCGGCTTCGACCGGGGGGTGCTGACTCCCTGGGGTTTACCGCGTCGAATCGGTTCGCTGCGGTGGGCCTTACGAAGGAGACGCGAGGGGCTGACGCCAGGTGTCGCGTCTGGACTGACGTGCCTGCACGGTCCCGCCCCCCTCATGGGAGGGCAGAGGGGGCATCGGACTGCCCGCTGGGCGCCGGTTCCATGAAAATTTCATTCTCGCAGGTCTGTCGTCCTTCCCCCACGTGCGCCCACCTGCGCGATCGCCGTGATGCCCCTGGACGCCGAGACCGGGTCCGAGTAGAGCATTGCCCGGAGATCCGGATGACCATACTCTCGGCCTCATCGAGCGAACCGATTCGACCGGCTGCCGCGCCGGGCCGCGGGAGTTGGCGGCCGACCGCCGCCAGCGCGCCTCTCTGACGCGGTCCCGGCTCCGCCTCGCCGATGTCCGCCGATCAGCACAGGCCCGGTGCCCGGGCCGCGTCGAGTCGCCGCCGGTACGCGGCCCCGACGGAGAAGGGATCGCATGTCCAGCACATCCCATCAGCCCCCGGCTGGGCGCGTGAGCAGAGCGCTCGCCCCACTCGTCGTCCTCATCGCCGCTGTCGCTGCCTTCCTCGTCCCGCTCGGGCGCGCCCAAGCGGCGACCGTCAGTTTCACCCTCGGCACCACCCGCACCGACACCAGCGGTCGTGCCCTGCAGTTGCACGGGCTGGGCATCGTCAAGGTGGGCTCCACCTGGTACGGCTTCGGAGAGGACAAGACCGGCGAGACGAGCAGTAACACCTCGTTCCAGGACATCCCCTGTTACTCGTCCACCGACCTGGCGACCTGGACCCATCAGGGCGTCGCTCTGGCCCGGCAGGGCAGCGGCGACCTCGGACCAAACCGCATCGTCGAACGGCCCAAGGTCATCTACAACGCGTCCACCCAGATGTACGTGATGTACCTACACATCGACAACATGAGCTACTCGGAGATGAAGGTCGGCGTGGCGACCAGCCCGACGCCCTGCGGCCCGTACACCTACCGGGGTAGCTTCCAGCCGCTCGGCAACCAGAGCCGGGACATCGGCCTGTTCCAGGACACCGACGGCAGTGCCTACCTGATGAGCGAGAACGGCGGGCACGGACTGCGCGTCTACCGGCTGTCACAGGACTACCTGTCGGTGGTCTCCACGGTGACCGTGCTGCCGGACCTCGAGGCGCCCGCGATTGTGAAGATCGCTGGGACCTACTACCTGCTCGCCTCCCACCTGACCGGCTGGGGCACGAACGACAACGTGTACGCCACCGCGACGTCTCTCGGCGGACCGTGGTCCTCCTGGCGAAATTTCGCGGCACCGGGCACGAACACGTACAACAGCCAGACCGCGAACATCATCACCGTCCAGGGCAGCGCCGCGACGACTTACATCTACGCAGGCGACCGGTGGAACACCGGCGACATGGCCGACTCGCCGTTGATCTGGCTCCCCCTCACCATCCGCGACACGACGGTCAACCTGGGCCAGTACCCGACATGGAGCCTGGACGCGAGCGCGGGCACCTGGTCGGCGGGCTCCGGGCTCCCCACCAGCGCGACGCACACCCTCGCCAACGGGAACAGCGGAATGCTGATGGACGTCTCCAGTGCCTCCACCGCGAACGGCGGCAGCGTCATCCAGTGGCCGGCCAACGGCGGAGCCAACCAGCAGTGGCGGCTGACCCGGCTCGCCGACAATGTCTACACGCTCGTCAGCGTGAACAGCGGCCTCTGCCTAGACGTGCCGAACCAGTCCACCGCCAGCGGCCAGCAACTGCAGCAGTGGACGTGTAACGGTGGCGCGAACCAGCAGTGGGCCGCCGACCTGGTCGGCAGCTACAACGGCAGCAACTACGCACTGGTGAACATCGGCAACGGCCTGACGATCGGCGTGGCCGACTCGTCGACCTCCCAGGGCGCGGCCATCCAGCAGCTCACAGGCACCGGTGCCGCAAGCCAGACCTGGCGCTTGTCCTGACACGGGTGCCGGTCGCCGCGGTACGTGCCCCCGGCGACCGGCACCGGATCGTCTTCCACCATTCGGCCACGGATGCTGTGCACAGTCCCTGGGGCGCCTGGGCCGCAGAAGCAGCTGCCGTCGCGGGCCTCGAGTCCCTGCGCACGGCGATGAAGCTCCCTGCGCACGGCGATGAAGCCTTCGGGAATCGAAGAAGGGCCCCGGAGTGATCTCCGGAACCCTCTCTGACCTGCTGTCACACTGGGTGGGCGATACTGGGTTCGAACCAGTGACCTCTTCGGTGTGAAGGAATCCCGAGCCTCCCGCGACCTGCGTGCGCCTCCTGTGACCGGCGCTGAGCATCCCACCGAAGATCGCGGACGTTCGTAGTGGACCGCAGGCTTAGGCGGCCTTTTAGGCTGCCCGTACTCCTGGCGCTTGTTGCGCAGGAACTGATCAACCGAGATCGCCACCTGCGACGCTGCGCGCCTACCGGCCGCTGACCTGCACACGAGCGGTTGTCATTGGTCATTGCCGGTCACCCCCGGCCACCCTTCGACGGCCCACAGACGGCCCAGTCGCCCCCTATGTTCCAGCGCACTTGGCGTCCCATTGCTGGAACATAGGGGGTGACTGTATCCCGGGTGTATCCCAAGTCTGCGCTGGTCACGGCACTACGGATACATAAGATACATGGGATACATCTGGCGAGCGGCAGTCCTCATCTACCTCGCGACAGGCGGACACCAGGGACACCTCTTGTCGGGTCAAGGCGCGATCGGCTGCTGCAGCTTAGCTGCAGGCCCGACCGTGACCCGATGTACGTCTTTGCCCGAGCCCGAACTGACCGTCCGAGCGTTGTCATGCTGCCTCGTGCGGCGCCCAACCTTCTCGGAACAGTTGACCGTGTCGCAAGTACTGGCGCGCACGAAAAGCGGCCCCCCGTGAAGGGGGCCGCCCGGTGCATCGAGGTCACTTGCTCATGACCTCGGTAGTTCAGAGCGTCTGCCGCCGCTGGGCACGCGCGGCATCTGCTTCCCGCCCACGCTGGGCACGCGCGGCATCTGCTTCCCGCCCACGCTGGGCACGCGCGGCATCTGCTTCCCGCCCACGTTGGGCACGCGCGGCATCTGCTTGCTGGTCCATTGCCATCTCCTTTGAGTCCTACGCCAAAAGGACTGATCGCCCTTCATGAAGGACAGTGCCGGAGGCGTTCCTGAGGTCAACGGCGGATTTTGCTGGTCACGGGTAACTCGACCCCGTATGTGGTGTCAGCTCTACCGCTCGCTGGTGGCCGGTGAGCGGTACCAACGCCATCCCCAGAGCCTGGGCGTCTCGCCGGAGGCATTCTCTGTCTATCCCGATGTATCCCGCGTTTGAGCACGTCAGAGAGCCGAGGATACACCCGATACGCGAGAGACGCCGGAGACGCTTCGGTCGATCGTCCCTGTATGGACTGAGAGCGCTACTTGTCGGTGCCGTCACCAGGCTTGCGCTCGGCGACGAAGGTTCCGCGCTGCGGCACGGTGTAGACCAGGCCTTCCTCTCGCAGCAGCGCGATGGCGCGCCGTGCGGTCGTACGCGCCACTTCGAACACGGCCACCAGGTCGGACTCCGTCGGGATGCGGGTGTTCGCCGGGAAGTCGCCGCGCTCGATGCGGCGGCGCAGCACAGCCGCGATCTGCATGTAAGGCGCTGTCGGCCCGGTCGGGTCGAGTTGCTCTCCCGGTTCGATCTCCACGACTCGAAGCTATCTGAGCAGGCATGACGTCCTACGTATCTATACGTAGCGATACGAGTTGGCTACCATCGTCACATGGTCGATGACGCAGAGCTGATCAACATGCGGGAGAAGTGGTCCGGAGGCTGGCGCATCTGGCGCGCCCGGCGAGCCGGAGACGTCGGCGAGGAGCGTAGCGGGGAATACGTCGCGTCTCGGATGGAGGCGGACGCCGGGGTCGATCAGACCGTGGTGAACGCCTCTCTGGCCCGCCTGGACGTCCTTCTCGGCGCCCAGGCCGAGGCCGCACAGGCGGGGCGGCGGCCCTGCGAGATCCACGCGAAGTGGGCCGACCAGTGGTGAGCCCGGACACCCCTGGTCCGCGTCAGCATGAACGCGGGCCAGAGTACGAACGCGCCCTGGTCGAGCTGCGCGAGGTGCTGGAGCTGCCGATCGTTGGCG
Organism: Actinoallomurus sp. NPDC052308; assembly: GCF_040679195.1. Lineage (NCBI taxonomy): Bacteria > Bacillati > Actinomycetota > Actinomycetes > Streptosporangiales > Thermomonosporaceae > Actinoallomurus > Actinoallomurus sp. NPDC052308. Next base: position 71,420 of record NZ_JBFAUM010000014.1, on the reverse strand, counting down.
ATCCGCGCCGGGAACAGGAGTTTGCCGAGTTGCGGCGGCTGATCAGCAAGTACGTCGACGAGGCGCGAGGGTTCCTCGCCGACCTGGACGATCGATAGCCCCGGCGAGACCGGGAGATACTTGGTGGCTCGGCGGCTAGGCTAAGAGCGAGATAGCGGCGCTACGGCGCGCGTGCTCCACTCGTACATGCGATGATCGCGATTGAGCGCGATCAATGATGCTTCTTGTACTGTCACCTGCACAGGCTCGAGGTTAACCGACTCGACCGCCGCCACATATGATGCCGCCGTCCGATCTTTCTCGAAGTAGCCGAGGCTCACGTGCGGACGAAACTTATCCGCCGCTTCCGGGATATTGGCGGACCCCCGCACCGATCCGATTGCCTGGCGGATGGCCCTCCGAATCTCAATGACGCTCGCCTCTTCTGCGGGTGGAAGCACGATCGCTTCGTCCGCGACAAAGACTTTTTGGAACGTCAATTTCAACGGCTCGACCTCGGCGAGGCGGTGGCGCGCTGAATCCAGGATCTGATCGAGGTCTTCGGAGGAAACCTCGTCTACGAATCCGATGCCTTGCATCGTGAGATGGAGCCATTGCGGCGGGATGAAGCGTACCCCGCCGATCTCAGCTAGTGCCCGCTGGTATTCGGCGACCAGGCGATGCAGCTCGCTCGCGCCATCGAACGTGAGATGCCACGCGAAGAACTGGCGGCCGGCGCGCCAGCCGGGCCGCCACCACCAGTGGTCATGGACTCGGTCCGCGTGCGTGCCGGGAGGAAGGTCAGCAAAGGACACGGGTCACCTCATACATCGGATCGTGCTTCCGGCTGTTTGGCGTCCTGCTCTACGTCGTATTCATCGACGAACATGATCCGGTCGGCGGGCCAGGTCGATTCTGAGACTTCTAGGACCTGTCCGTCTCCGGCGCTAGCGACGTGAACCACGTTGAGTACCGGGCTGTTCGCCGGGATTTCCAACGTCTCGCTTTCCTGGAGCGATGCGGGACGCACGATCCACTGATCTCTAGCATGCGCGTATTGCTTACCCGAGAGATCCTCAACGCAGAGGAATAGGGCTTTGGGTACTACCGTTGGTTCCCCGAGGAAGGTGTCCCTTGCGAACGTAGCGGGAAGATAGCTCGCGCCGATCTCCTCCGGCCGACCGGTCTTTTTGTCGAACAGGACCCTTTGCCGAATTACGACTTCGGATCCTCGGGGAATCATCATCAGCTCGGCTATGTGGTCCGGTGCCGGAGAACACCCTGCGAAGGTGATCTCGTGGCGTAGATCGGTGGTAAGCAGCTTCTGATCTTTGCGGGCGCGGCCGTAGCGATCTCTCGATCGGCGCTGCCGCCGCCGTTGCTCCTTGACGAACGTGCCGATGCCCTGGCGAGACTCCACAAGGCCCTCGGCGCGCAACACGCCCATCGCCTGACGGATCGTCGGAAGACTGACATGGAAGCGCTCCGCGAGATCGGTCTCGGCCTGAACCCGGTCGCCTGGTGCGAGGGTCCCGTCTTGGATCTCGCGTCGTAGAGCGTTCGCTACGCGGTGATACTTCGGCTCCGCCATCCTGCACCTTCTCGTCTCGCCTATCAGGACTCAAGAGTACCTATCCTCATGAGGACTTGACGGGCTCTTCGCTGCTGTGGTTGCCTTCGGTCATCAGGTCCTAATGAGGACTTGAGGACAAGGGTGGTTGGCAGGCCACTCGTGTCCGTGCACAAGGAAGGCCCCGGCGGTGGCAGCCGCCGAGGCCGAGCATCCAGAGCTGAGGAGTCTCGATGCACGACCAGCGTACTCGTGCGCTCGGATTCGGTCCGGGGATCACGGACGAGCACGACGCAGAACCGTCCGCCGCTGAGCTGGCGGAGATCGAATGCGAGTGGTCGCTGATCGCGGCCGAGCTTGACCTGCTCGATGCGGAGATCACGGCACTGTCCGCCGAGGGCCACGCGAGCAAGCTTGACCGTCGTCGGGTACGGCGGGCCGAACGGCGCGTACTGGAGGTCAGTCGCGAGCTGGCCGCCGAGGGTGTCTCGATCACGCCCGGCGAGGCGGTGGCGTGATGACTTCCCCGGCCCGGAGTGCTTACCCCGTCACTGTCGCCGATTTGGTACCCAAGGCCCGCAAGCTTGCGGGCGAGCTCGGGGCGGTCCCGTCACGGAACCGGCTCATGAGTGAGTTCCGGATCGGTGCGGCCAAGGCCCGCGCGGTCCTCGCGGAGCTGACCGCCGAGTCCGCGCCGGAGCCGGTCGAGCCGGTCTTGCGGGCCGTCCCGGACCCCGCCCCCGACGAGCAGACCACCGAGCCTGCCGAGGAGTCGCCCGCCGCTGCGGACGCCGCGCCGGCCGAGGTGTCATCGCAGGACACCACGGCCGTAGACCCGGACACGGCACCGGCCGCCGCGCCGGTCGAGACGCCGTCTCGGACGCTGGCCCGCTGGCCGCTGATCCTGCTGGCCGTCCCGGCGTTCGTCGCGGTGTGGTCCGGCTGGGTCGGTCTCGGTGAACTCACCGGGTTCGGCGTGGTCCACCCGCTGCCCGGCATCGCGGACCACTTCTCGATCAACTCGGCGATCACGCTCCCGGTCGGTGTGGAGACCTACGCCGCCTACGCCCTGCGCGCGTGGCTGGCCGGTGGCCTGCCGGTCCGGGCGCGCCGGTTCGCCAAGTGGTCCGCGATCGGATCACTCACCCTGGGCGCCCTCGGACAGGTCGCTTACCACCTGCTCTCCGCAGCTCATGTCACGCATGCGCCGTGGCAGATCACGACCGTCGTGGCGTGTCTGCCGGTCGCGGTGCTCGGCATGGGCGCGGCCCTGGCTCACCTCATCCACGACACGCACCCGGAGGCGTGACGATGACCGAGCACACGATCCCCGAACCGATCGACCTGAACGCCCGCCGCGCCCTGCGCGCCCCCGCCGAGAACCCGTCGCCCGCCCCGGCCGAGTCGCCCTCGCACGTGTCGACCCCGGACCGGCCCGCCACGTCCGATGTCGCGTACGAGATCGAGCTGGACGAGGCGCCCGTGCTGGAGGGCGTGCCCGTCCCGGTCGACACTCCGCCCGCCCCGGAGGGGGAGCGGCAGCCGATCATCCCTGTCCACCTGCTGCCGGAGAACCTGCCCGCGACGATCCGACGCACCTGCGGCGTGTGGTTCTACCACGGCCGGTTCCACGCCGTCCGGCTGCCGGTCTACGGGTTCAAGGTGGGCGTGTTCGCCGCCCGTGGCCTGTTCCGGCTGATCGGTCAGCAGATCGGCTGGTGGTGGGTCCGCAATCAGTTCGCGCTGTTGCAGCACGCGGCCGACAGCAAGGACACGCGTGAGTGGGCGCGGCTGCACCGGGAGATCAAGAACACGCGCACCTGGCGCGGGATCGTCCTGGCCGGTGAGGTCCTGGCCGTCGGCATCGGCGCGCCGGTGGCCTGGTCGACCGCGCCGGGCTGGTGCCTGCTGGCGCTCCCGGCCGGCGTGCTGGCGCTGGCGCATCACGGCCGTCCGATGGGCCGCACCATCATCGGCACCGCCGTGGTCGCCCCTCGGTTCCGCAAGCTCAACAGCGACATCGTGCTGCGCGCCTACTACGCCGCCGGTCTCGGCCGCGCCGACAAGACCGACCATGAGATCCACTTCGGCTCGTCCATGTCCCGCGACGCCCGCAACATCGGCTCTCAGGTCGTGATCGACCTCCCGTACGGCAAGGGTTGGTCCGACGTCTTGAAGGCTAAGGAAGCGATCGCGTCCGGTCTGGACGTGCACGTCAATCAGGTGTTCCTCACCCCGGACAAGTCCTCGACCCGTCGGCACACGCTGTTCGTAGCCGACCGTGACCCGCTCGCCGTGCCGGTGGGTCGTACGGACATGCTGGACTGCAAGCCGCGCAACGTCTGGCGGCCCGCGCGGTTCGGCAAAGACGAGCGCGGCCGATCGGTCGAGATCGCACTCATGTGGATCTCGGTCCTGATCGGCGCACAGCCGCGCAAGGGCAAGACGTTCGCCGCAAGGTTGCTGGCCCTGTACGCCGCGCTGGCCCCCTACGTGAAGCTCATCGTGGTCGACGGGAAGAACTCCCCCGACTGGGCCAAGTTCCGGCTCGTGGCGCACCGCACGGTGTTCGGCACGCACCCCAGCCCGAACGACTCCGACCCCATCGCGCACCTGCTCGAAGCGCTCGACGAGATCCTGGAGCACATCGAGCGCGTCAACCAGGCGCTCGCCAAGCTGCCCGCCACCGTGTGCCCCGAGGGCAAGCTGACCGAGGAGTTGGCGCGTGACCCGCGCTACCCCGATCTGCGGGTGGTGATGCTGGTCATGGAGGAGTTCCAGGTCTACTTCGAGACCGAAGACCAGAACCTCAACAAGGAGATCGCCGCCAAGCTGTCCCGGATTCAGGCCGTCGGCCCGTCCGCCGGCGTCATCATCCTGTCCAGCTCCCAGAAACCGTCCGGCGTCGGCGCCGGTGACGTGGGGCGGCTGTTCAACCGCTACCGCGACAACCACGCCGTCCGCTTCGCCCTCAAGTGCGGCAACCGCACCGTCTCCGAAGCCGTCCTCGGCGGCGACGCCTACGCCGAAGGGTTCGACGCCTCCTCCCTGCCCGTCGGAGACGAGTACCGAGGCGTCGGCTACCTGTACGGCATGACGGACGAGACGCCCACCGTCCGCACGTTCCTCGCCGACCACACCGACGCCGAGAACATCCTCACCGCCGCACGGGAGCACCGCCAGCGCCTCGGCACGCTGACCGGCATGGCGGCAGGCGAAGAGATGAAGCGCGCCACCCGCGACGTGCTGACCGACGTGCGCGCGGTCATGGACGCCGAGACCGGCATGCAGTGGCCGACCATCGCCGCCCGCCTCGCCGAGCGGATGCCCGAGCACTACGCCGACATCACCGCCGATGCCATCTCCGCCCAATGCCGCGCCCTCGGCGTGCCGAGCGTGGACATCAGGCGGGACGGCAAGGCCCTCAAGGGCGCGAAGGCCGCTGCGGTTGACAAGGCGATCGCTCGCCGCGAGATAAACGGAGCGTAACCAGAGTGCGGGGCGGGTGAGGTCGCGCCCGCCCCGCGACTGGTCGCGGCTACGCGACTCATCCCGCGACCTTCCCTAAGACACCTGATCAGGCCGTATTTCCGCTGGTCGCGGGTCGCGGCCCTGGTCTCGCACGCCCAAAAACCCCCTCTGGAGGCTTCCCAGTGCTTCACCTTGCCGCGACCGCAACCCGCACCGCCACCACCCACAGTCACCACCTGCCGGGCCTCGGCGTCCTCCTGCTGCTCGCCGTTCTGTGGGCCGTCGGCTACCTGGCGCTGTGCTGGATCTGGCCGTTCGTCAACTGCCGCCGCTGCACCGGCTCCGGCAAAAGCCGCGCCCTGGTCGGCCGAGGCTTCCGCCACTGCCCCCGCTGCGACGGCACCGGCCACCAACTCCGCCCCGGCCGCCACGTCCTCAACCACCTGCGCTCCATCCACCACCGGGCCAGCAAGTGAACCGCGCCGACGAGAGCACACCCGCCATGTCCGACGCCCAAGCCCTCGCGTTCATCCACGAGTGGAACCAAGCCACCTACGCCCGCCGCGACGGCAAGGCCACCACAGACCCGCAGAGCGCCCAGCCGCACATACCCGCCCCCGAACCGGTCGCCACCCCGGCCGCCCTGCTGTCGGCCGCGCTGGAGGCCGCCGAGCGCGGTTGGCCGGTCTTCCCTGTGCGTCCCGGCGAGAAGCGTCCGGCGTTCCCGGACCACACCGCCGCGCGCTGCGTCGGCCGTGACCCGCGCTGCCGCAACGGTCACCAGGGATGGGAGCCGCGCGCCACCACCGACACCGGCCGTATCCGGCGCGGCTGGGCCACCACGCCCTACAACGTCGGCCTAGCGTGCGGCCCTGCCGGGCTCGTCGTGGTTGACCTCGACGTCCCCAAGCCGGGCGAGGAGACGCCGCCGGCCGAATGGCGGGCCGAGGGCGTGCGCACCGGCGCCGAGGTGCTGGCCGTCCTGGCCGCGCGGGCCGGTGAGCCGATCGGGCCGCTGTTCGACACCTACAGCGTCATCACGGGCAGGGGCGGCCGACACCTGTACTTCACCACCCCCGAGGGCGTACGGCTCGGCAACACCGCCGGACAGCTCGGATGGCTGATCGACACCCGCGCCCACGGCGGCTACGTCCTGGCCGCCGGATCGGTCGTTGCCGGTCGGCCGTACGCGGTCGAGTGCGACCGGCCGCCCGCGCCGCTGCCCGCCTGGCTGTTCCAGCGCCTTTCCCGGCCCGCGCCACCGCCACAGGGACCCGTGTCCATCACCACCGGCACCGGCCGCCGCTCCGCCTACCTACGCGCCGCACTGGCCCGCGAAGTCGAACGCGTCACCAGCGCGACCGAGGGCAGCCGCAACGCCGCTCTCTACACCGCCGCCGTCGCCCTCGGCCAACTCGTCGCCGGAGGAGCGCTCACCGCCGCCGAGGTTCAAGACCTGCTGGAACAGGCAGCCGCAGGGCACCTCTCCGCCCGCGCGTACACGCCCGCCGAGGCCCGCAACACCATCGCTTCCGGCCTACGCGCCGGAGCCAAGCGCCCTCGGACGCTCGCCGCATGACCACCCGCCACCACGCCAACCAGGAGACGCCTATGCCCGCGACCAACCCGACCGACGCGCCGTTCCTGCGGCCCGTCCGCGACGAGGCCGACCAGGCCGCGCCGCCCGCGCATCTGCGGACGCACTGGACCGCCGATGAACTTATGGCGATGGAGTTCACGCCGCCCGTATGGGCCGTGCCCGGCATCATCTGCGAAGGCGTCAACCTGCTGTGTGGCCCGCCGAAGGTCGGCAAGTCGTGGGCGTCCCTCGGCCTCGGCCTGGCCGTCGCGGCCGGCGCCCAGGCGTTCGACGCCATCCCCGTCGACGGCGGCCCGGTCCTCTACCTGGCGCTGGAAGACACCCCGCGCCGGTTGCAGTCCCGCATGGGCAAGATCCTCGGCGGCCAACCCGCGCCCGCGGCGCTCACACTCGCCACCGCGTGCCCGCAGATCGGCCAGGGCGGAGACGAGGCGATCGCCGGATGGCTCGACCGCAACCCCGACGCGCGCATGGTCGTCATCGACGTGTTCGCCAAGATCCGAGGCGCAGCCCCCATGGGCGCATCGGCCTACGAAGCCGACTACGCCGCCGTCGGCGCCATCAAGCGCCTCGCCGACGCCTACGCCGTCCCGTTCGTACTCGTCCACCACGTCCGCAAGGCAGGCTCCGAAGACTTCCTCGCCGAGGTATCCGGCACCAACGGCATCGCCGGAGCCGCAGACGCCACCCTCGTCCTCAAACGCGCCCGAGGCCAAGCCGACGGCGTGCTGCACGTCACCGGCCGCGACGTGGACGAGAACGAATACGCCCTCTCGTTCAACCCCGCGTCCGGCGTCTGGACCCTGCTCGACGGCCCGGCCGAGGAACACCAGACCACCGACACCCGCGCGGCGATCCTGCGCTGCCTGCGGGCCAACCCCGGCAGCGGCCCGCGCGCCATCGCCCAAGCCACCGGCCTCGGTGAACCGAACGTCAAGGCCACCTGCCGCCGGATGCTCGCCGACGGGCAACTGACCGCCGACGGGAAAGGCCGCTACGACCTGCCGGACGGCACCTGATGAGTACCCGGTGTATCCCGTGTATCCCCTGTATCCCTAGCTCGCTGATCAGGGAGAACGCGGGATACACCGGCCGCCGAATGTATCCCTGGACCGCTGCCCACGGAGGACAGAGCAAGTGACCAGCCGTCACCTCTCGTCGGTGCCGACGATCCCGGCCGTTCCCGCCGCGCTCCTCCACACGATTCCGGAGGTAATGACCCTGCTACGTCTCAGCAAGACGCAGATCTTTGAGGAGATCCGCCGAGGTCGGATCCAGTCCGTGAAGGTGGGCCGCGCCCGCCGTGTTCCAGCCCAGAGCCTCACCGCATTCGTCGCTCTGCTGATCGAGGAAGCTCAGGAGGTGGCCTGATGGCGAGCCGCAAGCCTTCCGACAAGGCGAAGCGCGGGCGTCGAGGAGAAGGCACCATCTTCTGGCACGAGGAGAAGAAGTGCTACCGAGGGGACATCTCGCTCGGATACGCGCCCTCGGGCAAGCGACGGCGAAAGACCGTCTACGGGCCGACCGTCGCCGACGTGCAGGACAAGTTCAAGAGGCTCCGCGCCGAGCTGGAGAACGGTGTGGAGGCGTCGGCCAAGTACACGGTCGGGGACGCCGTCCGTGACTGGCTTGTGCGGGGGTTGGTCGGTAGGGACGCCGGAACCATCGAGAAGAACCGCATTCTCGCTGAGAAGCACGTGATCCCGCTGCTGGGCGCGGTCAAGCTGCGCGAACTGACCGCCGACCACGTAGACGACTGGTTGGCGGATCGTAAGAACGTGCTCGCCACGCGCAGCCTCAAGGACACGCATGCGGTTCTCCGCCGAGCGATCCAGCACGCCCAGAGGCGCAACAAGGTGCTCCGCAACGTCGCCGAACTGGTCGACATCCCGGAGGGGAGAATCGGCCGGCCGAGCAAGGCAATGCGGCTGGAACAGGCGCAAGCGGTGATGGAGGCGAGCAAGAAAACGCGGCTACACGCCTACTTCGTGCTCTCACTCCTGACCGGAGTCCGGACCGAGGAAGCACGCGCTCTCACGTGGGATCGAGTCCACCTGGAGAAGGAGGGCGACCTGCCGCCGCACGTCGAGGTATGGCGGTCCGTGCGCAAAGGCGGAGATACGAAGACGAAGAAGAGCAGACGGACGCTAGCTCTCCCGGAGGAGGTCGTGCGGGTGCTCATCGCCCACCGAGAGAGGCAGCAGGTGGTCCGAGCCCGCGCGCTAGCGAAGAACCGATGGACAGAGAACAACCTCGTGTTCTGTAACCGCTACGGCGGCCCTCTGACCGCCCAGACCGTGCGGCGGACGCTGGCCATCGCCCTCCGGATGGCGGGCCTGCCGGTCGAGTGGACGCCTCGGGAGCTGCGGCACAGCTTCGTCTCGCTCATGTCGGCCAACGGTGCGTCGATCGAGCTGATCTCGCGCTTGGTCGGCCACAGGACCACGGCGGTGACAGAGGCGGTGTACCGCCACGAGCTACGTCCGGTCATCACGGAGGGAGCCGCGATCATCGGCAAGGCGTTCGGAGCGAAGTCGGCCTAGCCAGAGGCGATAGGCGGCCTGTTAGGCGGCCGAGCGTAGACAGAGGCCCTGTACCGTCGCGGTACAGGGCCTCTGATCTGGTGGGCGATACTGGGTTCGAACCAGTGACCTCTTCGGTGTGAACCAGATTCGGTCAGCCGGTCTTCTCCCTGGTCGGCAGGGAGCCAAGCGGGGCGCCTCTCACCTGCGACTACGTCCGGTGGAGTCGCGGCGAGTCTGAGGGTGCCTGAAGGCGTTGGCTCCCGAAATTGGCTCCCGCGGCTCCCCTCCCGGACGGGAGAGGAGCCCCTATGGCAATCGAGATCAACGAAGACCACATGTCCCTCACGGTCGACGGCCGCGAGGTCGCCACGGCGAATCGGACCGGAGATCAGTGGACCGTCACCACCTGGCCGGTCCCCCTCACCTACAACCAGGCGATCACGGCCCTGACCTTGGCCGAAGGACTCGCCTACGGATACGGCGAGGGCGATCCATTCGTCGCCTCCTGGCGCGAGGAGTTGGCCCGTGCTTGACCGCGTCATCCGGGCCACCACCTCCCTCGCCGTCATTGGCGTGGCCGCCGTCGCCGCCGTCATCTCCTACCGGCACGCCTACGAACTGGTTCGCTCCCACGGCGAGTCGGGCACAACCGCACGGCTCGTACCGCTCACCGTGGATGGCCTCATCTGGGCAGCCTCCATGGTGGTATTCGACGCCAACCGGCGGGCCAAGGCTGTACCACCACTAGCACTGTGGAGCCTCGGAGCCGGCATCGTTGCGACGATTGGCGCCAACCTGGCGCATGGCGTGGGACACGGGCCAATAGGTGCCCTGGTCAGCGCCTGGCCCGCCCTGGCTCTCGTCGGCTCCTATGAACTGCTCATGATGCTCATCAGAAGCGAGCACCGCCCCTCTACCGAAAGGGCGACGGACCAAGCCGCGAGCCAGGCCCCGTCACCTATCGGACTCGACGTACCACCTGCACCATCGGGCGCGCCAACGCTGGAGCAGGTGGTACGGACGCGCTATGAGGCCGGCGACAGCCAACGAGCTATAGCCCGTGAGCTAAAGATCGATCGTCGCAAGGTCAAACGGATCGTCGATCAGACGGCATGAGGACATGCCCTGCACCATGGCATGGTGCAGGGCTCGTCTCTCTACGCACCGTGGGCAGCGCCCCCGCCGACACGATCCTCTCGATGCGAACTACCGGTGGTCTCCTGGTCGGCGCTGGCTCGCCCTGCTCGGATGTGTGTTGCCACGCGACCACGACAGGTGCTGTACGGCGGTGTTGCTGTACTTCCGTGCTGTACAGCAGTCGACGACGGGGCACGGTTCGCTCCTGTCGACCTTCCGCTTACAAGGAATACGGACGCCCCTGCTCACACAGCATCCACCGAGGTCAATGGGGTTGGACGTATGCCGCTGGTCGCCCGCGGTTGCCGTCGTTGCCGTCAGCGTTGCCGTCGGCCGGGCCGGCGCTCGCCGAACCACATGGCGGGCTCGCTACTCCCTCAGAACCGGAAACGGTGCGTCAACTAACCATCTGGGGGTACTCAAGCAGCCTCATGCCGACGAGTTCACCATTGGCGACACCTTTGGGGATCTAGATCCTCCTCGACGCGGAGACGAGACTTAGTCGTCGCCTACCGCATCCGGCGGCGCTAGCTAGGGGGATCATGGAGCAGGGCCCCAGAGGGGCCTTGCCGTCATGGCAGGAGCGCCTGAGCTTGGCTGCATGCGACGGCGGACGACACCGTAGGCGATTCGAAGGAACGCAGGCGGTGGCAATGACTGACAATGTCAGCCCAGGTGGGTCGACTTCCGAATTTCGCGGATTTCCTCTGCGTCCCTGGTAAAGGCCTCGACTAGCATCGGACCTTCCTCAGGTGACTCGGCTTCCCATCCGTGGCTGGCCAGATGTAGGGAGACCCAGCTTAGGATGTGTTCGATCGCTTCCAATTCATCCAACCCAACGGCTACTTGCGTGTCGGACACGTCGTTGGCGAGTCGGAGACCCAATGCCGTAACCAGTCCGTTGCACCTCGTTTGGACGGGTAGATCGCTGTTGTGGAGGCCAGTCAGGCCGGCCAGCCCGAGCCCGCTTATGAGCCGTCCAGCGAAGGCAAGTGAAATCTTCGTCTCCGAAGCGTCTTCTCTAGGTTGCGGGAACGGATCGCTCGGTCCCAGCGTCCGAGATTCGATGGGAGTCTGTTTTGCTTCGAGAACCCCACCGAACCACTTACCTGCGATGTAGTCGAGCCTGGGCAGGAGAATTAGATCTTTGACGAATTCTCCTTCAAGGTCAGCTTCGCCCCGGAAGTAGGTCCTGATCGCGTGCGAGATGTCGTTTACGTCGAGCTGGGCAGTGATTAGGACAGCGTTCCCGATACGGGAAGCTATCCTCCAAGCACTCAGCCGATAATAGGGAGGACACCCACACGGATCGCCTTTAGAGCTCGCGCACCGGCGGCACGGTTCGTCCGCCAGGCCGGCAAGCTTGGAGCGAAATTCTTTCAGGTCAGGGGCACCTCCTCCTAGCCTCTTATCTGGGTATCGTATCTTTACGCCGAGGATCTGGGTGGGTGTTCTTTCTCGATACCGAGCCCATGGCCCGGTTCCATGCTCCCGAGAATTACATGAGCTACAGAGCAGGCCGCGCACGAGGCCACTGTCATGGTCATGGTCGACAACCAACTCTCCCCAGCGACCGCAGATAGCACACCGCTGGTCTTGCCAGCGGTGAAGTGCTTCCCAAGCGCTCGTCGAGACAGAAAGGGAATCGGGCGCAGGCCAGATCCAGCAGGCTGGCTGGGCAGAGTTCCAGAGCTCAGAAGCAGCCTCCTCGTCGCGAGCTTTGCAGCGAGCTGCGGTGCTCTTATCAGCTTTCGTAAGATGGAGTCCACAACGGCCGGGTTCGTCTTGCGCGGGCCAATGAGGGGACCAAATCAGTGGAGCATTACGACAGGGCATGCCATTCCGGGTTGGTTGACCACACTCGCTGCGACGAGGTTCCAACGCGGAGTCGGGGATCTGAGCGTCCATCAGGGGTCTCCTGGGGGTATCGGGGCTAATAAGTATGACAAAGAACTTGATCGAAAGGCCTTTTCACCTTCGCCATCTATCAGGCTTGCCACATCGACCCATTCGCCACGAATCAGGCGACGGTTGTCCAGTGTTGTCTGGATCTGATCGTGGATCTGACTCGTTCGCGGTTGACTCATCCATCGTCATCCATAGCCATCCGGCGCTGTTGTTAGCAGCGTTCGCCCCGCACCGCCATAGGTATCCGGATCGTGTGGCTGCCCGTATTTAGGTTAGGTGGTGAGTAGCCGGTAAACGTTACCGACGAAGGCAGACCAGTTTGCCGGGCGGCTGCTGTCGTACTTCCAGGCACTGAGGGTGAGCTGGAGAGTCCTCTTCAGCGGGTGGGGTGATTGCTGAATGGCTTCGTTGCGTTGAGCGAGTCGGTGTTGTTCGTCTCGCGTGGGGAGTCGATTGCTCTTCGCGGCGTTGCAAGCTTCGTGGACAGGGGCGAGGTTCCAGACAGCATCCAGATCAGGGCCCTGCCACCCCCTCAGCCCGCCCATACGCTCCATGAATGAAAAGGCGAACACGTGATCGATAGCGTAGGGATCTCCGGCAGCGAGCGGGTCATTACAGATCAAACAGCGGCCGTGCTGAAAACCGATGGTCGCCTCTTTGACGCCCGTGATGGCGCGGCGCCGGCGCTTGTCAGTGAGGGTCAAGGTCTGGAGGTCAGCGGCCACGCCCTCGCGCATAAGGCTAGCCCCGACTCCGGTACTGAAGGAGGACTCCACGATGGCCCACCGTGCGCCGAGTTCACCGCGGAGGACCTCCGCGTGTTCGGATACCGCGAGGCGTTGCATCTCAGGGGTAAACCGGACGATGCGTTCGCGACGGGTGCCGGTCAGTTCGTAGAACTGGTGCGGCAGCGTCGTGCTACCGGGGAGGTTGGTGAACTTCTGCATGACCATCGCAGGCATCGATTGCACGGCAGCGCGGATGAGAGGTTCGGTCGGCTGCCCCAGTCGGAGCGACTCGGTGGCTTCGCGCCGGGCGATGGCCAGGAAATCGGTGTCACGCAGCTCTTGTGCGGCCGGCGCCTGCGGCGCCTCCTCAAGGTGGCGGACCAAACTCATCGCGTAAGGGCGAGCCAACTCGGTAAGCGGAGCGTCGCTGCGGCCGGTGCCCGCCAGCTCAAGGAGTGCCTCCCCAAGGGCGAATTTGTAGGTGCGGGAGTTTGCCCCCATCAGCACGGCCAGTCGCCAGGAGGCTCGGGGTGTTGGGTCTTCCTGGTAAAAGTCCTTGCTCACATACACCGCCATGTTGTTCCGCCGCCACCGCTGTCCTGCAGGCTAGACCTCGGGTCCGACAGCCAAGCCCAAGCAGTCCCACTGCACGTCCCGCCGCCTCAACCGGTCATCGCCTGTGCTGCAGTGGACGACGCACAGACCAGCGGCTTCCGCCAGTGTGATGGTCTCGTTCAACGGGACATCGAACATCCTGCGGTTCGGCGGGATGGGGCCATGGCGCAACGTGATGACGGCCCGACCCCATGGTGCTAGCAACGAGGCGACGCGTCGCATCGCACGGGGCCGCTCGGTGACGTCCAGATGCATCCACACCGCGGACAACAAAATGAAGTCGAACGACGCCTCTTGCCCCTGCAAGGTCAGTAGATCAGGAAGGGCGTCATCGAGCCAGCTGATGGAGGGACCGGGGTGGAGACGCTGAGCCTGCTCCCGGAGCTCTGGCGTCGGCTCGACTGCAAAGACGGTATGGCCGAGACGAGACAAGGCTGCCGCGTCCCGCCCACTGCCTGCTCCTATATCCAGCACACGCCCACGGCTGCGGGGAATGAGATGCAGGACCTCTGCGTGAACTTCTTCGAACGACAGCGCCTCGTACTGCCGCACCAGCGCTTCCGCGTCCTCGCCGTAGCCGGCACTCCCCGACGTCACGACCACATCATGGCCTTCGGTCCTTACGCCTATGCACCTGGCGACCAGAGCGCGCGGTGCGCCAGCTCGGCGCCCTACCGCCCGACTGGGGCTACGGTCGATGGCTATGGCACCGGTTACGTACTGGATCAATGTTGTCCTGCCAGGGGTCGACGAAATCTTCACCAACCCTGATGACCTAGAAGATGATCAGACTCTTCCACAGATTCAGGAGTTCATGGACTACGTCGTAGCTGCGGCCCAGGCCCGTGGCTGGATCGTTCGTGACTACGGCTGCGGCTACCACGATGACCGCCCGCCCCAGTGGTAGCCAATCCTTGAGGAGACTGAAGTTGATCCTGGTACACGCCGACGGATTTACAGAGGGTCGGCGTTTCCGGCCCGGCGCCGCGGCTGACCTCGATGGATGGGAGAGCAGCGGAACATTTGGGTGTGAGCCATCCCGCGAATATCCCGCGGCGGCCGTTGGCTGACGTCCCGTGGCCTATCGGCTCCAGCCACCTGAGGTGATCGGTGCAGGCACTGGCGCCGTCGCTGCAGCTCTGCGCCAGACCGGCTGGGGACCCGATCGGCTACCGCGAATGACCCAAAACCCTCGGGCCGCCGAATCGTCAGATACTTCCCCATCTGCGAGGCTTCCAGCGATGTGACCGTTGCAGTTGGGGTGGTTCGATGCCCTTTAGCAGGGTTGCTGCGGCTTCGGGATGATTCGGGCGTTCGTTCGGTGAGGCGGTGGCTGGGGTAAAAGTTCGTCCCTTTGTCTTCCGACTTCCCAAGCCGAGCTAGTTCGGTGGCAAGGTGACCCGGACCGCAGCGAAGCGAGGACCGGAAGCGCCGCGGCAGCACTCAAGCGGTCGTGGCGGCGTGCCTGGTGTGGCATCCCGGCGGGGTCATAGGGCGTGCCGTTGCGGAAGCAGACGTGCATGAGCTGGCGCCAGCCTCGACCGAGGACAAGGACGGCTTGGGATGGCGTTCCCTCGGTAGCGGACGCATCGGCCGAGGTCAGCAGCCCACGGATCGTCGTATCGGCTGGTGTCGGAGTAGGAACAGTCCAGAGGAACTTTCAACGTCGGCCCGCGGCGACTACGCCGCCTAGGGCCATCTGTCGGCGTCGTCAGCGATAATCGGGGTTGTGACCCCCAATGACTTCTTCACCAGTTCTGGTTTTGAGACCGTCTTCCGGTCCGCGCTCGTGGACAGGCTCCGCAAGTCTGGTGTTGATGAAGTCGACGACCTAGACGCCGCATATGCGTTGACGCGGCTGGTGGTGGAGGAACTTCGGTCATACGGATACGGCGGGACGGTACGGCTGACCCACGACGAGTTTGCCCTGACGCTAAGGGCGCTGCGGGCAGTGATGCTGCGGATTGGGATCAGCTTCCAGCCGCCCTATCGCGACTTCGAGGGCTTTGCGGATCATTGGGACAGGTCCGGAATCGGAAGCCGCAATACTACGCAGCACATCAGGGCTCGGAATGCATACCTCGAAAAAATGTTCGGACCCCTGCTGACGCAGTTGGAGGCGCGCGAGGAGGAGCCTGACGGGGCGATCTGGGGGGTAGACGGCGAGATGAAGAACATCATCTTCGGTGGACCAAAGCCTCGCATCGTGCTGCGCGACGCAATCAACAACCGGATCGACATCGTCGAAAACGAAGACAAGGTTCTGTTCTATGACCAACCGTTCGGCAAGGCCGGTATCACATGGGACGACATGTTGGGATGGTGGCGGAAGATTAAATCGCTTCCCAACAACATCGATGATGCCAATGTCGGCCGCGACCTCTACGAGCGTCTAACAGCATCACTTGATAGTGATGCCGAAAAGATCGTGTTGTTCGTTTACACCAAGTACTTTCTCGTGGGGGAAGCGGGCGGGACCCGACCAGCATTGATCCCGCAGGTGTGGCTCCACTATGACCCGATGACTCGGAGGCACCGGCGCAAACTCAACAAAGGCGACGTGCTGGAGCGCGAACGCATAGACTTCCTGATGCTGCTCCCGCGCGGAATCCGAATTGTGATCGAAGTAGATGGTAGACATCACTACGCCGACGACGACGGCAGAGCATCCACCAAACGTTACGCGGACATGGTTGCCGAGGACCGCCGACTGCGGCTCGACGGATACGAGGTCTTCAGGTTCGGCGGGCTGGAACTAGCCGGCAACCAAGCCGCCGTTCACGCCATGCTCCGCACGTTCTTCACCGACCTACTGATCCGGCACCGGCTGCTAGAAGCCAGCACCTAGGACGCGACGCAGCGGGCTCCGCTTTCCTTCACCTATGACAGCCACCGCTTCCGTTGGCACGCTCACACAAGCTTAGTCACATCTAGCAGCCGATGCTGTTTATCCTTCAGCTACACAAAAGACCGTCGTACGTAGTCGACATAGGCTGCACCGGACAGCTCACCTCTATCGTGGCGCCGGACCGGAGTGCTTGCCCGCGCGAACGGCGAGGTGGCGTGACAGACGGTTTCGCGCGGGTGAGTGCTCCGGCTCGCGAAGGGTTGGGGGTCGCGAGACCCCCACTTCGGGCTCGCTTAATCATTTTGTCGGCTACTCGACGTCTCTCAACAACGAAGCGGAGTTCACCGATACGGTGCATCCCATATCACTACCTAGTCACCATTCTGCCGCACTCTAGCTCGAAGCTGTATGGTTCGCTTTTCGCCGTACGGCGTCAACTTCCAGTAGATCCCAGTATCACTTACACTTCTCCGCTTCGTTCCTCGAACAATAAGTCCTAGCGCCATGAATTGAACAAGGATCGTTTCGAATTCTTCTTTGCCCATCTCGATAGAGGCTTCCGTGTTCACATAGTCATCCGGATTTAGGTCCGCTTCCGACAGCAGCCGATCATACGTAGCCTCAGGGTCGAGAGTATCCCAGAATTCAGTAAACAACCATTCTTCCAGTCGTTCTTGCATTTGCGACTGTTCACACTCATCCAGAAGTACTCCACTGACCGCACCGAACAGCCCATCCCAAGTTGGGTCAAGCTTGAACCATCCGGATACTTTTTTTATGCCATACGGATTGGCGCGACGAAAGGTCCCTTTTAGCTTAGCTGTTACGCTTATTTCATCGCTCCCCTGAGCGAGCGACTCCGTGCCGGGCGGCGGCGAAGACTGCGCTGAGTCAAGTTGATATTCGAGCTCAAGCACTCGCTTTCTGAGCGCGTTTAGTTCTAGCAGCGTTTCAGTATTCGCTTGCAAATCTGCACGCACCCAACCTACTGCCGGGTATTGCTTTGTGAATTGAGCAAAACTTAGAGCGACCTTGCCAGCCAGATCGCTCGGCGACGTCCAGAACTTTACATGCTTACTGCGCATAACCTTTCTCCTGAAGGCTTCCAACTTTGCTTGAGCCCTAGCATCTTTATCAACTTTTCCAGCCGGTATGGAATCAGGATCGGCATGCAAAAATGCCATCACCGGCTTTTTCTTAAGTACTGCGAAATCATACTCTCTTTCGGTATAGCTAATCTCTTCGTCAGAATCCGTCGAGCCGTACTTACCTCCTATGACCAGCAGGTAATAGTCGCAATCTTCGATCACGCGCTCAATGAGAGTCCACGCGTCATCATCCGCCACAGGGAACAGCTCCATCCCTGCCGGAAAAGCATCCAGTTGCAACAAGGCGGAAGTTACGGCTTGCCTCTCTTCCTGTAGATCAAGGTAGGTCGAGCTTACGAAAACTTGATATCGCTTAGAGTCCGACACGATATCCCTTCACGGCAAGGTTCAGCGGTCCCCAGGGTTTTCATCTAGGCAACCCAGAAAGAGTAGTGTAGTGCAAGATTCTGCACGTCTATAGTGATATATCTGTAACTCTGCTGATACGCGGTCCGATGGTCTCTCCGCGCGCCGACGTGACCTGGGACCGCGTACGACCCTGCGGGAGAGAAGATGAGTGCTGATTTGACTGCGGTAGTCGTCGCTGCTCTAGGCGTTGCGGGAACACTGGTGTCGCCCCTTCTCGCCCAGCGAGCGGCGCTGAAGGCAAGACAGGTCGAAGCAGCGATCCAGCGGGCCGACCGCGCTGAAGACCTCAACGAGGAGAGGCGCCGCGAGCTGATATCTCAGCGGCGGCAGACCTATGCAGATCTGAACGCACGTGCACGCCACTACCGTAGTGCCGCACTAGAACACCTAGCTGCGCTCCTTGGCGTGAGGGGAACGGCAGACAGGACACGACTTGAACTAGATGGAGCACGCAACGCCTTTGCAGAATGTTTCTCGCAAGCTCAAATGATCGTCCCAGATGAAATTCTCGAACTGTCAGCAGAAGTAAGCCGTAAGCTCGGATGGGGTTACCGAATGCTAGCGAGAGCAGCAGAAGAATCCGACCTTGATGAAGCTAGCGACTACATTGAAAACGTTGTGATCTCTGCGATCTTCGCGATGCGGGCTGCAATGCGGGAAGATCTGGGCATAGTCGAAGGTTCATCAGCGGAAGGCGCTTCACGCGAAGCCTCTGGCGATTGACAGCCATGGTGTCGCTGGTCCTCCCAGTAAGCGCCCTAAGTGTTTCCGGTCGCACGGCGATGATAAGACTCATACGACTCCAAGGCCGCGCGTGAAGGCGGCCGGCCGGTTCGGGCCGGGATCGGCCCGCAGGGGCCGCAGGCCCGGCCCGAGGGCCGGGCGGCCCGCCGGCGGCCCGCGTAGCGGGGCGCCCTTGAAGACGTGAAGAAAAGTTCTCATCGAGCGACGTCGTTGGGGTTGTCAGGTCTCATGACCTGCGTGACAATCGTGCTCAGGAAGTCCGCGACGCTTTGCCGAGTGCTGGTGAAGCAAGTTTTCCCCCAGCACCGAGGACCACGCAGCACGGTTCGACGGCCCGAGTGCGCTGCGTGCGACCGGCCGGACGGTTGCTCGTTCCTAAACGGATCTCATTCGTATTCCATCGCGCCTGCCCAGACACGGTTGAAGCTTTCGAAGTAAGTCTCTGCGATGTCATTCGGAGCCGTATGTCGGATCTCAAACACTGGGGCATGCGACGCAGGCGCTCCGTAAATATGAGTGTTTACCAGGGCGTGGTCATCGGCTCGATAGATAGACGCATAAAGTGCCGTATCGTGGAGTCGAAGCTGTACGCCATCAATTTCGGCTAGGGGCCCGTATAGTGTAATGGCGTTGCGTATCTTCGCCGCAATAGTGTTGTTGATCCCTTCACAACTCCCGCGCGCTGACACTTGGGAACCTTCTGGGCGGCCGAGTAGTATCCGAACGTGAACGCCTGCGCGCGCCCTATCCGCCAAGACGCGCATAATTCCGTTGTCTTCGGCGAGGAAGAGCGCAGCGTATGCCAGTACCCCGATTTCATGCTCGGCAGAGGCGAATAAGGTGAGCCATACTTCGCGAGGCACGGCCCACCTGTGCGCATAGGCAGACTTGATGTCCACCGATTTCACCGCCGCTGCCGCAGACATTCGTTCAGCATGCGGCCAGATCACCTCTTCCTCGGCGCCGAGCGTCTCGGCGAGGATGCGACGGTGGCGCGGATATGGCAGACGGCCACGTATCCAACGCTTGACCGTCTTAGGATCGACACCGAGGCGTCTTGCTATCTCCGACTCGTCCATTCCAGACGCAGTAATAGCTGCGGATAGTTTTGCGTTCACGACTCCTTCTCCGCCTGTATTTGGGCACGAGTGTCTGAACCGCTTCGGCGTAGGGCGGTCGTAACGAGGCTAGGACATAGATTGGGGACGTCTCCGGACGTCATGCAGCCGTCCTGGGACGTCTACATGCCTCGCCGAGAAATCCCAAGACGTCCGTGAGTTCCGGTAGCGGCGTCGAGCTACCTGCTTGAAGGCTGCTCTTGGGCGCGGGCCCGCGCTCCGGGGAACGAGAGGCTACAAGCTGCGAGGCGCACCATGAAACCACGATCGAACTGCATGCTCACGGTTGCCTTGCCATCTGCCGTCGGCCGCGCGCGTGCATACACGCGGTGGGTTCTCGGCGCGTGGGGGCTCGACGGCGAGAGGGACACGGTCGAGCTGCTGGTTAGTGAGCTGGTTACCAATGCGGTGAACGCTACCGGGGTTCCCTGCGACATGACCGATCAAAGCAATCCGGCCGGCAAGGTGAATCCGATCTATCTCTGCCTCTCCATAGTGGCGGACGCCCTACATATCGAGGTCTGGGACGTAAGTGAAGAGACTCCCAGGAAGAGAGCCTCCTTGGACAAGGACGAAGACGGACGCGGGCTGTTGCTCGTGGAAACGCTCTCCAAGGAATGGGGCTGCAACGTACTGCAGTCCGGTGGAAAGATCGTATGGTGCAAGTACCTCATCGGGGTAGGAGCATGACGAGACGAGAAGACGCAATCGCAAGGCTACTTCAGGAGCGGATCGAGTCTGGCGAATGGAAACCCCGACGTCAGATTCCCTCGCAGCGGCGCCTTGCGGCGGAACTTAACGCTTCGCCAGGGACCGTACATCGCGCGGTCGCCAATCTTCGAGAGCGAGGCTACCTGTGGACGCTCCCCCACAAGGGCAGCTACACCCGCCCGCCGGAGCACTGGGGGAAGGCGGCTGAATGAGCACGCGAGAAGAGAAGCTTCAGCAATCACTGGCGGAGTTCTACGCCCTGCTAGATTCGATGCGCTTCACAGGTGCGTCACAGGTGGTGGAGGTTCAGCACCTTAAGGTGTTGGTCTCGAAGTACCCGGAGCAGGCTTGGTACTTCGTGGCGGGCTTGGACCAAGACGGTGCTGACGCTGGAAGCTGCGGGCAGTAGCGGCAACCTGAGCATCAAGAGGGCGGGACACGAGGTAGACGGTGAGTTCCGGATCGACTCCCTGGGGAGCGTATGCGCAGATTGCCGATGCGCTACGCGGCTGCATCGTCACGGGTGAACTCGTCGCCGGAGCCCTGCTGCCATCCGAGGCCGCCTTGTGTCAGGAGTTCTCTGTCGCGCGCAACACGGTTCGGCGCGCCCTCGGATTGCTTGAGGCGGAAGGGCTGATCCAGACCTTCCCCGGCAAGGGCCGCGTCGTTTGTGGCTACGTGACGACGCCGTACACCTATCTCCGAATCGCCGCCGAGCTGCGCCAGCAGATCGAGAACGGCGAGCTCAGTTGTGGGGATGCCCTGCCCAGTGAGGCTGCGCTTATGTCGCAGTACGGAGTTGCGCGTGGCACTGCTCGGCAGGCGCTCGCCCATCTCGAAGCGGCCGGTCTCATCGAGGTCCAACATGGCAAGGGACGTTTCGTTCGGAGACGTCCTTAGACACCGCTCCCGCGTCCGTAGACGTCCCTGTCTCAAGATCTAGCCTCGGGGCATGGCACATCCTGACTGGGCGCGCGACGTCGCCCGTACCCTGCTCGAAGGACCGTTGCCCCGCCGCTGGGCTCATGTTCAAGGTGTTGCCCGGCAGGCACGGTCGTTGGCTCCGCTGCTCGGTGACGAAGCCGGTCTTGTCGAGAGCGCCGCATGGTTGCATGACATCGGGTACTCGCCGACCCTGGCCGTGACCGGCTTCCACCCACTCGACGGCGCTCGATACCTGCGCGACGTCGAGCACGCCGACGCTGTCCTCTGCGGTCTGGTCGCTTACCACTCATGTGCCCTGCACGAAGCCGAAGGCCGCGGCCTTGCCGCTCAGCTCACGGAAGAGTTTCAGCCGGCGAGTCCTCTCCTGACGGATGCGTTGACCTACTGCGACATGACGACTACGCCAGACGGGCATCCGGTAGCCGTTGAGGATCGCCTCAGCGAGATCCAGACTCGCTACGGTGATGGGCACCTCGTTACCCGGTTCATCCAGCGATCGTCTTCCCATCTCATCGGAGCGGTGCGAACGATCCAACACGCTCAAGCGCGCGTCAGGTGATCTCCGGAGCATCGTCCGCTGATAGGAACCGCTCGATCCGCTTACGCATCGCCCGATCCATCTCGTACCCGCCGATGTCGGCAGCCGGCACCCAGCGAACCTCGCTCGATTCGCTGCTCGGGGTCGGCTGTCCGCTCACCGGGTAGCCGGTCAGGACGATGGAGAACTCCTGCCGTACCTCGTCGTTGCTGGTGTAGTGGATCACGTGCCGCGGGTCGGTATAGATACCGACCAGGCCGGTGATCTCGACAGTGACGCCGGTCTCTTCCTGCGTTTCACGTATCGCGGCCTGGGCCACTGACTCACCGAGGTCGATCGCTCCCCCAGGCAGCGCCCAGTTGCCGTTGTCGGTCCGGCAGATCATGAGGATGTCGCCGTCGTCGTTGGTGACCACGACGTTGACCGAGGGGACCATGCTGTTGGGCTTGGGAGCGTTCGGGTCGTCGTGGTAGTCGATCCGGCGGGCCATGCGGTCAGTCTTCCGCAGCCAAGGGCTTGGCGTCGTCCCAGATGCGTTCGAAGCTCTCGCGGTAGGTGGTCACCATGTCCCCGCCAGCGACGCTACGCAGGTGGAGCACGGGCGCGTTGGACGCCACGTTGCCGTAGACGTGGGTGTTGACGAGGAGGTCGTCGTCAGCCCGATAGATCGAGTTGTACAAGACGGTGTCGTGCAGGCGGAACTCCACGCCGTCGAGCTGGCGGAGTGGCTTGTACAGCACGATGGCGTTGCGGACCTTGGCCGAGATGGCGTCCCCGATGCCTTCCTCTTCGCCGCGCAGGGCGACCGCGGGGCAGTCAGGTTGTCCAAGGAGGACCCGGAAGCGTACGCCGGCTCTTGCCTTCTCGGCGAAGAGGCGTTGCACGCCGGTGTCTTCGGCGAGGAAAAGCCCGACGTATACGAGAATGTCGATCTCTCGTTCGGCTTGGGAGAACAGTCGTCCCCAGATGTCGCGGGGCATGGCCCAGCGGTGAGGGTAGACGTTGACGATCTCGCTCTCTGAGGCTGTGGCCACCTGCTCGCGGGAGATCGCATCCGGCCAAAGGTAGGTCTCATCGACGCCGAGATGCGTTGCCGCAGCGTAGCGGTGGCGCCGGTACGGAGTGCGGCCCTGGCTGATCCAGCGCTCGATGGTCTTCTCGTCGACTCCGATGGCCTCGGCGAGAGATGCGACGGTCATGCCGCGTTCCAGCAGCGCCGCTCGGAGTCTTTCGTTTGTCATCTATCCAGCCAGATCGAGGGACGTCTCAGGACTCATTGACTCTAGTAAGACGTCATGAACACGTCCAGTCATGCTGGTGCTCGTCCGGGCTGATCGGCGCATCGTTGGGGGCGTAAGGAAATAGCCCCGAATAACTACGAGCCGAAGCCTCGATTTCCCACCCTCCGAAAAGCGCTAACGACTGGCTACTCGCATCTATACACGTCTAGTCCTGTCTAAGTGCTGCGGAGCGACGAGATCGCGGGCTTGCTCGGGGAGGTGACCGAATGATCGCCGTAACGTTCCTCGCCCTGGCCGTCACCGCACTGGCCCTCGTCCTGCTCCTTCTCGTCCTCGTCGGTGCGCGCCGCGAAGCGCCCTGGACCGCGCTGGAAGACCAGCCGCCCACCCCGCTGGCCGGCTTCGCTCGCGCCGTGCTGGGGGTCTACGTCCGCAAGAACACCCACGACCGGGCCACCGAGAACACCCAGATCGCCGAGCTGATCAAGGGACGGAAGTGATGCACATGCGCCGACTCCCCGACGGCTTCACCGGACGCCGCTGCACCTGTGGCGCGCTCATCGAAATCGGCAACCGCACCTGCCGCAAGTGCCGATGCCGCGCTCGCTGGCAGCGCCGCAAGGCCCGCAACGACTGGCTCTGAGAGGAGGTGACGTCCATGACCGTCTCCGTGCCGCTCGTCGTGCTCCTCGGCGTAGCCGCCTGGCTCGCCTGGCGCTACATGGGACTGCGCGTCTGGCACGCCGTGCTGTGCCTGCTGTTCGGCTTCTTCCTCGCCGCGACCAACGCCGCCCCCGAGATCCGGCGTCTGGTGACCGCCATCGTGCGATGGCTCACCGGCGCCTGAACCACCCATCTCCAACCTGAGGAGGCGATGCCTAAGTGCCCAACAATCCACGTACCGCCAGGCTTGATCTGCAGGAGGCCACCACCCGCAACGACACCGCTCGCCACATCATCGCCGCATTCGCCGATGCCCTGCCCACCCTCACCGTCCACTGGCGCATCATCGACACGTCTCTCTCCGACATTGCGGCCCTCGCCGCGATCGTCTCCGCGGTCCGTCTGGATCACGCCAACCTGACTGCCGCCGCCCGTGCCACGCTCGCCGCCTATGCCGATGGCGAGGCCGATCACCTGGCCTATCTCCGCGACGAGCTGCACGCCCAGGCGGAGAGGCGGGCCGCGCGATGAGTACACGCCAGCTCCGACGCCAGGCCCGCAAGATGAGCCGCCACGGCATCCAGCCGATGATGGTCATCAACTCCGACAGCCAGGTACCCGACATGATCGGCGTACTGATCGCCCGCTGGGTATGGCGCTACCGCTCCGAACTCGCGCCCCTCAACCTGGCCTGCCTCACCAGCCTCGCTGCATGGCTCCTCCACACGACTCATCCGGGCTGGTGGCCCGAACTCGTCGGCGTCGCTGTCGTAACTGCAGCCATGCTGCTGCGCTTCGGCCACCGCGCGGGTCTGGTCAGACGTTCCGAACGGCTGTATGCGGCTCTCGTCGCCGTCTTCGCAGGCGGATGGCTGGCCACCGCGACCAGCGCCGGCCCCACGAGCCGACCACTCCCCCAGTCGCTGCTCGTCGGTGGCGTACTGCTGTCGGTCCCGTGGTGGGCGCACAGGCGCAGGCGCGCACGCGTCCGCGTTGAGCGCACCCTCACCGCCTGGCCCGAGATCGCTGAGTCGGTTGGTCTCAACGGCTCTCGCGTGATGTCCGCCGTGGTGGACGCCTGGGGCTGGACCGCCCGCATGGCGCTCCGCCGCGGGCACACGGTCGCCGACGTAATCGGCAAGCTCTCCGCCATCGAATCGGCCCTGGGCACCCGTCCTGGAGCGGTTCGCATCGAACCCGACGCCGCGCGGGCCGACCACTTCCTCATGCGCGTGCTGCACACCGACCCGCACGCACGCCCGGTCCCCTGGCGAGCACCCGACATCCATTCCATCGCGCAGCCGATCCCGCTGGGAGTGTTCGAGGACGCCTCCCCGGCAACCGTGCTCTTGCTGCGCCGTCACGCCCTGATCGGCGGAGTCGTCGGCTCTGGCAAGTCCGGCGTACTCAACGTCATCCTCGCGGCCCTCACCGCCTGCGAGGACGTGGTGATCTGGGGCATCGATCTCAAGGGCGGCATGGAGCTCCGCCCCTGGGTTCGCGCTCTCGATCGCCTGGCGACCACGCCAGAACAGGCGACACGGCTCTTCCGCGACGCGGTTGCCGAGTTGGACCGGCGTGCCACGGAGTCCGGCCATCACGGCGCACGCGTGTGGGAGCCGACGCGCAGACGTCCCGCCCTGGTGATCGTGGTCGACGAGTACGCCGAACTCCCCGAGGCCGCCACCGCCTACGCCGATTCGATCGCCCGCCGAGGGCGTGCGGTCGCCGTCACGCTGCTCGCCGCCACCCAACGCCCCACACAGAAGGCCATGGGACATGGCGCGACCCGCTCTCAGATGGACGTCCGAATCTGCCTGCGCGTGCGGGAACGCCGCGACGTCGATCTCATCCTCGGGCAAGGGGCGTTCAACGCGGGCTGGCACGCCCACACACTCGACGCGCCCGGCAAGTTCCTCATCTCCGCACCCGAACACCCGACCGCCAAGCGAGCGCGCGCCTACCTCATCACCGACCAGGGCGTCACGGCCACCGCGGACCGTTACGCCGTACATCGCCCGGTCCTGAATCCACCCCACCCGGCGCCCGACCCCAACCCCGACCAGACGC
Organism: Actinoallomurus sp. NPDC052308; assembly: GCF_040679195.1. Classification (NCBI taxonomy): domain Bacteria; kingdom Bacillati; phylum Actinomycetota; class Actinomycetes; order Streptosporangiales; family Thermomonosporaceae; genus Actinoallomurus; species Actinoallomurus sp. NPDC052308. The sequence continues at coordinate 45,492 of NZ_JBFAUM010000014.1, read as the reverse complement.
CGGACAAGCCGAACGGCACCGCTCCGGCGGAACCCACGCCAGAGCAGCCGGCGACGTCTAAAGGGCGCCTGTGGGAGGCCCTACACGACGCTCCGGAGGGCGGTATCTCCGTCGCCAGGCTAATCAAGATCACTGGGATGAGCCGTCCCACCCTCTACCGGCGACTCGCCGAACATGTCGACGCCGGCCGAGTCGTCCAGGTCCGCCGAGGGCGGTACCGCGCGGCGAGTCCCGAATCCGACGACGGCGGATGACTCGTCTCAACGTCTCACCCTCGCGCGCGCCTGCACGTAAGCGCACGAGATGAGACGTGAGACAAGCCGGAGCGGGCCATCCAACGCACCGACACAGCGATGGATGCGACCAGGCGGAGAGGAGGTGAGGCACCTGCAGGCGTACACAGTCGAGCAAGTGGCGGAGATGCTGCACATCGGCCGCGACAAGGTCTATTTCCTGCTCCGTACCGGCCAACTCCGCAGCATCAAGATTGGCAAGCTACGCCGGATCACCGACCAGCACCTTGCCGAGTTCATCGAGCGGACCGAGACGAAAGGACTGACGCGTGCGTAGAACACCGTGCTACGTTGCTCTACAGACCTCGGGGTGCGCCCCGGCAGGGAAGGCCCCGAGGCCACGCCTCTTGATAACCACATCGACGCAAGCGCGCTCTCCGGTCTTACGCACCAACAGAGATCGACACGAGAGGACGCTCTACATGACAAGCGACAAGACCACGCTTCCGCCCGTACGGGTCGATGCGGCGTTCAAGGAACGCCTCGCGCGCTACGCCGCATCGCAGGAGCGCGACGTGTCGTGGGTCATCAGGAAGGCGATCAAGGAGTACCTCGACAAGTACGAGGAGGGATCCCTTGGCAAAGATCCTGATCGGTAAGTACGAGGGGACGATCTATCCCGAGGAAGGCGGCTACACCGGAGCCATCTCTCTCGGCTTCGCCCCCGACGGCAGGCGCAAGCGCCTCAAGAGAAAGGGCAAGACCAAGACCGAAGTCAAGGACAAGCTCATCAAGGCGGTCCGTGATCTGGAGTCCGGTATCGAGAGCCCCGACAACTACACGGTCCGAGACGCTGTCGAGGACTGGCTGTCCAAGGGACTCAAGGGCCGTGACGCGAATACGGTCACGACCAACCGCATCCTCGCCGACAAGCACGTCATACCGCTGATCGGCAAGGCCAAGCTCAAGGACCTGCGCGCAGACGACGTCGACGAGTGGCTCGACGGCCTCACGGACACGCTGTCCACACGCAGCCTCCAGGGCGTTCACTCGATCCTCAAGCGGGCCATCCGGCAGGCTCAGGCTCGCGACAAGGTGCTGAGGAACGTCGCCGAACTGGTCACCACCCCCAAGGGCAGGGCCGGACGTCCGAGCAAGGCCCTGACGCTCGCTCAGGCGACGGCCGTACTGGAGAAGGCCGAAGCCTCTCCCCTCCACGCCTACGTCGTGCTCAGCCTCATGACCGGCGTCCGAACCGAAGAGGCTCGGGCGCTCCGCTGGGATCACGTCGTGGCGTGGGTCGACGACCGAACCGGCTGGCGTTCGGTGACCGAGGCCGGATTCGATCACAAACGGTTCGCCATCTACGTGTGGCGGTCCGTACGGGCGCACGGCGACACCAAGACGGAGAAGTCTCGCCGAACGCTGGAACTGCCCGAAGAGGTCGCCCGAGCGCTGCGCCTGCACCACAAGCGCCAGGCGGCACAGCGGCTCAAAGCAGGAAAGGACTGGCAGGATCACGGCCTCGTCTTCTGCACGCGCACGGGAGCACCGCTCGACGCCGGCAACGTCCGGCGGGCGTTCCGCGGGATCACCAGGAAGGCAGGCATCGGGGAGAAGTGGACTCCCCGCGAACTCCGTCACTCGTTCGTTTCGATCATGAGTGACAACGGTGTGCCCATCGAGACGATCGCCGATCTCGTCGGGCACGCAGGCACCGCGGTGACCGAGAAGGTGTACCGGCACCAGCTCCGGCCCGTCATCACCAAGGGTGCCGAAACGATGAACACCATCTTCAGTCAGCACAAGTCCGCGTGACGGTGGCTCCCCGTTTGGCTCCCCGACCAGACCTGAAGATCGAAAAAGGGCCCCGGAGTGAACTCCGGAACCCTCTCTGACCTGCTCTCACACTGGGTGGGCGATACTGGGTTCGAACCAGTGACCTCTTCGGTGTGAACGAAGCGCTCTCCCACTGAGCTAATCGCCCCAGGCGGATCAACCGACGCCAGAAAGACTAGCGCATCCCCCGCCCTCTTCGCGCATCGGCGATCAGGCTCTCCACGGAAGGTTTAGCCCGAAGGCCTGGAGGTAGGCCACGATCGCGGCGGCGACGATGACGCCGGCGCAGATGGCCAGGAGCTGGTTCCGGCGTCGCACGCGCGGGTCGAGGGCCTTCTCCTTCGCTTTGCTCGCCGTTTGCTTCGCGGAGGTGAGGGCGCGTTGGGCCCAGGCGAACTCGGTCGCCAGGATGGCAAAGCCTACGAAGATCGCTGCCCATCCCGGGCCCGGCAGCACGAGCATGGCGACACCGGCGGCGAGTACCGTCACGCCCACGCTGAACACGGCAAGCCGCCAGACGTTGTTCAGCAGGGGGCGGGTGCGGATGCGTTCGCGCCAGTCGGTCAACGTCTCCCTCATGCGATCGACCCTAGGTCACTTCGCTTCCACGCAGGTCAGAGCGGGTATCAAGCCCGGTGAGGTAGGTCACATGACGTACGGGGGGCGGAATGTTCTTAGGACTTTTGACAGTTACGCGTCACAGAGCCAGGGGGACACCCGTTGGAGGGAGCGAAGTCCTCACCGAGAAACCCGCGATGCGGGACTGACGCCTGAAGGATGACCGATGAACAGCAGCAGCACCACTGCCTCCGCCGAGGTCGGCCTTCGGCTCATCGTCCCGGATCGTACGATCATCCCGCTGCTTGCGACGTTGGACTACTCCGCTGATGACCCTTATGCGATCCGTGTCGCGTTCCATGTCGGGAACGAGGCACCGGTGGAGTGGATCTTTGCTCGTGAGTTGCTGACCGTCGGCATTGTGCGCAAGGTCGGCAGGGGTGACGTGCAGGTGTGGCCGGCGGAGAAGAGCGGCGAGCGGATCTTGAACCTGACGCTGTCGTCGCCGTTCGGCCGGGCGCACTTCGAGGTACCGCTGACCCCTCTCACGGACTTCCTTGACCGGACCTATGCGATCGTTCCTGCCGGCCGGGAAGCTGACTTCATCGACATCGAAGCGGAACTCGACGACCTCCTCTGGCACATCTGAACCCCCCGCACTGACCGTACGGCCCCGCACCAGGCGCCTCCCAGCGCTGGCCCACACCCATGGTGCGGGGCCGTACGCCTGTCACGGGTCGAGGTCGGCGGCGCCGCGCTCGGCGAAGACCTCGATCGCCTTGCGGGTGACCGGGCCGGGTGCCGTGGGGAAGACCTTGCCGTCGACGGCGCGGATCGGCTGGATATCGCGGGTCGTGGACGTGAGGAACGCCTCGTCGGCGGTGGCGAACTCCTCCAGCGGCAGGTCCTCCTCCTCGCCGCCGGCCCACTCGAGCACGAGCGCCCGGGTGATGCCCGCGAGGCAGCCGGAGGACAGCGGAGGCGTGGTCAGGCGCCCGTCGCGGACGATGAAGACGTTGGAGCCGGTGCCCTCGCAGAGGTTGCCGGCGAGGTTCCCGAAGATCGCCTCTGCCCCGCCGCGCTCGTGGGCGTAGGCGAGGGCCTTGGCGTTGTCGCCGTACGACGTGGTCTTGAGGCCGGAGAGGGCGCCGCGCTCGTTGCGCGGCCACGGCACGACGGAGACGTCGGCGGTGGGCGGGAACGGCGTCTGCTCGGCGACGGCGACGATCGCCGTGGCGCCCTCGGCGCCGCGGTCGGAGCCGAGCGGGCCCACACCGCTGGTAAAGGTGATCCGGATCCGGGCGAGGTCCCATGACGGCGCGGCGGCGAGGACGGCCAGCGTGCCCCGGCGGATGGCGTCCAGGTCCGGCTCGGGCAGTCCCAGGCCGGCCGCGGAGACGGCGAGCCGCCGCAGATGGCGGGTCAGGGCGAAGGCCTCCCCGCGTACGGCCTTCACCGTTTCGAACACGCCGTCACCGACGAGGATGCCGTGATCGAACACCGACACCCGGGCGTTCTCCGGGGCGTACAGTTCTCCATTGATCCACACCGGAACGTTCCCGGTCTGGGAGCTGAGCTCGGCCACTGCGAAAGCCACCTCTCCACTCCGGACGCTTTTGGCCCGGTCCTCCCCTGCTCCGCCGGGCTGGACTCCCGGCCGAACCCCACACTACGACCCGCACGCACCTGGTTCGAGCCGATTACGCGCGGCGGACCGCCGCCGATCAACGGTCCTGGCCGACCGGGAACGCCGGGGGCCGTTCCGGCGTCGAACGACGTTGTGGATCAACCTTTCCGAACCCAGCGAACAGCGTGAAACAGGCATTACCATCGACACGATCCATCCCGTCAGCCTCAGCCGTTCCGACGAAGAAGAGACCGAATGATCGACCAGGTGCCCGGCTACCGCATCCTGGAGCGGGTGGGCGAGGGCGGGTTCAGTGTCGTCTACCGCGCCGAGCAGCAGCGCCTGGACCGCATCGTCGCGCTGAAGGTGCTGTCCGTCGACGCCGTCGACGACGACACGATGCGCCGGTTCGAGCGGGAGTGCCAGATCACCGGTCGGCTCACCGGCCATCCGAACGTCGTCACCGTGCTGGACACCGGCGTGACCAACGACGGGCGGCCGTTCATCGCGATGGACTACTTCCAGCGGGGGTCGCTGCGGGACCGGCTGTCGCGCGAGGGGCCGCTCCCGTTGCAGGACGTCCTGCGGGCCGGTGTGAAGATCGCCGGCGCCCTGGCCGCCACGCATGAGGCGGGGGTGCTGCACCGCGACGTCAAGCCGCAGAACATCCTGGTCTCCAAGTACGGCGAACCGGCCCTCGCGGACTTCGGCATCGCCCGGCTCACCGGCTCGTCGGAGGCCACGCACACCACCGCGTTCACGCCGCACCACGCGGCGCCGGAGGTCGTGAACGGCGAGCCGCCGGGGGTGACCGCGGACGTCTACTCGCTGGCCTCGAGCCTGTACCAGCTGCTGGCGGGCAGCCCGGCGTTCAAGGCGGGGAACAGCGGGATCAGCGCGCTGATGATGCGCATCCTCAACGATCCGCCGCCGCCGATCCCGCGCCATGACGTCCCGCCCCAGGTCCATGAGGTCATCGCCAAGGCGATGGCGAAGACGCCTGCCGAGCGGTACCCCAGCGCGGTGGAGTTCGCCCACCGGCTGCAGGAGCTGCAGATCGAGCTCGGGCTTCCGATGACGGAGCTGGCGGGCAGCGACTCGATCACACCGGCGCCCACGTCGACCCCGAAGGTCGCGGAGCCGGACCACTCGGGGCTCACCGGCCCCGGTTTCGACCTGCTGGCCCAGCAGTACGCCCCACCGCACCTGCCGGCGGAGCATCCGGACGTGTCCGGACCGCGGCCGGTCCCGCCGCCCGCGGTCCCCCCGCCCGCGGCCCCCCCGATCGCCGCTCCGCCCGGTGTGCCGAACGCCGGGCTCGCGCACGCGCCGATGCCCGGGCTCCCGCAGACGCCGAGCGCCTGGCCCGATCACGACCCGATGTCCCGCCCGTTCGGTGCGGAGCCGGTGTCCGCGCAGCGTCCCCCTGAGACCGCGCCGCAGACGCAGCCGACGACCGCCGGGCGCGCCGATGCGGCCGGCACGCCGGCGAACGACCGGAAGGGCGGTCCGGGCGCCATCATGGCCACCGTGCTCGCCGTCCTGGTGGGCGGAGCGGCCCTCGGCATCGGCGGCTTCCTGGTGCTCGGGAAGGTCGGCGGCGGCACGAAGGACTCGCCGACGACGAAGCCGACGCCGACCGCGTCACGGACCTCCGCTTCGCCCACTCCGGTGGCGGTCCCGTCACAGGTGATGATCGCCGCGACCCCCTGGGACCTGCGCGCGGTCGACAAGGGGCAGATCGTGGTCCTGCGCTGGAAGATCGCCAAGAACAACAACTACCCGATCTGGGTGCAGCAGTCCGACGGATCGGGAGAGCAGACGCCCCCGCAGCCGCTGGCGCCGCGTTCGACGACCGTGAACCTCTCCGGTCTGGACGCCCGGCGAGGGTACTGCTTCGCGGTCGGCGCGCTGGTCGCCATCGGGCAGAGCGACGGGCAGTCCGCGGCGGTCGCGTGGTCCAAGCCGAAGTGCATCCGGGGCGCCACGGCCCAGTGACCGCCCGGCCGCCCCGGTGATCAGCGCAGGCGCAGGGAACCGGGGTGCAGGCGGCGGATCAGGCGTCGCAGCGGGCCGACGGTCCGCCGGACGAGCCGGTCGATCTCGTCGGTGTGCCGCCACGCGGCCTCGGCCGTGTCCGGTCCGGGCGGTGTCGCGGCGTACTGCGACCGGTTGACGAGGTCGGCGAGGGGGCGCAGGTGCGACTCGGCCCCGGAGATCCGCTGGGCGCCGAAACCGGCCACCTCATGGGCGGTCAGGGCGGTCTCGGCGGGCAGGCCGACCGCGCCCAGCGCCTCGCGGGTCTGTGCCCAGGCCCCGGTGATGCGTTCGGCCGGTGTGGCGCCGCCGCGCCTGCGCCGTCGCCGCAGGACGGGAACGATCAGTACGCCGAGGAGGTAGACCGCCGGCAGGGCCGGGACCGCGGCCAGGCCGTACAGCCACGGCGGCGTCGATGACGTCTTGTGCGGCCGCCGGATCGGGGTCTTGGGCGGCGGCGTGCCCTTCTGGCCGGATCCGGTGTCCTTCGTGCGGGCCGCAGCCGCGCTCTTCTGCGCCGCCTCCAGCTTCTGCTGCGTCTCCCCCGCCGGTACCGAGTCCGACTTGCCCGAGGCGCCGGCCTGTTCGGGGGTGGGGAAGAACGGCACCCACCCGAGCCCGGCGAAGTCGACCTCGGGCCAGACCAGCACGTCGCCGGAGCGGACCTGCCAGGCGCCGTTCCCTCCGACGCCCGGCCGGAAGCCGACGACGATCCGTGTCGGCAGTCCCAGCGAGCGCGCCATGACGGCGTAGGCCGTGGCGAACTGCTCCGAGGTGCCGCGCTTGGAACTGCCGAGGAAGTAGCGCAACTGCGCGTACGTGTGGCCGGGCAGGCCGGACACGTCGTACTTGGCCGCGCGACGGAGGTAGTCCGCGAGCTTCGCGGCGCGCCCGAACGCCGTGTCCTGGTCCTTGGTGATCTGCTGGGCGAGCCGGCGGAACGGGGGGACCTCGGCGGTCTTCGCGGTGGTACCCGGGGTCTCCGGGAGGGCGGTGGCGGCCTGGGCCTCGGCGTCCCGCGCGGGTTGGGCGGCCGCGAGCCGGCCGGGATCGTAGTCGGGCACCATCGAGGTGACCGTGTACGCCTGGCCGGAGTGCAGCGGCTCCGCCGTGGCGAGTACGCCGCTGCCGGGGTCGGCCGCCACCGCCAGGCCCTCGATGGTCCGGGGCCGGTCGGCGGCCGGCACCCACACGCCGGGCAGGTCCTGGATGGTGAAGCGCTGGACGACCCTCGTACGGCCGACGGTGACGCCGTCGGGGATGCGGTTGCCGGCCGGGACGAACCGCGCGGCGGAGGTCCACGTGACGCCGTCGAAACGGTCCAGGACGGCGATCCGCCAGTCCTCGGGCGCGTCGGCGTGAACGATGAACATCTGCTGGTCGGGGGTCTGCAGCCAGGCCGACACCCGGTCGAGCGGGCTGATGCTGTCCCGCTGCTGCGGCGGCGGGGCCTTGACCGTCGTACGCGGGTCGTACGCATCGTTCTTGATCGGCAGGTACGGCCCGACGGCCGCGGCCAGCAGCCCGATGGCGGCCGCGGCCGGGACGCCGGCGAGCAGCCACAGCGGCCGCCCGCCGCTCCGTACGATCATGAGGGCGCCGACGAGTCCGACGAGCCCGGCGGCGACGGGGAGATTCGAACCGGGGCCGTGCACGCCGAGCAGCAGGGCGACGCAGAAGACGGCCACCGCGGGCAGCGCCGGTGTCGCCTTCATCCTGGTGCGCAGGCTCAGCTCGGCGCCCGCGAACGCCGCGAGCCAGACGAGCGCGTGCGGCAGGACGAGCAGTTCGGGCCGGCCGGGGGCGGGCAGCAGCGAGGTCAGTGTGCCCTTCAAGGAGTCGCGCAGCGCCCCGCCCACCACCGTGAAGTCGCCGTGGAACAGCGTCAGCGCGGCGACGAGCGTCCAGGCCACCACGGTGACCAGGACGGAGATCCACAGCGGCCAGGTCCGGCGCCGTGGCCAGGACAGCAGCGCCACGAGCAGCACCGGGCTGACCGCCGCGACCGTCACCACGGGCACCAGGTCGCCGAGCGTGAACACCCGGTGGAACGCCGCGCCGCCGGCGCCGGCCAGCGCGGTGACGATGACGAGCGCGGTGATCAGCCGTACCCGCAGGATCCGGCGGGGCGCGGGCGGCGCGTCGGTGCCCCGCTCCGTGGGGGCCGCCGTCGTCGTCATCGCGTGGCGCCCTTCCACGCCGCGCGCAGCTCCGCCAGGTCGGAGATCTCGATCAGCGTGACGCCGGGCATGCTCGGTCCGGGCGCTTCGGGCCGGACGCGTACGCACACCACGCGGTCGAACCGCCGGCGCAGCGCCCCGGTCCGGGAGACCTCCCCGCGCCCGCCGGTGAGGAGGACCAGCGCCCCGCCCGCCCGTACGCGCCGGGCGACCTCGACCGCGCCGTGCGCGCCGTCCGTACGGGACAGGCCGGCCAGCCGGTCGAGGAGCTCCTCGACGTCGTGGGCACCGCCGCGGGTCTCCACGAGCGGCCCGTCCGCGGTGAGGACGCGGACCGGGAAGTTCATGCGCGCCGCGCCGGCCGCGATGGACGCCGCCGCGTCCACCGCCAGCTCGAAGTCGTCCGCGTCGGCGTAGACGCCGGCGTCGGTGTCCACGACGACCGTCGTCTGCGGCATGCTCGCGTCGACGAGCTGGCGGACCATGAGCGTGCCGGTGCGCGCGCTCGACCGCCAGTGGATGTGGCGCAGGTCGTCGCCCATGACGTACTCGCGCAGCGCGTGGAACGTGACCGTGCCCGCCGGCGCGGTGTCCGACGTCGGCCCCTCCAGGTGGTGGTTGCGCCCGGAGGGCAGGAGCGGCAGGGCCACCGTGTGCGGGCGGACCAGGAGGGTGCGGGGCTCGCCGTACTCCCGGACCCGCCGGGCCAGCCCGAACGGGTCGGCGCGGACCAGCCGCAGCGGTCCCACCGGGATCTCCCCGCGCCGGTCGGTCGGCAGCGCGTAGCGGATCGTCTCGGCCCTTCCCGGGCGCAGCACGGGCACCCGGACGTCGATCCGCCCGCCGCCGCACGCGTCGTACGCCCGCATCCCCGCCCGGCGCACCCGGCCGGTGTTGGTGACGTGCAGCACGCCGGTGGCCGGCTCGCCGCGCGCCACCCGGTCCGGCGTGACCTCCCGTACGACGGTGAGGCTGGGCTGCGGCAGCGTCCACAGCACCGCCGTCACGACGGCGAGGAATCCGCCGACCGCGAGGGCCACCGGTTCGGGGTAGCCGAGGACGGCGCCGACGGCGTACAGCACCGCGGAGGCCACGGCGACCCCCCAGCCGACGGGCGTGAGCACCTCAGGCCCCGGTCGACTGCGGCACCGGCACCCGGGACAGGGCCTCGGCGACGAGCTCCGGGGCGGTACGGCCGCGCAGCTCCGCCTCCGGCGTCAGCATGAGCCGGTGCGCGATGACGTGCCCCGCGAGGGACTTCACGTCCTCGGGGACGACGAACGACCGGCCGGCGGCCGCGGCCCGCACGCGTACGGCGCGCAGCAGCGCGAGACTCGCGCGGGGACTCGCGCCCAGGCGGATGTCGGAGTGCTGACGCGTCGTCGCGACGACCTGCACGAGGTAGTCGTACAACGGCGGCGCGACATGGATCCGGCTCGCGAAGTCGATCATGTTCTTGATGTCGTCCCGGCCGGCCACCTTCGAGAGCTGGTCGATCAGCGGCCCCGTCGGCGTGCCGGCCAGCACGGCGACCTCCGAGGCATGGTCGGGGTACCCCATCGAGATCTTCATGAGGAACCGGTCGAGCTGCGCCTCCGGCAGCGGGTACGTGCCGTCCATGTCGACGGGGTTCTGCGTCGCGATCACCATGAACGGGCGGGGCACCGGATTCGGCTGCCCGTCCACGGTGACGCGCCGCTCCTCCATGACCTCCAGCAACGCCGACTGGGTCTTGGGCGAACCGCGGTTGATCTCATCGGCGACGACGATGTTGGCGAAGATCGGGCCGGGGTGGAACTCGAACTGGTTGTTCGACTGGTTGAAGATCGACACGCCGGTGACGTCGGACGGCAGCAGGTCGGGCGTGAACTGGATCCGCGTCCAGCGCGCGTCGACGCTCGCCGCGATCGTACGGGCCAGGGTGGTCTTGCCGACCCCCGGCACGTCCTCCAGCAGCAGATGCCCCTCACTGAGCAGGCACAACAGCGCCAGCTCGACGTTCTCCCGCTTCCCGCGGATGACCCGCTCGATGTTGCCCGCCAGCGCGCCGAACAACTGCGCGAAGCGTCCTGCGAGGGCGTCCGTGTCGGACGCCCGGTGCATCTCGGCCGTCATCAGCCGGCACACTCCCAGATGGTCGGCCCGGCGAGCTCCTGCCACGGAGAGTGCGGCGTGTTCGGCAGGTAGCCGATCATGTATCCGATGTGACCGTTGTGGTTGAGGTGGTCGTAGAGCTTGCCGCTGAACGCCGCCTTGCCGTTCGGGTGGTTGTACTGAGTCCCGATCTTCTGGCAGTCCACCACGACCGTCTGGCTGTTGGCGTTCTTGATCTTTTCGACGAGGGCGCTCCCGGAGCTCGCCTGCGCCCACATGTAGCTGATGTCGTTCGGGTTGCCGCCGTTGTGGATGCCGTAGGTGTGCGAGGGGCCGGTCAGCGTCCTGGTCACGCTGGCGGTCTTGCCGCCGGCGCCGTTGGAGGCGGTCACCCGGATGCTGTACGAGCCGTTCTTCCAGATGCTCGGGATCGTCACCGACGTGCCGGAGAAGTTGCTCTGGGTGTAGCTCTTCGGGCCGCTCACCTGGAGCCTGTAGGTCACGCCCTTGGCGTTCGGCGGGGCCTGCCAGCTGATCTTCGCGCCCTGCGTGGTCCCGGTGCCCGTGACGCCGCTCGGCGCGTCCGGCTGCGTGCAGGACAGGGTCGGGTCGGACTGGTCCGACTCGACGTCCGACTCGTGGTTTCCGTTCTGGTACGTCGCCGCGACCGCGAACACGTACTCGGTGCCGCAGGTTCCGCCCTTCGCGGTGAACGTGTAGTCCGGACCGTCCGCGGCGATCTTGGCGGGCGTGGCGGTCAGGCCGCTCGGCGTGATGAGCTTGTAGCCGGTCGCCTTCCCGCCGCCACCGGGCTGGAAGTCGACCTTGATGCTCCCGTCCGGCTGCGCCGCCGCCCGCAGGTTGGTCGGCTTGTTCGGCGGCGTGACCTTCGGCGTGTCCGTCGGGTGCGCGGTCGGCGTCTTCGGCGGCGTGATCGACGGCCTCGGCGACTTGCTCGGCAGCTTGATCGTCGGCCTCGGGAGCGTCGGGTGGATCGGGAGCCGGGGCGTCGGCAGCCTGCCGTGGCCTCCCTTGTCCTTCCCCCCGTTGTCGTTCCCGCCGTTGTCCTGTCCCGCGTTGCCGTTGTCCCCGTTGTTCCCGTTGTCCTGCCCGGTGTTGTCCTGACCGTCGTCGGTCCCCTTCGGGATCGGGTTCTCGGCTCCGCCGGGCACCTTCCCGGTGTACTTCTGCACCGGCTTGTGCGCGCCGGACCCGTCGACCACGACGCCCTTGGGGCTGTCGGGGTTGTTCACCCAGAGCAGGCCGTCCTTGACGAACGCCTCCAGCGGGCCGGGCTTTCCGGTGACCGGGACCTGCGGGGCCATCCGGTTCGTCGCCGAGTCGTACACCAGGAGGCTGCCCGAGGTCTGGTCCGGGATGTAGACCCGCTGTCCGAGCACCTGCGGGGTCGTGAGCTGGTGCTGCGGCAGCTGGAGCGAAACGCTGCTCACCGAGCCGCTGCCCGAGTTCACCACGATCAGCGACTTGCCGGCCAGCAGGGGAACGAGCTGCCCTTCCGTGGTCGTGGGCGGCGCGGTCACCTTGCCCTTGCCGAGCTGAGCGACGATGGACGGCAGCTTGATCTTCACCCGTACGCCGCCGTCGCCGAGGACGAGGCTCTCCGCCGTGGTGAAGTCGGTGACGACCGCGGACCCGGCCGCGATCGTCAGGGAGAGGTCGTCGCCGGCCCGTCCGACCCCGATCGGCTGTCCCGTACGGCCGTTCTGCACGGACGCCGCCTGCCCGTTGGCGGGCACCGGCACCCAGAGCGTCGCGTTGCCGTCGATGGCGGCCGAACCGAGCGGCCCGGTGAGGCTGATCGGGTCGCCCTGCGTGGCCAGGGTCATCGGGTCCAGGCGCTGCACGCTGCCCTTGACCTGGTCGAGCGCGTACGCGGCGCCGGAGCCGGACACGACCTGCATGCCGGCCGCGCCGCGGTAGGAGACGCCCTGGACGACGTTGAGGTGGGCCGGGTCGACGCGGCTGACCACGCCGGTCGTCTCGTCCACGATGAGGACGACACCGTTCTGCTGGATCACCCGCATCTTGTGGCCGGCGGTACCGGACAGGGTCACCTTGCCGTCGACCTTGCCCGACAGGCCGTTGACGTGGACGAGTTCGCCCTTCTTGGATGACGTCAGCCAGCCGCCGACATCGGCGAGGTGGTACTTCGCGCTCGCCATTCCGACGCCGAAGACGACGGCGGCCACGCACAACACCCCGACCGCTCCGATCGCGATCAGCCCGGTCAGCCGATCACGACGGAAGAACCTACGCTCCCCGCTCACCGATCTCGTCACCTCTCCGCGCCGGAACGTCGCTGCGACGCACGCGACACCTTAATGTGTCCAAGCCTCTCAAACCTCCTGAGTGAGAGATATTGGACGCGGCAACCTGCCGCATATCGGACACAGCGGCGTGGCTGACGGTTCGATGGGAAGCGGAAAAGGCCGGACGGCCACGGAATCGGCCGCTCAGGCGAGGACGCAGCCGAAGACGTCGGCCAGCCGGCCCCGGCCCTTCTCGGTCACGAGCAGCGCCCGCCGCGCCGACCCGCGCTCGAACCAGCCGTCCTCGATCATCCGGGCCGTGAGCGCCGCGCCGAGCGCTCCGTTGAGATGCGGGCGGCGCTCCGTCCAGTCCAGACAGTGCCCGGCGAACCTCCGGCGTCCCCGGCGCAGCCCGGCGACGTCGACGCCGACCGAGGACAACTGCCGCTCCCCCTTGTCCGTCACCTCGTACGCGGACGCCGCGGGATCGTCGAACGACGAATCGAGGGTCTCGAGCAGATCCCGGCTGAGCATCGCCTCGAACAGCGCGGCGCCGGCGCGGCCCGCCAGGTGGTCGTAACAGGTGCGCGCCTCCTGCAGCGCGTGCGCCTGCCGGGACTGGCGGAGGCTGCGGACCTCGACGTCCGGGCTGATCCGGCTGATCGCCTCGATCACGGCGGCCACCTCCGCGCCCTTCAGGCGGTAGTAGCGGTGCCGCCCCTGCCGCACGACGGTCACGAGATCCCCGTCCAGCAACTTGGCCAGATGAGAGCTGGCCGTCGCCGCACTGACCCCGGCCGTCCTGGCCAGTTCTCCCGCGGCGAGCGGACGCCCGTCGAGGAGGGCCGTCAGCATCGACGCGCGCGTACGGTCCGCCAGCAGCGCCGCCACCGGCGCGATGTCCGAGTCATACGGTGCTCGCATGGTTCGACCGTACGCCGCGCACGCTTAGACGAGCGTCGAAAGATCGGCCCGCGACGCGGGCCAGATCAATCGAGTTGGGGGTGGGGCCGAGTATCCGCTAGTGTTTACCCCGTTGCCGAGGGGGGACGCCCCCGAGACACGCGGACGTGGCTCAGACTGGTAGAGCATCACCTTGCCAAGGTGAGGGTCGCGGGTTCGAATCCCGTCGTCCGCTCGGAGAGGTCTTCCCAAGGCCTCACGGTGGAGTGGCCGAGAGGCGAGGCAACGGCCTGCAAAGCCGTGTACACGGGTTCAAATCCCGTCTCCACCTCTGAAGCACACTCTGCTTCGCGAGGGCGATTAGCTCAGTGGGAGAGCGCTACCTTGACACGGTAGAGGTCACTGGTTCAATCCCAGTATCGCCCACCACATTAATGCAGGTCAGGCCATGCGCCTGACCTGCATTTTGGTTTCTGATGCTAACGACCGGCCGGAATCGGGAGCAGATCGGGAGCAGGGTGCTCCACGGGTGATCGGGACTACCCATTCGGTAGGTCGGGGTCGGTACTTTGCGTGGGTCGGGGTCATCGGGAGCAGTGCTCCCGGTAATGCTCCCGGCCGTGCTCCCTCTCGGCATGAGATGGGTCGAGGTCACGATGATTGCGCCTGGCGAGCGGTGAGGTTGGTCCAGCGTTGTTGGAGCCGGTTAACCAGGTTTTCCCGCATGGGGTCGGTGACGTGGCTGTAGACGCCGGCGATGCCGGGCATCCGGTGTCCCATCCGCTCGTACTTGAGGGCGTCTTCGATGCCGAGTTCGTCCAGGACGGTCTTGTGGTGATGGCGCAGGCCGTGGAAGACCGCCCCGGGCAGGATGGGCGGCCATTTGCGGGCGGTGTCGCCGTCGCAGGCGGGGCGCCATAGGCGGCGGGCGAAGTTGGATCGTCGGTGCCAGTGCCCGTCCGGGGTGATGAACACCTGCGGATGGTCATGGCTATCGATGACCTCTTGGAGGAGGTCGGTCAGGAAGGGTGGCAGGTCGATGCGGCGGGTGGCGGCGTCGGTCTTGGGCGGGCCGAGCCATAGGCGCGCTCCGACCTCATGCAGCGAGCCGTTGTCCGGGTCGACTCGCAGATAACCCTGGTCGAGATGGCAGTTGGTCTTGGCCAAACCGGTGATCTCACCCCACCGCATCCCGGTGAACGCGGCTGTGATCACCATCACCTGCGCGGGGCGTCCGCCTAGGAGGCGGATACGGTCGGTGATGGCCAGGACCTGGTCGCTGGTGGGGATGGGTCGTTTGGTGGTCTGCCGCAGGTCGACGTCGGGTTGGTGGTGGGTGCGGGGTTCGGCCATGCGCAGGCCCTGGATCGGGTTGATGGCGATCATGCGTTCCTCGACCGCCGCGGTCAGCAGCAGCGACATGAGGGTGACGATGCCGCGGACGCTGGCCAGGCTGTAGCGGGCGCGCAGGCCGATCGCCCATTGCTTGACCGCGCTACGGCGGATCTGATCAAGGGACAGGTGCCCGAAGGCGGGCACGATGTGCTGGTCGAGATAGTGGTCGTACTTGGCTTGAGTGCTGGCGGCGACCAGGTGGGTTTTCCGCCATTGGCTCGCCCACTCGGCCAGGCTGGTGCGCGAATCGTTGGGGTCGATGAACGTTCCGCGACGCTGGTCGCTATCCAGATCCTCGGCCGCCTCGAGGGCTTCGGTCTTGGTCCGGTACTTGTCCGGTGTGGTGCGGACGACGCCGTCGGCGTCGCGGTAGCGGACCCGGAACCAGGGTCCGCGTTTTTCTGCCCAGGCCATCATGAGCTCCTTTCACGCATGCGTGGATCGGGATCGCGCCGCTGGCGGGGGCGGCGCGGGTCGGGGTCATCACCGCTCGACTCGGGGCGGGCGCTCAAGTCACGCCCCGCTCCCCCAGGCGAATCCGGCTATCGGCGGCGGGAGCGCGGGGCCTGCCGGCCGGCGGCGACGATCGCCTCCAAGTCGGCACGGGAGAACCGCAGGTGCTTGCCCAAGAACGTGCACGGAATCGCCCGGGCGGCAGCTTTGCGGCGCAGCCACGACGGCTTCACACCGAGCAACCGCGCAGCCTCTTCCGGCGTGTACACCAGCGGCTCGTCCCGAAGACCAGACGATGCGATCGCAGGCTCCGGTCTCCCGGGGCGGGCGTCGGCGGACGCCGTGGAGTGGCGCACTCCTCCAGGAGCCTGCCGGTGTTGCGAGGGCGTGCCCAACGGCCCTCGCTCGTCGGCTGACCGACGATCGGAGACAGCCCGAGGCGCCTCGCCTCGGTGGTTTTGCTGGGAGCGATCGTGGGTGTTCGACATGACGACGGCTTCTGCGCATCCATCCGTCCCGAACGGCACCCAACCAAGCCAACCCGTCCCCGTAGGCACTTCTTAGGCACACGCTTAGGCACGGCCTTGGGCAGACCTCGCGCCAAGGACAATGATCTTAGGCACGCACCCAGGCACAGGGTTGGGCACGCCACCTGACGCGTAGGCACGCCCTTGGGCAAGGTGAGCGACAGGCTGATGAGCACGCTCGCGCCTCAAGCAGTCACGCCGAGCTAGCGGACTCTTAATCCGCGGGTTCGGGGTTCAAGTCCCTGGCGGCGCACCCGTCCTGACCTGGGCGTTCTCGGTTCCACCGGGAGCGCCCAGTGTCTGTTTTGGGGCGGTTTGGCGACCGTGGTTGCTCCGTGGTTGCTCGCATGCCGGATTGTGGTCTATCCGCCTTGCGGGCACCGCCGAAACGGGACGCGCCACTGCGGCCAGCGGCCCCATCAGCGAACCGGCAGCCGGATCACAGACAACGCTGCCTGAGGTCGGGAGGTAACCAACCGACCGGTCCCGCCCGCAGGCGTAGCCGGACATCGCCTACCCTGCCAAGCCGCTCACTAGTGCTCCCAACCGGAAGGCTCTCTCGCCTGGTGCAGACGGTCGTCGACCGCCTGCCGGGAGCCGTCCCCGCGACGCAGGGCCGACCGCCCGTTGTACCCGGTTGGCGCATAGGAGACAGGGCCATCTCCGCAGGCGCGGAGCCGACCCTCCGTAGCGTTGTGAGGGGCCCGGTGATCGGGGACCATTCCCGCATGCGCGGGGCCGACACGTCACCACCGTCCATCCACACGATGAATCCGGGACCATCCCCCCATGCACGGGGCCGACTTCGCCGCGCAGCCGGTCGATGTCGGAGGCGTGGGATTACCCCCGCGTCCGCGGCGCCGACAGCGATCCGCCGATCATGAGGGTCTGAGTCGGGGGGCCATCCCCGCGTGCGCGGGGCCGACCGACCGGGCGCCGTCGAACTCGATCTTGCTCAGGGGCCATCCCCGCGTGCTCGGGGCCGACCACCACCTCGCTGGCCGGCACGGGCGACACGGCGGGGCCATCCCCGCGTGCGCGTGGCCGACTCCACGGTGACCAGCGGATGCGCGCCCTTCGCGGGGCCATCCCCGCGTGCGCGGGGCCGACCGACCGGGCGCCGTCGAACTCGATCTTGCTCAGGGGCCATCCCCGCGTGCGCGGGGCCGACGTGCTGGTCGCGGTTGCCCAGCCCTTGAGGCGGGGGCCATCCCCGCGTGCGCGGGGCCGACTCCGCGTCCGAGACGAACGCCTGGTCGCGGACGGGGCCATCCCCGCGTGCGCGGGGCCGACTACTCCCGGTGCCGCCACCCCGTGCAGGAGTGGGGGCCATCCCCGCGTGCGCGGGGCCGACTCCGCGTCCGAGACGAACGCCTGGTCGCGGACGGGGCCATCCCCGCGTGCGCGGGGCCGACCCCAGATGGACGACCTACGGGCGCGCCTCGCACGGGCCATCCCCGCGTGCGCGGGGCCGACGCACCGCTGGCGCATCACGGGTGGTGGTGTAGGGGGCCATCCCCGCGTGCGCGGGGCCGACGGGTATTGGGAGATCTCCCGCAAGTGGGCCCCGGGGCCATCCCCGCGTGCGCGGGGCCGACGGGGCCCGGGTGCGCAAGCCCGGGCCTTTCCCGGGGCCATCCCCGCGTGCGCGGGGCCGACGTGTTCTGGTCGGTGAAATCCGTCCCGATGGTGGGGCCATCCCCGCGTGCGCGGGGCCGACCACGCGGCACAGGTGGCCGCGCTGGAACAGGCGGGGCCATCCCCGCGTGCGCGGGGCCGACACGAACGCCGGCGTCGGGGAGTCGCCGACGATGGGGCCATCCCCGCGTGCGCGGGGCCGACACTTGCTGAGCTGGGATGTTATCGGCGAGAGCGGGCGGACAGGATCAGTCCGTCGTAGTCGACGGGGCGCCAGCGGTCTCGGCCTGCGGTGCGGATGGCCCAGCCTTGTTCGTTGTTAGCGGGTTCTACGAGGAGGGCTTGGCCGTCTCCGATGCGGTCGGCGAGGAGCGTCCAGAGACGGTCTCGGATGCGGCGGCTGGGGTTGCCCACGAAGACACCGGCGTTGACTTCGACCATCCATCTGGTGAGATGACCGCGTAGTCCTTCGGGGGCTGCGATGAGCACGATGACGGTCATTGCGGCTCGGGTCCGGGGTCATCGAATTCGGGACCGATGATGGCGACGTGACTGTCTCCGAGCGTCGGCCGGAAAAGGTCCGTGGCATCTGCCCAGTTGACACCGCCGGGGACGGTACCGACCTTGTCGTCCCAGAGTTCGTTGGTCTCTTCGTCAGGGATATCGGCGTCTTCTGGTGTGAGCAGGGTTTTGATGTCCCTGACGATGCGGCCGAGGAGTTTGTCTTCGGCGATACGGTCGCGCATGCCAAGGCGTGCGTCGCGTTCGCTGGTGAGTCCCTTGGCGGTCAGGTCGAATGCGAGGGGGATGGTGTAGTCGGCTTTGTAGAGGTCGGCGATGTCGAGGACGAATGATGTCGCGGCGCCGGTGTGTACGAAGCCGAGGCCGGGGCTGGCTCCGAGGCCGACGATCACGGCGTGGCAGATGC
Source organism: Actinoallomurus sp. NPDC052308 (assembly GCF_040679195.1). NCBI lineage: Bacteria > Bacillati > Actinomycetota > Actinomycetes > Streptosporangiales > Thermomonosporaceae > Actinoallomurus > Actinoallomurus sp. NPDC052308. The sequence goes on along the minus strand of NZ_JBFAUM010000014.1, from coordinate 26,810 downwards.
CGTACAGCGCGGCGTTGGCCGCCGACAGCAGGCGGTTAAGGTCGTCGCCAGCGGCGAACGGGTCGCCGGCTCGGTATTCGCGGCCGCTCCAGGTGATGCCGGTTCTTTTCGCGTGTGCTTGATAGATCTTGCGGACGCGGGCTCCTTCGCGGCCGCGGAGTTGTTGCATGGTCATGGTCGAGACGTCTTCGCCGGGGAAGCGCATGCCGTACATGGCGCGTGCGACGGCCAAGCGTTCTTTGGTGCGGGTGACCAGCCATGCCTGGCGGTGGAGCAGGCCGGCGCCGCGGCTGGGTCCTAGACCGGCGGCGTACATGCGGACGCCTTGCTGGCCGACCCAGCACATTGCGGTGCCGGAGTCGGCGAGCAGGCAGGCCGCTCCGTGGGTGATGCGGGTGCCTGGGCCCAGGAGGATGACGGCGACCATGGCGGCGGGTACGCGTACGGTGTCGCGTTTGTTGATGATGACGACGGCGTTTTCGTCGCGGTCGATGTGGCTGCGTTCGACGTAGACGCTGGAGACGCGGTCGCTGAGGCGGTGCAGGTCGTGGGGGTGGGCTTTCCACCAGATGTCGGCCATCACCCGTTACCGGGCAGGGGTGCGAGGGTCAGCAGCCCGCATCCATACGCCTTGGCGGGTCCGATTCCGCGCAGGAGGCGTTCGGTGAACAGGTCGGGGTCGGTGATCTGGAGGCGGCCTTCGAAGGTGGCCGTGTGGATGACGACGGGTTTGCCCCGGCCGTTCTTGTTGAAGGATCGCCGGTCTCGTGCGGTGATGCGCACGTCGCGTGCGGGTTCAGGGGGTGTGGTGGGTTCGGGGAGGCCGGGTGCGGGTGGGTCGGTGCGGGCTGGGGGGATCTGGAAGCCCCAGCGTTGGGTGCGGTCGAGGAACCAGGCGAGTTGGTGGGCGGCGGTGCGGTGGCCGATGCGGTGGCCGCGTCGTTCGCCGCGTGCGGTCCGTTCGGTTTGGATCGGGGTGGGTTTGGTCGGTGTGGTGGTGTTCTGAATGGGGTTGGCGGTGAGTCGGAAGGCGAATTGGCGTCCGAGGGCGATCCGGGTGAGGAGGGGGGTGTAGTCGGCGATGGACGCGTGGTCGCCGTCGGCTTCAGGCCAGCCGGCGTTTTCGATGATGTGGGTCCAGTCGGGTTTGGATTCGGTGAGGACGTACAGCATCGGGCGTCGGGGGTTGTCGGCGTCCAGCCGCCACAGCAGGCGTTCTTGGGTGGGTTGGTCGGGGATGCCGCCGAGGATGGCGCCGCGCATGGCTCTGGGGTTGGCGAGGAGTTTGCGGGATTCGGCGCGGAGCGGGTTGATGCGGATTCGCGATAGGTAGGTCATGGGGGTCACCAGCCCAGCAGTGCGAACGGGTCGTGGTCATCACTGGTGGGGGTTACGTCGGGTGGGTCGGGGCGGGTCAGGCCGGTGGGCGCTGAGACCCAGGTGTGGCGGATCCGGCGGGTGGTGAAGCGGCGGTCGCGCGGGTCGAAGGACAGGGGGGCATCGTTGAGGATTTCCTCGCCGTCGGGGTCATCGAGGGTGGCGGACAGGTCGATGTGTTCGGGGCGGTGTTTGACGCGCCGTGCGTAGGCTTCGCGGGTCCGTTCGCTGGCCTGCCATGGCTCGTTGCGGAGGACGTCTTCCAGAGTTCCGTTGCGTATGGCGAGGAAGATCGGCTGGGTCGGTACGCAGGAGCGGCGCCCGAGAGCGAGGGGGAATGCCGGCCGGGTGACGGCGGTGGCGAGTGTGCCGATGAGGTCGTGTGGCCCGGCGATGGCGGCGAGGAAGATCGCGTCTTGGAGGTAGAAGCGCTGGGTGACGTGGGTGCGCTTGGCCGGGGAGGTCGGTTTTTGGATGCCTTTGGCTGATACACCGGCCTGTGGGAGTGGGCGGCCGCGGTAGTCGCTGACGGTGTGGTAGTCCCGCAGCAGGGTTCCGGGTTGGTCGACGCGGACGCCGAGCTGCAGGTCCAGGAGGTCATCCAGTGGTTGTTCGCGGGGGCGGCCGGCGGCTGCGGCGAGCAGGCCGATGACGCCGGATTTGGTGGGTTCGGGTCGGGTGTCGCGGCGGTTGAAGCTGCTGCGGTCGCCCCAGGACTGCAGTGCCCCGGCCAGCCGCAGCACCAGGACCGGCTGCCTGTCGCTGATGGTGGTCTTGGCGTTCATGTCAGTCCTGCGTGGTGGTCTGGGTGAGGTGGGCGTGTAGTCCGGTCAGCAGTTCGGGGAACGTCTTGGTGGGCCCGAATGCGTCGGTGAGTTCTTTGCCGCTGGTGGTGTCGGGTTCGAAGGTGTGACAGGCGGCGATGTGTGCGGGGGTGTCGCCCCATTGGCGGGTGGCGCGGGTGTATTCGCGGGCGAGGCGGGAAGCGGAGGCCGCGGCGATGCCTTCGTGGGGTGGGACGGGGTTTTCGAAGGCGGAGATGAGGTTGACGGGCTGGTCGTGGCGGACGACGACGGCGACCAGGCTGGGGCGGGTGCGGTGGGCGAAGGAGTTGGCGTGGCCGGTGGGGACTGAGCGGGCGAAGGAGTCGATGAAGGTGGTGACGGCGTCGATCGCGGCGTCGGCTTCGCCGAGGTTGTCGGTGAGCTGGTGGAGGCCGACGGTGGCGTACCTGTAGAGGGTGGCGGAGTTGAACCCGACGGTGCCGATCATGCCGGCGCCGGTTTCGTCTTTTTCGTTTTCATCGTCGACGGCGGTGTAGTAGTCGAACTCCAGCTCCACGGCGTGGGTGGACAGGGCATGGGCGACCTGGGTGGCGGCGTCGACGTTGAGGGCGGGGATATCGGCGACCATCCGGCCGAAGAGCGCGACGTCGATGGGGTGTCCGGTCTGGAACGTTTCCTTGACGGGCAGGTCTTTGACCGCCGTGGTCAGGGCGTCATCGCTCAGTTCGGCGAGCTCGGCCGCCTGGTCCTCGACCAGGTCGACAATGGCCTCCAGTTGGCGTCGACCGAAGAACAGCAGGTAGGCGGTGTCGCCTGCCTTCTTCCCGGCCTTGATCTCCAGCCGTCCCAGAAGTGCGCCGGCGATCCGGGCGGCCTGCTCGATGGTCAGGCCGGTGCGGGCGGCCAGGCGTTTGGTGAGTTCGGCGGCGATGCGTTTGGTGCGGGTGGCGAGGTCTTCTTCCGGCAGGTGTTCGGTGAATGCCTTGCGGGTGGCGCGTTTCCAGGCTTGGGAGGAGACCCGGGCGCGGCGGACGCCGCCGAAGTAGGCCTCTTTGGGGTTGCCCTGGTCGTCGCGGTTGAGGTTCGCGGGTGGGACGGTCTGCAGGATATGAACGTCGATGTAGGTGCGTGGGCTCATGGTCGTCTCCTTCGATCGGTGCACGGGGGGCGTGGGTCAGACGGAGGGGGTGTCGGGGTCGGGTTGTGGTTGGGCCCAGGCGTGGTAGCCCAGGCCCCAGCCGCGGCGGACGATCTGGCGGGAGGGGGCACGGTGCCAACGGTGAATGTCGGCCATCAGGGCGTCGTAGTCCAGCGGCTGGTTGACGACGCGCAGCTGGGTGACCAGCCCGCGTAGGCGCATCAGCAAGGCGGGGACGCTGGTGGCGGCCACGGCGGCGGCGACGCGGGCGTCCACGGCTTCTTCGCTGAACTTGCCGCTGTGGCGCAGCGCCCGCAGGGCCTTGCCGAGGCCGACGTCCCGGCGGTGCATCGGATTGTCCTGGCCTTGTTGGTGCAGCCCGTATAGGGCCAGGGCCGCGTGCTCGGCCTCCTGTTCCTCGCTGACCTGACCCTTGCGGGCGAGCCGGTCATCGACCGGGCAGGTGTAGAACGGCCACAGTTGCGGGACGGTCACGGCATCTCGGCCGAGCCCGGCGCGCAGCGCGGCCAGGTCTTCACCCGGCGGGCGCATCGCCCTTCCGGTCCGGGGGTCTTTGCGCCATCGGCCGCCGTGGTCGACGTACTGGTTCCAGTAGCGGGGCTTGGTCTGTTCGGGCATAGCGGGGTCCTCATCCTCCGGATGTCAGGTCGGCCGCCTGAGGTCGGTTGACTTCGGTGCGGTTTTCGGCGGCTCTGGGCAGGATCTGGTTGAGCCGGCGGCGGAAGTCACGCTCGGCCGAGCCGAGGCTGTAGGTGACGGTCTTGCCGCCTTGTTTGACCTCGCGGCCGATGAAGGCGCTCGCCGGCACGGCGGAGAACAGTCGCTCGGCGACCTGTCGCGTTTCGCGGTAGGCCGCCTTCTCCCAGGCAAGTTGCCCACGCTGGAGTACCACGACGTCATCTCCCGCGCGGCGTACGCCGGCCAGCAGGCGGCGGATCAGCGGGTCCAGGGCATGCAGGACCAGTTCGCCGGGCCGCTGCCCCTTGTCCCACGGAATCGGATCCGCTCCGTTAGCCCGACGCAGGTCAGCGGACAGGCCGTTGACGGCACGCGCCAGGTTCTCGGCTTGCTGGCTCGCCTCTAGCAGAAGGAGGTAGGCGTCACTGTCGGTGTGGAGTGCGGCGACCGGGAGCGGGATCGCGTCGTGCAGGACGTCTTCGATGACCGCGGACTGGGTCCCGTACGCGATCCCGAACGTTTCGAGCTGCAGCGGGTAGTCCCCGGTGATCGCCCCGTGTTCTTGAAGGTCGGCGATCTGGATGAGCAGGCGGCTTGTCTGGTAGGCGTCCTCATCCTGCGGTGGTGGTTCGAGGGTGAGCAGGGCGTCCAAGCCCCGCCAGATCGCTTTGCCCGGGACGTGGCGGCGGGGGCGGCGGACCGTGCCGGTGCGGCGTGCCTTGGGGTAGGTCCAGGCGGTGTGCCACTCCAGGTCCTCAAATCCGGCGAGACGATCCCCTGCGGCGACCAGGACACGACTGACGCGCATTCCCTCCGGCGTTTCTTCCGGGAAGAGCCGGATGCGGCGGGCCTGCCAGGTCCACAGGTCCAGCAGACCGTCCGGGGCGCGCATCTGCCAGGTCGGGCCGGTCGGGGGGCGTTCCCAGTGCGCGCTCCCTGCGATGGCCGCTGCCCCGATCGGGGTGTTCAGCAGGAGCGTCTCGTACAGGGTGCGCCCGACCGGGGTAACCACACCGAGCTGCCCCAACGGGCCGGTCGGGTTTCCGACGGTCTTGCCGGACTTGACCTGCGGGTCACCAACTACCCCGGTCTTGATCGCGGCGGTATCCCAGCAGTGGGTGTGAACCAGCCAGCGCGCGGCTTGGGCGGGGGTGAGCGGGAGCGGGTCGCCTTCGGTGCGCGAGGCGAACAACGGCACGTTGTTGCCCTGTGCTGCGGTGGCCACGATCAGCGCAGTGCCTTTGGTCTCCCCCTTGGCCGAACGCAGGTCGGCGACTTGAGCGAAGGGCGTCTGCGAATGGAACAGGTCGAAGCGTTCCTGGCGTTCGTCGAGGTAGCGGTGGACCTGGTCGCGTTCGGCGTCGGTGAACCGGCCGGCGGTGAACCGTCGGTCCCACTGTTTGTGGTCGGCGGGGAGCCCGAGGGCGCCCGCCAAGACCGGTAGCAGCACCTGCCGCAAAATCGCGGGCTTATGCGTCGGCAACTCCACGATGAGGTCGTCGATCTCATCAGAGCGCCAGAGCACCTCGATGAGGCTGAGGAGTTCGCGTTCTCCTCCGTGAAGGCGCACCCAGAGCCAGGGCTCGTGGATGAGACTGAAGCTGGGCATACAACACCTCAAGTAGCTCTTCTTAGGCGACGACTTAGCTGGAGGTTCGGTGAGTAGAGTCTCAAACCAGCGCCGTGTTCGCCCGGGAAATGCTCTGATTCCTTCGGCCCCGCATGTGGCCGGTGACGGCCACTTCTGCCGGGGATGGCCCGTAGCTGTTCTTCGGCGGCTATCGGTTGCGTTTTGGCGAGCAGTGATCGGCCCCGCACCAGCGGGGAGGACAGGGCCCGCGTGGTCACCGCCACGCGGGCCCGCCCGTTTACGGTGAGGCGTCGACGACCAACCCGAGTTCATTGTCGTAACGCACCGTGTGACCGCCGATCACCGCACCGCCGGACTCATCGAGAACCAGCGCACGGCTGTAGCGGAGCCACGGATCGTCGCGCCAGCCCTCCAGCGGCCTCAGATCAGCCTCCGCTGCAGCGGTCAGTTTCGATGGCAACCGCACGGTGGCGGCCAAGACCTCCTCGACCAGGTCCGCCGACGCATCCCCGTTAACGCCGAGCGACCGGCCTTTCAACGTCGAAAAGCCGGAGGCATTCCGGCGTACCAGAATGACCTCGATGCTGGGCTCCCCGTCACGGACCAGAGCCTGGAACTGCTCTTCCTGCAGGCTCGCCGGTGAACCGCCGTAATGCAGGCCATCCAGCGTCGTGTTCGCATGCTCACCGATGCGGGTGAGCAAGAATGGCGCCGCGCGTTCCGCACGCAGTCGTCGAGTGTCGGCCCACTCCTGGTAGGCGGTGTGCTCGATGTCGGCCCACCGGGCCGGCACCACCGGCTGCTCGTCGGCGTACACCCGCCGGACCAGGTCCGGTACCTGGCCGGGAACCGACCATTCCTCGGCGGCTGCGGTCAGCACCAAAGCGGCCGTCCGCAGCAGAAGGTAGGAGCCGTAAATTCCCTTACTGGCCGGCAGGATCTCCGGAGGATCGCTTCGGCGCGGGTTGAATCCGGTGACGATGACCTGAGGGCTCTTCAGAAGAGCCGGCCGTACGGTGTCGCGGTGGCGGTGCAGACGACCGATGCGCTGCAGCAGCAGATCGATCGGCGCCAAGTCGGTGACCAGCAAATCTGCATCCACGTCGAAGGACTGCTCAGCCAGTTGCGTCGCCACCACGATCAACCGGCCTGGGCGCGGCGGACGGTCCCGTCCCGGCGGACCGAGCAACCTCAAACATTCCTCGGTGCGCTCAGCCCGATGCTCGGCATGAAGCCGGCCATGCAGCAACCGCACGTCATCCCCGAACCGTGCGCGCAGAGCGGTGTAGGTGTCCTGGGCTCGCTGCACGGTGTTACGGATCACCAAGACACACCCGCCGTCCCGCAGCCGGTCCTCCAGCAAACCGGTCACCGCCCGATCGCCCGCCGACACCGCTGAAACCCCGTCCCTCCCGGTGACCGGCCTGCCAGCCGATGGTTCAGGAAGGACCTGGATGCGCACGTCCAGGTCTTTGCGCCAGGAGGTGGTGTGTTCCACCAGGAACTGCGGGCCGTCCGCGCCCATCCAGGCCGCGGTCACATTCGGATACCCGGTCGGCTCCGGCAGACCCGAGACATCGGCCTCCTCGAGCGATGCCGCACCAGCCAGGTAGGCGGCCACAAAATCACGCCGCTGCGCCGGTGAAAGGGTGGCCGACAACAGCACGACCGGGACCCCGGCCTGACCGAGCCATCGCAGCCCTTCCATCAGGAACTGCGACATGTAGACATCGGCCGCATGCACCTCATCGAGCACCACGACCTTGCCGGCCAGGCCGGCCATCCGAAGCATCACATGCCGAGTCCGGGTGGCGGCGAACAGCAACTGATCGATGGTGCCGACCACGAACGGGCTCAACAACCCCCGCATCCGGCCCAAGAACCATTCCGCCGGGACCTTCCGTTCCTCACAACAGCCCGGCTCACCCCACCAGTCCTCGGCCTCCAGGCCGTACTCGTCTTCTTGAACCCCGCCGTGGTGACCAGCCGGATCCTCACCCGCCGCCGCAAGCAGCTCACGCCACTCACTGTTGAACCGGCGCTTGCCATGCAGCAGCGCCACCTGGCTCCCCAGCCCTGGACTAACCTTCGCCACCCAGTCACGAACCTTGGTGAACATCGGATCGCTCGTCGCCTGGGTCGGCATCCCGACGAACAATCCGTCCGCACCGAACCTGGCCGCCAGCACCTCCACCACCGCCAGCGCCGTGTTCGTCTTCCCCTCCCCCATCGGCGCCTCCAGGACCACCAGCCCCGGCGCGCCCATCCGCCGGGCCACCTCCAACGCCTGCACCTGCGACGGGCGCGGCTCACACCCGAAACGCTTACCGAACAACCCTGCGCCCGGAGACGCGAGCGTCCCCCAGCCCCCGCGCAGGCCCAACTGCTCCCACGCCGCGACCGCACGCTCCCGCGCGGCCGGCATGCTCACCTTCTCCAGCTCATCCACGCCGACGAAGAACCGCTCATCGCTGGCGATCCAATCCGCCATCACCACGAACCCACTCAGCTGCAGCTGAGCCGCGCGACTCGGGATGATCTTCGGCCGCACCCGCGCCAGATCAGCGAAACCGAGTTCCTTGGTGAACACCGTCACCAACGCGGACTGCGCCTGCGTCCATGCCTGACCCTTGCCCTGAAGGTGCCCCCGCGTCCGATCCCGGAGCTGTCCCAGCGACGGGAAAGCACCATGGTGGCCCGCCACCAGCGGCCACACCCACCCGATCTGATCCTCATCCCAACCCGCCTGGGCGAGCGCCCAGCGGATCAGCTCACCACCCGCCTTGTCATGCCGCCGGCGAGCCTTCCCAACGACATACCGATCCCAGGTCAGTCCGGCCCGCCAGACCGCATCGGCCGCATCCTCATCCACATGCTGAAACGCCGGCGTCGCTTTCCCGCAGTCATGCACCCCGCACAACCACGCGAAGAACCGCCGGCCCAACCCCGGACCACCGGCGACCTCGTCTAGCATCCGCTTCACCGACACCGCCAGATACCGATCCCAGATCAGCTCCGCGACCGCCGCCGTATCCAGCAGATGCGCCAACAGCAGATTCTTCGTTCCCCCGGCCCGCCGCGCCGACTTCCCCCACAACACACCTAACTGCCGCTCCGTATCCGGCCCCAGCCCGTACACCACACACCCCCGCTACCATCCGGCTAGCCTCGATCACCAACAGCACGCACCCTAGACACCCCCACCGACAAAACACCTCCACCACCGACCCACTCGCCTCCAGGCCGAGGATGAAGAACCGTCCGCCAGCAGACCGATCCGCGACTCATCAACCGAACAAGAACAACTCCCCTTTCCGCCAAACCACCAGGTGAGAAAGTGTCGGCCCCGCGCTCGCGGGGATGGTTCTATGGAGGAGTGAGTGGGGAACACGCACAAACGGTCGGCCCCGCGCTCGCGGGGATGGTTCCCGCTCCTCGGACCCGTGGACTTGGACGGGCCGGTCGGCCCCGCGCTCGCGGGGATGGTTCCCGCGCGAACCTACTCCGCAAGGCTATTGCTGTGTCGGCCCCGCGCTCGCGGGGATGGTTCCAGCTCACCGGCGCGTTCGACGTCTGGCAGCGCGTCGGCCCCGCGCTCGCGGGGATGGTTCCGGCCTGGCCACCGTCCGCCCTATCTCAGCGGGGTCGGCCCCGCGCTCGCGGGGATGGTTCCCATTTCGCCGAGTCCATTCGGCGGGCCCTCGGGTCGGCCCGCGCTCGCGGGGATGGTTCCTTCCAGATGCAGCAGCTGAAGGAGGTTGTGGAGTCGGCCCCGCGCTCGCGGGGATGGTTCCGTCATCCGCGTCCGCGTCATCGGCGGATCCGAGTCGGCCCCGCGCTCGCGGGGATGGTTCCAGCGCGCGGATCACCTTGTAGCCGCCGTACGCGTCGGCCCCGCGCTCGCGGGGATGGTTCCCCAGCATCGATCACGCTGTTCGCGAGGTCCTCGTCGGCCCCGCGCTCGCGGGGATGGTTCTCGCTGCGCCAGCGCGTGGGCTCTTAGCGACGAGTCGGCCCCGCGCTCGCGGGGATGGTTCCTTGGCGTTGTCGGTGAACTCCTGCTTGTTGCGGTCGGCCCCGCGCTCGCGGGGATGGTTCCGAGACGTTCCCGAACGTCGCCCGCAGCAGCTCGTCGGCCCCGCGCTCGCGGGGATGGTTCTTCGGCCGGCATCCGTACGGCCGGGCCGCAGGAGTCGGCCCCGCGCTCGCGGGGATGGTTCCTCGCGTACCCGCAGCGGAACGCCGACGTGTCCGTCGGCCCCGCGCTCGCGGGGATGGTTCCTGGTTCGGGCGGCGTTCGGGCAGGTCAGTTTCGTCGGCCCCGCGCTCGCGGGGATGGTTCCGGGGGTGGGGCGGGTGCCGTGGTCGAGGCCTGGTCGGCCCCGCGCTCGCGGGGATGGTTCCTGCCCGCGCTGCGCCGAGACGGGCCACGTCACGTCGGCCCCGCGCTCGCGGGGATGGTTCGCCGCAACTCTGGTACACGTCCTCGGCGCCGGAGTCGGCCCCGCGCTCGCGGGGATGGTTCGTGGCTCGGGTTCTCTAAGGACTTCAAGGTGAAGTCGGCCCCGCGCTCGCGGGGATGGTTCGCCGCGGCGGTGCATGTCCTGGTCGCGGCTCTCGTCGGCCCCGCGCTCGCGGGGATGGTTCCGCGGCACCCGCCGCCGACAGCGCCGGCTTCTTGTCGGCCCCGCGCTCGCGGGGATGGTTCCTTGTTCATCGTCATGTGGTCCGACCAGGGCTAGGGCGTGTCCGGTAGATCTTGGTGTTTGGCTGAGGTCGATCTTGTGGCGGGCTTTGATGGTGGTCATGGTGCGGCGACATGAGTTAACCGATGTGGCCTGGCAGCGGATCGAGCCGTTGCTGCCTGCTCAGCCGGTGCGGGGTGGGCAGTGGCTGGATCATCGGACCGTGTTGAACGGGATGTTGTGGAAGCTGGCCACTGGAGCGCCCTGGCGGGATCTGCCTGAGCGGTATGGGAACTGGAAGACCGTCTATGAGCGGTACCGGCGGTGGGCCGCCGACGGCACGTTCGATCGGATACTGGCTCATCTGCAGGTTCACGATGATGCGGTGGGCCGGCTGAATTGGACCGTCAGCATCGACTCCACCATCGTGCGGGCCCATCAGCATGCCACCGGCGCCCGCAAAAAGGGGACGATGCGGGGACGAACCGGTCATGTCAGGCGCTCGGGCGGTCCCGAGGCGGGCTGACCACCAAGGTCCACCTGGCGGTGGACGGGCGTGGCCTGCCGCTGTCGTTCGTGATCACGCCGGGCAACGTCAACGACTGCACCCGTCTGGTCCAGGTCCTCGAATCCATCCGCATCGCTCGTCCCGGGCCCGGCCGAGGCCGGCCCCGCACACGCCCTGCACACCTGATCGCCGACAAGGGCTATTCAACCGGCAAGATCCGCACCTACCTGCGCAAGCGCCGGATCACTCACACCATCCCCGAACGATCTGACCAACTCGCCGCCCGCACCCGGCGCGGGCACCGCCGCTGCGGCTTCGACCCGAGCCTCTACCGGCTGCGTAACGTCGTCGAACGCTGCTTCAACCGCCTCAAGCAATGGCGTGGCACCGCCACCCGATACGACAAGCTCGCCCGTCACTACCGGGCGGCGATCACCCTGGTCTCCGCCCTGCTGTGGATCACCACGTGATCCACCGGACAGACCCTAGTCGGCCCCGCGCTCGCGGGGATGGTTCTGGCTCGTGATCGTAGGGAACGATCGCGTAATCGTCGGCCCCGCGCTCGCGGGGATGGTTCTGCGATCAGCGTCCGGCCGTCCCGGGCGATCCCGTCGGCCCCGCGCTCGCGGGGATGGTTCCGCGTCCGTACAGTCGACGACCTCCGCCCACGTGTCGGCCCCCGCGCTCGCGGGGATGGTTCGTCGTTCGAAGAGTCCGGCCAAGCGAACGGCAGGTCGGCCCCGCGCTCGCGGGGATGGTTCGCAGAAGCAGAACGCCGGCCAGCCGCTGGTCAACGTCGGCCCCGCGCTCGCGGGGATGGTTCCGCGTAGCCGCCCCACTTGTTGAGCAAGTAGAGGTCGGCCCCGCGCTCGCGGGGATGGTTCCCACAGCGCGGCCTCGGTGGCCAGCGCGATCAGGTCGGCCCCGCGCTCGCGGGGATGGTTCTGGCACGAGCAGGCCGAGCCTGGGCGTCCACTGGTCGGCCCCGCGCTCGCGGGGATGGTTCCATCATCTTCAAGCTGGTCGACTCCAACGGCTCGTCGGCCCCGCGCCCGCGGGGATGGTTCCTCGTCCGCCCGGGTCACGTCGTAGTACAGCCGGTCGGCCCTGCGCCCGCGGGGATGGTTCCGTGGCGTGGGAGGTCCCTGGAGGGAGCGCCCAGTCGGCCCCGCGCCCGCGGGGATGGTTCCCCGTCGCCGACGCTCGACCTGGCCGCCGTGTGATCGGTCCCGCGCTCGCGGGGATGGTTCCACCGTGGCGTCGCCGTCCTCGCCCAGGAGCCGGTCGGCCCCGCGCTCGCGGGGATCGTTCGCGAGGAGCCCGGCATGTAGCTCACCACGCACCGTCGGCCCCGCGCTCGCGGGGATGGTTCTGGCCAGTACGCGTACGGGTCGCGCCGCAGGATGTCGGTCCCGCGCCCGCGGGGATGGTTCCGTGGACAGGTGGACACGGCCGGACCCGTTGTCGCCGGCCCCGCGCCCGCGGGGATGGTTCCCTCACCACGGGCCTGTACCTGGCGTGTGACCTGTCGGCCCCGCGCCCGCGGGGACGGTTCCTTACCGACTTCGATGACGCGGTCTCGTACGTCGTCGGCCCCGCGCCCGCTGGGGATGGTTCCCTCCGCGAGGGCGAGATTCGCGGTGAGCTCCAGTTGGCTCCGCGCCCGCAGGGATGGTTCAGCCGGGCTGCGAGGCGGCCGTACCGGCAGTGGGTCGGCCTCGCGCCTGCGGGGTGCTTCCTGGTACCACTTACCCTGTAGTGGCGAAGCTTGTCGACCCGGTTTCTGCGGGGACGTGTGCTGTCCGGGCTGATTGACGCGCCGACTCCGCTGGACGTGACCGCCGCCGTCGGCCCCGCGCCTGCGGGGATGCTTCCTTCACCGGTGTAGTTTTCCTGCGACACGCCGTGTCGGCCCCGCCCCTGCGGGGATGCTTCCGACTGGTACGCGGTCGCCGACCCGAGCATGGTGTTGGCCCGCGCCCGCGGGGATGGTTCCGGGCTGGTCGGCTCGTACCGGAACGTCGAGGCGTCGGCCCCGCGCCCGCGGAGATGGTTCCCTGAACGGCACCGCGCTGTACCCGACCCTGACGTCGGCCCCGCGTCAGCGGGAATGGTCCCCGGATGGACGGCCGCCAGCACGGTCTACACCGGTCGGCCCCGCATCCGCGGAGATGGCTCCGTGTACGGCTGGCTCAGGTTGTTGTTCCATTGGTCAGCCCACGCCCGCCTGCGGGGATAATTATGGTCTATTCCCTTCATGGCGCCGAGGATGATCGTCGGTCCCGCGCCTGCGCGGATGGTTCTAGGACGTTGAGGGGGGTTGTCATGGTCGGCCCTGCGGCTCCCAATTCCTCAAGACCGCGCACGGTCAGGCAGCGTCGGCCACGCGCCCACGGGAATGGTTCCTCTGTGGCTCTGCCGGGGGTCGGCGCCGGCGCGTCGACCCGCGCCTGCGGGGATGGTTCATGGGCGCACTGAGCCAGTCAGATGGTCGTCGCCGCATCCGGGGATGGCTCCGAGGTCTCAGACGGCGCAGATGCTGTGCGTCGTTACCGGACGAGCCCGCGGATGGTTTCTCCGCCCAGCAGCGGCTTGTCGTCGGGACCCTTGATGTAGGGGCCGCGGTAGATCACCTTGTGACGTTTCAGGCTCGGGTACCACTGGCGGACTTTATGCATCCGTACCACCCAGCGGTGCTGCCAGTCCCTCCCAGGCGACTCCTGGTTACCGCGTTTGTCGGTGCGCCGCAGTTGCACGACCCGCACCTCGGGGGGCACGCCGACCCGTTCAGCCTGCCTCTGCGCGGTCGGGCCGGTCTGGACCTGGTCGACGGCGGCAATGCGCTGCTCGCACAGTCGCCAGAACGCGTACAAGAAGCGCAGGGCGAAGCTGTCGTCGACGTCGTCGATCTGGCCGCCAGGGGTGTATTCGCCGATCACCCGGTCCTCGTTCAGGCCGTGCGTGGCGGTGGCTTCGTGTTCAGCTTCCCCAGTTTCGCGTACCAATTCGCTGAAGCTATGGAGCGCTTCGAGTTGCTCGGTAGTGGCGTGGTGGCGGAACGGGACACATCGGATGGCGTCCAGCAGCAGCGGCGGCAGCGGTGTTCCCACGGCGCGGGCCTGGGCGGCGAGTTGGAGGAAGGAATCGGGGCGGACCGGGCCGTGGGTGTCGTTGTAGACCGATACCCGCGCTGCCGGCCGGTCTTCCAGTCGGGTCATGTCCTTGGAGGGCTGCTGGATTTGTGAGGGAGTGTGCCAGGTGATGGCCCGCGTGTCGCCCAAGGCGCCGCCGACGGTCTTCACGATGATCGGGTGCGGGAGCATGACCAGACCGGACATGCTCGGCAGATCGTCCTCCTCCAGCAGTTCCAGGTCCTGCCTGTCGAGCGTCTGGGCGGCTGCGACCACGACATCGCACATCTGTGGGGTCAGGACGTACAGGTCGGCACTGGCCAGGTAACGGGCTTCGTCTCTGACCACCATGTCGGCCGCCCGCCCCAGATCTGTTGGGAACGGTGGCCGGTACCCGATCCCGCCGAACACGAGTGCTGTTGCGGCGCGCCGGTCACCGGCGTGGGCGGCGTGTAGCTCGCATGCATGCTGCAGCCTGTCGAGCTGGAGCAGCCGTGCGATCGGAGCGGTTCTCAGATGCTCTACGGTTGCGATTCTCGCCTTGCGGGCTTCCAGGGCGCCGCCGGTCAGCGTCCACTCCCTGCCCGGCGTCTTGTTGGTGCCCGTCGCGGTCGACTTGCCCGCTTTGCGTTCCGCCCGTGCGCGCCGCCCACTCATACGCTCAGGATGCCCGCTGCCACTGACACGCCCGGCTGCCTGAACCGGCCGGAACTGGACGCCTTCCCACCCGCCGAGATATCGAGAAGGCCTGCAGAATAATTCCGAACGAAATTTGGCGGAGTAAGTCAGACCGACCTGGTCGAACGCCGTGCGTCGGCCCCGCGCCTACGGGGATGGTTCCCTTTGACGCGATCTCGGGATGGATTTCGACAGGTCGGCCCTGTGCCTGGGGGATGGTTCCACGGCTTTGATGACGCGGTACCCGCCGTACGCGTCGGCCCCGCGCCCGCGGGGATGGTCCCCGCGCCTCGTCCCCGGGCACGGGCTTCATCTGGTCGGCCCCGCGCCTGCGGGAATGGGCCCAGCCGGCAGTCGGGGTAGTCGGCCCCGCGCCCCCGGGGATGGTTCCCTCGTCGTGATGTCCGGTCCGCGCCTGTTCCCGTCGGCCCCGCGCCTGCGGGGATAGTTCACCCGCCTACTGGCAATCCCAGCCGTCGTCCCAGGCGGCCCTACGCCTGCGGGGATGATTCCATGCGCACCGTCTATCAGTGGATTATGGAGCGGTCAGCCCCGCGCCCGCGGGGATGGTTCTTGAGCCTGCCCCTTGCCCGGCTCGGCCCGCGAGTCGGCCCCGCGCTTGCGGGGATGGTCCCTACGCCTACACCGTGGTCGACCGGATCCGGGAGTCGGCCCCGCACCCGCGGTGGATGGTCCGATAGGCGATCAGACGTCTGATCGATCCGCAGTGTGTCGGCCCCGCCCGCGGGGATGGTTCCGCCCGCCCCGGCCAGTCCGGACAGTGTGCGCACTCGGCCCCGCGCCCGCGGGGATGCTTCTCCACGTCACCACGGCGCGCCATGACCAACATCGTCGGGTCCCGTGCCTGCGGGGATGGTTCTGGCATCACCGACGACGGGAGTCGCTCTACAAGGACAGCGGGCACTACAGCTACAGGCCAGCGACAACACGCTCGCGGCGGAATCGCTCCCGTAGCCCCTTGGCATCCACACCGTGGAGAAGCGATCCCGACAAGATCGCGACAAACGAGCAAACATGGAGCCGACATCGGCCCGAAACGATCACCTTGATGGCCGAACGCGGCAAGAAACCGCAGGTCAACGGCCAGATGAGTGGTAGGGCGCCTGGGACTCGAACCCAGAACCTATGGATTAAAAGTCCACAGCTCTGCCAAAATGGCGATACCGGGCCGTGTTCCGCACTGCCGGTACGTGCCGGTTGGTCCGCGTTCGCCCTCCCACCTCCGGCGGATCAGCCGAGGCCGTACCGGGTGCTGCCGGACCGTGCCGCGACATCCGAGCAAACGACGAGCAAACAGCGTCGCGCTTGGACCGCGCGTCCCCTGGCTCGTCTGCCCCGACAGGCCGACACTCACGCCGGCTCTTTGCATCGTCTACGCGCTGCTCACGCGTCCGACGTGGACAGGGAGATGACCGAAGCACTGTACGCGGCAGATGAGTGCGTTCGGTCTTCTGGTCCTGACCTGTCCGGGTGGCTCGTCGGCTTAAGAGCATCGGATGTTCGTCGCTCCCGGGCTGGACGGGCCGTTGGCCGTGAAGCCGATCGTCATTGACGCGTTGGGTGCGAGGGTGGGCGATTGACTCGGTGCCTTGGCCGTCCACGTGGTGGCGTTCGCGGTGACGGTCGCGTTCCACCCACTGCCGAGAGTCACGCCGGACGGCATGGTCCAGGTGACGGTCCAATTGTTCCAGGCCGACGTGCCCGAGTTGGTGACCGTCAGCGCCGCCTGGAAGCCGCCCTGCCAGACGTTGGTCAGGGCGTAGGTCGTTGCGCACGAGACTCCCGTCGGCGGGCTCGACGTGCCGGGCGACGTGGGCGGTGTGGCGGTCGGTGTACTGTCCACCGGCGGGATCAGGGACGGCCCGATGATGTTCATCTTGTTCTGGTTCGCCGTGACCCAGTCGTCCTGGACGATTCCGCCGGTGTCGCCGGAGTCGGGGTTCCAGGACCAGTACGTGAACGACATGCCGTTCGTACCCGAGCCCATATAGGTCATCAGCTTGGCCATCCACTGCGTGTCCAGCGGATTGGCCAGCGTGCTGCCGAACTCGCCGACCAGGATCGGCGCGGTGTTGTTCTTGAACAGGTAGCCCCAGAAGTGGTCCCAGACGTCCGGCAGGTTGTTCGGGAAGTTCGCGTCTTTGAACCACGGCTGCCGATCGTAGACCGAGATGCCATAGTCGTGCGCCGAGTACACGAGCCGGTTGGCCACGCTCAGCTGTACCGGGAACTGGGCCGCGGCTGCGAGGTTGCCGCCCCACCAGTCGCATTCCATCGGGTCATCGGGGACGTTGTCCCACTGGTTCGGCGTACCGCCTGATGGGCAGCTGACTCCCTCGACAAAGATCAGCCAGTTCGAGTTGGCCTGGAGCACCGCGTTGCCGATGCGCTGCGCGGCCAGCCGCCAGTCGCGGGCGGTGTCGCCGCAGCCCCAACAGGCGCCGGTGCCGTTCGGTTCGGTGCCCTCGGCGTGTGGCTCGTTGAACAGATCGGCGCCGATGACGGTCGGGTTGTTCGCGTAGTGCTGGGCCAGCATCTGCCAGTCGGAGATCTCGCTGGCCTCGGAGACGCTCGAGGTGTACCACAGGGCGGTCTGGCCGGCCGCCGACGGGCGGTGCCGGTCAAGGATGATGCGCATCCCCTTCTGCCCGGCGTAGGCGACGACCTTGTCGAGGATCTGCAGCGGGCTCAACCCGATCAGGTCCGGATTGCTGTCGGTGTTGATGCTGGTCGCCTGCGCCCCAGAGCGCAGCGAGTCGCCGGTGAACGGCACCCGGATCGTGTTGAAGCCGAGTTGTGCCATGTGGTCGATCTGCATACGCCAGGTGGCGTTCCGGCCGGCCCACAGCCCGTGGAAGGTGTGGTTGTCGGTCTCCATGCCGAACCAGTTCAGGCCGGTCAGCCGTACGGTCGCGCCGGCACTGTCGACGATCTTGTTGCCGCTGGTGTGCAGATAGCCGGTGCCGGTACCCGCCGCCGCGGCCGGGGTCGCGGAGACGGTGAGGGCCACGAGCGCGGCGGCTGCGGCCGTCAAGACCGAGGCGGCCGCGGCGAGCGCGCCCCGACCACGCCTACTGTGCGATCGACCCCGCCCGTCCCTGCTGGGAAGCCGCCAACGGGAGCGACGTGCGACGTCCATGGGGAATCCCTTCGCAGCCCGAACTCTCACCACCGTGGGCAGGAGCGGCGTCATTGTTCGATTTTCGATCCGATGCCGTCAACGACGAGCCCACTCCCAGTCGGTGACCTGCGGCGACAGATGAAAGCTTTCACTACGGCGGCGGAGCTCACTCCAACGATCGGATCGACCATCATCGCGCACCCGCCCCCGGACGGCCCTGCGGCGGGCGCTCATGCAGAGGCGTGATGCCGGTGACCGGCGGGCGAGCCCTGCCCCTGCTGGTTCTGCTCCCCTGCGGATTGCTGCAGTCGGCCGTCCCCGACGGCGAACCGGCGTGGGTCCTGAGACGGTCCGAGTTGAGCGTCGGCTACAGACCACAGTCGTGCGGGGTAGGTTGCCCGGTGCGGCCGGCCTCCAGCAGTGCGATGGCGTCTGTCATCGCGTTGGGCTGAACCTGAGCGATGGGAGAGAACGGGCGGTCGAGGACAGCGAGGGAAGCGACTTCGACGGTCACCAGCACGGCCACTGCAGCGAACACTATGCGCCTGATGATCTTTGGTTGCGATTGAGAGTCGCCGACCAGCAAGAAAATCAGCAGGCCGCTACTGAGGAGCACGACAGCCCACAGGATTGCCGGTATTCGGGGTTGGGCCAGGAACAGGAGCTGCTGGCGCGCCTTGCCCGCGTCGCTCAGGTCCGTGCTGACCTGTTGAGATGCGGCCTGGGTTGCAGGTGAGTCCTTCGGAAGCGTGGTCCTGAGGTTACGCAGGCGGTCACCCCGCACGACCGTGTCGGGCGCCTCCTGAGTGCTCCCCCGCTCTTGCGCCTTCCAGTCACGCTCGGCGACCGACCACATATAACAGATGACCTCGCGACGCGCCGCTGTGCGCACCTGCGGCGGAAATACGCCTAGGTCGTCGTACACCGCCACCAGGCTCGCCGGCTCGGACTGGGCCTGAGAACGGGCGTCAGAGTAGTGGTTGGTCGCGAATACCTGGAGCGTGGTGAGCAGGAACCCGAACAAGAACCCGACGAACAGGACGACGTTGGTGAACTGCCCGGACATGGCCGCCCCGCGCCGCTTGAGCCACCACGCCACAAGCCATCCGAGCGCGATGAAGCCCCAAAGAATGAGGACGTATATCAGGATGGTGAGCATGGTCAGGCCGGCGGGATGCTCTGCTCGTACTGGAAGACGTTGTCAGGGTCGTACTTGGCCTTGATCTCGCGCAAACGGGGGTAATGGTCACCCCAGTAGGCGGTCTCCCAACCGACCATGCCCGGGTTCGGCACGTTGACGTACGCGCCGTTGACGTATGGTCGCAGCGCCTGGCTGAACTCGGCGACCCAGGCCTGTGCCCTGGGCGTGATCGCGTCGCCACTCCAGCCCGCGCCCGGCTCGGCGTAGAAGAGCGCGTCGCGGTGCGCGAACGCGGAGCCCCCCGGCGGCGCCTTCTTAACCGCGCCGCCGAGGCTCGAGCAGAAGTAATCGCTCACCTCCGAGGGCGCGTTCTTCATGAACTTGCCGACGATATCGATCGCCTCCGCCGGGTACGGTTCGGTGACGAACTGCGAGAAGAACTTCCAGTTCTTTGCTTTCTCAACCGCACTCTTCGACGGCGGTTGGAGCCGGGCAAAGGTGTCGGCCCAGCTCCCGGCCTGGATGGAGACGTCGGGCTTGCCCACCGACAGCACCGGCGCTAGCAACTCCTTGACCTCGGCCGGCGACCCCGATTGCAGCACCGCCAAGAGGTCGATTCCGTCCGGACCGATGTCGAGCACGCTGCTGAGGCGCGAGTCGGTCGCCGGGGCCTGCCGCTGCCACGCGTCGAAGACACCCCGCAGGTCCTCGAAGCCATTCCACCGCGCCTCGAGCAAGCTGACCTGCTTGAGCGGGTGCATCCTGTAGGTGAAGGAGGTCACGATTCCGAAGTTGCCGTTGCCGGCGCCCCGCAGGGCCCACAGCAGGTCCGAGTTGTTGTGCTCGTCGGCCATGATCGCCTTGGCGCCGTCGTCGCCCGAGGGGACGACAACCTCGGCCGCCATCAAGTTGTCGCAGGCCATGCCAAAGTTGCGGGTGAGGAAGCCCAAGCCGCCGCCGAGCGTCGCACCAGCGAGCCCGACGGTCGCCTCCCCTCCGGTCGCCACGGCAAAGCCCTCCTCGCCGAGCGCCGTCACGGCCTCACCCTGGGTGAGGCCTGCCCCGACGGTCACAGTACGAGACGCCGGGTCGAGCCGAGCGGACTTCATCTCACTGACGTCGATGACGATCCCATCGGACACATTCGACCAGCCCGCGAGGCTGTGGCGGCCGCTGCGCGCCCGCAGCGCGACGTCGTTCTGGCGTGCCCAGGTGATCGCGTTGACGACGTCCTCCGTCGTGTTGGCGAAGACGATCACCAACGGATAGGAACGGTAGAGCCCGTCCCAGTCGGTGCGAGCCTTGGTGTAGGCAGGGCTGTCGGGGTGGATGACCCGGCCGGTGAGCTGAGCCGGCAGGCTCTTGCCCGTGGTCATGAGCGGCACGTTCCTGTCACCGCAGTCAGACGGCTACCGCTCGTCAATGCGTGACGACGCTTGCGCCTCAGGGCTGGGGCTCGTGCGCCTCGCGGTTGAACACAAGCCGGCCAGGAGGAACAGCCTTCCCGCGAGGGACCGGGAGTCCCGTTCACCTGCTGTCGATAACCCCCAGGCTCGACCGAACCCTCGGCGCCCCCGGCTGGTTTCGTCACCGCAACCCCCCCATCTCCCGATGTGCATTTCCCATAACAGGGGGGCCTAAATGATGCTCGTGTATGCGCAAGACATTGTCAAGGGGGCGCCGACCGACGCTCCGAGCGGGACGTTAGAGACATTCCGCGCGAAACCCATGGACAATTACGAAAGTGGTCTGTCCGGGTGATCTACTTCTAACCTCGAGCCCATGAAGGCGTAGGCGCGGTACTGCGTGGTAGTGGGATGCGTCGCTGGGTGAACTTGGAGTCTGTGGTCCATGTGCTAGTCGAACAGAAACGAGTCGGACAGCTAGATATCAAGGACGCTGTTAGAAGAGTCGTTGCCTCAGTATCTACCGGCAGGCTGCACGATGTCCGGGCCGCCGGTGTGCGGCGTCGGCACGTATCACCAACCGGACCGCGGTCTCCTTGCCGATGCCACTGGTCGCGCCGGTCACCAGGCAAGTCTTGCCTGACATCGTCGTCACGCAGCCTCCAGACAGGCGCCTCCATTGCAGGATGCCCAAAGCATCCACGCACCATGTCGCTCGTGCAACGGCTACGTACGCACAACGCACTCCTCTCGGCAACGAGCGTGTACGTCGGATGTCGCCGACTCATCGCGGCATGAGCGGGTGTCTGGGTCCTGTTCGGTATCCGCGCTGGTCACGATCTTCCGTGTCGACAGTCACATCACCCGGCAGCGACACGTCGCGGCAAGCTGAGCCGCGTACCGCCACATGCTGCTGTTTCACTCGCCCAGAAGGTTGCCGTCTTACTGCGGGAGTGCCACGCTTCGCCGATGAGTCCGATGAGGTTGATCGAAACCACGCCCGGTGAGTTCACATTGTTGCTGGACGCTGGGACGACGCAAGTAGATGGACTCGTTGAGCAGCTCGGTCACGAGCCGAACGGGTACTTCTGGGAAGGCGTCGCGCAATTCCTCGTGGACACGGAGGCCCCGACGCTCGCAGGGCGATTCTCGTATGACCCGGAAGGGGGTATGTTCTGCGCGTACGGTGAGGACCGAACCGCACTCCAAGAGCTGGCCGCGCTGATGAGCGCCGTCGCCGCAGATGGTGATCGCATGCGGAAGCTCATCGCCTCAGCCGAGGCCGGCGGCTTCGAGTTCGATGATTGATACGAGCACAAGTATTTGGCTCACGCTCGGCCGACAACCAGATTCGGGTTACCGAGATGGCTACCGGCGAGCAGACCTGACAGCGTCGCTCCTCGGTTCGGCAGTGCTCAGCCCGGCCACGCTACCCGCGGCAGAAGCGGATGGCCGGAGTGGCGCCCATACTTAGGTAATGACCAACAAGAGCGATGACCTTCCCGTGCTGGTCATCGACGGAGCAGACTTCTCCGACTTCGACGGCTTTGCCCACGAGTTCTCGCGGCTGCTCTGCAACTACAGGTGGCGTGGAAATCTGGATGCCTTCAACGACCTGCTCCGAGGCGGGTTCGGGACGCCCGAGAACGGATGGGTGCTGAGGTGGCTCAACTCTGAATCGTCGCGGGCCGCGCTCGGCTACGAGGCGACAACTCGACGGCTGGAGCGGCTTCTCCTCACCTGCCATCCGTCGAACCGTTCGAAGATCGAGGCCAGGATCAGCAGCGCGCGGCGCAGCGAGGGTCCGACCCTGTTCGACGAGATCGTCGAAATCATCCGCGACCACGGCCCAGGTGGTAACGGGTCCGAAGACGGCGTCCTCCTAGAGTTGGTCTAGTTACTGCGACGGGTCCCACGGTCACACACGGATCGCCGACTTCCGGCCAGCGGCATGAGCGGGCGTGCGGCAATATCGCCTGCCAGTGGGATACCGGTGGGAAGCGATCGGCCGCTGGCCACTGCACTCGCGTGGATCGCGCGTGTCCGCGTGTGGATGACACAGGTGGTCGCGGGGCGGATGGCACCTCTTGAGGGCGGCCGATTCTCCGGTCTGGTTGATCAGCCCGCCCCAGCGCTCGCTATGTTTGGAATGCTTCCCTATTTCTATTTTAGGTGTCCATCCGAACAGGCAGTGGGAATTTCTCGCATTTGATCGTTTTGTCGACATCATATTGAGATACAGTCCGCTGGCTCTTGGATCCCGGTGGTTCTTCCGGGGCATGGGAAGGGGACTGCACAACGCCGACTTCCTACCGAGATCGCTAACCGGTGTCGGTGTTCAAGTGTGGTCCAAAGCCAGTCCTTACTCATCGTCGACGGTGAAAGTTCATTGTGATGGTCGTTTTCCAGCACAGATTGGACAGCCAGTAGGGGAAGAAGGGCTTGTGCGGCTGTATGGCGGGGCACTCCAAAGGTGATCAGCTATTACAGTGCACCGCCACCACACAGGTCTTCGACCCCCGGAGGGGATTCGGTCAGGTGAGCGCCCTGTCCGGTCGACGTCTACTTGCTGAGCCAGTTCGGGGTGAGTAACTGCGAGAACCCTGCCCTTGCGAACGGCCGTCTCGACGCGGGCAGCCCCCATCCGCTGCCGTCCACACGTGCGACAAGTGGACCTCCTTACCGCGTCGGCCACTCGTGCAATGCGTTCCTCACAGCAGTTCGGGCAGGTCCACCGGCATCTGTCTCCGCTGGTGGCGTAGAGTTGCTGAGGTCCGACACCCGGATTAGTGAGGTTGGCGACGAACAGGCGAGCCACGTCGGGGTACATCGTCGCCAAACACTCGGCTTCATCGGGGGTCGCTTTCTTACGGCCTCGTTTCCGTACCGCGCAGCGTGGGCACCCTGTGCCGCCACTTGTCCGGGCTGCCGGCCGGGTGACCCATTCGTTCCCACATTGGGCGCAGCGCCAGTTGCATCGGTCGTTACTGCCCGGCACCATCAGTGCAGGAGTCAATCCCGGGCGGTCTAGATTCGTAGTGAACTCAAGTGCAATGGCTGGGTGCGCCGAGGCCAACGACGGCGATGGCAGCGAACCGACGACAGCCAGCCAGGCTAGGGCTGCTGCGGCGAGAGCGGATTTCGCGTCGGCGTCGGTTAGCGACCGCACGGCCACACCGTCTTCGGCGAGGTACTTGCCGAGCGCAGCGAACCATCGTCGCGGGTCAGTGCCGTCATCGTCGACTTGTATAGTCTCCGCCGGCAGCGCTGGCAGGCGTCGAGGACGCATCCGAACGAAGTTTCGATTCGCCAGTCTCTTGGCCTTCACTGTGTCCCTACGCAGGTCGCGTTGGGTCCCGTGCCAGCGGATTGGATCCAGATCAACCAATAGATCGCACTCTGGCAGGTAGAGATCCACCCGAACAGTACCGCCTCTAGCACCCGGACATTGCACTGGGTGGTCGTAGACAACCAAAAGGCCGGTGGCCGCAGAAAGCAAGTAGCCCACCTCGAGTTCGAATCGGCTGCGCCGCTGCGCAGCGCTACACTGCGGACAGCCGCTTCCCTGCTTATAGCGCTGCCCGACGCTGCATTCCCATCGATGTCCGAGCATGCATTGCCACTCAACTCGATCAGTGCTGCAGGAAGGCGTGGTCTCCGCCGTCCGTGCAGGGTCGGTTAGATTTCGGCGAAACTCGCGCGTCAAGGAAGGCAATGCAACGCTCAACGGGGTCATCAGTTTCCGGCCAACCTGACGATTAGCGCATTGGGGACAACCAGAGCCAAGACGGGCCCGGTTGGCGATCGAAGCCTCCCACCGGTGAGCACAAGCCCTGCATTCCCAGCGGCAACGATCATTGCTTCCGAAGGTCACGTGCCAAAGGTCGCGCCCGGTTGTGATGTTCGCGCGAAATTCCTCCACGAGGTCAGGGTGGGAAGAGGCGACGCTAGCAGTAGGCACTCTTGCATTGCGCGTGCACTGGCGGCAACCGTTATCGACCGCCCGCGAGACCCGAGTGCGCCATCGGCGCTGACATGTGATGCACTCCCACTCGCACACGTCTCGCGAGCGGTAGCTTGTGGTCGCTACTGTGCGATAGGGATGGGATTGGTTCGCGATCATCCGCAGGCCGAGGTCGTCGATGATCTCGGCCAGCTTAGGCTGCTGGCGCCCTACACAATGTGGGCAGCCACTTCCACACACGGCGACACGGTACGCGCTGGCCGTCCAGGCTCCGAAACAGGATAGGCATTGCCATCTAAACCGATCGGCTACGCCGGCGCTGACCTGCATACCTCGTTCAGGTCGGGTGAGATTGGCGATAGGCCGAATCGACCGATCCGTCAATACCGATTGCAGCGGGGGATGGTGCCGTCGCACGTATTCCGACTCCTTCGCTCCGGCGTTAACGAGGATGGATGTCGGAAGCATGCCAGGAGGCAGTGACAAAAAGAGCTCGCCCTCCCTCCGGGAGCCCTGGAGCACGACTTGCGGACCAACCCCTGCGTGGCTCGGCGATGGCCGAGATTCCCACGCCCTTTGTCACACAGCGCGTGCACAGGCGTCGCGTTCCCGACGCTTACAAGTAGTGGCACTCAGGCCCGCACCTGCTGCGGGACGGGCCCGTATCCGGCGACATCGAACAGCGCCACTGACGCCGAGGGCTAGTGCTCGCCGTCTGGCCCGACGTCCGCCACAGCTCAGGATCGGCGAGGCAGGCGTGGGGCGCCGCAACGCACGTCTCGACCGCCTCGCGCAAATTCCTCGTGACGTGGAACTTTTCTGTTCTCCCAAGTCCGCGCGCACCTCCACGCCCCGTGTCGATCTTGGGCTGGTGGGCGCGCTTCAACTGGGGAGGCGGCTTCCGCTACCCGTAGCTCATACCCGGTCACACACGACTGCGCGTAGGTAAGTCTGCCCGTCCCGGGTGGAGCGGCGGCAGCTGCGTTGTGCCTGACGGCGCCTTGGCTGTAGTCGGGCGCGCGGGTCAGTACACCGCGCACTCCCAGGGCTCAAGGTCTGCTTCTCCAGGAGGGAGTTCTCCCATGCAGTATCGGTAAGCCACATGGCGGCGCGGCGCTCAGCGTACTTCTCGTTGATGGGGGTTCCCCTCGTCGTCAAGCTCCAAGACGTTAGCGAAGATGGCGAAGCACGTCTCCATCTGGGAAGGCGAGTCCTTCAGCTCGTCCCAGTAGCTGATCCCTTCCAGGATCGGATGACCGACTGAGCCACGGGCGACCCATCCAGCAAAGCGACGAATCGCCCCCGATGTGCCATGGCTGAGACGGGAGGACATGCGTGGGACCTACCCTGCGGTCTTGGGCGTGGGCATCCTCAATTCGGCAGACGAGCGTGTTCGCCGGGTCAGGTCCCGGAGGCCATATAGGCGGCGAGGATGTAGTTGGGATGGCGGTCGAGGTTGTTGCGTGCTCGGTCATAACGCATCGTCGTGCGCGGGTCGGCATGCCGGGCGGCGATCTGTACATCTCGGAGATCGACACCGGCGTCCAGCATCGTGGTGACGAACGTGTGACGCAGCATGTGTGGATGCAGTCTCGGCATTTTTATGACCGCGGCCTCGGCGAGCCGGCAAAGCCGGCGGGTCGCCGCATGCCGGTCCATCCGCGCTCCGCGGCCGTTGAGCAGGATCGGCCCGCTCATCCGGTCCGCGATGGCACGGTCGATCGCACGCCCGACCGCCGGCGGCAGCGGCACGAGGGTGACCCGGTCCCCTTTGCCCAGCACGCGCAGAACGCGGTGGCCGTGTTCTTCGCCGAGGTCGGCGATGTCACTGCCGGTCGCCTCGAAAACCCGCAACCCCAGTAGGCCGAGCATGGCGACCAGCGCGAAGTCGTAGATGTTCGGTGACTGTCGCGCGGCGGTCAGCAGCGCTTCGAACTGCAGATGCGACAGGCCCAGCGTCGGCGAGTCCGCCGGTACATGCGGACGGCGGACGTGGTCGGCGGGCGAGTGCTCCAACAGCCCGTCGATCACGCACGTGTGGTAAAACCCGGCGACCACGGACAGCCGACGCGAGACAGTGGACGGACGGAACCGGCGCATCTCCTGAGACCAGCGCACGTACAACTCGACGTGGGCCCTTCGGGCCTCCAACGGGTTCAGGTCGTGGTCGGCACACCAGCTCAGGTAGATCCGAAGGTCGGACTCAGTGTGCATCCGTGAGGTGCCCTTGTAGCGGGCCAGGTAGGCCGCAGCGGCCAACCGCAGCGGCCCAGCGGACGTGACGCCGGCCACTTCCGGCGTCTGTTCCTGGAAACGAGTCATACACCGACGCTGCGCCCCGGTACCCCGCCGTGGGGTTGCGTCCAGGGACGTGGTGTACGAGTTTCCGCTGATCAGAGGCGTGGCGTCGTGAACTGAGACGGCCATCGCGTGATCCTTCGAGATGCGAAGTCAAGATCGAAGGAGACCGACGCGATGGCCGTCAGTGACAGTGTGGACCCCGCGGGCTGGTTCGCCGAGCAGATCGGGGCGTGTGAGCCGGATCTGCTGCGGAATATGGTCAAG
>NZ_JBFAUM010000013.1:0-217683 GCF_040679195.1 Actinoallomurus sp. NPDC052308 | reverse complement strand
TCAAAAGTCCCCCCCCCGCCCCCCCCCCTCCGCCCCCCTCGCGCGCGGCGCCGGTCCGGGCCGGGCGAGGGGGTGTCAGCGGTCGACGGTGCCCAGGGTGACCGGCAGGGACAGCGGGCCGATCGTGAAGAAGGACGGCGAGTACGGAATGGCATCCGGGTCGATCGTCAGGCCGAGCTCCGGGAACCGCCGGTAGAGCGAGGCGAGCGCCAGCCGGCTCTCCAGCCGGGCCAGCGGCGCGCCGATGCAGTACCGCGGGCCGTGCCCGAACCCGAGGTGCCCGGCCTTCTGCTCCCGGGTGAGGTCGAACCGGTACGCGGTCTCGCCGTACTCCTCCGGGTCGAGGCCGGCCGCCTGAAAGACCACCCCGACCGCCTTGCCCTTGGGGATGTCCACCCCCGCGATGGTCACGTCCTCCGCGGTGAACCGGTAGCTGGTCATCATGACCGAGTGGCGGTAGCGCAGCGTCTCGTCGACCACGTCGGACCACCGGTCCCCGGCCTTGGCCAGCGCGAGCTGGTCGGGGTTCTGCGCGAGCGCCACGATGGCGTGCCCGAGGAGGTGGACGGTGGTCTCGTGGCCGGCGACCAGCATCAGCCACAGCAGGCCGACCAGTTCCTCGGTCGTGAGCCTGTCGCCCTCGTCACGGACCTGGACCAGGCCGGAGGTGAGGTCGTCACCCGGCTCCCGCTGCTTGCGCACCACCAGTTCGTGCAGGTAGGCCTGCAGGCTGTTCTGGGTCGCGAACGCCACGTCCGGCGGAGTGGTGTGCGCCAGCAGCGTGGCGGTCCAGTCCCGTAGGCGGTGCCGCTCGTCGGCCGGTATGCCGAACAGCTCGCAGATCACCCACATCGGCAGCGCCTCGGTGAAGGTGGGGACCAGGTCGACGCCGTCACCGGCGGCCGCGACGTCGTCCAGCAGGCTGTCGACGATCTGCTGGATCCGCGGCTCCAGCGCCTGCACCCGTGCCGGGGTGAACGCCTTGCCGACCAGGCCGCGCAGGCGCCGGTGGTCGCCGCCGTCCTTGGTCGACAGGTGACCGCCCTGAACGATGGCGCGCAGCGGCCAGTCCTCGGGGATCGTTCCGTCGTACAGGGCGGGCCAGTGCTCGGGCTCCCGGAGGAAGGTCTTGTTGTCCCCCGCGAGGATCTCCCGTACGGCGTCGTGGGTCAGGGCCAGGTAGGCGGCCACGCCTCCGGGGAACTCCACCTCGACCACGGGAGCGATCTCCCGGAGCCGGAGGCAGGTGTCGAGTGGCCTTTCGTCCGCGGCGGGGAACGAAGGGAGGGTTGTCGCCATGTAACGCCCTTTGTCAAAGAAGTCGGCCAGAGATCGTTACCGAGATACCCGTTCGGAACCCCGAGGGCACGGAGCCGAGCCATCGGTTCACCCGATCGTTACACGGCGCGCCGCGCCGGATCGGCCGCCGGCCACGGCCCGGACGGCCGGGCCGGCGGGAAACACGAAGGTCAGGAGCGGTGGAACACCTTCACCGAGTCCACCAGCATCTGAGCCGAGTCCACGTCCGGGGGCGGCGCGTCGTGATAGGCCCCGTCGGCGACGGCCAGGTCCACAATCAGGTACGCGCCGTCACTGGCGAAGCCGCGCTCGTCGGAGTAGACGAGCCTGCCGTCGTAGTACCAGTCCACGCTCGACGCGCCGAGGTAGGCGCCGAGGTGGTGCCAGCCCGCCGACACGTCGGAGCCGGTCTCGTAGTACTTGGCGGCGCCGCCTCCGGTGTGGTTGGTCAACTCCAGGAGCCCGGCGTGGTCCGGGTGGTACTCGAAGACGTCCACCTCGTTGCCGCCCGCGTTCCAGGTCCAGAACGCCGGCCACATGCCGAGCCGGCCCGGGAGCCTGGTGTGGATCTGGATGTAGTCCCCCTGCTTGACGAAGGCGCCCGCCGAGGGACCATGGCCGCACGAGTCCCCGGTCGCGATGAGACCCGACGTCCAGTCGTACGACGTGCCGTCCGGCGAGGTGTGCGACTGCCGCCGCGCCGTGATCGTCAGCCGGCCGTTCCCCACGGACAGGTTCCCGGGCAGGTTGTACTCGAGCTTGTGATCGGGCTTGTTCCCCCGGCAGGCGTCGGAGTACGACGCGCTCCAGGTGGTCCACTTCGACCCGTCCAGCGCGGAGCCGTCGAAGTCGTCCTGCCAGGTGGTCGACCAGTGTCCGGGGGGCAGCGGATCGGCGGCCCGCGCCGACGCGGGGGCGGCCGCCAGCGTCGCGCCCGCCAGGGCGATGACGCAGCCGGCGGCACGGAGAGTACGCGGCATTCAGTTGTCCTTTCCGACGAGTCGGGTCCGCTCCCCTGACCGGGTGTCCCGTGCCGACCATGATCGCAGCCCGTTGTGGTTCCGCGACTACTTTCCGCGAAGTTCCGGTCGGCGCGGTGCCGCGCACGGCCGCGTCGCCGATCGGAGAGGGCGACCTACCGGTGCGCCGCCGGGGGGACGCGCCAGTCCAGGACGGTGCCGCCGCCGTCGCGAGAGTGGATCTCGAAGGTGCCGCCGAGGGACTGGGCGCGTTCGGCCATGTTCCGCAGGCCGCTGCGGCGGCCGTCCTCGGAGATGCCGACGCCGTCGTCCTCGACGCGCAGCACGAGTTCGTCTCCCACCATGAGGGAGACGCCGACGTGCCGGGCCCCGGAATGCCGCGCCGCGTTGGACAGGGCCTCCTGCAGGACCGCGATGACCTGATCCCCCGTCGCCTCGTCGACCACGATGTCCAGCAGGCCGTCCAGCCGGACGGCGGGGGCGAAGCCCAGGGTCTCGGCGGCACTGTCGATGATGCCGTGCACGCGCGTCCGGAGGGTCTGCTCCATCGTGCTCTGCAACGCGAAGATCGTCGAGCGGATCTGCCGGATCGTGTTGTCGAGGTCGTCGACCGCCCGCTGGACGCGGTGGGCGACCTCCGGCTTCTCGGTGATCTTGATGGCGCTCATCAGCGTCATGGCGGTCGCGAACAACCGCTGGATGACCGTGTCGTGCAGGTCCTTGGCGATCCGGTCGCGGTCCTCCAGGACGACGAGACGCTCCGCGTCCCGGCGGCGGCCCGCCAGCTCCAGCCCGACGGCGGCCTGGGCCGCGAACGGCTCCAGCAGCCGGCGCGCCGGTTCGCCGAAGACGGGCTTGCCGGGGGCGTTCGCCACGGACAACACCCCCCGGGCGCCGCTGCCCACGCCCAGCGGCACGATGAGCGCCGGGCCGACCGGCACCGCCTCGGGAACGCCGACGCGGCGCTCCGCGCCGCTCGCGTCGGCGAGCACGAGCGGCTCACCGCTGCGGAACACCCGGCCGGCCAGGGACTCTTCGATGGGCACCCGGAGACCGTGCAGCTCCTCGGCGTGCTCACCGGCGACCGTCTCGACGACCAGTTCGCCGCCCGCGACGAGCGCGACCATGGCCATGTCCGCGTCGCAGATCTCGCGGGCGCGCTCGGCCACCAGCTCGATCACGTCGCCGGCCTCCGTGCCGGACAGCAGCGTCGTCGACACCTCCGCCGACGCCTGCAGCCACCGCTCCCGGCGCCGGGCCTCCTGGTAGAGCCGGGCGTTCTCGATCGCGACGCCGGCCGCGGTGGCGAGCGCGGTCACGACGCTCTCGTCGTCCTCGTCGAACTCCCCGCCGCCGGCCTTCTCGGTGAGGTACAGGTTTCCGAAGATCTCCTCGCGGACCCGGATCGGCACGCCCAGGAAGCGGCGCATCGGCGGGTGGCCGACCGGGAAGCCGGCCGACTCCGGGTGCGCGGCCAGGTCCGGCAGCCGCAGGGGATGCGGCTCCTTGATCAGCAGGCCGAGGATGCCCTCGCCGTGGGGCCAGTGGCCGATCTCGGCGATTCCCTCCTCGCCGACCCCGACGGTGATGAACTGCACGAGCCGGCCGCCGTCGCCGATGACGCCGAGCGCGCCGTACCGGGCCTCCACGAGCGTGGTCGCGGCCTCGACGATGCGGCGCAGGACCGTCTCCAGCTCCAGGTCACTGCCGATCGACACGACCGCCTCGAGCAGCGCGTGCACCCGGTCCCGCGTGGCCAGGACGGCGTCCAGCCGGGACTGCAGCTCGCCGAGGAGATCGTCCAGGCGAAGCTGCGGCAGCGACAGACGGGCGTGCTCTTCCTCGGGCGGATCCTGGGGCACGTGGACGTCCTCTCTCGAAGGAGCCGGCGGCTCTCTCCATCATCGGCGCCCTGCCGGCGACCCGCCACTCCGGTCCGGAAATGGCGAAGGTCCGCGGGAACGCCGCGAGCCCCGGCCGGGGCCGGGGCTCGCGCGGTCGGGGCGCCCAGGTGGCGCTTGAGGTCTCAGATGCTCCCGGAGAAGGTGTCGCAGCGCGGCGGCTCGCCGGTGTCGTACCCGGTGGAGAACCAGTGCCGGCGCTGCGCGGCCGTGCCGTGGGTGAAGCTCTCCGGGTCGACGCGTCCCCGCGCCCGCTGCTGGATGCGGTCGTCGCCGACCGCCCCGGCGGCGTCGAGGGCCTCGGCGATGTCGCCGTCGGTGAACGGCTTGCTGAAGAAGCCGGTCTGCACGGCGTGCTTGGCCCACACGCCGGCGTAACAGTCCGCCTGCAGCTCCAGGCGGACCGAGGCGCTGGTCGCGCCCTGACGGTCGTTCCCGACCCGGTCCATGGTGCCGAGCAGGTCCTGCACGTGGTGGCCGTACTCGTGCGCGACGACGTACGCCTGCGCGAAGGGCCCGCCCTTGGCCCCGAACTTGTCGTGCAGTTCCTGGAAGAAGCCCAGGTCGAGGTAGACCCGCTTGTCGCCGGGGCAGTAGAAGGGGCCGACCGCCGAGCTGGCGGTGCCGCACGCCGTGGCCGTCGAGCCGCTGAACAGCCGGGTGCGCGCCACCGTGTAGGTCTTGTCCCGGCCGGTGAACTCCTTCTTCCAGTACGCCTGGACGCTGTTGACGACGCCGACGATCCGGCAGTCGTCGGACTGGTCGGCGTCGGCGCCCGTACGGCACTTCGACGACAGGCTGCCGGCGGGCGGCGCGCCGCCGCCGCCGCTGCCGCCGCCACCACCGAGGATGTTGCCCGGGTTGACCCCGAAGAGCACGGCGGCGACCAGGGCGATCAGGCCGATCGCGCCACCGCCGATGGCCATGCCGCCGAAGGGCATGCCGCGCGCGTCCTCGACCTGGGACGCGTCGAGCCCGGCATCGTCGTCGAAGTCCACCAGAAACCTCCCGTGCGTGATCCGACGGGTCGATCCCCCGTGGAGAGAGAATTTAACAACGTTTCACCATGCCATTACGGCGGACGCGAGACGGCGCACGAGATCCTCGTTCACCTCGTGGCCCAGGCCGGGGCCCGGCGGCACCGGGACGAGCCCGTCGGCGGCCCGGATCGGCGGCTCGACGACGTCGCGCTCGTAGTACTTGTCCGAGCCGGACACGTCGCTCGGCAGGGTGAACCCGGGCAGTGACGCGATCGCGACGTTGGCGGCGCGCCCGACGCCGAACTCGTGCATGCCGCCGCACCAGACCTGCCAGCCGGCCGCGACGGCGCGGTCGTGCGCGGCGCGGGCCGGCCCGAGGCCGCCCATCCGCGAGACCTTGATGTTGAGGATCCGGCCGGCCTCGAGGGTGATCGCCGTGTCGAGCCGGTCCAGGTCCTCCACCGACTCGTCCAGGCACAGCGGGGTGGCGATCCGGGCCTGCAGCCGGGCGTGCGCGGCGAGGGCGCCGGGGGCGTACGGCTGTTCGATCATCGTCAGGCCGAAGTCGTCGAGTTCGGTGAACACCGCGCTCTGGTCCTCGGTGTACGCGCCGTTGGCGTCGACGTGCAGGGGCAGTCCGGGCCGTGCCGTGCGGACCGCGCGCACGGGTTCGACGTCCCATCCCGGCGCGATCTTCAGTTTGATCCTGCGATAGCCCTCGGCGGCGTACCGGTCGACCTGGGCCAGCAGGTCGTCGACCGTCCGCTCGATGCCGAGGCTGACGCCCGCCTCGATCGCCGGCCTGGTCCCGCCGAGCGCCCGCGCCAGCGGCAGGTCCGTCGCCCGGCACCACAGGTCCCAGCAGGCCATCTCCACGCCCGCCTTGGCGAACTCGTGGCCGCGGATCCGCGCCCAGGCCGCGCCGACGTCGGCGGGGTGCGCCCAGTCCGCGGAGAGGAGGGCGGGCGCGAGGTACCGGTCGACCATGAGCAGGCAGTCCTCCACGGTCTCCGGGCAGTAGTACGGGTCGCTCGGCGAGGCGATCTCCCCCCACCCGACCGCTCCGTCGCCGTCCTGCACCCGGACGAGGATGTGCTCCAGGTACGCCTTACGGTGTGAGCTGGTCTCGAAGACGCGCACGAGCGGTAGGCTCACCCGGAACACCTCGATCTTCGACACCTTCGGCACGATGCCTCACCTTCCCTCCGGGTCGTCCGGCCGCGCCCGGTCCGCGGGCCGGAACCGGTAGACCGCCGTGTCCGCCGTGCACGTGTTGCAGGAGGTCGCGACGTAGCCCTCGTCGATCAGCCGCCGCAGTTCGGCGGCGAGGTCGTCGCGGACCCGCAACGACGTTTCGCGGTCCCGGGCGACCAGGGCGTCCCAGTCGCGGGGCGCGCCCAGCAGCACGTCCTCGCCCTCCTGGTGGGCCTCTCCCCAGCCGGTGTCCGCGGGCATCGGGGCGGGCGACCCGGCCGGCCGGAGCAGGTCCCACTCGACGATCAGCCGGTCGGTGCGCATGCCCGGATCACGTCCGATGTCCTCGACGCCGTAGAAATCCCGTTCGAACCAGCGGCCCGTCGCACCGAGGACGTCGAGGTTGAAGTGGGCGTTGTGGGTGCGGACCGGGTCGAACGCCCAGCGCATCCGGGTGACGCCGCCGGCCAGGACGTAGTCGCGCTGGCTGAACTTGAGCGCCCGTCCCACACCGCGCCGCTGCCAGTCCGGCCGGACCGCCGCCACCTGCGAGTAGTGGTAGACGGTCCCGCCCTCCGAGCCAAGGAAGCCGTACGTGAACCCGACCAGCTCGTCCCCGGCGAAGGCGCCGATCACCGAGCCGGCGTTGCGCTGCAGCGCGGCGAGCAGGCGGGGGCTGACGGCCGGGTCCGTGGGAGTCAGCGCGAAGGCGGCGCGGTACACCTCCACCCCGGCCCGCATCTCGGCGGAGGTGGTGAGCGGCCGCACCGTCAACTGCGGCGAGAGGGGCTGCACGATGTGCTCATGGGTACGCTCAGTGCAGGGCTGCCACCTGCGGCTTCCTGACTTCATCCATTATCGACGGGCCGCTCACGGGAGGTGAGATGACCCCCGACCTGGCCACCGCCCTGGCCGACGAGACCGCCCGGCTGCTCGATTTCGGGCGCCGGCGGCTCCGGGAGTACGCGCTGGCCGAGTCGCCGTCCGGCGACTCCGCCGCGCTGGCCCGCTGCGCCGGGCTGATCGAGGCCGGCCACCGGGAGGCCGGCGGCACCGTGGCCCGCGAGGGCGAGCACCTGGTGTCGCGGTTCGGCCCGGAGGAGGGCCCGCATCTGCTCCTCGTCGGCCACTACGACACCGTCTGGCCGGTGGGCCGGCTCGACACCATGCCGTACACCGACGACGGCACGACGATCACCGGCCCCGGCACGTACGACATGAAGGGCGGCCTGGTCGCCGTCGAGATGGCGCTGCGCGCACTGCGGGCCGCCGGGACGGCGCCCGCCCGGCAGGTGCGCCTGGTCGTCGTCGCCGACGAGGAGGTCGGCAGTCCCACGGGACGCGCGGCCGTCGAACGTCACCTCGACGGCGCGGTGGCCGTCCTCGGCCTGGAGTCGCCGCACCCAGACGGCGCGCTGAAGAACGCGCGCCGGGGCAGCGTCCGCGTCCGGCTCGGCGTCCAGGGCCGCGAGGCACACGCCGCGCTGGATCCCGGCAAGGGCGTGTCCGCCATCGACGAGCTCATCGACCAGCTCGCCGTGGTCCGCGGCGTCGTGCCGGCCGACGGCACCACCCTCTGCAACGTCGGACGGATCGAGGGCGGCCGACGCGCCAACGTCATCGCCGGCGAGGCGTCCGCCGAGATCGGCCTGCGGTTCGCCTCGGCGGACGCCGAGCGTACGGTGCTGGACGCCCTGGCCGCGCTGCGCCCCGTACGGGCGGGCGCCGCCGTCGAGGCCTCCGTGCTGTCCGCGCGGCCGACCTGGCCGGAGCGGTCCGTGGATCCGCTGCTCGATCACATCGCCGGCCTCGGGGGGCTGCTGGGCCAGCGGATCACCGGCCGGCCCGCCGCCGGTGCCGGGGACACCAACCTGCCCGGGTCGCGCGGGCTGCCCACGCTGGACGGGTTCGGCCCGCCGGGCCGGGGGGCGCACGCCGCGGACGAGGCGATCAGCGTGGCCGGTCTCGCCGACCGGGCCGCTCTCCTCGCGGGGATCATGGCCTGGCCGCCGCCGACGGCGGCGGGTTCCGGAAGCGCCTCGGAGGATCTCCGGTGACCCCCCTACCGCCGCTATACGGCACTATTGCCGCATGTCGGCTCTAACCCGCGCGGAGGCGCAGGCGCGCGCTCGTCTGCTGGACATCCGCACCTACTCGATCCACCTCGATCTGACGCGTGGGGACGAGGTGTTCCACTCCGACGCCGTCGTCCGGTTCGGCGCGGAGCCCGGCAGCGAGACCTTCGTCGAGGTACGGCCCGCGCGCCTGCACCGGGCCCTGCTGAACGGGCGGGAGCTCGATCCGGCGTCCCTGCGGGACGGCCGGCTGCCGCTGACCGGCCTGGCGGCCGACAATGAGCTGCGCGTCGAGGCCGACATGCCGTACTCCCGGACCGGCGAGGGCCTGCACCGGTTCACCGATCCGGCCGACGGCGAGGCGTACGTCGCGTCACAGTGCGCTCCGGACGACGCCCCGCGGCTGTTCGCCTGCTTCGACCAGCCGGACCTGAAGGCGCCGATCGAGTTCGCCGTCACCGCTCCGCCGCACTGGACGGTGCTGAGCAACGGCGCGGGCGCGAAGGACGAGGACGGCCGCTGGCGCTTCGCCCCGACCGTGCCGATCAGCACCTACCTCGCCGCCGTCGTCGGCGGCCCCCTCCACTCGGTCCACGCCGAGCACGACGCGATCCCGCTCGGCGTCCACTGCCGGCGCTCCCTCGCCCCGTACCTGGACGCCGATGAGATCCTCGAGCTCACCCGGCGCTCCCTGGACCGGTACCACGAGCTGTTCGCGGACCGGTACCCGTTCGGGAAGTACGACCAGGTCTTCGTGCCCGAACTGAACTTCGGCGCGATGGAGAACCCCGGCTGCGTCACCTTCCGCGACGAGTTCCTCTTCCGCTCCGCCGTCACCGACGCCGAACGGGAGACCCGCGCCATCGTCATCGCGCACGAGATGGCGCACATGTGGTTCGGGAACCTCGTCACGATGCGCTGGTGGGACGACCTGTGGCTCAACGAGTCGTTCGCCGAGTACATGGGCTACCAGGTCGTGACCGAGACGACCCGCTTCACCACCGCATGGACCGGCTTCACGATCGCCCGCAAGCCGAGCGGCTACGACGCCGACCAGCGCCGTTCGACGCATCCCGTCGCGGCCGAGGGCATCGACGACACCGCCGCCGCGCAGACGAACTTCGACGGGATCTCCTACTCCAAGGGCGCGTCCGTGCTGCGGCAACTGGTCGCCTGGCTCGGTCCCGACGCGTTCTTCGCCGGGATCAACGCCCATTTCGCCGAGCACCGGTTCGGCAACGCCGCCATGGCCGACCTGCTGGACGCCCTCACCGCCGCGAGCGGCCGGGACGTGCACGGCTGGGCCGAACGCTGGCTGCGCACGAGCGGGGTGGACACGCTCCGCCTGGAGCTCACCGAGGCGGACGGCACGCTGACGTCCGCGACCGTCGTCCACACGGGGACGCCGGGTGATCCGTCGGCGCTGCGCCCGCACCGGATCACGGTCGCGACGTACGACCTGGTCGACCGTGCCGAGGGCGGCCGGCGGCTGACGCCGCGGGAGCGCTTCCCGATCGACCTGCCCGCGGACGCGGAGGCGGACGGCACCGCCCGCGTGCCGCTGGAGCGCCTGGCCGGGACGGCCCGGCCCGACCTCATCGTGCTGGACGACGGCGACCTCAGCTACGCCAAGCTCCGGCTGGACGAGCGATCCCGGCGGGCGGCCGCCGAGGCCCTGAACACGATCGACGACGGGCTCACCCGGGCCGTCATCTGGGACACCGCGCGCGACATGGTGCGCGACGGCGAGCTGCCCGCCGTCGAGTTCCTGGCCCTGGTCGAAGCCCATCTGCCCACCGAACCGGACGTCAGTGTGGTCGAGGCCATGCTCGCCTTCGGGCGGCGGCGGGTCGCCGACCGCTACACGCCGCCCACCGCACGGCCGGCGGCCGTGGCGACGCTCGCCGGCGCCTGCCGGGAGATCCTCGCGCGCACGGCGGACGGCTCCGCGCCGACCCTGCGCCTCGCCGCCGTCCGGGAACTCATCCACTGCGCCGAGACCCCGGAGGCGCTCGCCGAGCTCCAGGAGTGGCTGCGGGGCGGGCGCGTCCCGGGCGGCCCCGCGCTCGACCCGGACCTGCGCTGGAGCGTGCTGGCGCAGCTGTCCGCGCACGGCGCGGCGGGCGAGTCCGACATCGGGGCCGAGGTCGCCCGCGATCCCAGCGCCACGGGCCAGGAGGGTGCCGCCCGGTGCCGCGCCGCGCTCCCCGACCCGGCGGCGAAGGAAGCGGCGTGGCAGCGGCTCTTCACCGACGGCGCCCTGTCCAACCGCCTGCTGACCGCGACCGCCCAGGGCTTCTGGCGGCCGGCGCAGGCGGAGCTCACCGCCGGATTCGTCGAACGCTACTTCGCGGACGTGCCGGCGGCGGGCCCGCGCGGTCCGGCGGTGGCCAGGGCGCTCGGCCGGGAGCTGTTCCCCGCCCACGCCGCGACGCCGGCCACCGTACGAGCCGCCGAGGAGTGCCTGGAGCACGCGGACCTGACGACCGCGCTGCGCCGGGCACTCGATGACGAACTCGACGACCTGCGCCGCGCGCTGCGGGTACGCGGCGGCTGACCCGCGGCGCGGCGGATTCCCTACTCGTCCTTGGCGCCCGCGGTCTGCTTGGCCGTCGACCGCCGCGTGCCCGAGGAGGAGCCGGAACCGGACGAGGAGGAGCCGGAGGAGGAGCGTCCGGACGCCGAGGACTTCTTGGCGTCGGAGGACCGCCCGTTACCGGAGGACCGCCGGGTGCCCGAGGACTTCGTCCCGGAGGACTTGACCGACGACTTCGTCCCGGACGAGCTCGCGGACGACTTCGTCCCGGACGACTTGGTCTCGGACGACTTGGTCTCGGACGACTTGGTCGACGACTTCGCGGACGACGACTTCTCGTCGCCGGACTTGGCCACCTCGCCGTCGTGGATCTCGCCACGCCAGCCCTCGGCGTCATCATCCGGGTGGAGCAGCGCCTGCGACATCACGTGCCGCCGGAAGTGCTTGAGCTCGAGCCGGGCCCGCCGTCCCTGCGCGCGCCAGAGGTTGCCGGTCTTCTCCATGAAGCCCTGGGGGTGGTACTCGAGGACGAGCAGCACCCGGGTCAGGTCCGAGGCGAGCTCGTGGAAGGTCACCGCCCCGTCCACGTAGCCCTTCTGGCCGGTGGAGCGCCAGACGATCCGCTCGTCGGGGACCTGCTCGACGATGGTCGACTCCCAGGTGCGGGTGGACCAGAAGATCTTCGCCTTCCAGCGCAGCTTCTCGTCGCCGAGCTGGTCGGTGCCCTGGACCTTCTTCATGAAGGTCGGGAAGTCCTGGAACCGTGTCCACCGGTCGTAGACCAGCCGCCGGGGCGCGCCGATGTCGATCTCTTCGATGATGTTGGTGACCTTCACCTTGGCGGAACCGTCCTTGCCGTTCTTGTCGTTCTTGCCGAGCACCTGCCCACCGACCTCCTTCAACGCGGCGACCCCTCCGGCGACCGCCGCCTTCGCCGACGTCCCACCGGCCTTGCCGATGGACTTGGCCGCGCCGGACGCGACCTTCGGCCCCAGACCACCGCCGCGCCGGGCCTCCTTGGCGACCGTCTTGACGGTGCTCTCGATCTGCTTCGTCACCGGCTTGGCGATGCCCGTCGCATGTTTCACCAGAAAGTTCCCCGGCCGCTCGGCCATCTTCGTACCCTCTCGTTCGAATCCCTGCGTCTTTGCTTGCTTTGACCGGCTTGCTTACCCGGGAAAAGGCGACACATTCGCATTGGCCGCCGATCGTCGGTGAATCACGGCGAGCGCATCGCCGAACACGGCGCGTCAACGAATATCGGCAGCACGGCTACCTGCGGAGGAATAGGTCGCGCTGTCTGGGTAGGACGGTGTTACGTAACGGTTGTCCCCCGAATAGGAGAGGCGCTCCATGCGCAAGAACATTGCCGGTGCGGCGGTGCACAAGACCGCCGAGTCCCGTCCGGACAAGAAGGTCACGCAATCCGCCGGCGCGCTGAAGAACGCGCCGAAGAAAGCGGCTCAGGAAACGGTGATGAAGGGTCTGCGAGCCCCGATCGTCGGAAAGGTGCTGCAGTCGTTCGCGCTGGCCCGGCTGATGCGGGTGCTGGGCGCGGTCATCCGCTTCATCGGGCCGCGCGCCCTGCCGGTGGCCCTCGTGGTCCTCGCGGGCTGGTTCGTCCGCCGCCTGCGGAGGAAGTGACCCGCTCCGCCCGCCGGTGGGAGGGCGGCGCTCCCCGTCGCCGCCCTCCCACCGGCGGACGCTTGTCGCATGCGGCCCGGTCCGGTGTCGGACGGCCGGCGTCGGACCGCTCAGCCCTCGGGCAGGAGCGTCCCGAGCGGGCCCAGGTCGAGGTTGAGATCCTCGGCCGTCAGCCCGAAGTGGTCCTTCAGCCGTTCCATCGCCTCGTCGAGCCGCATCAGCGCCAGACCGAGCTGCTCGACCTGCTCGTCGGTGAGGTTCTCGTCCTCCTCGACCCGCCGCAGGGCCTGTTTCTCCATCAGTTGCCGGATCAGCTCGATCACGGTGAGGACCAGCGCCGCGAGGTCGTGCTCCACGGTCTCCGGGTCCGTCCGCAGTCGCTCAGTGAGGGACGATGTCATCGCATTCCTCTCGCACGGCGGTGATCAGGGCTCGCAGCGACACCCGGACGAGATCGATCTCCGCGATCGAGATGACGAGGTCACCGGCGATCACGACGCCGCCCGCCAGGAGCCGGTCGAGCAGGTCGACGAGGGCGACGCGCTCGGACGGCAGGACCCGCGGGTCCTGCCGTACCGCCACGGCGCGCTCGACGTCCGCGCCTACCGTCATGTCGCGTCCAGTTCGGTGAAGGAGTACGCGGGCCAGGGACCGGTGAGCTCGATCCGTACGCCGGGCATCCGGGTCGCCAGCTCGTCGGCCGCGGCGGCCAGGGCGTCGGTCCGATCCTCGTCGAGCAGGTACGCCACGTTGAGGATCATCGTGCCCTCGTGCCCGGACAGACGGGGGTCCTGCGGCGGATGCTGCCGGCTCGCCACCGCGTGATCGGACAGGGTGGTGTGGATCTCCTGGGCCTGCTCGGCCAGCCGCCGGGACGCGTCCTCCCGGCTCTGCCGCTGGACCCGCCGGCGTCGCAGGTAGGCCATGCCGGGACGCTCGTCCGCGGCGTCGTCCGCGTCGGGCGTCTCCCGCGCCGCAGAGTCCGCGGTCCCGTACGCCTTGACGCCCCACTCGACCCGGCCGACGACGCGCCCGAGGACCTCGGTGAGTTCGTCCCGCCGGTCCCGCAGCAGCTCCCGGACCCGGTCGTCGTCCCGGTAGACCGTCGCGATCCGCACGGGGGCGGTGGGCGCCGACCGCGCCACCGTGTCGACGACGTCGTGGTGGGCCCGCGCCGTCGCCTCCAGCCACCGCAGGTTCTCCAGGTTGCGCCGCAGCCCCGCCTCCCCGAACTCCTCCAGGTCGACGGTGCTCACGAGCGCCGTGAACGCGCCGTCCGCGACGGCGCGCACGGGTGTGCCGGCCACGCCGGAGAGGTCGCGGACGGCGTCGGGAGCAGGGTCCTGCGCCACTCCGTACAGGTAGACGCCGACGTCAGCCACGATCCGCCTCCGCGTCCTCGCCCGTCGTCCGGCTCCGGCCTCTCCTGGTCGTCTTGCGGCCGCCCGCCGTGGTCTTCCGCGAACCGCCGGTGGTCTTGCGACCGCCGGACGACTCCAGGGCGGGGGCCTCCTCCTCCGCGGACGCGCCGTCGCCGCCCTCGAGGGCGGCGAGGCGCTCACGCAGCCGGCGGTTCTCCTCGAGCACCTCGCTCTGCTTACCCGAGAGCGTCGGGTCGTGCTCCCACCAGTCGATCCCCATCTCCTTCGCACGGTCCACGGACGCGACCAGCAGCCGGATCTTGATCGTGAGCAGCTCGATGTCGAGCAGGTTCACGCGGATGTCGCCGACGACGACGATCCCCTTGTCGAGGATCCGCTCGAGGATGTCGGCGAGGTTGGCCGACGACGGCCCGCTCCCGCTCCGCTGGGGAGCGGCGGAGCGGGAGTCGCCGGCCCATGTGACTTCGGTCATCTCTTGTCCCTATCGAACCGACCGCGGAAGTAGCGGTCGGTCCTCCGGTATGAGAGCAGGTTGCCCTCGTCGTCGAGTTCCGCCTCGTACACGGCGAGGATGTCGTTGGTGTCCGGGATGCGGCCGGACTCCACGACCTCCACGCCGACCTTCCAGCCGTCGTCGGTCCGTTCCAGCGCGATCACGCCCTCGCTGTCCCGGCCCGTCATCTCGGCGACGTGCTCGACGGCCTTCCGGGCTATCTCCTCCGGGGAGAGGCCGTCCCTGCTCCGGCCGTTCTCACTCTGGCCGCCTCTCTTCTGGCCGCCTTCGTTCTGGGCGCTTCTACTCCGGGTGCTTCTGCTCTGGGCCACGGTCACCTACCTCCGGCGGGACCCCTCTGCCAGCAGGTTCACCAGTTCGTCCTCCTGGCGGGCGGCCTCTTCCTCGCTGATCTCGCCAGCGTCACGAGCCTCGGCCACCTCTTCCAGGAGGCGGACGATGCGCTGGGGGTCGTACAGCTGGCGTTCGGCCTGTTCCTGTACCTGTTCGGCGAGCCATACGACCCCCCGTACCGGAGCCAGCGGCAACAGCACCAGCCCGGTGAAGAGTCCCATGTCAGCTCTCCTGGCCCACGAAGTCGTAGGGCGGCAGGGGGCCGGCGACGCGGACGCGGATGCGTCCCTCGTTGTCCTTGCCGACCTCGTCGACGAGCTTCTGGAACGCCTCGCGCTCCTTCCGGTCGATCAGGAAGCCGGCGTCGAGCACGTCGTCCTCGCGGGACAGCTCGCGCTGCGCGACCGCCGTCGCCCGGGGCGCCAGGGCGTCGAGCAGGCCCTGCCCGTCATTCTGCCGGCGGCGGGTGAAGGCCTGCGCGATGAGCTCGCCGAGCCGTACCCGGTCGTAGTAGGCCGCGTCCTCGGGAAGCTCGCGGACCCGCTGGTTGAGCTCGGCGATCTCCGGCTCCTCCTGGACCATCTCGCGCAGCACGGCGTCCTCCTCGTACCGTGCCTTGATCCGCACCTCGATCTGCCCGCGCAGGGGTTCGAGCTGCTCGACGAACGTGTCCTCGTGGGGGCTCAGGAGCTCCTCGACGACCGCGTCCCGGTCCGCCAGGGCGCCGCCGAAGCGGAAGGGCAGGATGGTCCCGCCGGCCTCGACGATCGCCTGGAGGACACCCTGGTGGGCCATGAGGTCGTCACGCGTGCCGAGGGGCCGGTCGGCGGCCAGGTCGCTCACCAGGGCGGCGCAGCGTCCGTGGGAGACCAGGGACACCTCCTGGCCGTCGATCCCCTTCAGCGTCCCGGGGATCTCCACGTCGGCGTCGGTGACGCCGTAGACGTACTGCACGGTCACTGCTCCTCCTCGTCGTCTTCGTCCTTCTTCCTGCGGGATCCGGCCTTCTCCTTGTCCTGGCCCCGGCCGAGGGAGTCGCGGAGCGTCTCACCGGCGCCCTGCAGCGCGCCCCTCGTCTTGCGCTTGGCGCCGCTCTCCGTCATCTGGCCGATCATCTGGGGGAGGCCCGCGCTGGAGCCGTCGTTGGCGATGTCGAGGCGGTTGCAGGCCTCGGCGAAGCGCAGATAGGTGTCGACGCTGGCGATGACGACCCGCGCGTCGATGCGGAGGATCTCGATGCCGATGAGGGAGACCCGGACGAAGGCGTCGATGACCAGGCCCTTGTCGAGGATCAGCTCGACGACGTCGGCGAGACCGCCGCCGCCACCACCGGAGGACTGTTGTACCGGAGCGCCACGCTGGGCTATCTGCCCGCTGCCCATGGTTCATTCCTTTCTTCGACGGTCCGGCCGGAACCGGTACCCGCGGTTCGGCCGATGGTCCAGCGGCTACCCGCACAAATCGCCTCCAAACAGACATGGGCTCTGCGGCGTCCGTAACCAACGCCCGAGGTCACCGGCATATCCCCGCCGTGCTCGACGGAGCGAGAGCGACCCCGTACGAGGCGTAGGAAGGGAGGCCGGAAAACCGCAGAAATGTCACTCAGCGTTGACACGCGGGCACGATCCGGCAGATCTTCCGGTCCTCGTGAATACCGGTGGGTTCCGCTGCGGCGGCGGCTCGGGAGAAGATGTCGGACAGTGCTCGCCATTCTCGGATGGAGTGACGGATGACCGCCCTGCTGATCCTGCACCAGGACGACGACGTGGCACTGGCCACCGAGGATCTCGCGGCCGGCACGCCGGTCCGCGCCGGACTGGTCACCCGGGACGGCGTGCCGCGCGGCCACAAGGTCGCCCTGCGCGACCTGCCCGCCGAAGCCCAGGTGCGCAAGTACGGCCAGGTCATCGGCTTCACGACGCGTCCGGTGGCCGCCGGGGAGCACGTGCACACCCACAACCTCGGCTTCCAGATGTTCGACCGGGAGTACGAGCACGGCGTCGCCGTCCGGCCGCAGGAGACGCTGCCCGCCGCGGAGCGGGCGACCTTCGACGGGATCCTCCGGCCCGACGGCCGGGTCGCCACCCGCAACCACATCGGGATCCTCGCCACGGCGGACCACTCGGTCGCGACCGCCCGGCGGATCGCCGAGCGGTTCCGCCGGCAGGAGGGGCCGCCCGGCCCCCTGGACGCCTACCCGGCGGTGGACGGGGTGGTGGCGCTGCCCCACGGCCTCGGACGCGGGACGGCAGGTGCGGGCGGCGAAGAGGCCGCCGTGCTGCGGCGCACCCTCACCGGGTACGCGTGCCATCCGAACTTCGCCGGCTTCCTCGTGCTCGGCCTCGGCGGCGAGCTCGACGAGGTCCGGTCCCTCGCCGAGGAGTGGGGGATCGGCGCGGACACGCCCGTGGTGCCGATGGCGGTCCAGGCGCTCGGCGCCACCCGGGCGGCGGTCGCCGAAGGGGTCGCCC
Source organism: Actinoallomurus sp. NPDC052308 (assembly GCF_040679195.1). Classification (NCBI taxonomy): domain Bacteria; kingdom Bacillati; phylum Actinomycetota; class Actinomycetes; order Streptosporangiales; family Thermomonosporaceae; genus Actinoallomurus; species Actinoallomurus sp. NPDC052308. The sequence continues at coordinate 200,374 of NZ_JBFAUM010000013.1, read as the reverse complement.
GGATCACGGAGCTGCTGCCCGCCGCGAACGCCGTGCGCCGGCGGCCCGTGCCCGCCTCCGAGCTCATCCTGGCGATGGAGTGCGGCGGCTCGGACGGCTACTCCGGCATCACCGCGAACCCGGCCCTCGGCGCGGCCGCGGACCTGCTCATCCGGCACGGCGGCACGGCGGTGTTCGGCGAGACGCCGGAGATCTACGGCGCCGAGCACCTGCTCGTCCGGCGGGCGGTCAGCCGGGAGGTCGGGGAAAAGCTTATCCGCCGGATCCGCTGGTGGGAGGAGTACACCGCCGGGCACGGCGGCTCCATGGACAACAACCCCTCCCCCGGCAACAAGGCCGGCGGCCTGACCACCATCCTGGAGAAGTCGCTGGGCGCGGCCGCCAAGGGCGGTCAGTCCAACCTGGCCGACGTCGTGGAGTACGCCGAGCCCGTCACCGCCAAGGGCCTGGTGTTCATGGACACGCCGGGCTACGACCCGGTCAACGCGACCGGGATGGTGGCCGGCGGCGCGCACGTCCTGTGCTTCACGACGGGCCGCGGGTCGGTGTTCGGGTGCAAGCCGACGCCCAGCCTCAAGCTCGCGACGAACACGCCGCTGTACGAGCGGATGACCGACGACATGGACATCAACTGCGGCCTGATCGCCGACGGCGAGTGCGACGTCGCCGAGATGGGCCGGCGGATCTTCGACCTCATCCTGGACACCGCGTCCGGCCGCCGCACGCGCAGCGAGGAGCTCGGCTTCGGCGACGAGGAGTTCGTGCCCTGGCAGCTCGGCGCGGTAGTGTGACGCGACCGAGGTCAGGTCTCGTTTTCGCCACTGATCGCGCGAGCGTCTTGGTGTGCTCTTTACCTTTTCTGTAGCTTTGCTCCCTCGATCGACCGTGTCACGAGACGGGGACAGATGGACTTCCAGACTTTCCAGGCGCAGCGGCGGCTGCTCATCCGCCAGCGCGTCCGGCTGATGGTGAACCAGTACGAGGTGCACGCCGAGAACCCGGACGGCTCCGAGGGCGAGCTCATCGCCTTCGCCCAGCAGAAGCGCCTGGCGTTCAAGGAGCAGGTCACCTTCTACAGCGACGACCGCAAGGAGCACCCGCTCTTCGGATTCAAGGCCCGCCAGCGCCTCGACCTCGGCGCGACCTACGACGTCACCGACCCGGGCGGGCAGCCGATCGGCAACTTCCGCAAGGACTTCAAGGCCTCGCTGCTGGCCTCCACCTGGCACCTGGAGCAGCCGGGCCTCGGCGTGACCACCGGGACGGAGCGCAGCAAGTTCGTCGCGATCCTGCGCCGCGTCTGGGACTTCATCCCCTACGTCGACAGCCTCCCGTTCGCCTGGCCGTACCACTTCGACTTCACCGCGAACGAGCAGGAGACGTTCTTGGTGGACAAGAAGTTCGCGCTGCGCGACAAGTACGTCGTCGACATCAAGGACCCGCGTCTGGACCGCCGGCTGGTCATCGCCCAGGCGGTCGCGCTGGACGCGCTGCAGCACCGCTGATCCGTTCGTCGAGCGGCCCGGAGGCCGCCGGGCCGCTCGACGTACGGGGTCCGGCCGGCCGGGCCCGCGGTCAGCGGACGCGGACCGGCGCCGACAGCGGCAGGTTCCGCGAGGAGTCCCCGACCGCGACGACGTGGCGGCCGCCGACGGTCGTCCACCGCTGCGACGCGGTGTCCCAGACGGAGAACGCCCGCGCGTCCAGCCGTACCGTCACCCGCCTGGTCTGTCCGGGCCGCAGCGTCACCTTCGCGAAGCCCTTGAGCTGCTTGGGCGGCTCACCGGCCGACGGCGGCGCCGTGACGTAGACCTGGGCGACCTCGGCACCCGTACGGGATCCGGTGTTGCGGACGTCCACGCTCACCGTCACCCGCCCGTGCCGGTCCGCCACCGGCGAGACCTTCAGCCGGCCGAACGCGAAACCCGTGTACGACAGGCCGTACCCGAAGGGGAACAACGGCTGCTCGCCCTGCGTGTCGTACCAGCGGTAGCCGACCTCCAGCCGCTCGGAGTAGTTCACGGTGCCGTTGACGCCCGGGTACCGGTCCGGCGTGCTCGTCGGCGTCTGCTCCTCGCCGCGCGGGAAGGTCACCGGCAGCTTGCCCGAGGGGTTCACGTCGCCGAACAGCAGCGCCGCGAGCGCGTTGCCGTCCTCCTCGCCCGGATACCAGGTCTCCAGCACGGCGGGGACGTCGTCGATCCACGGCATCAGCACGGGCGCGCCGCTGTTGAGGACGACGATCGTGCGCGGATTGGCGGCGACGACGGAGCGGACCAGCTGATCCTGGCCGGCGGACAGCGACAGGCTCGTACGGTCCGTGCCCTCCTTCTCCAGGTCGCCCACGATGACGACGGCGACGTCCGAGGAACCGGCCAGCTTCGCCGCCGCGGCCGCGTCGGAGCCGTCCGAGCTCTGGACGGTGACGCCCGCGCCGACCCGCTTCTGGATGCCCGCGACCGGGCTGACGGTGTACAGCGGGTCGACATGCGCGCTGCCGCCGCCGCCCGGGTGCGCGACCTGGGCGTACGGCCCGACCACCGCGATCGAGTGCAGGCCGGTCGCGGGGAGCGGCAGGGCCGCGCCGGAGTTCTTCAGCAGCACGGCGGTCTGCTCGGCCACCGACCGCGCCACCGCTCCCCCGGCCGCCGCGTCGATGGGCGTGACCGTCCGCGGGTGGTCGAACAGCCCGGCGCGGATCTCGATGGCGAGCCGGCGCACGATCATGGTGTCGAGCCGCGCCATGCTCACCTCGCCGTCGAGGACGGCCTGCTTGAGCTCCTGGTCGTACGGGCCGTTGTCCCGCAGTTCGAGGTCCTGCCCCGCGGCCGCGGCGCCGACCGCGGTGTGCGTGGCGCTGGCGTCGGACTGGACGAAGCCGCGGAAGCCCCACTGGCCGCGCAGCACGTCCGTGAGCAGGTGCGGGTTCTCGCACATGAACGAGCCGTTGACCGACGGGTAGGCGCACATCACCGAGGCGGCGTGGCCCTCCTTCACCGCCGCCTCGAACGCCGGCAGGTGGATCTCGTGGAGCGTACGGTCGTCGATCCGCTCGTCGATGGTCCGGCGGTTCGTCTCCTGGTCGTTGGCCGCGTAGTGCTTCACCTCGGCCAGCACGCCCTGGCTCTGGATCCCCTGGATGTCGGCCGCCGCGAGCCGCCCCGCGAGGTAGGGGTCCTCGCCGTAGTTCTCGAACGCCCGGCCGTTCCGGTAGACGCGGACCATGTTGACGTCGGGCGCCTCGAGCAGGCTGTGGCCGACGTTCGCCGTCTCCCGGCCCTCGACGACGCCGTACCGCCGGGCCAGCTCCGGGTCGAACCCGGCGGCGAGGGCGACGGGCGCGGGCAGTGCCGTGGCGTCGGGCTGGGTCCCCACCGCGCCGGTGCCGACGCCCGCGGGGCCGTTGCTGATGAGGAAGTCGGGGATGCCGAGCCGGGGAATGCCGGGCACCAGCCGCGAGACCCCGCCGGCGCCCTTCCCGGTGGTGTGCGTCTGGGTGATCTTCTCGTCCAGCGTCATCTGGGCGACGAGCGCCGCGGCACGCTGCTCCGGCGTCGGGGCGGGGGCCGGTCCGGCCACGGCGGCCGGTACGACGGCGAGCGGCCCGATCAGGGCGACGGCCGCCGCGATCGCGGTGGGCAGGCGTCTCAATGGTCCTCCTCGGAGGTCAGGGGCTCGGCAACACCAAAACACCCGGACATCCGATGGTCAAGGAACCTTACAATCGATGTTAGCCGGTCGACCGGCCGGAAATCGCCGCGTACCAGCGGATTCGTTGGATGTATTACTGTCTGCCGGTGCTCTCCAGGTAGCGCAGGACGGCGGCGACGCGGCGGTCGGTGTGCTCGGTCGGGCGCAGGTCGAGCTTGGCGAAGATGTTGCGGATGTGCTTGTGCACCGCGCCCTCGGTCACGACCAGGCGCTGGGCGATGGCGACGTTGCCGAGCCCCTCGGCCATGAGCGCCAGCACGTCGCGTTCGCGCGGCGTGAGCCGGTCCAGCGGATCGTCGGCGCGCCGGTGCGCGAACAACTGGGCCACGAGCTCCGGGTCGATGGCCGTTCCCCCTTCGGCGACCCGGCCCAGGGCCTCGAGGAACCGCTCGACCCGCCCGACCCGCTCCTTGAGCAGGTAGCCGATGCCGGCCGTGCCCTCGGCGAGCAGGTCGGTCGCGAAGCTCTCCTCGACGTACGCCGACAGCACGAGAACGGCGAGCTCCGGGTGACGCCGCCGGGCCGCCACCGCCGCCTTGATGCCCTCGTCGGTGTGGGTGGGCGGCATGCGCACGTCGACGATGGCGATGTCGGGCGGATCCTCGTCGACGGCGGCGAGGAAGGCGTCCGGCGTCGCGACCGCGGCGACGACCTCGAACCCCTCTCCGCGCAGCAGCAGCTCGAGCCCGGCGCGGAGCAGGGCGTCGTCCTCCGCGATCACAACACGCACGGCAACTCCACGTCGAGAATGGTCGGCCCGCCCGGCGGGCTGGACAGGGTCACGCGTCCGTCATGCGCCTCGACCCGGCGGCGGATGCCGACGAGGCCGCTCCCGGACTCCTCGTCGGCACCGCCGCGCCCGTCGTCCTCGATGCGCAGGCGCAGCCGGTCCCGGGTCTGGCGCACGTCGACGGTCGCGCGCCGGGCGTGACTGTGCTTGGAGATGTTGGTGAGCGCCTCGGCGACGACGAAGTAGGCGGTCGCGTCGACGGACGCCGGCCGGGAGCCCGGCACGTCGGCCGACACCCGGCAGGGCACGGCGCACCCGGCCGCCAGCGCGGCCAGCGCGCCGCCGAGACCGCGCTGCTCGAGCACGGGCGGGAGGATGGCGCGGACCACGGCGCGCAGTTCGGCGAGCGCCTGCTCGGCCGCCGACTGCGCCTGCTCCAGGGCACCGTCCGCGCCGGCCGGGTCGTTCCTCAGCGCCCGCCGCGCGGCGCCCAGCAGGACGACCACTCCGACGAGGCGGTTCTGCGTGCCGTCGTGCAGGGAGCGCTCGATCCGCCGCAGTTCGGCGGTGTGGGCGTCCAGGGCGGCGGCGCGCGTCGCGGTCAGCTCCGCGACCCGCGCGGACAGGTCGACGCCGGGATGCGGCCGGAGCAGGCGCCTCCCGGGCCGGGCCTGGAGCCGGGCCATCCTCGGGCCCAACCCGACGGCGATCGCCACCCAGCCGACGCCCAGGAGGACGCTCGCCGCCGCCCCGGTCCATCCGTCGGCCGGGAGACCGACCGAGGTGGTGGCCTCGCCCGGTGGCAGCGCCCACGAGTAGAGCGGGAAGGTGAGGTCCCGCACCGCGAGCAGCGGCAGCATCGAGCCGAACAGGCCGAGGACGAACCCGAACAGGGCGTGGGTGGCCAGCCACCGAAGGTCGCGCGCCGTCGCCGGGTCGGCCGCGGCGGCGCGGAGGCGCGCGGACCAGCCGCTCGGCCACGGCGCGTACGGGCTGATGACCTCCTCGCCCCACCGGCTCAGCCGCCCGCGCTCCCGGTCGGCGACCGCCCGCACGGTCGCGAGCGCCCCCGGCAGCAGCGGCAGCCCGACGCCGACGAGGCAGAGGACGCCGACGACGACCAGTCCCATCGCGGTGAGCAGGGCGAGGGTCGCGGTACCCAGACCGCCGACCAGCCGCCGGAGCGCGTCGATCGGGTCGCGCAGCGCGCGTCCGATCACGCCGTCGTTCCCGCCTCGCATCCGTTCCTCCCCCCGACCAGTGGCCACCTTATGGCGGATCGCGAGGGTCCGGGGCATATCGCGCGAAGAGTGGTGCCTGCTGTACCACGACTGGGTAGCACGCGGGATCGTCGCAGGTCACAGCCGTCCGTAGCGTCGGGGTCCTACCGAGGAGGACCCATGACGAACGACCCCTTTCAGCTCGGCCCGCCCGGAGCGGAGCCCGGCGACCCCGACCGGACCGGCGGCGGCCTGAACGCGCGCCGCGCGGTCCTCTGGACGGTCCTGGTGGTCAGCGCCGCCGGGAACGCGGTGACCTCGATGAGCGGACTCCCGATCGCGGTGAGCCTGTCGTGCGGCATCGTGACGGTGCTGTGCATCGCGGGGCTGCTCGCCGACTGGTTCCGGCGGGGGCGGGCATGAGGCGCCGTGGATCGGCCGACACGCGGCCCGCGCCGCCGGGTCAGGTCATCGGCCTCGACGGGGTCACCAAGGTGCACCGCACCGGCACTGTGGCGGTGACCGCGCTGGACGACGTGTCGCTCACCGTCCCCCGCGGGGCGTTCCTCGCGGTGATGGGGCCGTCGGGGTCGGGCAAGAGCACGTTGCTGCAGGTCGCGGCCGGGCTCGACACCCCGACGTCGGGAACGGTCACGGTCGGGGGCACGGACATCTCCCGGCTCGACGAGGCCCGGCGCACCGTGCTGCGCCGCGACCGGATCGGCTTCGTGTTCCAGGGCTACAACCTGCTCCCGGCGCTCACCGTCGAGCAGAACGTCACCCTCCCGCTGCGGCTCGCCGGCCGCGCCCCGGACCGGGAGTGGATCCGCGTGCTGGTCGACCGCACGGGCCTGGACGGGGTCCTGCACCGCCGCCCCGCGGAGCTGTCCGGCGGCCAGCAGCAGCGGGTCGCGATCGTCCGGGCGCTGGCCGCCCGGCCCGACATCGTGTTCGCCGACGAGCCGACCGGTGCGCTGGACGTCCGCAGTTCCGGGGACGTCCTCACGCTCCTGCGGCAGATCGTCGACGAACTGGGCCAGACCATCGTGATGGTGACCCATGACCCGGCCGCGGCGGCCCGCTCCCACGAGGCCCTCATCATGGCGGACGGCCGCATCGTCGACGCGATCCGTGAGCCCGACGCGTCGACGCTCGCCGCCCGGCTCACCTCGCTGGGAGGCCGATGATGCTCCGGATCTCGCTTCTGCTCACCCGCGGCCGGACCGGCGCGCTGGTCGCGATCGTCTGCGCGGTGCTGGGCGGGTCCGCGTTCCTGACCGCCACGGGCGTGCTGGCGGAGTCCGGCCTGCGCTCCCACCTGCCCGTCGAACGGCTCGCCGGAACGGACGTCGTCGTCGCCGCCCGGCAGTCGGTCGCGCAGGACGAGGACCTGGCCGAGCCGCTGCCGGAGCGGGCGCCGGTCCCCGCGCGGCTCGTCGCCCTGCTGGCCGCGCTGCCCGGCGTCGCCTCCTCGGCCGGCGACGTCGGCCTGCCCGCGGCCGTCATCGGACGGGACGGCACGGTGATCGATGCCGGGGATCCGCGGACCGCCGGGCACGGCTGGTCGTCCAGGACGCTGCCCGGCCCCGCCTCCGTCCACGGCGTTCCCCCGGCCGGTCCCGGGGACGTGGCGCTCGACGCGGCCACCGCCGCGCGCGCCGGCGTGCGTCCCGGTGACCGGGTGACGGTCGTGGCCGCCGGCCGGCGGGCCGGATACCGGGTGTCGGCCGTCGTCGGCGGCCGGCCCGGCGTCTACTTCGGCGACGCCGTCGCGGCCCGCCTGGCCGGCCGGGACACCGGCCCGAAGCGCGGGACGGTCGACCTGATCGCGCTGCGCGCCGCGCCGGGCACCGATCCGGGAGCCCTGGCCGGGCGCGTCCGCCGGGCACTCCGGGCGGACGGCCATGGAGACCTCACGGTGGCGACGGGCGGGGCGCGGGGCGACGTGGAGGAGCCGGGCGCGGCGACGGGCCGTACGGTGCTGTTCGCGCTGGCCGGGTCGATCGCCGGGGTCGTCCTGATGATCGTCGGTTTCGTCGTCGCGGGCGCGCTGTCGGTGTCGATCGCGGGACAGCGCCGCGACCTCGCGCTCCTGCGGGCCGTCGGCGCCACGCCGCGGCAGGTCCGCCGGCTCATCGCCGCCCAGACCGGCGTGGTGGCGCTGCTCCCCCTGCCCTTCGGCGTGGCGCTCGGCTACGTCCTCGCCGGCCGGTTCGGCGGCCTGCTGGCCGCCCACGGTGTGATCCCGGACGGCCTGCCGCTCTCCTGGAGCCCGCTCCCGGCCGTCGCGGCGTTCCTGCTGCTGTCGCTCGCGGTGCGCGTGTCCGCGCTGAGCGCCGCGTTCCGTATGTCACGGATGCCGGCGACCGAGGCCGTCGCCGAGTCGCGGGCCGAGCCGCGTGAGCCGTCGGCCGTGCGCAGCGGGATCGGGCTGCTGCTCATCGCCGCCGCGATGACGATGGGGGCGGTGCCGCTGTTCCTGCGCACCGCCGAGGCGACGGTCGCGACCGGCTCGGCCGGTCTCCTGGCGGTCATCGGGCTCGGCCTCGCGGGCCCGAACCTCGTCCGGCACGGCAGCGGCGCGCTGCTGCGGCGGCTGCCGCGCCGTACGTCGCCGACGACCTGGCTGGCCGTGAGCAACGGCCACGGCTACGCCCTCCGGGTCGGCGGCGCGGTGACGGCGCTCGGGATGGCCGTCGCGTTCACGCTGAGCTACGCGCTGACGCAGACGACGCTGATGGCCGCCACCACCCGTCAGGCGAAGGATGCGACGCGCGCCGACGCCACGGTCACCGCGCCCGCCCTCGGCGGGGTCTCATCGGGCCTGGCCGACGAGATCCGTGCGACACCCGGCGTCGCCGCCGCCGTGCCGGTGGACACGACGACCGTCCTGTGGCCGCACCTGGAGGACGGCGCGAAGACGGTCGCCTCGTACCGGGCGCTCGTCACCGGGCCGGACGCCCCGGCCGTCCTGGACCTGGGGCGGCGCGGCGGCGACCTGAGCCGCCTGACCGGTGCGGCGATCGCGGTGAGCACGATCACCGCCCGGGTGCGGGGCGCCGGGGTCGGCGACCGCGTCACCGTGATCCTGGGTGACGGGACGCGGGCCGCCGCCCAGGTGGTGGCCACGTACGACCGCAGCCTCGGCTTCGGGGACGTCGTCGTCTCGCGCGACCTGGCCGCCGGCCACACGACGACCGGCCTGGCGGGCCGGGTGCTGGTCCGCGCCGCGCCGGGGCAGGACGCGACGGTACGGCGCTCGCTCGCCGCGCTCGCCGCGCGGGAACCGGGCGTCCAGGTGGACGACGTGCGCGGCGGCGTCGAGAAGACGCCGGCACCCCCGGAGGTCTGGGTGAACGTCGTCGTGCTCGCCGTGCTCCTGGGGTACGTCCTGCTCGCGGTGGCCAACCGGCTGGCGGCGGCCGCGGCGCAGCGGCGCGACGAGTTCACCGCGCTCCGGCTGGTCGGCGCCACCCCGCGGCAGATCGTCGCGATGGTACGGCGCGAGGCCGCGCTGGTCGCAGTCGCGGCCATCGGCGCGGGGGTCGCGTTGTCCGCGGTGCCGCTGGCGCTGCTGGGCGTGGGCTTCCTCGGCCGGCCCTGGGCCGCCGGGCCGCTCTGGCTGCTCCCGGCGGCCGCCGGCACGGTCGTGCTGATCGCCTGGCTCGCCACCGAGCTCCCGGTCCGCGGCGCGCTGCGGGCCGCGCCCGCCGACGTCCTCGCCCAGCGGACCTGAGGCGCCGGGTCGGGAAACCCGCCGATCCGGCGAACCATCCGTAACGGGACATCGTTGACGGGGAAACGGTGCCGCTCCTAACCTGCTACCGACCGGTCGGTATGTCCGTCGGAAGGGCCGTGATGTTCGCCAGCACGATGCAGGAGTTCCCTCTCACCGTTCCCGCGATCCTGCGGCACGGCGCCCGCGTGTACGGCGGGAGCGAATGCGTGACCTGGACCGGCGGCGAACCGCGCCGGGCGTCGTACCGGCAGGTGGCGGAGAACGCCGAGCGGCTCGCCGCCGCCCTGACCCGGCTGGGCGTCGGCGCGGGCGACCGGGTGGCGACCTTCTGCTGGAACAACCAGGAGCACCTCGAGGCGTACTTCGCCGTCCCGGGGATGGGCGCGGTGCTGCACACCCTGAACATCCGGCTGTTCCCCGACCAGCTCGCGCACATCATCGGGCACGCCGAGGACCGGTTCATCCTCGTCGACGACACCCTCGTCCCCCTGCTCGCCCGCGTCGCCGACCGGCTGCCGTCCGTCGAGGCGTTCATCGTCGTGGGCGACGGCGACGCGTCCGCGCTGGGCGACGCCCGCGTGCTGCGCTACCACGAGCTGCTGGCGGCCGAGGAGCCCGGCTTCGCCTGGCCCGAGCTCGACGAGCGGGCCGCCGCGTCGATGTGCTACACCAGCGGCACGACGGGCGACCCGAAGGGTGTCGTCTACTCCCACCGCTCGACGTTCCTGCACGCGATGGTGGCGATCTCGGCGTCGCTGATGGGCCTCACCGAGACGGACCGCGTGCTCACCATCGTCCCGATGTTCCACGTCAACGCCTGGGGCCTGCCGTACGCCGCGTTCCTGTCCGGCGCCACGCTGCACATGCCCGGCCCGTTCCTCCAGCCGGAGCACCTGACCAGGTTCATCGCCGCGGAGCGGAGCACCCTCTCCTCCGCGGTGCCGACCATCTGGAGCGCGATCCTCAACTACGGCGCCGACCACGAGCTCGACCTGTCCTCGCTGCGGGCCGGCACCTCCGGCGGCGCCGCCGCGCCCCGCGCGCTCCTGGAGCGCTTCGAGGCCGAGTACGGGCTGCGCATCATCCAGGGCTGGGGCATGACGGAGACCAGCCCGCTCGGCGGCATGGCCTTCCCGCCGCCCGGCGTCGAGCCGGGCACCACCGAGGACGTCGACTGGCGCCTGAAGTCGGGCCGCGTGGCGGCGGGCGTGGAGATGCGGATCGTCGACGCGGCGGGCGAGGAGCTGCCCTGGGACGGCGAGTCCGTCGGCGAGATCGAGGTGCGCGGGCCGTGGATCACCGGCTCGTACCACCGCGACCCGGCCCCGGAGAAGTTCCACGACGGGTGGCTGCGCACCGGCGACATCGGCACGATCGACGACCGCGGCTTCTTCCAGATCACCGACCGGGCCAAGGACGTCATCAAGTCCGGCGGCGAGTGGATCTCCTCGGTCGAACTGGAGAACCACCTCGTCTCGCACCCCGCGGTGCTCGAGGCGGCGGTGATCGGCATCCCGGATCCGCGCTGGGACGAGCGTCCGCTCGCCTTCGTCGTCCTGCGCGACGGCGCGTCGGCGAGCGCGGCGGAGCTGGCCGGCTTCCTGTCCGGCAAGGTCGCGCGCTGGCAGGTCCCGGAGAACTGGGCGTTCGTGGCGGAGATCCCCAAGACGACGGTCGGCAAGTTCGACAAGAAGCCGCTGCGCGCCCGCTACCGCGCGGATGAGGTCAAGATCGAACGCCTCTGACGCCTGCCCCCGACCGGCTCACCCGCCGCGCAAGCGTTTGCCGATCTTCCACACAATCCAGATTGACTTAATAGGGAATTGTCGCCATGCTCGATCCATGCACTCTGAGGGATGGGTGAACCTGCACGTCGATCTGCGACGGCAGGCGAGCGCGCTGTGTACCACGGCCGTACCCGCGTGAACCGAACGGCCCTCAGAGTGAACAGGAGCAGCAGTACATGCCCGCGAGCACATCCGCGCCCGCCCGGACCCGCCTGGCCGACGTCGCCCGGCGGTTGGCGACCGCACCCGACGAATGGATCCACCGCGTACGCCTGAACGCCGAGGAGCGCTGGTACGAACGCCTCCACCAGGACGACGATCACGAGATCTGGCTGCTCAGCTGGCTGCCGGGCCAGTCGACCGGCTTCCACGACCACGGGGGTTCCCGAGGAGCCTTCGCCGTCGCCCTCGGGAGCCTGCGCGAACACGACCTGGCCATCGAACGCGACCTCGCGCCCGGCGACGTCCGGGAGTTCGGGCCGGACTACATCCATTCGGTGACCAACGTCTCGTCCGCCCCGGCGATCAGCGTTCACGTGTACTCCCCCCGGCTCACCGTGATGAACCGCTACGACCTCGTCGACGGCGACCTGATCAAGCTGGTCGAGGAGAGCGCGGACGACTGGTGACCCGCCGGGACCGCCGGCCGGGGAATCCTCCTGACGGACGTCAGGGGCGCGCGGGAGTGAGCGGGCGCCAGGCGATGGGCGTGGACAGGACCATCGCGGAGCTCGTCTCGCCGTGCGAGGCGAGGCGCACGAGGATGCGCTCGAGCTCGGCGACCGAGGTCGTGGCGACCAGGACCATCGAGCACACGTCCCCCGTGAGCCGGGAGACCTCGAGCACCTCCGGGATGTCGTCGAGCAGCTCGGGGTGCACGGTGATGCACCGGGCGCCGTAGCACTTCATCCGGACCTGGGCGACGACGGAGAACCCGGCGGCCGCCGGATCCACCCGGGCGTGGTAGCCGGTGATCACCCCGGCGTCCTCCAGGCGGCGCACCCGCTGGGCGACCGTCGGCGCGGACAGGTGCACCCGGCGGGCGAGCTCGTTGTACGAGAGCCGGGCGTCCTCCTGGAGCGCCCCCAGGAGAGCCCAGTCCACGGCGTCGAAGTCGGGTTTCATGGTCGTAAGCCTAACCGCCACATCGCCTTGCGTTCATAAGAAAAGAACGGCGGAACTCCCTCCATCGGCCCTTTGATGTCTGATTCCTCCCTCACAGAATGGTTCGGTGCCCATTCGTGACGAAGGGAGGAGGTCCGAAGTGACGACCGAAACACGGTCCGGCTGCCCGATCCAGCACTCCGCGGACGAGCCGAAGCTCGACTTCGGCGGCACCACGCCGTACGAGGACTACGTCCACGCCGCCACGCTGCACGAACTCCAGTGGCCGGTCACCGACGAGCCGCTGGAGCGGTCGTTCCTCGTGGTCACGCAGGTCATGGAGCTGTACTTCGGCCTGCTGGCGTTCGACCTGAGGTACGCCCGCGACCGCCTGGCCGCCGACGACGTCCGCGCGGGCACCGCCGCGCTGTACCGCTGCGTCCTGCACGTGAAGGCGCTGCGGGCCGCCTGGCTGCCGATCGCGCGGATGACCCCACGGGAGTTCAACGCCTTCCGTGACGCGCTCGGCGAGGGCTCCGGGTTCCAGTCGGCGGCGTACCGGCAGGTGGAGTTCCTGCTCGGGGAGAAGTCCGCGTCGATGCTCGTGCCCCACCGGTCGGTCCCCGCCCAGCACGCCGAACTGTCGCGGGCGCTCGGCGAGCCCGGCGTGTACGACGCGGCGCTCGCGCTGCTGGCCCGGCGCGGCCACGCCGTACCGGACGACGTGCTGAACCGCGACCTCACCCGGCCGTACGCCCCCTCCCCCTCCGTCGAGGAGGTCTGGGCGAAGATCTACGCCACCGACGACGGCGAACCGCTCCGGCTCGGTGAGGCGCTCACCGACGTCGCCGAGGAGTTCACCGGCTGGCGGCACGACCACCTGATGGCCACCCGCCGCGCGATGGGCGCCAAACCCGGGACCGGCGGCTCGGCCGGTGTCTCCTGGCTGGAGAAGCGAGCACGCCGGGAGCTGTTCCCGGAGCTGTGGACCGCCCGTTCCCACGTCTGAAGGATCACGCCGATGGACCTGACCGCACGCGCCGCCAAACTCGACGCCGAGGACCCCCTCGCGCACCTGCGCGCCGCGTTCGACCTGCCGCCCGGCACCGTCTACCTCGACGGCAACTCCCTCGGCGCCCCGCTCCGGCGGGTCGCCGACCAGATGCAGCGGGTGGTCCGCGAGCAGTGGGGCGGCCGGCTGATCCGGTCCTGGTCGGAGGGCTGGTGGGAGGCGCCCCGCCGGGTGGGCGAGCGGATCGCGCCGCTGCTCGGCGCCGCGCCCGGCCAGGTCGTCGTCGCCGACTCGACCAGCGTGAACGTCTTCAAGGCGCTGGTCGCCGCCGTCCGGCTCGCGCCCGGCAGGCGCGAGATCGTCGTCGACGCCGCGACCTTCCCGACCGACGGGTACATCGCGACGTCGGTCGCGGAGCTGACCGGCCGCGTCCTGCGCACCGCGGACGTCGACGAGCTTCCGGCGGTCCTCGGCGACGAAACCGCCGTGGTGCTGCTGAACCACGTGGACTACCGCACGGGCCGGTTGCACGACATGGCCGCCCTGACCGCGCGCGTGCACGCGGCCGGCGCGCGCGTCGTGTGGGACCTGTGCCACAGCGTGGGCGTGCTCCCGCTCGCCCTGGACGCGCTGGGCGTCGACCTCGCGGTCGGCTGCACCTACAAGTTCCTGAACGGCGGCCCGGGCGCGCCGGCCTTCCTGTACGTGCGGCGCGACCTGCAAGAGGCGTTCGACCAGCCGCTGTCCGGCTGGGGCGGCCACCGGGAGCCGTTCGCCATGGCCCCGGACTACGTCCCCGCCGAGGGCATCGAGCGCGGCCGCTGCGGGACCCCGGACATCCTGTCCCTGCTCGCCCTGGAGTCCGCCCTGGAGGTGTGGGACGACGTGGCCCTGGCCGACGTGCGCGCCAAGGGCCTGTCGCTGACCGACTTCTTCGTCGCGTGCGTGACGGAGCTCCTGCCGCCGGGCGCGGTGGAGGTGCTGACCCCCCGCGACGAGCGGCGCGGCCACCAGGTCTCCCTTCGCCACCCCGACGCCGAGGCGGTCATGACGGAGCTGATCGCCCGGGAGGTCATCGGCGACTTCCGCAGCCCCGACGTCCTGCGCTTCGGCTTCGCCCCGCTCTACGTCACCCACGCCGACGCCCTCCACGCCGCCCGCACCCTGGCGGACGTCCTCGCGGCATAGGGCGTGTGCGTTGGATCCGCCGCCCGGCCGCGCCGCGAGCGCATCCGCCGGCAGGTCCCCGAGCGGGGTCAGATGATGGCGGTCGTCACCTCGTCGTCGATGAGGCGCAGCCAGCGGTAGCCGTAGCCGGCCAGCTCGATCTCCCGGCCCAGCTCGGTCGCCGGCGCGTCGCCGAACATCTGGCGGATCTGCTCCACACCGGTCAGGTCCAGGTCGTCCGGCAGCCGGACGCGTACCGGGTCGGCGGACACGTTGTGCAGGGTGACGACGCGGCCGTCCCGCCACCGGTACGCGAGGCCGAGCACGCGCGTGTCGCCGACGTCGAGGATGTCCCAGTCGCCCCAGCCGAACTCCGGGCACTCGCGGCGGACGCGGATCGCCCGCGTCATCCACGAGCTGAGGGATTCGGGGTCGTGGCGCTGGGCGACGACGTTGACCTCGCGGAAGCCGTACTCGCCGTCGGCCAGGGCCGGGCGGTAGACCTCCTCGACCCGGGAGAAGCCGCCGTTCGGGCGGGCGGACCACTGCATGGGCGTACGGACGGCGAGCCGGCCGGGCAGGGACAGGTCCTCCCCCATGCCGATCTCGTCGCCGTACAGGATGACCGGCGTGCCCGGCAGCGCGAGGGTGAGCGCCAGGACGAGCCGGATCCGGCGGGGGTCGTTGCCGAGCATGGGCGCGAGCCGGCGGCGGATGCCGCGCCCGTACACGCGGTGGGTCTCCTCGGGGGCGAAGGCGGCGAAGATCTCATCGCGTTCGGACTCGGCGAGCAGGCCGAGGTTGAGTTCGTCGTGGTGGCGGCAGAAGTTGGCGAACTGACCGCCGATCGGATGGGCCGGGCGGTTCCGCAGCGCCTCCGCGAGCGGGCGCGCGTCGCCGCGGGCGTGCGACAGCCACTGCGCGGCGCAGCCGCGGAAGTCGAACAGCATCTGCACGCCCTCGCCGCCGTCGAGGCCGAAGTACCGCTGCTGCTCCTCCGGGGAGACGTTCGCCTCGCCGAGGAAGATGGCGTCACCGCGCCGCCGTTCGAGGAACTCGACCATCGACCGCAGGAAGCTGACCGGGTTGTCCCGGCAGTCGGTGCCGACCGTCTCGATCATGAACGGCAGCGAGTCGACCCGGAAGCCGGAGATGCCCAGCTCCAGCCAGAAGCCGAGGATCTTGTTCATCTCGTCGCGGACCTCGGGCTTGGTGATGTCCAGGTCCGGCATGAAGTCGTAATAGCGATGCATGTACCACTTGCCGACCTCCTCGTCGTAGGACCAGGTGCCGTCCTGTTCACCCGGGAAGGCGACCTCGCTGGGCTCCTTTCGGGGGTGGTCGCTCCAGACGTAGTAGTCGGGACGGTCCCGGAACCAGCGGTGCTCGATGCTCGTGTGGTTCAGCACGAGGTCCACGAGCACCCGGATGCCGAGGTCGTCGGCGGTGCGGAGCATCTCCACGAAGTCGCCCAGGCTGCCGAACCGCTGGTCGACCGCGTAATAGTCGGTGATGTCGTACCCGTCGTCGCGCAGCGGCGACGGGTAGAACGGCATCAGCCACAGGCAGTTCACGCCGAGGCCGCCGAGGTAGTCGAGCCGCCGGGTGAGGCCGGACAGGTCGCCGACGCCGTCGTCGTCGGTGTCCAGCCAGGTCGCCACGTCCACGCAGTACACGACCGCGTTCTTCCACCACAGGTCACTGGTCGCCTTGTCCGTCATGGGCGGCTCTTTACCCTGCTTTACCCGCAGTGCACGTGCGCCGGAGCCGACGTGGCAGGGGAACGGGAGATCCCGCCGAGGAGCGCCAGGTGGTGCGGCTCGGCGGGACCGGCCGTTCCCGAGTGGGAACGGGCCGTCGGGAGGGTCAGGAGGTCTGCAGAACGGCTTCGATCTCCAGGACGATCTGGACCTTCTCGCCGAGGGCGACGCCGCCGCCGGGGATGGGGCCGTTGTAAGTGACGCCGAACTCCGTGCGGTCGATCTCGCCGGTGGCGGTGAAGCCGGCGCGGGCGCCCTTGGCGGGGTCGGACGCGAACGGGTCGGGGCCGAAGCCGTTGAGCTCCAGCTTCAGGGGAACGGGGCGGGTCACGCCTTTCAGCGTCAGCTCGCCGTCGACGACGTAATCGTCGCCGTCGCGGCGGACGCCGGTGGACTGGTACGTCATGGTGGGGTACTTCTCGACCTCGAAGAAGTCGGCCGAGCGGATGTGGTCGTCGCGCTGCGCGTTGTTGGTGTCGATCGAGGCGAGATCGATGGTCGCGGTCACGCTGGAGTCCAGCGGGTCGGCGCCGGTGACGATCCGCCCTTCGAACGAGCCGAAGCGGCCGCGAGCCTTGCTGACCATCAGATGCCGGACGGCGAAGCTCACGTCCGAATGCACCGGGTCGATGGTCCAGGTGCCGGCGACATAGCCCGGGATCTCGACAACCTCGGCTGTCATGGTGTCTCCTTGGTTCCTGCAGGTAAGGCGGTTCTCTTTGATGTGTTGGTTCCGTTCAGGAACCGCTCTCATCCTGGGGCGACCGCCCCAACCGGCACAAGAACGCACTTTTTTCTTACTAGGTCACCTGGAGAGAACCATGGACACCGGGCTGGGCGACTGTCGGGCACGTGAGAACCTCGACCGCATCGGGGACAAGTGGTCCCTGTACCTGATCGCCCTGCTCGCCGAGGGCACCAAGCGCTTCAGCGTGCTCAAGCGCGAGGCCGAGGGCATCAGCCAGCGGATGCTCACCGTCACCCTCCGCGGGCTGGAACGGGACGGGATCGTGACCCGGACCATGTATCCGGTGATGCCGCCGCGCGTGGAGTACGCCCTCACCGACCTGGGGCGGGATCTGCTGGCCGCCGTGATGCCCTTCATCGCCTGGTGTGAGGCGCACGTGCCGGAGATCGAGGCGGCGCGCGAGGAGTACGACACCCGGACCGAGCAGGAGGCCGCCGCCTTCGAGTGACCTGCCGGCCCGCACACCGCCCGGCGCCCCTGGGCGGACCTTCTCGGTCGCCTGCCACATCGGCCCCGAGCCCGGGACGGGCCTGGTCCGGCAGGCCCGTCCCGGACGGCTGGGGGCGTCGCTACTTACGGCGCAGGACGCTGCTCGGCAGGTTGAAGGGGAGCCGCTTCACGACCTTGGACCGGGCCTTCTTGCGCAGCGCCGGGTACAGGTCGGTGTAGGCCTTGCTCGCCAGGTACGTCCGCATACTCGCGGTGTTCTGGCCGGCGGCGGAGGGCAGGCCGCCGCGGAGGTTCGCGACGGGCCCGAGGACGCCGCAGCCGCTCGTGCCCGGAACGCTGTAGGCGTCGTCGTTCAGCGTGAGGCCGAAGACGTCGTTGTCGTACGGCGTGAGGCTGGTCGGGTCGACCGTCGTGTTGAGCTTGATGGGCGCCTTGGTCGTGCCGATGTAGCACTTGTCGCCCATCAGCGCGTTGATCAGCTTGATCCGCAGGTCGAGGGCGGAGTGCAGGTTCCCGCTGTCGTCGATGCTCAGCCCGAAGTTCCCGACGTACTTCGGCTGGGCCTGCAGCGTCATGCCGGGCAGGTTCTCGGTGCCGGGGATGCCCAGCGCTCCGCCGGGCACGGTCATCGGCTTGCTCTTCAGGGTCACGATCTGGGCCGGGTTGCCGGCCCGGTCCGGGCCGGACGCCATGCTGATCGTCATCGGCTCGGTGAGCGGCTGGGTGATCGAGCCGAGCTTCATCGAGCCGCCGCCGATGACGAAGATGTTGCAGAACCACTGGGCCGGGTCGGCCCCGACGGGGAGCCGGTCGGCGCATCCGGAGAAGTCGATCTTGACCGGCGCGGGCTCGGCGGAGGCGGCGGGGGCGGTCAGGGCGAGGACGATGGGGGCGGCCGTGGCCGCGGCGAGGATCCGGCGCGTGGTCGACTTCATGGAGGCACCGCTTTCTCTAGTGGCAGAGGAGCAAGATCCTCAACGGCGAATCCCACCAGGTCAACCGGTCAGTAGCGATCTTGGCCGTACCTGGCCAGCCGGCCATCCCGGCCGGGTTGAGCGGTGCGTGATCACACGTGCGCGACATTCCGCTAAAAAGCCGTCTAGCAGGCTTTTCGCCAGATATGCGCTCATATCGCTGCACGGCGGAAGCGGGCTGGCTACGCTCGCGCGGGGCTCTCAGCCAAGATCATCCGAAGACGAGCGGAGGAACACCGACTTGCACTGGCAGCGACTCGTGGTGGCCGTGGCCGAGACCGTCGCCGCACTGGCGACGGGATTCGGCCTGCGCGCGCTCCTGGGCCGATTGGCGAACCGCGCGGGCAACACCCGGTGGGCCTGGGACGACCTGTTCGTCAGGCTGCTGCGCGACCTCGCGGTGGTGCCGTGCACGGTCCTCGGCCTGTGGATCTCGGTGCTGACGCTGCACCTGAGACCGGGCATCCGGACGACGACGGGCCACACCCTCGTGGCCGTCCTCATTCTTACGATCTCCATCGCGATCGCCCGCTTCGCCGCCGGTGTCGTCTCCTCGGTCGCGCTCGCCCGGTCGGGCGTCGCGCAGTCCGCGACGATCTTCGTCAACATCGTCCGCGTCGTGATCGTCGGGATCGGCGCGCTCATCCTCCTGCAGAGCCTCGGGGTCTCGATCACCCCGCTGCTGACCGCCCTGGGCGTCGGCGGCCTGGCGGTCGCGCTGGCGCTCCAGGACACGCTGGCCAACCTGTTCGCCGGGGTGCACATCCTCGCGTCGAGGAAGGTGCAGCCGGGTGACTTCGTACGGCTGGACAGCGGCCAGGAGGGCTACATCGTCGACATCAACTGGCGGAACACGACGATCCGCCAGCTTCCCGACAACCTGGTGGTCGTGCCGAACTCCCGCTTCGCCGATGCGATCGTGACGAACTACCACCGGCCGGCGCAGGACATGTCGATCTCGGTCAAAGTCGTCATCGGTTACCACAGCGATCTGGAGCACGTGGAGAAGGTGACCCTCGACGTGGCCGAGGAGGTCATGGCCACCGTGGACGGCGGCGTGTCCGACTACGAGCCCTCGGTCCGGTTCAACACCCTGGGCGAGACGAGCATCGGCTTCTCGGTCAACCTCCGGACCCGGGAGTTCACCGACCAGTACGTCGTCATCCACGAGTTCATCAAGCGGCTCCATCGCAGGTACCGCGCCGAGGGGATCGACCTCCCGTTCCCCCAGGCCGGCTTCCTTCTCGCGGGTGCGGCCCAGTCCCGCTGACGGCGTCACCGGCCGGCCGTACCGAGCCGACCGTGGCACCGACCGGTTCAGACGAGCCGGTCGGTGATGGCGGACAGCCGGCGGACGAGGGACACGGCGTGTTCCCGTTCGCCGGCGGGCAGGTCCGCCCAGAGCTCGGCGAAGCGGCCGACGATCTCCTGTCTCTTCTCCTCGAGCACCGCCCGGCCCGCGGCGGTCAGCGCGACGCACGTGCTCCGGCCGTCGCTGGCGTGCGGGGTGCGCTCGACCATTCTTCTGCGCTCCAGCGCGGCCAGGGCGCGGGTCACCGTGGGCTGGGCCAGCCCCGCGTGCTCCGCCACCGCCGACACTCCGCGGTCCCCCGCGGCGTCGATCGCTCCCAGGACCACGAGCTGCGGCACCGAGATGGCGTCTCCCTGGACCGTGTTGGCCGCGCCGCCCGTACGCCGGGCCGCGCGGAGGAGGTCCAGCACCGCGTCGACGAAGGCCTGAAAAAGGTCGGCCGATTCGTCACTTCCGGTCGTTACAGGACCCCGATCCGTCATGTATATAGCGTACTATGGAGTCAGATTGAGGAGACGGCCACCATGGACGAGTCATTCATTCCGGGTCCCGACGGCACCGAGCGGGACGCATGGCACAGACCTCTGTTCGTCGTGGGCGTGGACGGATCCGACTCCGGCCGGGCCGCGCTGTGCCAGGCCGCCGGGGAGGCGACCCGGGCCGGCGCCCGGGTCCTCTGCGTGCACGTCCGCTGCCAGCCGAGCGTGGGCGAGATGGCCGCGCTCGTCGCCCCCGGCGCCGCGCTGGCCAGCCGGGACTGCCGGGATCTCCTGGAGATGCAGGCGTGGCTGGACTGCGTGCAGATCCTGGACCCGCTCGACTGCCCCTGGGAGTTCCAGGTCGTCATGGGCCGTCCGGACAAGAGCCTGCGCGAGGTCATGATGGCGCGGCACGGCGACGCGCTGTTCGTCGGCCAGTCGCCCCGCACCGGCTGGTGGGCCCGGCTGTTCCACCGCTGTCCCGCGCGCCGGCTCGCCCGGGCGCAGGAGTACTCCGTCCATCTCGCGATCACGCCGTGACGGACCGTCCCCACCGCCGTCCGGAAGCGCCGTTTTAGTCCTTCCGTGCCAAAGCGCCGCCCCGTTTTCGTGCCGAACGCGCGCAGCGAACGGACGGTGATTCCGCAAGGGTGATGACTCCTCGTCGAGCATGGAGAGCGGGAGTCGTCGCATGGTCGCCAGCGCCGTCACGCGTAGCCTCACCGGAGTCCTCCTGGCGGTCGCCGCCTCGGTGGGCGCCCTCTCCGGTACGGCGGACGGCGCCGTGCAGCGGGTGGCGGCCGACGACGGCGCGAAGATAACCGCCGAGCACTGGATCGACGCGCACACCGTCGACCTGACCGTCCGCTCCCCGGCGCTGGGCGCCTCGGTGCCGGTCCGTGTGCTGGTGCCACGCACGTGGAAACGGGCCACCAAGGCGTCCTGGCCGGTCGTGTACGCCTACCACGGTGGCCGGGACACCTACGTCTCGTGGACCCGCAGCACCGACATCGCGAAGGCCGCCGCGGCGTACGACGTCATGGTGGTGATGCCCGACACCGGCTGGGCGGGCTGGTTCACCGACTGGTGGAACGGCGGCAGGCGCGGCACCCCCAAGTGGGAGACCTTCCACACGAAGGAGCTCCTCCAGCTGATGGAGCGCAACTACCACGCGGGCACGCACCGCGCCACGATGGGCGTGTCGTCCAGCGGGTACGGCGCGGTGAAGTACGCCGCGCGGCACCCCGGCATGTTCGCGTACGCGGTCTCGCTCAGCGGCATCCTCCATCTGACCCAGACCGGCGTGCCCGCCCTGGTGATGTTCGAGGCGAGTGAGAAGTACGACCCGTTCCGGATCTGGGGGATCCCGGGCATCGACGACAAGAACTGGAAGGCCAACGACCCGTACGAGCTGGCGGCGAAGCTCAAGGGGACCGGGCTGTACCTCGCCAGCGGCCGCACCGGCCTGCCCGGCGCGCACGACCCGGCGGGCGGCGAGCCGGTCGAACTGCAGGAGGTCGTGTGCGGGGCGACGACGGTCGCGATGGTCGACCGGCTCCGCAAGCTGCACATCCCGGTCACCGCGCACATCTACCAGAAGGGCTACCACGACTGGTCGACCTGGCAGCCGGAGATGCACACCGCGTGGCCGCTGATGATGAAGGCGATCAAGGCGAAGAAGCTCTCCTGAGCCAAGGCCGGGGACTCCCCCGGGCGGTCGATGCCTTGACCTCCGCGTCCCGTTAACCGGTGCGACTCGCGGGTAGGGGCGGAGCGTTGCGACGCCGGGCCCGATGACCCGGTCCGGCGTTTACCTGGAACGCTCATGAGGGGTGAGGGGATGACGGACCGCAGCAGGCCCCGCGTCGTCGTGGTGACCGGCGCCAGTGGGGGCATCGGACGGGCGACGGCACGGTTGTTCGGCGCGCGCGGCGACAAAGTGGCCCTGCTGGCCCGCGGCGAGACCGGGCTGCGGGCCGCGGCGGAGGAGATCCGTGACGCCGGCGGGCAGGCCCTGCCGATCCCCACCGACGTGGCCGACTGGGAGCAGGTACGCGACGCCGCGAACCGTACCGAGGAGGAGCTCGGCCCGATCGACGTGTGGGTGAACGTCGCGTTCAGCTCGGTGTTCGCCGAGTTCAAGGACATCGACCCGGCGGAGTTCAAGCGCACCACCGAGGTGACCTACCTGGGGTACGTGTACGGGACCAAGGCGGCGCTCGAGCGGATGCTGCCGCGCGACCGCGGCGCCATCGTGCAGACCGGGTCGGCGCTGGCCAAGCGCGGGATCCCCCTGCAGTCGGCGTACTGCGGCGCCAAGCACGCGATCCAGGGTTTCCACGAGTCGCTGCGGACCGAGCTGCTGCACCGGAAGAGCAACGTCCACGCGACGATCGTGCACATGCCCGCGGTCAACACCCCGCAGTTCGACTGGGTGGAGAACAAGCTGCCCATGCACGCGCAGCCGGTGCCGCCGATCTACCAGCCGGAAGTCGCCGCACGCGCGCTGGTGTACGCCGCGGACCACCCGAAGCGCCGGGAGTACTGGGTGGGCGGCAGCACGGTGGCGACGCTGCTGGCCAACCGCGTCGCCCCGAGTCTGCTCGACCGCTACCTCGCGCGGACCGGGTACGCGTCGCAGCAGACCGACCGGCCGCGCGACCCGCACCAGCCGGCGAACTTGTGGAAGCCGGCCGACGGCTCCGACGGCCACGACTTCGGCGCGCACGGCGGTTTCGATGACAAGGCGCACGCGCGCAGCGTCCAGGCCTGGGCGGCGGAGCACCGTGGCCTGCTGGCGGCCGGCGCGGGAGCCGCGCTGGGCCTGACCGGGATCGGGCTCCTGCGGAACGGCCGATGAGGGCGCAGCCGATCGCGCGGCTGACCTGGGGCACCCTCCTGATCACGGCGCCGGGCGCGGTCCTGGAGACGATCACCGGCCGGCCCGCCACCACCTCCCAGCGCTGGGTCCTGCGCGTGCTCGGGAGCAGGCACGCCCTGCAGGCCGGGATCGACCTGGCCAGGCCGACCCCGGCCGTGCTGCGGTGCGGCGCCGCCGTCGACCTGCTGCACGCGGCCACCTGCGCGGGCGCGGTGGCGTTCCTGCCGCTGTGGCGGCGCCCCGCCGCGGTGGACGGCGTCGGCGCGCTGGCACTCGCGGCCGGCGCGCTGGCCCACGCCCGGACGCGCTGACCGCTCGGCCGCCTGCTCACGGCCGGCGCGCCGACCGCTCAGCCGCTGCGTACGGCGCGGAGGGTCTCCTTCAGCGAGGACAGGGTGGCGAAGACGGCCGTGGGCTCGTACCCGCAGTGCGCCATGCAGTTCGCGCAGCGGGGGTCGCGCCCACGGCCGTAGGAGTCCCAGTCGGTCTCCTCGACCAGTTCCCGGTAGGTGCGGGCGTACCCGTCGGCCATCAGGTAGCACGGCCGCTGCCAGCCGAACAGCGAGTAGGACGGGATCGCCCAGGCCGTGCACGGGAAGTCGATCCGGCCTTCGAGGAAGTCGAGGAACATCGGTGAGTGGTTGAACCGCCAGCGCCGCCGGTTGCCGTCCCCGAACGCCTCCCGGAACAGCCTCGTCGTCTCCTCGACGCCCAGGAAGTGCTCCTGGTCGGGGGCCTTCTCGTAGGCGTACGCCGGGGAGATCATCATCTGGTCGACGGCCAGGTCGTCGTTCAGGTAGTTCAGCACGTCGACGACCGTCCGCGGGCTGTCGGTGCTGAAGAAGGTCGTGTTCGTGGTGACCCGGAACCCGCGGCGCCGGCACTCCTTGACGGCCGCGACGGCCTGGTCGAACACGCCCTTCCTGCACACCGAGGCGTCGTGGCGTTCACGCAGGCCGTCGATGTGCACGGTCCACGCGAAGTACGGCGACGGCTCGAACTGGTCGATCTTCCTGGGGATGAGCAGCGCGTTCGTGCAGAGGAAGACGTACTTCTTGCGGGCGACGAGTTCGCGGACCATCCGCCCGATCTGCGGGTGCAGGAGCGGTTCACCGCCCGCGATCGACACCATGGGCGCGCCGCACTCCTCGACGGCGGCCACCGCCTGTTCGACGGGCATGCGCCGGCGCAGCACGTCGGCGGGGTGCTGGATCTTTCCGCAGCCCGCGCAGGCCAGGTTGCACGCGAACAGCGGTTCCAGCTCCACCAGCAGCGGGAACCGCCGGACGCGCCGCAGCCTGCGACCCAGGATGTAGGCGCCGATACGAATGCTTTGGCGAAGCGGCATAGTCATCGTTCAACCTCCGGAGGGTCGGCCCAGGCGACGAGGACCGGGGCGACGCGGCGCAGCCGGCTGCGGGCGATCAGGACGCGGCGTACGGTGCCGGGCCGCAGCAGCGGCACGGCGGGGGTGTCGACGATGACGCGCACCGCCACGAACGGCGTGCCGGTCGCGACCACGGCGAGCGGCCCGGTCTCCATGTCGACGGCGCGCACGCCGGCCGCCGCGAGCCGTAGCCGCTCCCCGCCCGTGACCAGGCGCGGGGAGGTGAACAGCGGCCCGGTCCGCGTGGCGAGCCCCGCGAGCGCCAGCCGCTCGGCGATCGGCCGGGCCGCCGCGCACGGGAAGACCCGCTCGCCGAAGCGCACCTCGGTCGCCACTAGCACGTCGCCGGGGCGCAGCCCGATATCGAGCGCGCCGCCGAACCCGGTGACGGCCAGCGCGGCGTGCTCGGGCAGCCGGGCGGCGGCGCGGGCGGCGCGCCGCGGCCCGAGGCCGGTCCGGACGACGCGGACGTCCCGGGCGGACGACGGCAGCCCGCGGCGTACCGCCCGCCGCTCGATGCGGAGCGCCGTGCAGATCACGAGCTCGGTCATGGCGGGCACTCCGCGGAGCGCAGGTAGCGGCCGAGGGCGCTGATCGGGAAGACGAGGCGGTACAGGTGGTAGTTGATGTAGAAGTCGCCGGGGAAGCCGGTCCCGGTGAAGTAGGGCTCGTCCCAGGTGCCGTCCGCGCGCTGTGCGCCGACGAGCCACTCCACGCCCCGGTCGACCGCCGTGGAGCGCTCCCCCGCCGCCAGGAGCCCCAGGAGCGCCCAGGCGGTCTGGGAGGGAGTGGAGTGGCCGCGCCCGACCCAGGCCGGGTCGCGGTACGACCGCAGGTCCTCGCCCCAGCCGCCGTCGTCGTTCTGGTGGCGCTCGAGCCAGGTGACGGCCCGCCGGACGCACGGCCGCTCCGGGCGCACGCCGGCCGCGACCAGGGCGGGCAGCACGGCCCCGGTGCCGTACACGTGGTTGGCGCCCCAGCGGCCGAACCACGAGCCGTCCGGCTCCTGTTCCTCGAGCAGCCAGCCGACCGCCCGGCGCAGGACGTCCTCGTGGGCGGTCGGGCGCTCGTGCGCCAGTGCCTCGACGACGTGCGCGGTGACGTCGGCGGACGGCGGGTCGATGACCGCGCCGAAGTCGCAGAACGGCAGCCGGGTGCACAGGACGCGCGTGTTGTCGGCGTCGAACGCCGCGAACCCGCCGTCGCGGGACGCCATGCCGGCCATCCAGCGCAACCCCCGGTCGATCGCCGGCCCGACATCCGGGTGCTCGACCCGGCGCAGGGCGAGGATCACCTCGGCGGTGTCGTCGGTGTCCGGGTAGCCGTCGTTGTCGAACTCGAACGCCCACCCGCCCGGCGGCAGCGACGGCCGCCGTACGGCCCAGTCGCCGGGGCCCTTGACCTCCTCGTCGAGCAGCCATCCGGCGGCCCGTACGAGCGCGGGGTGGTCGCCGGGCACATCCGCGTCGCGCAGCGCGTTGACGGCGAGCGCGGTGTCCCACACCGGCGACTGGCAGGCCTCCAGGCGGCGGCCCCGCTCGTCGCGGACCGTGAACCGGTCGAGCCCGGCCAGGCCCCGGCGCATCACGGGATGGTCCAGGCCGTAGCCCGACAGGTGGAGGGCGATGAGCGAGTACACCCAGGGCGGCTGGATGCCGCCCCAGGAGCCGTCCGGCTCCTGCCGGGCGACGATCCACTCGGCGGCGCGGCGCAGGGCCGCGCGGCGCAGGCCGGGCACGGGCCGCCGCTGGTAGCGGTGCAGCACGCGGTCGAGGGCGCCGAAGAACCCGTCCCAGCCGAGGCGGGACCCGCGGCGCGGCCGGCGGCCGGTGCGCAGCTCGTCCAGGTCGAACGGCAGCGGCCGGACCGGGCGCCGCGCGCTCACGACGGTCAGCGGCACGACCGTCTGCCGGGCCCAGCACGCCCAGTCGTAGACGTTCAGCGGGAACCACGGCGGCAGGAAGATCAGCTCCGGCGGCATGACCGGCAGGTCGGCCCACGGCCACTGCCCGAACAGCGCCAGCCAGACGCGGGTGAAGACCCGGCTCTCCTCGATCCCGCCGTGCCGGCGCGTGAAGGCGGCGGCGGCCCGCATGTGCGGGGCGTCGGCGGAATCCCCGGCCAGGCGCAGCGCCGTGTACGCCTCGATCGTGGTGGACAGGTCGCCGGGGCCCGCGTGGAAGTTCGCCCACGAGCCGTCCGCGTGCTGTTCGGAGCGGATCCAGCGGGCGGCCTCGGCGGTGTCCTCCGGGTCGCGGACGCCGAGGAACTCCCGCAGCAGCAGGTCCTCGGCGTCCATCGTGACGTTGGTCTGCAGCTCGGCCTTCCACCATCCGTCCTCGGCCTGCAGGCCGAGGAGGTGGTCGCAGGCCGCCTTGAGAGCGACGTCGGCGCCGGCGACGGCCGTACGGGTGTCTGTGCTCACTAGTGGTCCCGGGATGCGATGAAACGGATGATCTCCCCGAACTCCTCGCGGACGCCCGGGGGCAGGTCCAGTGCGGCGAGCTGCCGCTCGGCCGCGTCGAGCCGGTGCTCGGCCTCCGCCTCGGCCCACGCGCGGCCGCCCGCCTCCTCGACCAGCCGGGCGGCCTCGGCCAGCTCGACCTCCGACAGCGGGTCCGGCTGGGCGAGGAGCTTCGCGAGGCGCTCACCGGCGGTCGTGCCGCTGGTGAGCGCGGCGACGACCGGCAGGCTCTTCTTGCGCGCCCGCAGGTCGGCCAGGACGGGTTTGCCGGTGATCTCCGGGGCTCCCCAGATGCCGAGCAGGTCGTCGGCCAGCTGGAAGGCCAGGCCCGCCTGCGCGCCGAACGCCGCCAGCGCCGCGACGAGGTGGGCGGGCCCCTCGGCGACCATCGCGCCGATCGAGCAGGAGCAGGCCAGCAGCGAGCCCGTCTTGTCCGCCGACATCCGCCGGCACTCATCCAGGCTCACGTCGGGCCGCCCCTCGAACTCCAGGTCCGAGGCCTGTCCGGCGATGAGGCGCTGAGTGGCCGCGGCGAGCCCGCGCGCGGCCCACACCCCGCCCCGCGTGCCCTGTTCGAGGAGGAGCTCCCCGGCCAGGACGAGCAGCGCGTCGCCGGCGAGCATGGCGGCCGACCGGCCGAAGACGGTCCAGGCGGCGGGCCGGTGCCGGCGGGTGCGGTCGCCGTCCATGATGTCGTCGTGCAGCAGCGAGAACGCGTGCACGAGCTCCACCGCGGCGGCGGCCGGCAGACACGATCCGACGTCCGCTCCCGCCGCGCGGGCCGACAGGATGGCCAGGGCGGGCCGCAGCGTCTTGCCGCCCGGCGTGGCCGGCCGGCCGTACGGGTCGCTCCAGCCCAGGTGATACCCGGCGACCTGGGCGGTCAGCGGGTCGAGCCGTGCGACGGCGTCGCGCAGCACCGGTTCGACTTGCGAGCGGGCGCCGGCGACGGACGGCGGGGCGATCGCCGTCATGAGGCGCCCCCCGTCAGCCGGCTCCGGACGAGACGGGCGGCGGTGAGTCCGCTGCGCACGGCTCCCTCCATCGTGTCGGGCCAGCCCGTGTCGGTCCACGAGCCGGCGAGGTACAGCCCGGGCCACCGCGTGGCCGGGCCGGGCCGGAGTGCGCCGCTGCCGGGCGCCTGGCGGAAGGTCGCACGGCGTTCCCGGGTGACGAAGAAGTCGCACAGCCGGGCGTGGCGGGTCGCGGGGAACAACTGCTCCATCGCCGGGACGAACTCGGCGCGGAGTTTGGCGGTCGGCTCGTCGATCCAGCGGTCCGCCGCCGACACCGAGACGGCGAGGTACTGGCCGGCACGGACGCCGGCGGCGTGGGTGCGGTCGAAGACCCACTGCACGGGCGAGTCGACGACGGCCGCGAACGGCAGGTCGGTGACCGGCCGGTCGTAGTGGAGGTGGACGTTCACGATCGGGCTCTCGCCGAGGCCGGCCCAGCGTTGCCGGTCGGGGACGGCGTCCCACGGGACGAGGTGCGCGGCCTGCCGGTGCGGGGTCGCGACGATGACGGCCGGCGCGTCGATCCGCTCGCCGTCCACCACGACCACCGGGCCGGGCTCGATGGCGGTGACCTTCGTCGCCAGCCGTACGCGGCCGCCCCGCTCCTTGATGGCCTGCTGGGCGGCGGTGCCGTGCAGGTCGCCGAGGGGCACGGCGGGCACGCCGATGTCTGCGGCGTCCGACCGGCCCAGGAGGGCGGTGCGGAAGACCATCGCCGCCGGTCCCAGCGCCGCCTCCTCCACGCCGATGTTGAGGGCGGCGACGGCGAACAGCTCCCACAGGGCGCGCCGTGCCGTGTCCCGCTGCCCGTGGACGGCCAGCCAGTCCCCCAGGCCGATCCCGTCGAGGCCCGGATCGGCCGGGTTCAGGCGGCGCAGCGCGAGCGCGCAGCGTACGGCCCGCAGCCGGTCGGCCGGCCGGAGCAGGGAGTAGGCGGCGAGGGCCGGCATCAGGTGCAGCGGCCCCGGCAGCGCCGCGCGCCGCAGCCGGCCGGGCCGCCCGGCGGGCGTGAGCACCCGCAGGTCGAACCGCTCCTGCAGCCGGACCCGGTCCGCGACGCCGAGCCGGTCGAGCAGGCCGCGGTAGGCCGTGCAGCAGCGCAGGAAGACGTGCTGGCCGTTGTCCACGACCAGCCCGTCCCGTTCGAAGGAGTGGGTGGCGCCGCCCAGCCGGGGGCGCGCCTCGTACACCGTGACCGGGAGACCGGCCTCCCCGAGCGCGAGCGCGGCGGTGATGCCCGCCAGGCCGCCTCCCACAACCGCGACCGGCGCCATCGGGCCACGCCGGCCCGGCGGACGCACCGGCCGCCGGACGCTCGACGGATCCGGCCGGCCGGGACCCGGCACGGCCGGCCGCCCGTTGGGACTCGGCGTGTCCGGCCGCCCGTCCAGGACCGGCGCGTTCACCGGCCCGCCCCGACCAGGGCGCGGGCCGCGACCATCGCCTTCTCCCACGTCGGCAGCGCCGAGCGGGCGGTCAGCGCGGCCGTCGGATCGGTGGCGATCCGCTCGAGCAGCGACTGGTAGATGCCGGCCATCGCCGCCGTGCAGGCCGCGCTGCGCCGGTCGAGCAGCGGCAGCAGCCGCAGGCCGCGGAGGTACCAGCCGCGGGCCCGGTCGGCCTCGAACCGGACCAGCGCGGCGAGGCGGTCCGGTGGGTCGGTGAAGGCGCCCTCGCGGTCGAGATTCAGGGTGCAGCCGAAGCGGGCCAGGTCCTCGGCCGGCAGGTAGCTCCGCCCGATCAGGCGGTCCTCGCGGATGTCCCGGAGGATGTTCGTGAGCTGCAGGGCGATGCCGAGAGAGTCCGCGAGCGGCGTGGCGGCCTCGACGTCGTCGGCGCCGAAGACGCCGAGGGAGAGGCGTCCCACCGACCCGGCGACGCTGCGGCAGTAGGTGACGACGTCCTCGGCGCGGGCGTAGGTCGCGCCGCGCACGTCGGACGCGCACCCGTCGATGAGCTCGTCGAACGCTGTCAGGGGGATGGGCAGGCGGCGGGCCGCGTCGCGGAGGGCGACCAGCACGGGGTCCCCGGGATCGGGCGTGCGGCGGTGCAGGGCGGCCCGTTCCTCCTCCAGGCGGGCCAGCCGCCGGTCCGCGGGCCCGTCTCCGTCCCCGATGTCGTCGATCCGGCGGGCGAAAGCGTAGACGGCGCTGAGCGCGCGGCGTTTCGGCCCCGGCAGCAGCCGGATGCCGTAGGAGAAGTTCCGCGCCTCCGTGCGGACGATCTGCTCACAGTTTCGATAGGCGTCGGATACGCTCACCGGCTCACCTTCCTGTCGCGAGGACGCGCAGCCACGTCGTCAGCAGCCGCGTCCGCCGGGGGCGGACGGCCCGGCCGAGGACGTCGTGATCCGCGGCCGTGAGCGCGGCGATCGTGGCGCGGCCGCCCGCGATGTAGCCCGCCACGGCGACCCGTGCCGGGCCGGTCAGCGCCGGAACCAGGGCGGTCCCGGCGTCCAGGAGCGCGGTGGCCCGCGTGGTCTGCAGGGCGACCGCGCGCCGCAGCCGGTCCGGGGTCGTCGCGCGGGCGAAGTCGTCGTCCGTGCAGCCGAATCGGCGCAGGTCGGCGCCTGGCACGTAGACGCGGCCCCGGGTGTAGTCCTCTCCGACGTCCTGGCAGTGCTCGATCACCTGCAGCGCCGAGCACACCTGGTCGGAGAGGGCGCAGCGCCGCTGGTCGGCGACGCCGAACACGTGCAGCACGATGTGGCCGACCGGGTTCGCGGACAGCTCGCAGTAGGCGAGCAGTTCCTCGAAGCTCTCGTAACGGGTGACCGCCTGGTCGCGCCGCCCGGCCCGGATGAGCCGCCGGAACGGCTCGGCCGGGATCGCGTACTCGCTGACGGTCCGCTTCAGCGCCCCGACGGCCGGTACCTGCGCGGTGCGCCCGGCGTAGAGGCGTGTGAGGTCGTCCTCGACGACGTCCAGCAGGCGGAGCCGGTCGGCGGGCGGCGCCTCATCTCCGATGTCGTCGATGAACCGGGCGAAGCCGTACACCGCCATCAGGTGCCGGCGATACCCACGCGGCAGCAGCCGCGACGCCACCGGGAAATTCTCCCGGCGCGCTTTGTATATGACGCCCTCTGCCGATGACACGGCTTCACGATTTCCCTGGAGAGACGACGTAAACGACTAGGCGGCCGATATCAGCTAAGCAAACCGTAGATCCACGATGATTTGACTCTCCGGAGATCTTTAGGTTGCCCCGAACAGGGAGAACTTATACTGACGACCCCGCCGCCCAGCACGGAAAAGACCCGCCAACAATGACCCACGGAACCACAATGGGAAGCGCAGATATAGACCGCGATCAGGGCACGGAAAATGAATCCGAAAGGGGCCGCCGAGTGCTGCTCCTCAGCGCCGGGATGGGCGCCGGCCACGACGCCGTCGCCGGCGAACTCGCCGGGCGGCTGACGGCCGCCGGGCACCGCGCCGACGTCGTCGACGTGCTCGAGCTGCTTCCGCTGCGCCTCGGGCGCGCCCTGCGGTGGTGGTACGGCTGGATGATGCGGCGCGAGCCCTGGCTGTACGCGCTGATCTATCGGGTGTTCTTCGTGCCCGGCCGGGCGGGCGCCGCGGCGGGCGGACGCCGTCCGGCGTCGCCCGCGTCCCCGCGTCCGGCGTGGCTCGCGTCCCCGCGTCCGGCGTGGCTCGCGTCCCCGCGTCCGGCGTGGCTCGCGTCCCCGCTGACCGTGCTGGCCGCCGCGCGCCTGCACCGCCTGCTGCGACGGCACGCCCCGGACCTGGTCGTCTCGACGTTCCACCTGGCCGCGCAGGCGGCCGGGCACCTGCGCCGCACCGGGCGGTCGCGGGCGCCGGCCATGGTGCTGCTCACCGACTTCGCGGCGCATCGACTGTGGCTGCATCCGGGCACCGACCGCTACCTGTGCCCCTGCCCGGAGACGGCGCGGGAGGTCGCCGCCGCGTCCGGCCGTCCCGCCGTCTGCCACGCCCCGCTGACGCGCCCCGTCTTCCGGAGCACGCGGGCCGACGCGGCGGCCGTGCACGCCCGGCTCGGCATCCGGCCGGAGGACCGCCTGGTCCTGGTCTCGGCGGGCTCGTGGGGCGTCGGCGCCGTCGAGGAGACCGCCCGGGTGCTCGCGCGCTCGGGCCGGTACGTGCCGGTCGTGCTGTGCGGCCGCAACGACGCGCTGCGGGCCCGGCTCGGCGCCGTAGAGGGGACCGTCGCGCTCGGCTGGCGTCCGGATCTGCCGGAGCTGATGGCCGCCGCCCACGCCCTGGTCGACAACGCGGCCGGGCTGACGTGCCGGGAGGCGTTCGCGGCACGGCTGCCCGTCGTGTCGTACCGGCCGATCCCCGGCCACGGCCGGGACGGCGTCCTGGCGATGGCCCGCGCCGGGCTGAGCGTCCACGCCGCCGACGCCGAGCGCCTCCTCGCCGAGCTCGACCGGCTCGGTGACCCCGCCGCCCGGAGCGGTCCGGTCGCCCGCGCGGCGGCGCTGTTCGACGCGGCCCCGGCCGAGGACCTGCTCTTCGGTCCGTACGCGACGCCGGTCAGTGACCCAGACGGCTCTCGCTCTCCGGACCGGGCGGGTTGACCTGGGCGTGACCGCGGACCGGCGGTGACTGGGCCAGCAGCCTGCTGCCATAGAGGAGCAGGCCGACGCCGAGGAGCTCCAGGACCACCCACCCGCCGAGCCGGATCTCCTCACCGAACAGGCCGACCCCGTAGGCGATGCTGGAGACGGGATCGGAGACGTTCAGCGCGGGCTGCACGGCGACGAGCGTGCCGCTGTGCAGGGCGTTCTGCAGGAGGAACAGGCTGCCCAGCCCGGCCGCCACCATCGCCCACACCGCCCAGGAGGTCAGCAGCGCGACGGGACCCGCGGAGATGACCTCGGTCGCCTCCTTCATCAGCGCGGCGGTGAACGCGAACCCCAGACCCGAGGCGACGCCGAGCAGCACCGCGCGGCTCGTCCCGCTGGTGACCTTCGCCACCGAGACGAGGTAGCCGACCAGTCCGAGGGTCACCGCCGTCGCGATCGCCCACTCGATCCGGTCCGGGTGCCGGTGCCCCGGAGACGGGGCGGCGGAGGCCAGGAGGGTGGCCAGCCCGACGGTCAGCGCGCCGACGGCCCGCCAGGACTCCGTGCCGAGCCGGATGCGGAAGAGGCCGGCGAGCAGCAGCATCGTGATCGGCAGCTCGGTGACGAGGATGGGCTGTACCAGGGACAGCTCTCCGGTGGTCAGCGCGGCGGCCTGGAACAGGAAACCGAACATCAGCGCGACGATGCCGCCGAGCCACTCCGGGCGCCGGACCAGGTCCAGGATCAGCGCGAACCGGAACGCCTCATCCTCGGGCGCCGATCGTGCCGCGTGCCGCTGCAGCACGGACGCGAGGGCGTTGCTCGCCGCGGCGAGGACCGCGAACAGGACGGAGATCATCCCGACCCGCCGTCCTGCCGCACGGCCGATCCCGGCTTGTCGAGGAAGGACGAGCGGCCCAGCACGCCGATGCCGGTGACGATCATCAGCAGGCCGATGACCTCCGCCGTGATCGCGGCCCCGGTGAAACGGAGGTTCTCGGCGAAGACGAGCATCCCCAGGACGATGCCGATGATCGGCTCGACCGCCGTCATCGCGGGCAGCGAGATGCCGATCGGCGCGGCGTCGAACGCGCTCTGTGCCAGCAGCAGGGACAGCAGGGCGACGATGATCAGGGCGTACGGCTGCCAGCTCCGCATGGCGACCGGCAGCCCCTGGCCGAGTTCGAGCAGCGAACTCCGGGTCAGGGCGTCCTGGACGCCGAACAGCATCCCGGCCGCCGCTGCGAACAGCATCGCCTTGGTCCGCAGCGAGCGTGGAAGAGCGACCAGCACGAACCCTGCCGCGACCACCACCACGGCGCCGGCCGCGAGCCAGCGGGGCGAATCCGGTGCCGTGGTCCGCCCCCCGTGCGGCTGCCCGAACGCCAGAAAGATCACCGCTCCCCCCGTGACGAGCAACCCGCCCCACCAGACCTCCCGGCTGAGCGGCTCCTTGTAGACCGCGTGGGCGATGACGAGCGCGAAGATCAGGTTCGTCGCCAGCAGCGGCTCGACCCGGCCCAGGTCCGATTCGTCGAGCGCCACCGCACCCAACACCTGCCCGCAGATCATGGCGGCGATGCCCAGCAGCCACACCGGCTGGCGGATGAGGTGGGCGAGCAGCTTGAACCGCAGCATCTCGTCCAGCGGCTCGCGGTATGCCACGTGCTGCTGGGCGACGAAACCGATGCCGATGAAGCAGGCCGCCGCGAGAGCGAGGAACGTCTTCACCGGCCGCCCGCCGGACTCACGTAGGGGGTGGTACCCCTACGCCCCGCCTCCTACCGGCTGACCTGGGATTCCGCGGGTGGGTAAGATCGTCCGCATGAAGCGATGACCTCGGCGCACCGATTCACCTGACGCCGTCCGAGCCCTCTGCTCCGGCGTCCGCGCGGTGTGCCCGCGGCGCCCGTCATCCACTTCTCGCGATCGGATCCCCATGACCGACGAAACGTTCCTCGACCTCCTCGCCGACCGGCTCGCGGCCCTGCCCGCCGTACGGGCCGTCACCCTCGGCGGCTCGCGCGCTCAGGGCACCCACACCCCGGACAGCGACTGGGACCTGGCCGTCTACTACCGGGACGGCTTCGACCCGGCCGAGCTGCGCGCCGTCGGCTGGGACGGCGAGGTCTCCGAGATCGGCGGCTGGGGCGGAGGGGTCTTCAACGGCGGGGCCTGGCTCACGATCGACGGCCGGCGCGTCGACATCCACTACCGCGACCTCGACGTCGTCGACCACGAACTCGCCGAGGCCCGGCAGGGCCGCTTCCACTGGGAGCCGCTGATGTTCCACCTCGCGGGTATTCCGAGCTACCTGGTGGTCGCCGAACTCGCCGTCAACCGGGTGCTGCGCGGCACTCTGCCGCGCCCGGAGTACCCGCAGGCGCTGCGCGCGGCGGCCCCGCCGGTCTGGCGCGGCCGCGCGGCGATCACGCTGCAGTACGCCCGGGGCGCCTACGCTCGGCGGGGCCAGGTCACCGAGGTCGCGGGCGCGCTGGCCACCGCCGCCATGAACACGGCGCACGCGGTGCTGGCGGCACGCGGCGAGTGGATCACCAACGAGAAGCGGCTCCTGGAGCGCGCCGGCCTACGCGCCATCGACACGATCACCGCCGGCCTGCGGCCGGAGCCCGACGCACTCACGCAGGCGATCACCCAGGCGGAGGAGTCGTTCGACGCCGCCGTCTAGCGCGGGGGCGGAACGTTCGGTGAACGCGACGCACCATAAGTCGCAAAGTGGGATGAAACCGGCAACCAGGGCACGAATTCCGAGACTTCTGTACGGGCCACCGTTACCGCCCTGGATTTTCGTTGCTCACGGCACCGAAATCCTCGGCACAAGCCCAGGCGGAGATGCTCCCGGCCGGCGGGGCCGGGACGATCATTCCGTTCGGGGGTTATCCACTCGACATCGGCGTGGATCTCACCGCAAAGTAGTACGCATGCGCATCGCGTTAACGGGGATCGGAATCATCGGCGCGGGTCTGTTCATCTACTGGATCACGGGCCCGTACGGCGCCGTGGCGTTCACCTTCTTCGGCCTGTGGGCCCTGCTGCTGACGCTGTCGGCCGCGTTCGTCTCGGGGGCGGCGCTGGCGGACGAGGTACCGAGCGAGGAGCCCGCCGAAGAGGGGAGCCGCGTGACCGGCGGGTCGTGACGGGGGCTGCCGCGCCTCCGCGAGTCGGGGGCGCGGACGCTCAACCGCCGTGCCGCGACGTTCCGAAGGAGATCACCAGGTAGTCGTCCAGGGGCTGGAAGCCGATGCGCCGGTGGATCGCGTTGATCCCCGGGTTGGCCAGGTCGGCGAAGACCACGACGTCCTGTGCCCCTGCGTCGACCACGTCCCGGCCGACCGCGGCCGTCGCGGCCGCGCCGTACCCGTGGCGCCGGTGCTCCGGCGGCGTGTAGACGGGGGCGATCCGCACCATCCCGGCGACCATCCTGGTCCGGCCCGCGAGCGCCACCGGCACTCCGTCCCGCTCCCACAGCGTCAGCCCGCCGTACGCGATCCGGTCGTCGACCGCCGCTCCGTGGTCGCCGGGCCGCTCGCGGATCTCCCGCTCGGCGTCGTGGTACCAGCCGAGGAGCAGGTCGCGGTCGGCCGGCCCGGCGAGACGGGCGCGGCCGGGCGTGTCCGGGACGCACACCTCCTCGAGCCGGTAGAGCCGACGGCGCTCCCAGATCGTGAAGTCGGAGCCGGTCGCGGCCCGCCAGCGTTCGGCGAAGGACTCGGCGAGCTCGCGGCGGCCGGTGACCCCTCGCAGCCGCCGCCCCTCCCCGGCCAGGGTGTCCGCCAGCTCCGTCGCGGCCTTCTCCGACATGGCGCTGAGCAGCAGCGGGAACGGCGGCGTGTGCACGAACGCCCCGGCCACGCATCCGGTGGACAGCCAGGCCCCCATCGCCGCCGGCGCGTTCCCGTACGAGGCCGACCCCCGCGCCCGCAGCGACTCGACCACGGTGATCAGGACGGTGTTCTCGACCGGCCGGGACCGAAGGAAGCAGCCAGCGGTCGCGTCATATTCCGCAATATCTTCGGTCATAACCCAGCCCATGGGCCTCATACTGCCCAGTATTCAGCCAGGTGTGCAGGTCAACCGGCGATTGTGACCAATGCGTCACGCTCAACAACGGCGACCTCGACGCACGCACCGCCCTGATTCGTACTCCGGCTGCTCTTACGCCATGGCGAACTCATCACATGACCTCCATGATCTGTTTGATCATGTCCCGCGACGCACTCTCGGGCAATGCCTGGGATCCGATCCGCTCGTAGCGCAGGTCGAATGACGTCACTTCATCGGCATTCGGGACGAGCCGCCCTCCCCCCGGCGCCTCGACGTAGGCCACCTCACCGAACGGATCGGCCAGCCTGAGAATCATGAACGCCCCGTCGAGGCCCGGATGGTGCCCGACGGTCTTCGGGACGACCCGTACACCGATGTTGGGGCGTTCGGACAGATCGAGGATGTGGGCGAGTTGCGCTCGCATGACGTCCCGCCCGCCGCAGGGCGACTCCAAGAGTGACTCCGACAGCAGGGCCCACAGAACGGGGGCGTCTTCCTTGTCGAGGACGGCCTGGCGAGCCAGCCGGTGTTCGAGTGCCGCGTCCACGTCCTTGACTCCACCAGACGCGAGACCGGCCCTCGCGTAGTCGGCCGTCTGGAAGAGCCCGGGAACCAGGCTGAGTTCCCAGATTCGGATCACCTTGGCGCGGGCTTCGAGGTCTAGATACTGCTTGAACCAGTCCGGATCATGGCCGAGTGTGGCATACCAGACGAGGAGGGAGAATATCCCGCCAGTCTGCCATTTACGGTCGATCGCCTTGGCCCTCGTTTCGTCGAGTCGCATATCGCCGGTTTCCAGCCGTGAAACTGTCGCCTTGGAACCGCCGAGCACCTCCCCCATCAGCTCGCCGGTGAGCTTGCGCTGCTGGCGGCAGAACCGCAGGTAGTAGGCGATGAGCGCCCACATCGACGACTTCGGGTCGGGGGATTCCCGAAAACTCATGGCCTTCCTCCGGCGTTTCGCTGACTTGCAGGACTTGTCGGCAACCGAGACGACTTTAGGTCGAGAAAGGCACGGTGTTAACAGGAACACAGAAATTAACGACCAGCGAGGGCGGTAAAAATGGCGCATACCATGCAACCCGGATATATGGCCGCCGCAGAAATCGCCGAGGGCGGTGCGGTCGCGTGGCGGCTACCACCGGACCCGCGCTGCGCCTCGGTCGGCCGGTCCCTGGTCCACGACACCCTCACGGCGCTCCGGCTACCCGGCGACCTGGTCGACGCCGCGGTGCTGACCGCCAGCGAACTGACCACGAACGCCCTCAAGCACGGCCTCCGCGCCGGCCCGTACGAGCCCATCGTCCCGGCCGAACTCTGGATCTGGAGCCGTACGACCCCACGCCCGGAACTCGTCGTCGCGGTCTTCGACGTATGCCGGACCGCCTGGCCCGCCACGAGGCCGGGCGACCTGCTCGCCGAGCACGGCAAGGGCCTCGACATCGTCGGTACGGTCACCGGAGCCTGGGGCGCGTACCTGTCACGGTCCCGGCTGGACGCGAGGCCGGGGAAGGCGGTGTGGAGCGCCTTCCCCCTCGCCGAGGCCCGGCGGTTCGCCGCTCGGCCCGTCGCCCCTTCCGCCGCCGCGCAGAGCCTCGCCGCGGCGCTGTCCGCGCGCGGGATCGAGCACGTCGCCCACCGTCACGAGGCACGCGTGTCCCTGATCGGCGTCTCATTGTCCAGGAGCTGCACCCTGAACGTGTGGGTGCGCGCCGAGGGCTTCGACTTCGCGGCGCCCGGCGGCGTCCGCGTCCATCGCCCCATCACCGACCTGCAGGATGTCACCGAGTACCTCGTACGGCGCGTCGAGGAGCACGCCGCGCCGCGATGACGGCGCCTCGGCGCACGAACCGGCGTGATGCCTCCCGGCGCCGAAACCCTCGCCGGGGCGGGGCCTTGGCCCGGGTCGGTGACGGGATGGTCGCCGTCCGCCGGTCAGGTGATGCGGGAGGCGCGGGGAACCCCGTGGTGGTCACTCCTCCGGCGGAACGTCTTCGGTGTTGCCGTACATCGCCACCTGGTAGAAAGCCGCAAGCGCATCGTCGATGGGGTGCGGCCGCGGCCGGCCCGAGGAGCCGAGTCTGTTCCACCTCTGGAGGTTCACCGCGAGGGACATCTGCCGCTCGCCGTCGGCACGGGTCATGGCCAGCGCGCCGGCACCCCAGACCGTGCCGCCGTGGCCCCAGAAGGTGCTCTGACCCGGGGCCTTCATCGGGTGCAGGCCGAGGCCGTAGTCGATGGTCTTTCCCTCTTGGGAGATGACCGGGACGGTGCGTTGCATCTGCGCCAGCGACGACGGGCTGACGATCTCGCCGGCGAGCAGCATGCCGAAGAAGCGGTTGAGGTCCGCGACGGTCGATATCAGCGAGGCCGCCGGCCCCACGAATGACATGTCGAAGACGCTGTAGTCGCGCGGCGGGTCGATCATGCCCAACCACGCCTCGTACATCCGCGAGTGCGGCCCGTTGACGTACGGCCCGACCGGGAGTTCGGTGTCTCGGAGCCCGGCACGCTCGATGACGTTCTGGGTGATGTACTCCTCGGCCGTGGTGCCGGTCACCTGTTCCAGGAGCT
Organism: Actinoallomurus sp. NPDC052308; assembly: GCF_040679195.1. Classification (NCBI taxonomy): domain Bacteria; kingdom Bacillati; phylum Actinomycetota; class Actinomycetes; order Streptosporangiales; family Thermomonosporaceae; genus Actinoallomurus; species Actinoallomurus sp. NPDC052308. The sequence goes on along the minus strand of NZ_JBFAUM010000013.1, from coordinate 161,245 downwards.
GGCCGAGGAGCAGGTAGTTGGTGTTGGAGTACACCCCTGGAGTGCCGCCCGGGGCGCCGACCGCCGGTGCGGCGACCCCCATCTCGATCAGTTCGGCGGGGTGAAACCGCGTGAACCGGTTGTCGTCCATGCTCTGGGGGCCGGTGTTCGCGAGGGCGGGGAACGCCTTGAACGAGGGGTAGGCATACGGGAGGTACTCGGCGAGCCCGCTGGTGTGGTTGATCAGCATTCGGATGGTGATCGCGTCACCGCGTTCGCCGGGGACCAGCCTCGGCAGGTAGCAGCCGATCGGCGTGTCGAGACCGATCTGGCCGCTCTCGACCTGCTGCAACACCGCGGCGGCGGTGAAGGTCTTGGTGATGCTGCCGACGCGGTGCCGCATGTCGGCGGTGACGGGACGACCGGTGGCGACATCGGCGACCCCGGCGGCGCCGCGCCAGACCTGGTCGCCGTCACGAACCTCGGCGAACAAGCCGGGCATCCCGGCGCGGTGGACATCTTCCAGGGCGGCGTTCAGCGCCGCGGAATCCAGCGGGTTCTCCACGACCCATGTCCTTTCGTGTTCCCTACGGTGAGCTTTGACGTCCTCATTATGCACGCGGCGCGTGCAACGGCAAGTGCATAGGTTATGCTGAGTCCGGGTGAGAGGAGCGAGATGACAGGTCGAAGGCGCTGGTCGACCGAGGAGATCCTGGATGCGGCGGCGGAGCTGCTGCGCACGAGCGACGCCGAGTCGTTCAGTGTGCGCAAGCTCGCCGCGGCGCTCGGGACCGACTCCTCCAGCCTCTACCGGCACTTCCGCACCAAGACCGAACTGCTGCGGGCGGTCGCCGACCGGATCCTGCTGGCCGCCATGGACGGCTACCACGCCGAGGGTGACTGGAAACAGCGCGTCACCGCCCTGGCCCTGCGCTTGAGAGAGGCCTTCGGCCGGCAGCCCCAGCTCGCCGTGATCTGGGGACGCTATGCCTCAGGCGGCGCCGGTTCCCGGCTGGTCATGGAAGAGCTCCTGCAGGCCCTGCGGGCCTCGGGCCTGCCGGACGAGGAGATCCCGGCGCGCTATCACCGGATCATGATCCTCATCGCCGCGCTGATCGCCTCCGAGGCCGGCATCAGCACCATCACCCCGAAGGAGTACGAACAGGGCATGGAGCTGTTCCGCGTCGCAGTCCTGGGCGCGGACCCCGAACGCTTCCCCGCCCTGACCCACTTCGCCCGCGACCTCCGCCCCCTCGGGGCGGACCGCCGCGCCGCGTTCGAAGAGCTCCTCGCCGCCCACCTCGCCCAGATCGAGGCCGCGATCCCCTGACGCGCGCAAGCGGCTGTGCCGATCCGAGGACGTCGACGGCCCGTGGCCGGTGAACGCCGGGGATCAGCCGGGTTCGCACGGGGAACGGATTGAGCATGCGGCTGAGTGGGGCGCGGGTGCTGATCACCGGGGCGTCCTCGGGGATCGGGGCGGCGACCGCGCGGGAGATGGCGCGGGCCGGGGCCCGGCTCGTCCTGGCGGGGCGGGACCGGCAGCGGCTCGACGCCGTGGCCGCCGAGACCGGCGGGCGGGTGATCGCAGGCGATCTGGCCTGGGACGTCGCCCGGCTGGCCTCGCGCGCCGGACCGGTCGACGTCCTGGTGAGCAACGCCGGGGCGGGCTGGGCGGGGCCGCTGACGCGTATGCCGGGCAAGGCCGTCGATCGGCTCGCCGCCGTCAACCTCACCGCGCCGATCCAGCTGACCCGGCTCCTGCTGCCCGGCATGGTCGAGCGGGGCGGCGGGCACGTGGTGTTCGTCTCCTCCATCGCGGGTGCCGTCGGTGTACGGGAGGAGGCCGTGTACTCGGCGACCAAGGCCGGGCTGATCGTGTTCGCGGAGGGGCTCCGTCACGAACTGCGCGACGTCGGGGTGTCGGTGGTGCTACCCGGCGTCGTCGACACGCCGTTCTTCGTCCGGCGCGGCCGGCCGTACGCCCGCCGGTGGCCCCGGCCGGTCCCGCCCGAGCGGGTCGCGCGGGCGGTGGTGGCCGCGGTCGAACGGGACCGCGCGGAGTGCTACGTGCCGTGCTGGCTCCGCCTGCCCTCCCGGCTCCGGGGCGTGGCGCCGGGCGTCTTCCGCTCGCTCAGCGGACGGTTCGGCTGAGCGGCCGATCGGGCTGAAGGTGCGCTCGGCCGAGCGGTGCGAGGGTTTCGCGCGGCACGCCCGACCTGATAGGCCAGAGGGATGCAGAAACCCGCCACCGTTCTCCGTCGCCTGACCGTCGCGCTCGCGGCGCTGCTGACCGTTACCGCCGTGTCACCGGCGGCGCACGCGCGTACGGAGCCGAAGGCTCCCCAGGAGTTCGTCGCGCTCAGCGACGTCGATCCGACGATCATCCAGGAGATGCGCTACCCGACGAAGCACAACTTCGTCGGCCGGCCCATCGACGGATACCGCCAGCCGATCTGCATCCTGACCAGGCCGGCCGCCCAGGCCCTGCACAAGGTGCAGGGGAAGCTGCTGCGCCGGGGCTACTCGCTGAAGGTGTACGACTGCTACCGCCCGCAGCGCGCGGTGAACGACTTCTTCAAGTGGGCCGAGGACCCCAAGGCCACCCAGATGAAGGCCGAGTTCTACCCGCGCGTGGACAAGTCGCGGCTGTTCGCGGACGGCTACATCGCCGAGAAGTCCGGGCACAGCCGGGGCAGCACGATGGACCTCACGGTCGTGAAGCTGCCCGCGCGGCCGACGCAGCCGTACCACCCCGGGCAGCGGCTCGTGCCCTGCTACGCGCCGCAGCCCGAGCGGTTCCCCGACAACTCGATCGACATGGGCACCGGGTTCGACTGCTTCGACACGCTCGCCCACACGCTCGACCCGCGCGTCCAGGGCACACAGCACGCGAACCGGCTGCTGCTGAAGAACGCCATGGAGGCCGCCGGATTCGTCAACCTGGCCGAGGAGTGGTGGCACTACACCTACCAGCCCGAGCCGTTCCCGAACACCTACTTCGACTTCCCGGTCTCCCGCGCCTCCCTGGCCGGACGGCGCTGAGCGGCGCCCGTCAGACGGCGCAGCGCAGCGGGCCGCCGTTGTAGGCGATGGCGTCGGTGAAGGCGGCGATCAGGTCGAGATCGCCGCCTTCGGCGTCCGCGTACGCGCGGTGCAGGTTGAGGACGACGCGCTCGCGGTCCGGCCATCCCGCGAACGGGCCGAGGTCGCACGTACGGGCGGCCTCCAGAGGAGTGAGTCCCTCCGCCCGGCCGCGCCGCGCGGTGTCGAGGATGAGGCGGTAGTACGCCTCGTGCGCCGCCAGGACGGGCGCGAGGTCACCGGTGATGAGCGCCCCGTGGCCGGGCACGACCGTACGGGCGCCGAAGCCGGCCAGCCACTCCAGCGAGCGCAGCGCCCCCTCGACGGACCCCATGAAGACCAGCGGCGTCACCTCGTGGAAGATCAGGTCGCCGGTGAACAGCACCTGCTCCTCCGGCAGCCACGCGACCACGTCCCCGGCCGTGTGGGCCCGGTGTCCCGGGTGCCGGAGCTCGATCCGCCGCTCGCCCGTGAAGAGCGTCAGCTCGTCGTCGAGGACGACGGTCGGCGGCCGGATGTCCGAGACGCCCCAGTCGGGGGACGGCGACCAGATCGGCGGCGTGCCCTTGAGGATGAAGTCCGCCAGCAGCCCCTCGCGCGTCGCCCGGTGCCCGACCACCACGGCGGAGTCGGGGAGCAGCGCGTTGCCGTACGTGTGGTCCCCGTGGAGGTGCGTGTTGACCGCCATCCGTACCGGGTCGCCGCCGGTCGCCGCGTCGACCGCGGCGAGGAACCGCCGGGTGCGCTCGGCGGTCGCGCAGGTGTCGACGAGGATCACCCCGTCGGCCCCCCGCACCGCCCCGGCGTTGTTGATCCACCAGGAGCCGTCCGGCTGCACCCAGGCGTGCACGCCCGGCGCCACCTCGGTCAGTCGCGGCTCGGCGCCGTGGGCCATCGTCGTCTCCCCGCTCCGCACCCGGCCGATCTTAGAGGTGTCAGCCGATCCGGCGGTCGCGGCCCGCGACGAGGCCGGCCACGAGTTGCAGCACCATGAGGACGGCCATGAGGGTCAGCGGCGTCCGCCAGCCGCCGCTGTGCTGGTAGAGCACCCCGACGAGGACCGGCACGGGGATCGAGATGAGGTAGCCCGTGCTCTGCGCGAAGGCGGACAGCCGGGCCACCGTGGCGCCGTCCTGCCCCCGCATTCCGATCATGGCCAGGGCCAGCGGGAAGGCGCAGTTGGAGAGTCCGAGCAGCATCGCCCACAGCCAGGGCGCGCCGGCCGGCGCGGCCCAGAGCCCGGCGAATCCGGCCAGACCGCACACGGCGAGGCCCGCCGCCAGGGCGCTCTGGTCGCGCAGGCGGCCCGCGAGGGCGGACAGCGGGTAGGACAGGGGCACGCTGAGCAGGGAGGTGCCCGCGAACAGCAGGCCCGCCGTCTCCGCCGACAACCCGGCGTCGCGGAACATCTGCGGCAGCCAGCCGATGATGACGTACGCGCCGCCGGCCTGCAGGCCGAAGAACACCGCGAGCGCCCAGGCGGTGGGGTTCCGGCTGATGCGCACGCCGGACCCGCCGTCCGACACGGCAGGCCCCGGCGCGCGGACGGCGGACGCGCTCCGGCGGCGGCCGAGAACCAGCCACGCCGGAACGGCGGCGACGGCGAGCACCGCCCAGGAGCCCAGACCGGCCTCCCAGCGCCCGCCGAACGCCCGGACCAGCGGAACGGTGCCGGCGGCGGCCGCGCAGGCGCCGACGTTGAGCGCCGTCGAGTAGACGCCGGTCATCGCGCCGACCCGGTCCGGGAAACGCTGCTTGACCACCACCGGCAGCAGCACGTTGGTCGCCGCGATGCCGGCCAGCGCGACGGCGCTCAGCGCGATGAACACGAGGGTGCCCGACGCGAAGGGCCGCGTGACCAGGCCCGCCGCGAGCGCCACGGCGCCGATGGCGATGACTCCGTCGGTCCCGTACCGGCGGGCGAACCGGGGCGCGGCGAACCCGACGAGCGCGAAGCACACCTCCGGCAGCGAGGTGAGCAGCCCGGCGACGGTGGCGCTCATCCCGAGTGTGGAGCGCACCTCTTCGAGCACCGGGCCCAGGCTCGTGACGGCGGGGCGGAGGTTGAGCGCGGCCAGGACCAGGGCCACGGCCGCCAGCCGTCGGCCGGCGACGGGGGACGCGGTGAGGTCCTGCGGCGGTTCCGCACAATGCGGACGAACCGCCTCATGATTCGACATAGCGCTAATCGTAGAATGATGGGATGAATATCGCACCGGTCCCCCGTCGGGCCGCCCTGTCGGACCAGGTGATCGCGCGGCTGCGGCAGCAGATCACCTCCGGCACCTGGCCGGTCGGATCCCGCATCCCGACCGAACCGGAGCTGGTCGAGCAGTTGGGCGTCGCCCGCAACACCGTCCGGGAGGCCGTACGGGCGCTGGCGCACAACGGGATGCTGGACATCCGCCAGGGCTCCGGGACCTACGTCGTGGCGACCAGCGAGCTGTCCGGCGTGATGCAGCGCCGCTTCGCCGAGGTCGGCCGGCGCGACGTCATCGAGGTGCGAGGCGCGCTGGAGGCCGCGGCGGCCGGGCTGGCCGCCGAGCGGCGCACGGACGAGGACCTGCGGCGGCTCGACACCCTCCTGGAACGCCGGGAGAAGGCCTGGACGTCCGGCGACCGGGACGCGTTCGTCGACGCGGACGCGGCGTTCCACCTGGCGGTCGTCGCCGCGTCCCACAACGAGGTGCTGGCCGAGCTGTACGCGGACCTCGGACAGGTGATCCGGGAGTCGCTGCGCGAGCACTTCGGCGCCGAGCTGTCCCCCGAGGGCTACATGGACCATTCCCGGCTGCTCGCGGCCATCCGGGCCGGGGACGCCGCCACGGCCGCCGCCGAGGCCGCCTCCCACACCGCCCGCCGCTCCGGCCCCTGACCCCGGCCCGCCCCCCCGGATCTCGCCTTCGCCATACCGCGCCGCTCCCGGCGACGCCCTCGCGCCGAAGCCTCGGAAAAGGACCGCCGCACCCGCCCGGGCCGACCGATTTTCGCCCCTTTGAGGGCTGACGCGCCCGGCATTGACCGAGCGATACGCACACCCGACCTCGGCTCCGGCCATCCACGGGCCGCAGCCGTCCGGGGGCGGCCGAAACCGACGCCCGGTCGCTGCGCCTGCCGGACCGGCCGTTCCGCGTGGTGTCCAGCCCGCCGTACGGCATCTCCGGTCAGGTCATGCCGCCGTCGACGGCGATGCTCTGGCCGGTGATCCACCGGGCCCCGTCGGAGGCGATGAAACCGACGACATCGGCGATGTCCTCGGGCCGACCGATCCGGCCCATCGGGATCCTCCGGACGAGCTCTCCCGTGGGAGGACCTACGGTCGCCCTCAGTCCGTCGGTCTCGGTCAACCCGGCCAGCACGCTGTTGACGGTGATACGCCGGGCGGCCACCTCGCGGGCGAACGTGCGCGCCAGTTGCTCTCCAGCCGCCTTACTGGCCGAGTACAGCGCGGGCGGGTTGCCCGTGCGAGTGATCGACGAGGAGACGAACACGATCCGACCGCCGTCACGGACTCGGGTCGCGGCCTCCCGGAACGCCACGAACGTCGCGCGGGCGTTGGCGCCGAACGTGCGCTCGTAGTCATCGTCGCTCGCCTCGGCGATGGTGCCGAAGGCGGCTCCGTAGGCGTTGTGCACGAAGACGTCGAGTGCCCCATAGCGCTGTTCGGCGGAGTCGAACAGTGTGCGCAACTGGGCGGGATCGGTCACGTCGGCCTGCACGATGGCGGCCTTCCCGCCGGACTTCTCGATGGTCGAGGCGACATCCTCGGCGGCGCCGAGATCGCTCTTGTAGTTGATGACCACCTGCATTCCGTCCGCGGCGAGTCGCGAGGCGATCGCCCGGCCTATTCCGCGTGAACTCCCGGTGACGATGGCGACCTTGGCGGCCATGGCATCCTCCCTAATACGAGAACCATATTATATGACTCAGATACAATATCAGCCGCAGCGTGCGGTACGCGATGTGGGTGGTGTTCGGGCCGCGGCGCTGTATAGTCCCGTGGCGGAACGAACGCGAGGAGGTGAGCCCGATGACGATGACCGGTCCTTTCCGGGCGCTCCTCGCCGTCGCGGCCGTCTGATCCGCGCCGAGGGGTGTCCGTCCGTACACACTCCTCAGTGAAGGAAACATGACAGTCACGCCTTTCCAGATCTCCGTTTCCGACGACGTCCTCGACGACCTGCGCGCGCGTCTCGCGCGTACGCGGTTCACGACGGCGTCCGACACCACCTCGTGGGCGGCCGGCACCGATCCCGGCTACCTGCGCGAGCTCGTCGCGTACTGGGCGAACGAGTTCGACTGGCGTGCGGCCGAGAAGGCGCTGAACGCCTTCCCGCACTACCTCGCCGAGGTGGCCGGCCGGCGGGTGCACTTCGTGCACGTGCGCGGCGTGCGCCCCGAAGGCGGGCCCGAGCCGCTCCCCCTCGTGCTGACGCACGGCTGGCCGAGCAGTTTCGTCGAGATGCTGGGCGTCGCCCGGCGCCTCGCCGACCCGGCCGCGTACGGCGGCGACCCCGCCGACGCCTTCGACGTGGTCATCCCCTCGCTGCCCGGGTTCCTGTTCTCCGAACTGCCGGACGGTCCCTTCACCCGCCAGGGCACCGCCCGGATCTGGCACTCGCTGATGACCGAGACCCTCGGCCACCGGCGGTTCGGGGCGTTCGGCGGGGACATCGGGGGCGGCGTCACCCAGTGGCTGGGCGCGCTGTTCCCGGAGAGCCTGGTCGGCGTCCACGTGACGTCGGCGGTGGTCACCGCCGACTTCGGCGACCGGCCGCCGACCGCCGAGGAGCAGGCGTTCCTCGACGACCTGCGCGCGTACGACGAGCAGGACGGCGGATACAGCGAGATCATGTGCACCCGGCCGGACACGGTCGCCGCCGGTCTCATGGACTCCCCCGCCGGGCTCGCCGCCTGGATCATCGACAAGTACCGGGACTGGAGCGACTGCGGGGGTGACCTCGAGACCCGTTGGGACAAGGACACCCTGTGCACGATCGCGACCCTCTACTGGGCGACCGGCACGATCGGGTCGTCGTTCCGGCAGTACTACGACTACCCGTCCAACCCGCCGGTCCCGCGGGTCACGGTTCCGGGAGCGGTGACCCTGAGCAACGAGCCCGCGTTCCGGACCCTGCCGAAGAGCCTCGCGGAGCGGCTGTACGCGGACCTGCGCCACTGGCACCGGCCCGAACGGGGCGGGCACTTCATGGCGCAGGAGGAGCCCGAGCAGGTCGTCGATGACCTGCGTGCCTTCTTCCGGCCGCTGCGGACCGAGGCCTGACGTCCGCCGCCGTCAGCGGGGCGCCTGGGCGCGGATCAGGACCTCGCCGGCGGCGGTGCGATCGTAGAGGACGGCTCGTCCGGCGCGTCGGCGCCGGACGAGCCGGGCGTCGAGCAGGATCCTCAGATGACGGCCGACCGAGCCGAGCCCCTGGCCGGTCAGGGCGACCAACTGCGTCGTGGTCTTGGGCGTGTCCAGGAGGACGAGGACGCGCGCCCGCGCAGGCCCCAGCAGGGCGCCCAGAGCATCGGGTACCGGGGCGGGGTCGGGTTCGGCGAGCACGCCGGAGCACGGGTACATCACGGCGTACCGGTCGGCCGCCCAGGAGACCCAGCCGACGCCGGGCGTCACCGGGACGAACAGCAGCCGCGCTCCGGAAAGGTCCCGGGGTGGGAAGTCGTACCGGTTGACCTGCAGACGGCCCTCCCCCAGCCAGCGCATGCCCGGACGCATCGCGTCGAACGCGGCGGCCCAGCCCGCCTGGCCGAGCTGCGCGGTCCGCGCGACGACGTCGGCCTCGATGACGCGCCGGCGTCGCGCCCAGTCCGGCCGGACCAGCTCCATCCACAACCACTCGAGCAGGTCGGCGAGGCGCTCGGCCAGATCCGGCCGACGCAGTCCTGCCGGGACGGGGCCCCGCAGCGCGACCTCGAGGTCCGCATGGACCTGGTCGGCGGGTGTCTCGCGAATCGGTGCCAGTTCGTCGTGGAAGGCCGGAGCCGCCGCGCCGGAGGCCGGGGGGACCACGAAGTCCGCGATCCAGCCCGGGCGCAGCGCGGACCACACGAGCAGCGCGGTGATCGGGTCGGCGGCCAGCCGCGCCCGGTAGGCGGGAAGGCAGGCGTCGAGCCACTGGCGCTCGCCGGGGTGCGCGGCCACGTCCTTGTGCAGCGCCAGGAGGCACGCGGTGGTCTCGGCCAGCGCCGAGATCACGAACCGGCTCTCCGCCAGCGTGTCCGTGCTGATCCGCCACCAGCTCATGTTTCGCCTCCCCGCGAAACATTACCGGCCTCGTTCCGCCGGGCGTGAGACTCCCGACCATGCCGACCACCTACCGCGGGCTCTTTCGCACGCCCGAGTTCACGCCGCTGTTCGCGACCGCGTCGACGCAGGTCGCGGCGTCGACCGTCAGCGGCCTGGCCCTGGGCACGCTCGTCTACACGGCCACGGGCTCGCCGCTGTTGTCCGCGCTCAGCATGTTCGGCCCTTCTCTGGCACAGGTGATCGGGGCGACGGCGCTGCTGTCGGCGGCCGACCGGCTGCCGCCCCGCGCCGCGACGACGGGCCTGGCGCTGGCCTTCGGGCTCGGCACCGCCGTGCTGGCCGTCCCGGGCCTGCCCCTGTGGGCCGTCTTCGTCGTGATCATGTTGCTGGGGCTGGTGGGTTCGGTGGCCGGCGGGGTGCGGTACGGGCTGCTCAGCGAGATCCTTCCCAGTGAGGACTACCTGCTCGGCCGTTCGGTGCTGAACATGTCCGTCGGCGCCATGCAGATCTGCGGGTTCGCCGTGGGAGGCGGGCTGGTGACGGCCCTGTCCCCGCGCGGCACGCTGCTGACCGGCGCGGCCCTCTACCTCGCCACGGCGGCCGTCGCGCGGTTCGGTCTCGGCGACCGCCCGCCGCGGACCGCGGGCCGGCCGTCGATCGCCGCGACCTGGCGGACGAACGCGCGGCTGTGGTCCTCACCGCCCCGCCGGTACGTCTACCTGGCCCTGTGGGTGCCGAACGGCCTGATCGTCGGCTGCGAGTCGCTGTTCGTCCCGTACGCGCCCCGGCACGCGGGACTGCTGTTCGCGTTCGCGGCCGGGGGGATGCTGCTCGGCGACACGCTGACCGGCCGGTTCGTCCCCGCAGGCTGGCGGCGGCGGCTCGACGCCCCGCTGCGCCTGCTGCTCGCCGCGCCGTACCTCGTCTTCGCCGCGCACCCCGGCCTGGGCCTCGCCGTGGCGGCGATCACGCTCGCCTCGATCGGGTACTCGGCCACGCTCCTGCTGCAGGACCGCCTGATGACCCTCACGCCGAAGGACGTGCACGGGCAGGCACTGGGCCTGCACTCCGCCGGCATGCTCACCATGCAGGGCGTCGGCGCCGCCCTCGCCGGCGCGGTCGCCCAGCGCGTCTCCCCCGCGACGGCCATGGCCGTGATGGCGGCGGGCTCAGTGGCGGTCACCGCCCTGCTGGCCCCCGGGCTGCGCGGCGAGCCGGAGCCCGTACCGGAGCCGTCATCGCCGGAGCCGGCGGCCATGACGTCCGGCGATCGACCGTGAAACCGCATGACGGCGCTTGGCGGGGGCATGGACGACTCCGACCGGTACGGCGGAGGATGGGGCGATGAGCGGTGACGGCGAGCAGCGGGACGGCGTGACCCTGACCAACCTGGACCAGCCCCTCTTCGAGGGGGCCGGGGCGACGAAGCGCGAACTGGTGGACTACCTCGACGCGGTCGCCGACCGGATCATCCCGAACCTGCGGGAGCGTCCGCTGTCGGTGATCCGGGCGCTGCGCGGCCAGGCGCCGTTCATGCAGAAGAACCTTCCGAAGTACGCCCCGTCGTGGATACCGGCCGTACGGGTGTGGGCGGAGGCGTCCCACCGCCAGGTGACGTACGCGGTCTGCGAGGACCGGCGGACGCTGCTGTGGTTCGCCAACCAGCGCGCCGTCGAGTACCACCCCGCGCTCCTGCGCGGCGAGCAGGTCACCCACCTGGTGCTGGACATCGATCCGCCGGACGCGGGCGCGTTCGGCCTCGCCGTCCGCGCGGCCCGCCTCGTCCGCGAGGTCCTGACGGACGCCGGCCTCACCGGCGTGGTCAAGACGAGCGGCGCGAAGGGCGTCCACGTGTTCGTCCCGGTCGAGGGGCGGTTGACCGCGGAGGAGGCCGCCGCGGCGACCCGGGCGATCGGGGCGCGCGCCGAACGCCTGGACCCGGCGCTCGCCACCACGGCGTTCATCCGTGAGGACCGGGGCGGCAAGGTGTTCATCGACTCGACCCGGGCGGGCGGGGCGACGGTCGTGGCCGTCTACAGCCCGCGCGTACGGCCCGGGGTGCCCGTCTCGTTCCCCGTCGCGTGGGACGACCTGGACGAGGTGACGCCGGCGGACTTCACGATGCGGACCGCGCGCCGCCTGCTCGCCGAGGGCGACCCCTGGTCCGCGTGGATGCCCGGTCCGCAGCCGCTCGATCCGGGACTGGTCGCCGAGGGCCGTACGATCCCGGTCGCCCGGGTGCAGGCGATGCACGAGGGCAAGCGCCGCGCCCGCGCCCGCCGCGCCGGCTCCTGACACCGGAGAACGGCGCGCCCCGCCCCGCGAAGGTGACGGGGCGCGGTTGAAGGCGTTCGCCCGGTTCAGCGGACTGCGACCCGCGCGCGCCGGCGACGGGGCGTCAGACTGGGCGCATGAGCGATGCCGACGAGCCGTACGGTGATCCGTCCGCCGGGGACTCCGACATTCCGCGTTCTCTCGACCGCGTCCTGGCGGACGTCGCCGCCGAGCGCGCGGCGCAGGACGTGATGTGGGGTGTGCAGGACCTGCCGGACGGCACCGGGACCGAGCACGCCGCCGCGGCCGACGCCGCCAAGCGCGACTGCCGGGTGGCGTGGGCCGGGGCCCGGCTTACCTGGCGGCACATCCTCGCCGAGGAGTTCTGCGAGGCGCTGGCCGAGACCGATCCGCGGGCGCTGCGGACCGAGCTGATCCAGACCGCCGCCGTCGCGGTGAAGTGGGTGCAGGCGCTCGACCGGCGCGACGGGAATCTGACCCATCGGGGCCGGACCGGCCCCGGCCGCCTGGAGAAGCTCGTACGGGACCGCGTGCCCGACCTCATCCGCGCCGATGGCCGCGACCCCGACGTACGGACCGCCGGGGACGGCGAGTACCTCATGCTGCTGCGCGGGAAGCTGTACGAGGAGGTCGGCGAGTTCGCCGCGTCCGGTGACGTGGCGGAGCTCGCCGACGTCCTCGAGGTGGTCTACGCCCTCGCCGCCGCGCGCGGCGTCGACGCCGAAGAGCTGGACCGGATGCGCGCCGCCAAGGCCGCCCGCAACGGGGCGTTCACCCGCCGCCGGGTCCTCCGCCGCCCGGACTGATCACGGCACCCGCCCCGGCGTCCCCCTTCTCAGTCGTCGTCCCGGTGCCGCGAGTCCTCGGCGAGCTCGTCGACCGCGACGGCCACGGCCAGCACGAGCGGGACGTCGGGGTGGTAGACCTCGATGCCGTACGTGTCGCGGATCCGGAACCACTTGCGGGACGTCTCCGCGACGACGCCCTGGTCGCCCTCGATCCGGTAGTTCTTCTCGATGAGGTCGCCGGTCGCGGTCCACTCCTGCCCGTCGGCCAGCTCGATCTCCATCTTGTGCCGGAGCGGGCTGAACAGCTTCTTGTGCACCTTGGCGACGGTGCCGCCCTCGGCCTCGATGAGCATGGTGTCGCGGATGCTGACCATCTTCTTCCGGATGACGGCGAAGATCTCCCCGCCCGGTCCCTTCAGCTCGAACGTCTGGCGCAGTCGCAGCGCCTTGCCGTCGACGAGAAATACGCGCTGCCCCGCTTCATCCTCGATCCAGAAATCGTCGCCGATGCTGAACATCCGCTCGCGCATCACGAACTTCACGCCGCCTCCTCGGTCCGTCGTCGCGGGGAGGATCCCCGGCTTCACCATCCATCATTCCTCTAAAAAAGAGCGACTTTTCCGGCGGTGCGCCTATCGTGAGGTCGTGCTCACGGTCGGACTGGATCTCGCCGCGGAGGCCGGGAACACCGCGCTCGCCCGGCTGGAGTGGCACCGCGGCGGCTGCTCCGTTCGCGGGATCCAGCAGGCGTGCGAGGACGAGATGATCGTCGACGCGCTGCTGACGGCGGACAAGGCCGGGATCGACTGCCCGCTCGGCTGGCCGGTCCCCTTCGTCGAGTTCGTCGCCGCCCACCGGTCCGGGAACGTCGCCGTGCCGGTCGGTACCCGCGGCCGGGACTGGCGCCGGAACCTCGCGCTCCGGCTGACCGACCGGGTCGTCCACGAGCGGACCGGGCTGACCCCGCTGAGCGTCTCCGCGGACCGGATCGGCCACGCCGCGATGCGCTGCGCCGCGCTCCTGTCCCGCCTCGCGCGGGAGGGCCGCCCGGTGGACCGGTGCGGCACGGGCGTGGTCGTCGAGGTCTACCCGGCCGCCTCCCTGCGGCTCTGGGGCCTGCCGTACCGCGGATACAAGCGGGCGCACGACGTCGCGGCGCTCGGGCGGCTGGTCGACGGCCTCCTGACGGCCGCGCCCTGGCTCGACCTCGGAGCATGCGAGTCACTGTGCCGCCGCTCGCACGACGCGACGGACGCGGTCGTCGCGGCCCTCACCGCCCGCGCCGCCTCCCGCTGCCTCGCCACCTCCCCGGAATCGCATGAGCTCGAAACGGCGAGGTCGGAAGGATGGATCGCCCTCCCCACCGGCCCCCTCGACGACCTCCGGCCACCGGTTGTCAGAAAGTGAAGGTATCCGGATCGGCTGCGGACCACCCGTTGTCTCGGACGACGGTCACCAACGGTGAATCGTACGCCGCGAGGGAGGACACAATCGCACTTGCCCTGAAGTGCGCTCTAGGTGCTTGGGTGCAGACATGGACTACGTACAGCTGGGACGGACCGGGCTCAAGGTCAGTCGGCTGGTGCTCGGCACCATGAACTTCGGCCCGCAGACCGACGAGCCCCACAGTCACGAGATCATGGACGCCGCGCTCGACGCAGGGATCAACTTCTTCGACACGGCGAACGTCTACGGTGGGGCCCCGCACAGGGGCCGTACCGAGGAGATCGTCGGCACCTGGTTCGCCAAGGGCGGCGGCCGGCGGGACAAGACGGTCCTGGCCACCAAGGTGTACGGGAACATGAGCACGGACGGCGGCGTCTGGCCGAACCACGACAAGCTGTCCGCGGTGAACATCCGCCGTGCCGTCGACGCCTCCCTGCGCCGGCTCGGCACGGACCACATCGACGTCTACCAGTTCCACCACATCGACCGCGCGACGCCGTGGGAGGAGATCTGGCAGGCGATGGACGTCCTCGTCCAGCAGGGCAAGATCCTATACGTCGGGTCGTCCAACTTCCCCGGCTGGGGCATCGCCCGCGCGAACGAGCAGGCCGCCCGGCGCGGCTCCCTCGGCCTCGTCAGCGAGCAGTGCCTGTACAACCTGATCGAGCGGCGGGCCGAGATGGAGGTCATCCCGGCCGCCGAGGCGTACGGGCTGGGCGTGATCCCCTGGTCGCCGCTGCAGAGCGGGCTGCTCGGCGGGGCGATCCGCAAGGAACGCGAGGGCGGTGGCGCCCGCTCGACGTCCGGACGCGAGGCCGAGACGCTGGCCGACCCGGCCCGGCGCGAGCGGATCCAGGCGTACGAGGACCTGTGCGAGCAGCACGGTTTCGAACCCGGTGACGTGGGCCTGGCCTGGCTGCTGACCCGGCCGGGCGTGACCGGGCCGATCGTGGGACCGCGCACGCGGGAGCATCTCGACTCGGCCCTGCGGGCGCTCACCCTGGAGCTGTCCGATGAGTTCCTGAAGGCGCTCGACGAGATCTTCCCCGGGCCCGGCCCGGCTCCCGAGGCGTTCGCCTGGTGAGGACGCGCGGGGCCCGACGGTGACTCTCCCGCCGTGGACGGAACGTCCCCGTCCACGGCGGGAGGCCCGGTCCGGAGTGGGCTGGCCCTGACGTCGCGTCATGGAGGTATTTTTCCGGTTGCACGTGCTCGGAGTGGTTTGCCACCGTAGAGCCGCTGCGCCTCCTCGTCGCCGTCCCCCCGCAGAGAGAGTTCCGTGTGCTGATCCGACTTCTGCGCGCCCATCTGCGCCCGTATCGCTGGCCGCTCGCCCTCGTGGTGGCGTTCCAGCTGGTGCAGACGCTGGCCACGCTCTATCTGCCGACCCTCAACGCCGACATCATCGACCAGGGGGTGGTGAAGGGCGACACGGGTTACATCATGCGCACCGGTGGTGTCATGCTCGCCGTGTCCGTCGTCCAGATCGTCTGCTCCATCTGCGCGGTCTACTTCGGCGCTCGTACCGCGATGGCCCTCGGCCGCGACATCCGGGCCGCCATCTTCGCCCGGGTCCAGTCCTTCTCGGCCCGCGAGGTGGGCCGGTTCGGCACGCCGTCGCTGATCACTCGGACCACGAACGACGTGCAGCAGGTCCAGATGCTGGCCCTGATGACGTTCACCATGATGATCGCGGCGCCGATCATGGGCGTCGGCGGCATCGTGCTGGCGCTGAACCAGAACGTCACGCTGTCGTCGCTGCTGGTGGTCATCGTGCCCGTGCTCGGCACGGTGATCATGTTGATCATCAGGCGGATGCGGTCGCTGTTCCGGTTGATGCAGGACCGCATCGACACCATCAACCGGGTGCTCCGCGAGCAGATCACCGGCGTGCGGGTCATCCGGGCCTTCGTCCGCGACCTCCCCGAGCAGCGACGCTTCGCCACGGCCAACACCGAACTGCTCGACGTGTCGCTGGGCACCGGCCGGCTGATGGCGCTGATGTTCCCGATCGTGATGTTCGTGATGAACGTCTCCAGCGTCGCCGTCCTGTGGTTCGGCGGCCACCTGATCAACAGCAACTCGATGCAGGTCGGCGCGCTGACCGCGTTCCTCACCTACCTGATGCAGATCCTCATGGCGGTCATGATGGCGACCTTCATGTTCATGATGGTGCCGCGCGCGGAGGTGTGCGCCGAGCGCATCCACGAGGTCCTGGAGACCGACTCCAGCGTGGTCCCGCCGGCGGACGCGGTGCGAACGCTCAGCGTGCACGGCCACCTGGAACTGCGGGACGTGGAGTTCCGCTACCCGGGCGCGGAGGAGCCCGTCCTGTCCGGCGTCGACCTGACCGCCCGGCCCGGTGAGGTCACGGCGATCATCGGCTCGACCGGCAGCGGCAAGAGCACGCTGCTCAACCTGATCCCCCGGCTCATGGACGCGACCGGCGGCGCCGTGCTCGTCGACGGCGTCGACGTGCGCGAGCTCGATCCCGTGACGCTGTCGGACGCGGTCGCGTTCGTCCCCCAGCGGCCGTACCTCTTCTCCGGGACGGTCGCTTCCAACCTGCGGTACGGCAAGCCGGACGCCACCGACGAGGATCTCTGGCACGCCCTGGAGATCGCCCAGGCCAAGGACTTCGTGGAGCGCATGGAGGACCGCCTCGACGCCAAGATCGACCAGGGCGGCACCAACGTCTCCGGCGGCCAGCGCCAGCGGCTCGCCATCGCCCGCGCGCTCGTCCGCCGGCCCGAGATCTACCTGTTCGACGACTCGTTCTCGGCGCTGGACTACGCGACCGACGCGGCCCTGCGGGCGGCGCTGACCGCCGAGACCGCCGAGGCGACCGTGGTCATCGTGGCGCAGCGGGTCTCCACCATCCGGCACGCCGACCGCATCATCGTCCTCGACGAGGGCCGCGTCGTCGGCACCGGCACCCATCACGAGCTGATGGCCACCAACGACACCTACCGGGAGATCGTGCTCTCCCAGCTCACCGAGCAGGAGGCGGCGTGACATCCCCTTCAGGAGAACGCGCGGTACCGAGCCGAGGGCCCGGGCCGGGCGGGCCGGCCCACGGACCGGCCCGGTTCATGGCCGGGCGGTCGACCGAGAAGTCACTGGACTTCGGCGGGTCGAGCCGGCGGCTGCTGCGGATGCTGCGGCCGGAGCGGCCGCTCATCGTCGTGACCCTGCTGCTCGCCGTCGCGAGCGTCGCGACGACCGTGGTCGGCCCGCGGATCCTCGGCCACGCCACCGACCTGATCTTCGCCGGGGTCACCGGCCGCCGGTTCCCCGCCGGCACGAGCAAGGCCGAGGTGGTCGCCGGCCTGCGGAGCAGCGGCCACGGAACCCTCGCGGACATGCTGAACTCGATCGACTTCGTGCCCGGCCACGGCATCGACTTCGGCAAGGTCGGGATGGTGCTGCTGATCGCCCTGGCGCTGTTCGCGGTGGCCGCGGTCCTCGGCCTGGTGCAGGGACGCCTCACGACGACGATCGTGCAGCGGGCGATGTTCCGGCTGCGCGAGCAGGCGGAGCTGAAGCTGGCCCGGCTGCCGCTGAGCTACTTCGACCGCCAGCCGCACGGTGAGGTGCTCAGCCGGGTCACCAACGACATCGACAACCTCGCCCAGACGCTGCAGCAGACGCTCAGCCAGATGCTGACCTCGCTGCTCACCATCGTCGGCGTGCTGACCATGATGATCGTCATCTCGCCGCTGCTGGCGCTGATCGCGCTGGTGACCGTGCCGGTCTCGGTGCTGGTCGCGGCCAGGGTCGGCAAGAAGGCACAGCCTCAGTTCATCAAGCAGTGGGCCACCACGGGCCGGCTTAACGGCCACATCGAGGAGATGTACACCGGGCACTCCCTGGTCAAGGTCTTCGGCCGGCAGGAGGAGTCCCTGGAGACCTTCCGGGAGCACAACGACACGCTGTACACGTCGAGTTTCAAGGCGCAGTTCATCTCCGGCATGATCCAGCCGGCGATGATGTTCATCGGCAACCTGAACTACGTCCTCGTCGCGGTCGTCGGCGGCCTGCGGGTGGCCTCGGGCTCGCTGTCCCTGGGCGACGTGCAGGCGTTCGTGCAGTACTCCCGGCAGTTCACCCAGCCCATCACGCAGGTGGCCAGCATGGCGAACCTGCTGCAGTCGGGCGTCGCCTCCGCCGAGCGCGTGTTCGCGCTGCTCGACGCGGATGAGCAGGACCCGGACCCGCAGACGCCGGTCCGGCCCGAGGGCGTACGCGGGCGGGTGGTGTTCGAGAACGTGTCCTTCCGCTACAACCCGGACGCGCCGCTGATCGAGGACCTGTCCCTGTCCGTCGAGCCGGGCCAGACGGTCGCCATCGTCGGCCCGACGGGGGCCGGCAAGACCACCCTGGTCAACCTGCTGATGCGGTTCTACGAGGTCACGGGCGGCCGGATCACGCTCGACGGCGTGGACGTCGCCGAGATGACCCGCGAGGACCTGCGGTCCAAGACCGGCATGGTGCTGCAGGACGCCTGGCTGTTCGGCGGCACCATCGCCGAGAACATCGCGTACGGGGCGGCCGACGCGACCCAGGAGCGGATCGTGGAGGCGGCGCGCGCCACCCACGTCGACCGGTTCGTGCGCACGCTGCCCGACGGGTACGACACGGTCCTCGACGATGAGGGCTCCAACGTCAGCGCCGGTGAGAAACAGCTGATCACGATCGCCCGGGCGTTCCTCGCCAGGCCCACGATCCTCATCCTGGACGAGGCGACCAGCTCGGTCGACACCCGCACCGAGGTCCTGATCCAGCGCGCGATGAACTCCCTGCGCAAGGGACGGACCAGCTTCGTGATCGCGCACCGGCTGTCCACGATCCGCGACGCGGACCTGATCCTCGTCATGGAGTCCGGCAGCATCGTCGAGCAGGGCACCCACGACGAGCTCCTGAAGGCCGACGGCGCCTACGCCCGTCTCTACCAGGCGCAGTTCGCCCAGGCCGTCGCCGAGGTCGACTGAATAACACACTGCGGCCCTCCCCCGTTGAGAGGGAGGGCCGCCGCTGAGGGAGGGACCGGCCCTAAGCCGGTCCCTCCTTACCGCCGCTTACTCGGACCCCTTCCTGGTGTTGGTCACGGTGTGGGTCCCCTTGAACCGGTCCTGGTCGTCGTACTCCGGAGTGGCCCACGTGGCGCCGCCCCTCGCTGACAGTTCCTCCCGCACCCGCTGGACCTCACCTGTGGGGATGCCTGTGCGCTTGCTCTCGTGGTTGCCGTCCGAGTCGCCGGACTCGTGCACTCGCATGTGTTCTCTCCTTCGGATACAACGCCGCGATTTACCACGACGTCGGTGCGTACAAGATAACGTCCGGGAAATCCGTAAAACGGCCACAGGCGAAGACGACGAGCGCGTCACGGCAGCAGGACGATCTTGCCTCGGGTGTGACGCTTCTCCAGCTCGCGGAAGGCGTCCCGGACCTGGTCGAGCGGGTAGGTGCGGGCGATCGGGATCTCCAGCTCGCCCTTGTCGACCAGCGCGGCCAGCTCGGCGACCACCTCGGCGGTGGCCGCCTCCGCGTTGGCGTCGGTCTTGACGCCGTACTTCGCGGCGGCGTCCCAGTCCTTGATGGTGTCGATCCGCTCCGGAGCGACGCCGAGCCCGATCGCCAGGTCGACGTAGCCGTCGCCGAACGCGTCGACGAACGCGTCGGCCTTTCCGCCGGGAGCGGCGGCCCGGATCCGGTCGGCGACGCCCTCGCCGTACGCGACGGGGATCGCCCCGTGGTCCGTCAGCCACTGGTGGTTGGCCTCGCTCGCCAGCCCGATCACCGTCGCGCCGGCACGCCGCGCGAGCTGGACCGCGATCGTCCCCACTCCCCCGGCGGCGGCGGAGACCACCACCGTGTCGCCCGGTCCCGGGGCGACGGCCCGCACCGCCGCGTACGCCGTCGTCCCCGCGACGTACAGCGACCCGCCCTGCTCCCACGAGACGTTCGCCGGCCGGGGCATCAGGTTCGCGACCTCGACGAGGACGAACTCGGCGTGGCTCGCCCGGTCGTCGGTGAACCCGATGACCTCGTCCCCGGCGGAGAAGCCGGTGACGTCCGCGCCGACCTCCTCCACGATCCCGGCCAGATCGCTGCCCTCGCCGGAGGGGAACGTCGCGGGCCACTTCTCGTGCAGCACCCCGGTGCGGATCGATACCTCACCCGGGTTGATCGACGCCGCCTTCACCCGTACGAGGACCTGACCGGCCCCGGGGACCGGCCGGTCCACCTCCACGACCCGCAGCACCTCGATGGCGCCGTACTCGTCGAATCGCACTGCCTTCATCGCGCACTCCCTGAGCTGGAAGCCGGCCGCCGTTTCGGCCGGACACCGATGAGACTGCCAACGTGCCGCGGCGGTGACGAGCGGAGCGCTTTCCCTAGGATCGACGATCCCTGGCTGGGCATTCGGACGCGGTACGGGTCTCGGCGATGATTGGGGACATGCAGATGGACCGCCGTGAGCTCGCCGACTTCCTGCGTCGTTCCAGGGAACGGCTGCGCCCCCAAGAGGTCGGCCTGCCGGCCGGGCCACGCCGCCGTACGCCCGGGTTGCGGCGCGAGGAGGTCTCCCAGCTCGCCGGGATGTCCGCGGACTACTACATGCGCCTCGAGCAGGCCCGCAGCCCGCAGCCGTCGCCGCAGATCCTCGCCTCACTGGCGCACGCGTTGCGCCTGACCGAGGACGAACGCGACCACCTGTACCTGCTCTCGGGGCACCGGCCGCCCGCGGGCCGGCCGGCGGGCGACCACGTCCGGCCCGCCCTGCTGTACCTGCTGGACCAGCTCAAGGAGACCCCGGCCCACATCACGAGCGACATCGGCGACCTGCTCGCCCGCAACACCATGGCCGAGGCGCTCCTCGGCTGTATCTGCTCGGTCCGCGAGCAGGACCGCAACTTCATCTGGCGCTGGTTCACCGACCCGACGCTCCAGCCGATCTACCCGGCCGAGGAGCGCGAACCGCAGAGCCGCGCCTACGTCGCCGACCTGCGGGCCTCGGTCGCCCGGCGGGGCAACGACGCCGCCTCGACCCGCCTGGTCGCCCGGCTGCGGGAGGCCAGTCCCGAGTTCGCCGCGCTGTGGGAACTGCACGAGGTCGCCGTGAGCCGGAAGAGCCGCCTGCGCGTCGACCACCCCGTCATCGGCCCGATCGAGCTGGAGTGCGAGACGCTGCTGAGCCCGGCCGAGGACCAGCGGCTCACCATCTTCACCCCGCCGCCGGGTACCTCGAACATCGACCATCTCAGCCTGCTGCGCGTCCTCGGCCACGACGACTTCGTCCCCGCCGGGCCGGAACGCCGCTGAGCGATACTTGAGTCAGAGTTCCAATTCACGCTAGGTTGAGGGAGTGGCACGCACCAAGGGATTCGACCCGGACGCCGCCGTGGACAAGGCGATGGAGGTTTTCTGGGCCAATGGCTACGCGCACACCACGCCCCGGCAGCTGGGCGAGGCGCTCGGCATCGGTCCCGGCAGCCTCTACAACGCCTTCACCAGCAAGCACGCGCTCTACGAGCGGGCGCTGCGCCGTTACTACGAGCGGGAGACCGTCCGGCTGATCGAGTTCCTGGACGGGCCCGGGTCGCCGCGGGAGCGGATCCGGACCGCCATCGACCTGATCGTCACCGCCGCCCTGGACGACCGGGAGCGGCGCGGATGCATGGCCGCCAACGCCGCGATCGAGTTCACCGACGAGGACGACGTCGTGCACCACCTCGTACGACGGATCTTCGACCGGCAGGAGGCGGCGTTCCGCAGCACGATCGAAGAGGGCCAGCGCGCCGGCGAGATCGACCCAGCGGCCGATGCCGCCGCGCTGGCGGCCCTCCTGCTCGCGACGATCAACGGCATCCGGGTGCTGGCCAAGGCGGACCCGAGCCCGGCCCGGCTGTCGGCGATGGCCGACACCGCGCTGCGCGCACTCTGAGAAACCCCCGACGCGGCATGCCGTAAGCATGCCCTGATTCTGTATCTGTAGCTCAAGAATGGAGCGATCGTGGATCTGCGACTGACCGGAAAGGTCGCCGTCGTCACCGGCGCCAGCAAGGGCATCGGGCTGGCCATCGTGCGGTCACTCGCCGGCGAGGGCGCGCGGGTGGTCGCCGCCGCCCGTACGGCCGGCCCGGAGCCGACCGGACCGGCCGGCACGGTGACCGCGGTGCCGGTCGACCTCACCACCCCGGACGGCGTCGCGGCCCTCGCCGAACACGCCGGCGACGCCGACATCCTGATCAACAACCTCGGCGGCGTCGCCGAGGAGAGCATGCGGGCCGGCGGGTTCCTCGGCACCCCCGACGACGCCTGGCAGCGGACGTACGAGCTGAACCTCTTCAGCACCGTGCGGGTCACCCGCGCGCTGCTGCCGGGCCTGCTGCGGCGGCGTGGAGTCATCGTCAACATCTCGTCGATCGGGGCGCGGGCGGCGTTCCAGCCGGTCGACTACGGCACCGCGAAGGCGGCGATGACGAACCTGAGCAAGGCGCTCGCCGAGGAGTTCGGTCCGCAGGGCCTGCGGGTCCTGACCGTCAGCCCCGGACCGACGAGGACGCAGAACTGGGGCGACCCGGACGGTTTCGCCGGACACCTCGCCCGCGCGGCCGGGGAGTCCCTCGACGAGTTCCTCGCCCGGGTGCCCGAGCGCATGGGAATCACCACCGGCAGGCTCACCGAGCCGGAGGAGACGGCCGCGCTCGTCACCTTCCTCGCCTCCCCCCTGGCCGGAAACCTCACCGGCGCCGACTACCTCGCCGACGGCGGCGTCATCAAGACCGTCTGAGCGAGAGGCCGCTCGGCGGTGATCCCTGGCGATCGCGGTGCCCTACGGGCGGCGCATACCAGGGATCACCGCTCAGAGGCCGAAGAGCGGCAGGCAGGCGGCGAGGCCCTCGATCGTGACGGGCACCGTTCGCCGGGCCTGCCAGCCGGCGCGGTCGAGCCGCAGCCGGCGCGACACGACGGGACGGCCGCGGACGACATGGCGATCGATCCCGTCCT
Source organism: Actinoallomurus sp. NPDC052308 (assembly GCF_040679195.1). NCBI lineage: Bacteria > Bacillati > Actinomycetota > Actinomycetes > Streptosporangiales > Thermomonosporaceae > Actinoallomurus > Actinoallomurus sp. NPDC052308. The sequence continues at coordinate 138,370 of NZ_JBFAUM010000013.1, read as the reverse complement.
CCCGATAACCGAGCTTGCGGGAGACCGCGAAGGACGCCTCGTTGTCGGCGAAGGCGGCGGACAGGGCGTACTCCGCGCCCAGTCCATCGAACGCCAGGTCGAGCACTGCCGCGCGCATCTCGGTGCCGATCCCCTGCCCCTGGTACCGCCGGCCCAGCCAGGATCCCGTCGAGACCTCGCGGCGGATCGCGAAGTCCTTCGCGGTCATCCCCTGGGTGCCGACGATCACGCCGTCGAGGTCGACCACGAGGTTCAGGGCCCAGGCCGACGGCCGCCAGGCCGCCCACTCCGACCAGTGGTACTGCAGGGTCCCGCGCGCGCGTTCGGCCGGCGGAGCGTCGGTCCACGGCACCGTGAACGGCTGGACGTCGGGGTCGTGCACGCCTTCGGCCGCCAGCTCGGCCAGGGCGTCCAGGTCCTCCAGGGTGGGGACCCGCAGCCGGAGCCGCGGAGTGCTCACCCGGAGACCGAACAGGGGCCAGTGGGATGAGGTCATGCCGGCGATTGTGCAGCCGGCCTTCGCCCGCCGCACCCGCTTTTCTTCGGCGTCGCCCTCGTTCGGACGGGCGTCGGTCCAGACATTCGGTCAAAACGCTGGTCAACTGGGGACAATATGGCCGACATGGCTGTTCCAGGGCTAAGCTCCCGCGCGTGATGACCACCACACCGACCGCAAGAGACCTGTCGTGACCGCGGCGCAGCCGGAGTTCGAAGGCGCGCGTCTCGAGGCGGTGCCGCTGTACGGGCGGCGCTTCACCGACGACACCGAGGAGCTCTTCCGGGAGATGCGGCGCGACCACGGACCGGTCGTGCCCGTCCTGCTCGAGAGCGGTGAGCCCGCGTGGCTGGTCATCGGTTACCGCGAGGTCCACCGGGTGCTCACCGACGGGCAGTCGTTCGCGCGCGACCCGTACCGCTGCCACGGCCCGGACTACGTGCCGCCGCAGAACTCGGGGTACCTGCCCGGCATCCTGATGTTCCTGGACGGGCCCGTTCACGCGAAGCGCGTCGGCGCGATCGCGACCGCGCTCGCCGAGGTGGACCAGTTCGAGCTGCGCGGCGACTGCGAGCGGTTCTCCGACCGGCTGATCGACACGTTCGCCGCCGCCGGCGAGGCCGATCTCATCGAGCAGTACGCCTACCACCTGCCGATGCTCGTCATGGGGAACATGCTCGGCCTGCCCGACTCACAGCTGATGGCCGTCGCGCAGGACATGAAGATGATGAACGACGGGCGGGAGGACGCCATCGACGCGTTCGGCCGGTTCGTCGTGACGATGACGGAGCTCATCGCGCGCAAGCGCGAGCGGCCCGGCCCGGACGTGACGTCCCGCGTGCTCGCCTACTCCACCGAGCTCACCGACGACGAACTGATCGGGGACCTCCTCGTCGTGATGTCCGGCGGCCAGGAGAACACCGCCCACTGGATCGGCAACACGCTGCGTCTCATGCTGACCGACGACCGGTTCTCGCTGACCCTCTCGGGCGGTCGCCGCAGCGTCGGCCAGGCGCTCAACGAGGTGCTGTGGGAGGACTCCCCGATGAAGACCTCCCCACCCCGCTGGGCGGTCCGGGACACCGACCTCGGCGGCCAGGCCATCCGAGCCGGCGACGTGGTCATCGTCGGGCCGGCCGGCGCCAACGCCGACCCGCTGGTACGGCCCGCCATCGACGGTCACTCGGGCGGCAACCAGGCCCACCTGGCGTTCGGCGCCGGCGAGCACGGATGCCCGGACCCGGCGCCCGAACTCGCCGAGGTCATGGCGCACACCGCCATCGAGGTGCTCCTCGACCGGCTCCCGGACGTGCGGCTCGCGGTCCCGGAGGACACGCTCGAGTGGCGGCCGGCCTTCCACATCCGCGGCCTGTCGGCGCTGCCGGTGCGCTTCGAACCGACGTACGTCGTCCAGCGGGGCTGACCGGAGGACCGGGCAGGTGGATCGGCGAGGACCGGCGGTCAGCTTCCGGTCGCGCTGATCGCGTGGACCCCGCTGGCCACGGCGGACGGCAGGCCGGAGGCCGGAACGTGGGTCGCGAACGTCCACAGCCACTCGCCGGTGAAGCGGTTGTAGTAGCGCTTCGGCCCCAGGCCGGAGAACTCCTGAGCGGGCTGGTACCACACGTTCGGCTTGGTCGCCGTGTAGCGCAGCCCCTGGACCACGGCGCTCAGAACCAGCGCGCCGCCGTCGGTGGTCTTCAGGGCGTAGACGGGCTGCGGCCGGGCCTTCCACTCGGTACGGCCCTGCCACTGGTTGTCGCTGGTGATCTTCAGTACGGACCTGGCCCAGTTCTTGCCGAGCGTGGAGGTGAGCGGGCCGGAGGCGAACTTCTCCGGGGATTTCTGGCGGGTCGCGGTGTAGGTCAGGTAGGTGGCGAGCCGGGTGCCGACGTCCAGGGCCGGTCCGGTCGTCACCGCCGTCGCCGAGCCGTCCGCGCCGCGGGCGATCGACGGCAGCTTCTGGCCCTTCGCCAGCCAGGAGCCGGCGGCGGCCTTGTACTTGCCCCCGCCGGTGTCGACCATGACGAGGAACTCCTTGTCCTTACCGCCACTCACCGGAGCAAAGACCGCGAACCAGGCCGGGCTCACGTCACGCGGGATGAAGAACTGGGGGCTCTGGTAGTGGAATGCCTTGATCTTCTTTTCCTGCTTGGCCCGGATGCGCTTGTTGCCGACCAGATCGACCTCGAGCATCGGCCCGGTCTCGTTCTCGCGCAGCAGCGCGTCGGAGACCTTGGCGTTCGCCTCGTTGTTGACCCGTTCGTAGTTGCTGAAGATCGTTCGCGCCTGCGCCTCGGTCAGCGCGGGGGCCGCGTGCGACTTGGCCGACGCGGACGGGTGCTGCGCGGCCGGCTTGGTCTTACCGCCGCACCCCGCAGCGGCCAGCACGCTGAGGGCGACAGACCCGAGGACGATCCCTTTTCGCACTTAAGGCTCCGTAAAAAGACGGTAAAACATGGCCGATCATACTGAATGCCGCAGGTCGCCCTCGAGGCGGGGCCTCGGCGCCGCGCCGGGCTCGGGCGGAGGCCGTCCGAGCCCGGCACCTGATCACGGCCGGCGCCGCTTCAAGATCACGTCATACTGGAACCCGGCAGGTGGCGAGGAGGCGGAGCGGATGGTTCCCGAGCAGGCGGAGTACGACGTCGTCGTAGTCGGCGGCAGCGGGGTGGACACGATCGTCCGCGTCGGCTCCCTGCCGGTCCCGCTCGCGGACTCGGTCGCCGTCCCGCCCATCGAGGAGTGGCCCGGCCACACCGGCGGGAACGTCGCCCTCGGCACCCGGGCGCTCGGCCTGTCGGTCGCGCTGCTCGACTACATCGGCGACGACTGGATCGGCGCACAGGTACGCGCGCGGCTCTCCGAGGGGGACGTGGAGTTCGCTCCGATGATCTCCCCCGCCGGCACCCGCCGCGCCGTGAACCTGGTGGACGCGACCGGCCGCCGGATGTCCTTCTACGACGGCCGTGACCCGGCGGACCTGCGGATGCCGAGGGACCACTACCTCCCCTGGCTGAGCCGGGCCCGCCACGTCCACCTGTCGATCATGAACTTCGCGCGTTTCCTCTACGACGACATCGCGGACCTCGGGGTCCCGGTCTCCACGGACCTGCACGACTGGGACGGGCTGGCCGACCACCACCGGGAGTTCGCGCTCCGCTCCGACCTCGTCTTCTTCAGCGCCGCGGGCGCGGGCGAGGGCTTCACCACGGTGATGCGGGAGATCCTCCGCGAGGGCCGCGCGGAGACCGTGGTGGCCACGGCCGGCGCGGACGGCGCGTACGTCCTCACCCGAGACGGCGGCCCCACCCCGCGGCACATCCCGGCGACCGTCCCGCCCGCGCCGGTGGTGGACTCCAACGGCGCGGGCGACGCGTTCGTCTGCGGCTTCCTGTACGGCAGGCTCGCCGGCCGGGACGTGGAAGAGTGCGCCCGCCTCGGCGCGGTCGCGGGCGCCTACGCCTGTACGGCCCCGGGCTCCACCGCGCTCATCTCCGCCGAGGCCCTGCGCACGGCGTAGCCCACCTTCGGGTTCCGGAAGCAGGGGCCGGGGCACGCGCGACAGGCCGATCGGGAGCCTCCTCTTTCCCCGAGGCTTCGTAACACCCGTCCCCCGAGTTACACGAAGGAAATTCCGCCGCAACCGGCAGCGCGAAGATCGCTGGAACCCTTCTCGCCGATGGGGCTTTTGCCCCGCATCGTACGAGAAAGGTACTTGATGAGACTTTCGGCGAGATCTATCGCCTTCGGGGTGGCGTTCGCCCTCGGCGTCACCCTCCTGCCGACCGCCGCGACCGCGACGCCCGGCGCCCCCTCACCCGACGGATCCTGGTCCGTGACCCCGGTACACGGCGGCTACCGGGTCACGCTGCACCTGGACCGGGAACTGGAGGCCAGGGACGCCCTCCCCGAGATCGCGGTGAACGGCAGGTCGGTGGGGTACGCCCAGCAGTCACCCGACGGCCGCACGCTGACCGTGACCACCACCGACCGGACGGCGGCCGAGGCGTCCTCGGTCCAGGTCGCCTGGAACGGCACGGTACCCGGCTCGACGACGGGTACGACGTCCGCGAAGGCGACGCCGAAGCCTCACGCCTCCCGTACGTCGCCGCCGGTGGACCCGGCCGCGCCGGGCCCGTACGGAATCGATCGCGCCGACTACGACTTCGGCGACACCGCGCTGAAACTGTCCGGCCTCGGGGACCGCGTCGTCGAAGAGCGCGCCGCGGTGTGGGTGCCGAAGAACGCGCCTGGACCGCGACCGGTCGTGATCTTCCTCCACGGGCGCCACTCCGCCTGCTACGACCCGGTGGCCAAGAAGACCGACAACACGCACTGGCCGTGCGCCGACGGGTACCAGCCCATCCCCAGCCACCGCGGTTACGACAAGTCCGCCGAGGTCCTGGCGAGCCGCGGTTACGTCGTCGTCTCCATCAGCGCGAACGGCATCAACGCCCAGGACAACCCGTACAGCGACGACGCCGGCACGCTGGCCCGCGGTCAGCTGGTGCTGGACCATCTCGACCTGCTCGCGCAGGCGAACGACGGCCGAGCGCCGGGCATGAGCCCGCTGCTGAAGGGGCGGCTCGACCTGAAGGACGTCGGGCTCATGGGCCACTCGCGCGGCGGCGAGGGCGTGGTCAAGGCCGCGCTGCTCAACGCGGCGCTGCCGCGCCCGTACGGCATCAAGGCGGTGCTGCCGCTCGCGCCCATCGACTTCGGCCGCGAGACGCTGCCGGACGTTCCGATGGCGGTGATCCTGCCGTACTGCGACGGTGACGTGTCCAACCTGCAGGGTCAGCACTTCTACGAGGACACGCGGTACGCCCACACCTCGGACGGAGTGCTGCGCTCCTCGCTGCTGGTCATGGGCGCCGACCACAACTTCTTCAACACCGAGTGGACGCCGGGCGTCGCCGTGGCCCCGGCCAGTGACGACTGGTCCAGCCAGAGCGACGCCACCTGCGGGACGAACTCGCCGACCTCCATCCGCCTCACCGCGGCCGAGCAGTACCAGGTGGGCATCGACTACGTCGCGGGCTTCTTCCGGCTGGTGATGGGACACGAGACGGGCCTGGCGCCGATGTTCGACGGCAGCACGGGCACGGAGATCTCCGTCGGCGCGGCCACCGTGTACCAGGAGAGCCAGGCCCCGACCGGGGACCGGCTCGACCTCGCGCCGCTGCGCGGACCGGCGTCGAACGTCGAGTTCTCCCCGGCGGAGGCCGGGCGGTTCTGCGCGAGCATGAGCGGCCGATCGCCGCAGAGCGGGCTGCCGTCCTGCACGATGTCCACCTCGACGGGCCGGTTCCCGTCCTTCACTCCGGCGAACTACGGCGGGAACGTGACGGCGACGCCGCTGCTGCACCTGAGCTGGACCGCCCCCACGTCGATGAGCGTGGACCTGCCCCGAAGCCGCTCCAACGTCAAGAAGTACGCCGCCCTCACCCTTCGGGCGGCGCTGGACGACGCCGGCGTGTCCGCGGACCTGAGGATCACGGTCGTGGACGGCGCCGGCCGCACGCAGTCGACGACGGTGTCCGGACTCGGCGACGCCCTCACCTCGTTCCCCGGATCGGGCACCCTGCTGCCCAAGACCTGGCTGCGTACGATCCGGTGGCCGGTGGCGGAGATGACCGGCGTCAAGGTGAACGACCTCCGGCAGGTCGTCATCTCCACCGCGACGCCCACGGGCGGGGTGTTCCTCTCCGACCTGGCCTTCCAGGACTCCGGGGTCGGCGAGGGCGGTCCGAGCGAGCTCCCGCAGGTGTCCATCGTCGGCACGACCGTGAACGAGGGCGACGGCCCGGGCACCGCGACCGTCACCCTACGGCTGTCGGAGACCAGCAAGGTCCCGGTGACCGCGAGCGTGCAGACGCTGGCCGGAACCGGCACGCAGGTCGCCACCGGCGCCCAGCAGGTCGTCATCGAGCCGGGGCGGCGCGAGGTGGCGGTGCGGATCCCGGTCAACGGCGACACCGTACCGGCGGCGACGACCGACACGGTCTACAAGGTGTTCGTGGTCGATCCGACCGACGCGGTGGTCGGCCAGAACTTCGCGCACCTCACCGTGCACGACGACGACCCGGCCACATAGCCTCGGATCCTGACCGGAAAGGACCGCCAGGTGTCACCGGGCCCGCAGGCCCGCCGGCCTGCGGGCCCGGCGGGGCGACGATCCGGTCCCACCAACCCGCCGCCGTCCACCCGACCCGAGGATCACGAACGGTTCTGAGGAGAGTTCACGCGCGGAACTCCGGGTCCTCCGCCCGGAGCGCCCGGTCCTCCCAGTACGCGGCGCGATCCTGGGCGCGGGTCATGAGGTGGCTTCTGACCGCTACGACGATGTTCGCCGTGACGAAGGCTCCCACGATGCCCCCTGTGGCAACGCTCGCGGCGATCGTGATGAGGGCGTTCACGGCGATCCGCCCATGAGGGCGCGGTGTTCGGTCATTGGAGCTCGGGTTCCCTTCCGGTCGAAGCGTCGGAAGGGAGGCGCCTCCCTTGGGCAAGCACACCACGTCCATCCGGGCGCCTCCTGGTTGCAACCTGGTGATGGCCCGGCGAAAATCGGGATGTGCCGGAGGAATCGGGGACGCCAGACTTCGCGCGGCTGGTCGCCGATCTCAAACTCCTCCGCGAGAAAGGGCTGACCAGACTCCGCCGGATCAACGTCCCGGCACTGGAAGAAGCGACACGGCGGTGCCGGCCGAACTCCTCGGCCTCGGCGCAACCCGCGATCGAAGAACTCCTCAGATCGGCGGTGTCGGGAATAGGCGGCGGATTCCTCGGCGAGGCCGCCGAGTACACCTTCGGATTGGTCTCCGGCACGCGGGCCTGGCCGGCGCAGCAACGACGGCGAAAGGCCGCCGAGATCTGCGGCGTGACGACGGACCACTTCAGGAAGTCCTACGAGATCACGATCCTCGAACAGGTGGCCGAGGAGATGATCGCCTCCATCGAGCGGTCGCCGACACCTTCCGGCGGGGAACCGAAGGCTCCGGCGGCCGGCGACACGCCTGACACCGGGCACATCGTGATGCGCACGGTCGTCGGCGACGCCGTCTTCGTCGAACGCCTGGCCGAGGCCACCAGCGCCACGATCGTGGATCCGACCCACGAGGACCTGGCCGATCATCTGGAACGCGCGCTGGCCCGCAAGAGACGGAGGTCCGGCCCGGCCGCCTTCTGGGAGGAGCTTCGGATCGTCTTCCTGAACGACGACCTCCTCGGCCTCGTACGGGACGATCTGACCGTCCAGTTCCCCGACGCCGCGGAGGCGGCCCGCGAACGACGGCAGCGTGCGGGCCTCGCCAGGCGCACCGTCACGTCATTACTGCTGCGCCTCGGCACTCCCGGCCGGTGGAGCGTCCACTCGTACGCGGGGCTCGTCCAGTTCCCGGGCGCGGTGCTCCGGACGGCCGACGGTCACAACCTCGTTCACCTGACCGGAGCGCGCTCACATCGAACCGGGCCGGAGATGCTGCGTTTCGAGTTCGAGGATCGACCGGACCACTACTTCGAGTCGGTCTTCCAGGAGGTGGTGGAGAACAGCAGGGAAGAGCACGAGGTGGTGCTCGTCGGCTCTCCGACCGAAGCGGGATTCGCCTGCTCGGGCGCGCGGTTCCGGCGCGGGGTGATGATCCCGCAGCAGAACATCCACGACTGGCTGCCGGCGGTCGTGATAATCACCTGGCGACGAAAGGCCGGCACCATAGAGCCGCTTCTGGAGATCAATACCCCGAAGAACTCCACCAGGGAGCTCGGGAAGGCGTCGCATCTCAGCGGGTACGTGAATCAACGCGACCACGTGACACAGGACTCGGCGAACAGCACGGCCCCGAATTTCCTGATCGGACCGGCGACCGCCAAGGCCGCGGTCCTCCGCGAGCTGCGGGACGAGCTCCGCGTGACCGAACTGCCGCGGGAGCCACGGCTCACGAGCACACCCGGGTTCTACTACCCGGACAAGGAGAACCTCTTCTTCTACGTCTTCGAGGTCGAGATCCCCGCCGAGACGCGCTTCGCCCCGAGCACGCACATGTACCCCTGGTCCGTGGAAGAGGTACTGCAGGTCCGCGAGCACCAGGTCGTCAACAACACGATCCTCGCGTTGACGGAGGACGGGCTCACGCGCGGGCAGCGCAGAATGGCCCTCACGATCGCGGGCCTGAACCTCACCGTCCACGGCCACGACGACCTGGCCCGGCGCGTGTCCGAGCAGAGCCGGCAGGACGAGCTCGACCGCCGGCTCGTCGAGGAGCTCACCGAACTCGCCGCCCGCTCGCGCTTCAGCCGCTACGCCGCCGGCCGGGAGCTCTCCATCGAGGGCCTGGCGGGCCTGCAGTACCGCAACTTCTTCACCGACGTCCTTCCGGTGTACGCGCAGGTCGGCGTGCCCTCCGCCGCGAAGATCCTGGCCTCCCTGCACGCCGACCCGGCAAGGAGCCGGGCGATCGGCAGGCTGGCGGCCTCGTACGGTGACGAGCAGTTGATCACAGCGCTACCCATCGAGGTGTGAGGAGAGATCCGGGTGGACGTCGCGCAGTTCTTCCAAGCCGCCTACGGCCGGAACGAGCGGTACTGGTGGACGGTCCCCCAGCGGTACTCGACGGATCCGGAGGATCATCACGCCTCGGTCATCACCCGATCCGTGCTGCGGTACGCGCGGAGCCGGCCGCCGGGAAGGGCTCTCGATCTCGGCAGCGGCGAGGGCGCGGACGCGATCAGGCTCGCCCTGCTCGGCTGGCAGGTCGACGCGGTGGAGATCAGCGGCGCCGGCGCCGAGAAGATCGAACGCTTCGCCCGCGACACGGGCGTCGAAGTGACCGTGCACCACACCGACGCACGGGCGTACACCGCGCCCGCGCGCTATGACCTCATCGTCTGCAACGGCCTGCTGCACTACCTCCCGGACAAGGAGGAGGTGATCCGGAGCATGCAGGCGATGACTCACCCGGGCGGGGCCAACGCGATCTCGTGCTGGAGCACGTTCACGCCCGTTCCGCGGAGCCACCGGATCGTACCGACGTATCCCGACGACGAGGACGGCGTCATAACGCGGCTCTATCGGGATTGGCGAAGGCCGCTGCACTACTTCGAACGCAATCGGCTCGAGGCCAGTCACGACGATATGGGCGAGCACGTACACAGTCATATAAAGATGCTCGCCATCGCGCCGCCCAATGACCGATGAGCCGAGAACCGGGCGATCCCGGCCGACCTCTCAGGCCTATCGCCGCTCCAGCATCACAAGAGCCCTCTCCAGGAAACTCGTGACCTTCATCCGGGGCATCTCGCGACGCAGGCGGTCGATCGTGAAGAAATCGATCTTCTCTATCTCGCGCCGTTCGATCTCGTACGGCCCATCGTGGTACGCGAGGAAGGTCGCGACCATCTCCCGGTCCTCCACCGAGAGGTATTTCCCCAGGTAGCGGAGGGGCGCCTGGATGCCCAGCTCCTCGCCGAGCTCCCGGCTCGCCGCCTCCTCGTAGGACTCCCCGCTGTTGACGTGACCGGCCGCCGCGCCCGACCAGTAGAGCGGATAGGCCTTCTTACCGGCGGAACGCTGTTGCAGCAGCAACTCGTCCTTGGAGTTGATGATGACGACGAAGGCAACCCGGCTAAGGAGACCTTTCTCCTCGATCTCGCAATTATCGGCTTGACCGATTATCTCGTCATCTTCATTGATCACATCGCGCAACACCATGCCCAGCCCATCGCCGCTCATCCCATGCCCTTAATGAGCGCCATCCTAGGTCGGAGGCGCACCACCTCGAAGCGATTCAACAGATATTCTGTCCCGTGCGCTCGGGCCGATGTGCCGAACCGGCTCACCGCTCAGGGTGTTCTTCGGCAGGCGGGAGAAGCGGTGGGGATCGACTGGATGCGGATGCGGCCGGTGAGCGACCTTTCCCCCGAGTGCTGGGCTGCGCTCGTCGAAGCCCAGGCGACGGCGTTCAGAGCACTCGGCAACAGACGCGCGGGAGAGTTCGACCACCTGCTCGGCGGGCCGCCCCCGGGCTCAGGGTCGAACCGCATCGCGCGGCATGTGCAGGTCGACAGCGGCCCGGACTGCTACCGCCGGGTGGGCTCCTTCGTCTACAGCCCCGTCCTCCCGGCGGAGTGGCGGCTCGCGGCCTTCCGCAGCTTCCTGCCCGGCGAACTCGCCGACCACCTGCGACGATGGCGCACTCACCTGGACGAGGTCCGTGGTGGAGCCCATCGCGGTTACCTGCGAGCCTGGTATCACTACGACGTCACCGCACAGTACGCGGAGGCCTGGTCGCTCCTACGGGAGCGGGCGGAGCAGGCCCGGGAACGGACGAACAGGTGGGCGCTCGCCCCTGAGCTGCAAGCCGTCCGGGAGGAGATCCTCGCGATCCCGGCACCGACCGTCCCATCGGCCCCCTACTGGGCCGCGGAGCACCCTCCCGTTCCGCCCGACCTCGGTGACGACGAACCTGTTCCGATCACGCTGGCGAAGGCGTGGAATTACCGGGTTCCACGGAAGCACCGCGTATGGCTCCCCGGTCCCTGGACCTTCGAGAAGTACGTGCGGGAGGCGGTGGAGGATCCCGACCTGCACGACACCCTCGACTGGATGAGCCGGGCCGTCGATGACGGCCATGGCCTGCTGCTCGATTACTAGTCCTGAGGGTTCCCGCCGCCGCGTGAACACGGCCGGCTGGTTCCACTTCAGTATCGACAGGCGGCGGTCCGGGCATCGGCCCGGGCCGCCGTCTGTCGCGAACGCGCGTCAGACCGCGCGGATCCGACCGTCGGTGTCCGACACCGCCACCAGGTGGCCGCCGCGCCGGACCATGAGGACGGGCCGACCGCCTTCCCGTCGCACCTGCGTGGTGAGCCCGGTCGTGCCGCCCAGGTGGAGGCAGATCTGGCGGCGGGCGGGAAGCACCCCGTTCTGCGCGCAGGCCACCTTCAGGTGGTACGTGCCCGGGCTCGGGTTGAAGGGGTTGTACAGCGGCGGAGCCGACATCTCCCAGCCGCAGTAGCCGCCGCCGCGCAGGTCGACCGTCTGGCCGTTCGGGGTCGGCGTCGCCGTTCCGGAGGCGTTGAACCCACCGGCGGCGAACGCGTTGTCGACCCGGAACGGCGTGTCCTGCAGGTCGATGTTCCCCAGCCCGTCGGGCCGCGAGGTGCACGCCATCGCGACTCCGTACGGCATGCTGGTCACGGTCGCCGTACCGTGCCGCAGCGAGCCGGTGGACGCCGCGAAGGTCAGATCCCCGATGTCCACGGTCAACGTCTTGGGATCGACGCGCAGTCTCGTGAACTTCGTCCGGACGCTCGTACCGGGTGAGGCGCCGCCGGCGGTGTACTGCGAGAAGTTGAGGTCCGGCCCGGTCCTGGCGAGATCGAGGTACTCGCTGGGCGCCGTGGCCATGTGGGAGCAGTGGACCGTGAAGAGGTTGCCGTTGTTGTACAGCAGGTAGGTCCCGTCCCCCGCGATCGGAATCGCCCGGTGAACATCCTGGCAACTGCCGAACAGCTGGACGGGAGCGGCGTGAGCCGTCCCACCGGTTGCCGGGAGCGTGGCGCACAGCGCCGCCAGAAGAGCCGATATCCGAATTGACGATCCAGCCATTTAATCTCCCCTGTTCGCGATGAGATGCCGACTGCGATCAGGAGGCTAACAGCCGAGTTGAACGACGATCGATTGCTGCGTAGAACACGCGAGTTTCGGAGTGTCGGGGCAAAAGTCCAGAAAATAACCCCTCTACCGGTCATGCCAGATATAACCGCTAAACCGGTCAGGCCGTGGCTCGCACGTGCTCCCGCGCCCATTCCTCGAAGCCGGTGAGCGGGATGCCGAGGTCCCGCGCGTACTCCGGGCGGGCCGGCTGGCCGACCACGTTCAGCCACTCATGGGTGGCGCCCATGCCCGGCATTCCGGCGGCGAAGGCCTCCTCCTCGGTCATGTCCGGCGCGGACAGTCGCGTACCCACGGCGCGGGACAGGATCTCGGCGATCTCCGCCATCGACAGGTAGTCGCTCGCCAATTCCAACTCGATCCCGTCGAACCGCTCCGGCTCGGCGATGGCCGCAGCGGCGGCCCTGCCAATGTCGTCCACCGCGGCGAGGGACAGCCGGGTCTCGGGTTTCACGACGCTCACCAGACCACCCTCGATGCCACGCGGGAACAGGAACTTCATGGACGGCAGGAAGTTCTCCATGAAGAATCCCGGCTTGAGAAGCGTCCAGTGCGGAAAGCCGGCCGCGCGCACCCGGTCCTGAATCGCGCTCTTGGCGCCCAGGGTGGGTTCCATCGAAGCCCAGCGGCCTTCGACCCAGCCGGGAGCTTCGGTATGCAGACCGGCGCCACTGACGGACGTGTGCACGAACTGCGGCACTCCGGCGGCCTTCGCACCCTCGATGAGGTTGATGCCCTGGGTCACCTCTCCGGCGAAGTCAACGCTTTCCGCGGTCATCTCCGGCATCTGCACGGAGAAGACGGCGCGGGCGCCCTCGGCGGCCCGGATCACGGAGTCGCGGTCGCGGAGATCACCGGTGACCAGCTCGGCGCCGAGCGCCTCGACCGCCTTGGCCCGGTCGGTGGCCGGGTCGCGCACCAGGGCGCGTACGGGAACACCCGCCGCAAGCAGGGCGCGGGCGGTGGCCCCACCCTGCCTGCCGGTGGCGCCGGTGACCAGGACGGGCGCGGAATCTATGGACATGCTGCTCCTCGAGGTACTCCAACATTAAACGGCGGGGCCCGCCGTTTACTTCGCGATACGATACGGCGGGCCCCGCCACTTAGCAACACTTTGGAGATGACGCCATGCCCGACCGCCAGCGCGCGGACGCCCGGCGCAACTACGCGCGGATCCTCGCCGTTGCCGAGGATGAGGTCGCCGCCCACGGCGCCGGCGCCTCCCTCGAACAGATCGCCCGCACCGCAGGGGTCGGCTCGGCGACCGTGCGCCGGCACTTCCCCACTCGCCGCGCACTGTTGGAGGCGGTCTCCCGGGAACGGATCGAGGCCCTGTGCGTCCGCGCCGACGACCTGACCGGCAAGGGCGACAGCCGGAACGCGCTCCTGGAATGGCTGAGTGACCTCGTCGCCTACTGCGTCTCCGCCCGGGGACTGGCGGCCGCGCTGGCCTACGAGGGAGCCGAGCCCGACTCGGTGCACGAGAACACCTGCTCGGCGAAGATGGAACAGGCGGGCGAACCTCTGCTGCGCCGCGCCGTGCGGGACGGCGCGGTCACGCCAGACGTCACCGTCGCCGATCTGATCACGCTGATCGTCGGCATCGTCCTCGCGACCGAGCACCACCCGGACCCCGCCGCCGCAGCGGACCGGCTGTTCCAGCTGTCCGTGGCAGGACTGAGCCCGCAGCGCTGACCGAAGGCACGCGACCGGCAGGACCGTGAGAGGGCCTACGTCGCCGCAGTCCCCCTCAGCAGACGGGCGGCGGAGCAAGCGGAGTGATCTCCCGCGCGAAGTAGTCGAGCAGTGGCTCGGCGACGGCATGGAGGCCGGCGAGTTCCCTGCCGGCCTCCGCGACCACCACCGGATCGTCGATGCGACGAGCGCCGTACGCCGTTCCCTGCGCGTCGTACCGGACCTCGAAGAGGACGCGATTCCCGAGGACCACGATCTCCGGCAACAACCGCTCGGTTTCGAGACGCCGCACTGCGGAGGCGTCGAGCACCCGGAGATCCTCGCCCGCCTCGGCGAGGAGCCGGAAGTACTGCATCTCCCACTGGAGATACGGCGTGACCGGCTGCTCCACCACCCGGAGTCGCCGCGACTCGACCTTAAGACGCCGGTCGTCGGCGACCTTCGCGCTGACCGCGTCGCGTTCGCGCTCGTTGAGCTCCAGGGCACGACCCCAGTCGCCCGCCGCGAAGGCCTCCCAGCTCGGAACTCCCGGCTCCCGGAAGATCTGACGCCGTTCCAGCTTCCAGAAGACGATCCCCTGGTACGCCTCGTCGAAGGCGTCCGAGTAGGAGTCCAGACATAGTTCGTCCCCTGGCAGGTCGGCTATCCGGTCGAGCGTCATGAGTCGCGTTCCGGGAAACGGTTCGGGGCCGTGTTCGGCGAGCCGTGAAGGTAGGCGTGGAGCTCTTCGGCGGTCATCTCGTCGAACCGCGTCAGGGCCACCGCCAGGTACCGGAGCTGGTCCGCGTCCGTGGTCGCCACGCAGACCCGGCCGCTCGCCCACTTCCAAAGGGGAAGCCCGCCGGTGTCCCACGCCGACGACCAGCCCGGCGGCGCCGGCTGTTCCGGCTCGGTACGCTGCCGACGCTGAAGGCTCATCCGCGCGGCGGCCGGATACTTCCGGATCAGGAAGTCGAGCTGAAGGAGTTGTCGCGCCTCCGACGGTGACCGCCCCGCCATGGAGTCGACGAGGGCCCGCAGCGCCGGAAGCGAGCGCATGAGCCGTTCTTCGGGCGTAATCGTCACATCCCGCTCCGGCGCAGCGGGATGCAGACGACCTTGCTGATCACTCGGACCAGTTCCTGGACGTCGTCCACGGCGAGGAGCCGGGAGGAGTCGTCGATGCGGCCGATCGGCACACCCCACGACCAGTGCCACCGCAGGTCCCCTTGCGCGTCCGGCCTGCAGACGATCCGCTCGCTGAGGTGATTGCTGACACCGTGAATAAGGATTTCCGCCCCGTACTGCTCAGCCTTCAACCCGGCCGCCTGGCATTCCTGGGTCAGCCACTTCGCGTATGCGCGAATGTCTTCTGATGTGTACCGATTCATCCTCAGCTCTCCGTTGATTTCTCGCCCGGATTTTCGATGACCAGGCTCACACGGTGAGTTACCGTGAGCTACGACCCTCCATCCCCCCACACGTCACCCGCGCGACAGGAATCGCGATCAATGGGTGTCGAGACCAGGAGGCATTCAATGCCTGCTCACCGCGGCCAGGACCCTCTCGTCGAGACGTTCGCTGACGAGCTACGTTTTCGACGCGAAGAAGCCGGTCTGTCCCGAAACAAGCTCGCCGAAGCGCTCGGCTGCACTCCTCAGTGGATCTACAAGGTCGAAACTCACGAGAAGCCGCCATCCGAAGCCTTCGCCCAGGACCTCGACACGTTCTTCGACACGACCGGGATGTTCCACCGGCAGTGGGAGAAGATCCGGAAGTATCGTCGTACCCGAGTTCTCCTGCCGGGCTTTCCCAGTTCATCGAACTGGAGGCGCAGGCAACCCTCGTCCGGGCGTTCGCTCCGCAGATCGTTCCCGGGCTGCTACAGACGGCTGACTACATACGAGCGCTCACGGAAACAGGTCAGAGTCCTGCCGCGATCGACGAGAGGGTGTCTGCTCGCATGGAACGCCAGGCCGCTGTGTTCGATCGCGAAACCCCTGCGCACGGGTGGTTCGTCCTAGACGAGGCCGTCCTGCACCGCGCAGTCGGTGGCCCCGAAGTCATGCGAACACAGTTGAAGAAGCTGTGCGGGCTTGTCAGCTCACCCAACGTCCACGTGCGGGTGCTCCCATTCGAATCCATCATCGGAGCCGGTCTCGACGGAATGTTCATCATTCTCACCCTCGCCGACGGCACAGAGATCGCTTACCATGAGGGACCGGGCGTTAATCAACTCTCGCAGGATCCGACCACAGTGAACGAGTACCGTATGCGGTTTGACCTCGTCATGGGCGAGTCCTATCCGCGGAGTGAGTCCCTCAAAATGATCAGCAAGTCGTTGGAGAACCTGGGGTGATGATGGCAGACGAGTTCACCGCCGCACAATGGCGCAAAAGCACCCGCAGCGCTCAGGGCGGTGCAGACTGCGTCGAGATTGCCACCTTGACAGTTGCAATCACCGAGCCGGACAGCACCTTGACCAACGACGCGTAGCCATCCGGGCCCGCTGCGCGACGGACTCGATCTGTCAGCTGAAGCATCACAAGGTCTCGGCTGCCGCCTGCGCGTGAACACAGCCCGGTTTCAGCCGCTCCCAACTGGTTCGAATATGGCATCCTAAACGAGTCGACGCATGAGCGATGAGCGCTACCAATGCTACCGTTCACATATCACCAGGCCACTTCGGAACAGGAGCGGGGCACATGAGGGCAGTTCGTCGCCTCGGCAGGACCCCGGCCGAGCTCGGCACCACCACAGGCGTAAGCGGATCCCCCGATATTCTGGAGTTGGACGATGGCGCCTTCGCCGTGATCGGCGTGGACATCACGGAACAGGTCAGCGATCTCAGTCTGTTCGGGGCTCGCTGCGCCCCGAACGAACGAGTGGTACGGATTCCACGGAAAACGCTCACTGCGGTGAAAGCCGACATTCCGGAAGGGTGAATGTGCCACCGACGTGGGCGCTCAGAGGAAGCACCCGGCTTGATCTCGACGACTTCGGCACCGCATTCGCGGACGCTTGGTCACGTATCGAGTCGCGGTTCTTGAAGCTCGAATGTTGGCAGGCCTACCAGGAACGGGAAGCGAGCGAGTCGCAAGCGGCGTACGAGCAGGGCGATATCCATGCTGCCCAAAAATTGCTGTACCGTGAGGCACAGGCCGACCGCCCCCTGTACGAGGACGTCAAAAAACAGGGAATCGAATATGCACGAGTGCGCCTCATTCAGGAACCGCTGACCGCTTACTTGAGATATGAGCTTCTGAGTTACCAAATCCGCGCCGACATGGGCGAGAACATAGAAGTTGTCGTCTGCGATCCGGCGCTGCCCCTGCCAGATGAGCAGTATTTCGACTTCCTCCTCTTCGATCGACACACCGCCCTCATCCATGACTATGGCTACGGCGAGACCGGCCTGCAGACCGGCGGCTGGCTTACGCAAGAGTCAAAGGTCATCGCCCTACTGGAAGACTCCATTGGGACACTTCGACAGAAGGCCATCCCGCTCCGCGACTATCTGATGTAGGCGCGGCTCGTTCGGTCCGCCTCGACACTGTCGGACATGACCTGGGGCCAGACTCCCCACCATCCGGACTGCTATGGTCTTGCAGTGAGTCACCGGTGGACGAGGCCGATAGGCATCGGTGTCGCCTTGCTGGTCGGCCTAGGACTGGTCACCGCCAGCGTGGTCATACCCGTCGCTCTGCTCCTGCGTGTCGACGACCATACGCTGAGTCGCTGGTCACTCATAGGACAGGCACTCGAGCCTGTCGGCGTTTTCTTCTCCGGCGTGGCCTTCATCGGTATCGCCCTCACACTTTTCCTTCAGCGACGCGAGCTCCAGAATCAGCGGGAGGAGCTGACCATCACGAGGGAAGAGCAGCAGCGAAGTGGCGAAATCGCGCTTCGTCAGCTTCATACCGACCTTATCAAAATGGCCATCGATGACCGTCAGCTACGGGAAGTATGGCCGCCCCTCGCACCAGGGGTCGCGGAGACGAAGAAGGACCACTATTGCAACCTCATCCTTAACCTCCAGAAGGTCGCCTACGAAGCGCAGACGATCGAACTTGCCGAGTTGCGCGGTGCACTGCGCCATCTGATGGCCAGCCGTGACATGCACCGGTTCTGGAAGAAGGCTCGCACCGCACGCGGTGCGATCACTGGCGGGGACGAGGCGGAGGACTTTTTCACCGCGGAGGTGGATAGAGCCTTCAACGAGACCGCACCGCCGCGGCCCAGAAGCTTGATTCCGACACTGACTGAAGCCGCTGGTGAGTGGTTTGACGGTCGGTATTCGCGTCGCCCCAAAAAGCACTAACCATCTGTTCCGAACGACTCGGCCGTCGCCCATACCCTGTGCCAGCCGAGCGCCGAGTCCCCAGATCCCTGGTCGTAGTTGATCCGGCTGGCGGACCACCGCGACGGTCACCCGAGACGGAGGCGGGCGAGCATGTCGTGGACCTCTTGGCTGTCTTTGAACGCCATGATTCACGACTCCATCAACAGGGGAAACAGCGTCATAGCCGCAGTTGACGGCAGAACTCGCAACAGCGACCTTTGACTCACTCGCCGCGCTCCTCCGTGACCACCCGGGAGTGAACGCCAAGCTCAGCCAGTCGTCGGCGCCGGTGATGGTCCGGCAACTGGCCGCGGGCGAGGTCGACGTCTGCCTCGCATCGCAGCCGCTCCCCGGGCCGCACCTGCGTTCGGTGGAGATCCGGCGGGAGGGCGTGCTCCTCGCCGTCTCCCCGCGCCACCCGCTGGCAGGCCGGTCCGAGGTCGGCATCCCCACACTGGCCGGCGAACCGTTCGTCACGACGCGGCCCGGTTACTGGCAGCGCAGCCTGTTGGACCGCCTGTTCGGCGACGCCGGACTGGAACCCGTCATCGCCTGCGAAGGCGACGAGCCCGCCGGCATCTGCAGCCTGATCAGCGCCGGGCTCGGCATCGGGCTCCTTCCCGCCGTCGCGTACGAGGCGGCTTCGGGCTCGTCCGTCGCCTGGCTGCGAATCGATACCCCGGACTGCCATCGCGTCCTGCGTCTCGTCCGCCGCGACGACGACGGCTACTTCTCCGCTACGGCGCGCAGTTTCCGTGACGTCGCCACCGAGCACTTCCGCACCACCGGCTGAGGGGTGTACAGCCGAATCAACTGTCGGTGACGCGGCCGGATCCGGCCTAGCGTTCGTACGCGCATTGCCTTCAACGCTGACGACACCCATACTCCTGAAGTTGTGTGTTTACTGTACGAAGCCACACATAACTGAACGTAGAGGCACGATCGAGGGGGCATCATGAGGCTCACCAGGGGAACGGCCGCCGGAGTCGCGGTCTGTCTGGCCGCAGCGGCGCCGGTGTTAGCGGGGATGGCCCCGGCCGCGCACGCCGTCGGGCTGGACCAGGTCTGCACGCTCAGCGAGGTCGTCACCTACAGTCCGCCGCTGACCACCAGCCCGCAGACAGTGACGTTCACCGTGAGCGGCCAACTGTTCAACTGCACCAGCAGTTCGGCCCCCACCGGTTACTACGCCGAGTCGGGTACCGCGTCGGGCGCGACGTGCACCAGCGTGCTGTCCGCGGGCAGCGGCACCCGGGTGTTCCATTGGAACAACAGCGCCCTCGCACCGAGCACGTTCTCCTACAACAGGGTCGTCAGCCGGGTCAACGGCGACATCGTCGTCACGGCCCTGGGTGCGATCACCTCGGGAACGTTCACCCCCGACCCGACGAAGTCGGTGGGCACCGGGCTGGAGCCGGACCTGACCGCCTGTGGCACCACGGGAGTCTCCCAGCTCACCGACGTGGGCACCGTGACCATCGGCCTCTGACGCCGTACTCATCACCGGCCGCTCGCCGAAGTGAGCGGCCCGGCGGTGCTCCCGGCCGCTGCGCGCTCCGGTCACCGTTGCGTAGGATCTGCGACGGTCACCGGAACGCGGGAGATGCGATGGCGATCGAGTGGACCACGTTGGTCGCGACGGGCAGCGGCGCGGTCATCGCCCTCGCCGGCACCCTGCTGAACGACCACCTGCGCGACCGCCGCGAGACCCGGCGCGGCCGCCAGACGCGATCTCGTGACCTGTACGCCCAGTTCATCGTCGCGGCTGGCGCCTGTCACACCCGGCTTCGGCAGATCGCGCAGGAGCCGGGCGGACAGCCGGACCTGGACGCGGTCACCCGGGACGCACTGACCGAGGCCGGGATTCACGAGATCAGAGAACGCCTGTTCATCGACGCCACCGAGAACGTGGCCGCCGCCGGTCAGACCCTGTACGAGCGGCTCCGTGACCTACGACGAGCCGTCGCCGAAGGCGCCTCCTGGTCATCCCGAGAGTTCCACGACGTCTACCACCCCTACCTCGACGCCGCGTGGGGATACCGGGCGGCCGTGCGGAAGGAGTTGGGCTCGGCGCCCTTCGTGCCCTCGGCCTTCGGCTGGGTCACTCTCAACGGCGCCGCGACCTGCCCCGTCTGCCAGAGCATCGAGACCTGACCGTCCGTCGGTGCGGCGACGGGGAATGATCCCTGGCGAACACTGCGGTTAGAGAGCAGTAATCGCCAGTGGATTCCAACGGCGGCGTCTCGTGGTGGCACTCGGCCGCCATCGTTGTCACCTTGGCGCCGCCGTGGACCTGGCTCGGTCCTTTTCGTCCCATTCGAACCGGCGATATCGACGGCAATGACCAGACCACAGGGGTGACCCCCTGCGGGACCGCCCGCCTCCCGACGCGGAGAGGCAGGGGGTCCCGCGCCGGGATCAGCTCCCCGCGGTGAAGGTGACGGGGCCGGAGCCGGTCTTATAGACCGTGCGGCCGGCGGTCTGGCCGACGTAGTCGGCCGCGCCCTTGACCTTGACCTTGCCGGTGGTGGGCAGGTCGATCTCCGCGGTCACGTTGACCGGGACGTCGACGGACACGGTGAGCTTGCCGCCGGACCGGTGCCAGGACACGTGGACGTCGCCGCGCTGGGTCGGGACCGTGCCGGAGGCCGAGGTCAGGCCGGAGGCCGGCGGGCGTACCCGGATGGCCGCCGCGCCGGGCGCGGTGACCGCGACGCCGAGCAGGTCCTGCTGGACGTCGATCACCGGGGAGGCGCCCCAGCCGTGCGACAGGCTGTCGCCGGTCTCCGGGGCCTCCCACGACTCCCACGTGAACGTGCCGCCGGACGCCAGGATCCTGCCGTAGCCGATGCCGTTCGCGTCGGTGAGGCGGGTGACGAGGTCGTCCGGGCGGTCGGCCAGGGCGGCCATCAGCCAGTGGACGGTCATCGGGCTCATCTGCAGGCCGAGGCTCGCCACGTAGTCGCCGACCTTGGGGTCGGACGTGAGGCCGAACGCGACCGCGTAGGCGTTGGCGATCTGGGAGGCGTGCGTGCTCTGCGAGCCGTCGGACTCCAGGCCGTCGATGTAGACGCCGTCCGCGCGGCGCAGCCTGCCGTTGATCGCGGTGGTCAGCGTGGCGGCGTCGCGCTCGTACGCCGACGGGTCCTTGCCGAGCGCCTTCGACGCGCGGGCGGTGGCGTTCAGCACGTCGACCGCGAGCTCGTTCACCGTCGTCCGGGCCACCGCCGCGGTGTCGTAGCCGTACCGGTTCGGCCAGTCGATGATGCCGTTCAGGTACGAGCCGGAGCCGCCGGCCAGCTTGGTGACCAGGCCCGTCGACGGGTCGATGTAGCGGCGGACGTAGTCCGCCACCGCCGTCATGACCGGGTAGGACTGGTCGAGCGTGGCGGTGTCGCCGGACTGGAGGTAGTACTCCCACACCCAGCCGGGGAACATCTCGGTGTAGTCCGGGATGTCGCGCTTGCCGTCGCCGTTCGGGTAGACGGCGTTCAGCCGGCCGTCCGTCCAGTAGCGGGTCTGCGACTGGATGAACTCGCGGATCGCCTTGCGGGTGAGGCGGCGTTCGCCCCAGCCGGACATGGTGGCGAGGGAGATGTCGACCGAGTCGCCGAGGAACTGTCCCTTCTCCCGGGTCGGGGTGTCGAGGAACTGCTCCTGCGAGTCGTACAGCGCCGACCGCTGCATCAGGTCGTACACCGCGTTCACGGCGCTGTTGGAGGTGCGCAGCCGGGTCTTGGACGGCACCGCGGTGTGCTGGACGACGGCGCTGATGTCGTCGGCGGGCACGTCGGCGTTGATCTGCAGGTAGCGGAAGCCCTCGTACGTGTAGTAGCGGACCGTCTGGTCGCCGTCCCGCTCGGTGTAGCCGTAGGTCAGGTCGGTGGTCTGGTTGTCGTGCTTGGAGTTGGAGACCGTGCCGTCGGCGGCGAGAAGGTAGCCGGCGGTCATCGTCACCGCCGTGTCCTTGGACCCGTCGCGGAGGCGGACGACCGGCACGGCCGGGATGATCTTGCCGAAGTCGGCGACGACCGCGCCGGAGGCCAGCCTGGTCACCTTGACCGGGTGGACCGTCTCGTGGGCGAGCGCGGACTCCTGGCCCTGGAGGTGGGTGAAGACGCCGGCCGGGTGCGCGCCGACGACCTGCGGCGCGGCCCAGGTGGAGTCGTCGAAGCCGGCCTTGTCCCAGCCGATCGGCTCGGTGGTGCCGTCGATGTCCTCGATGTAGTCACGGCCGTCGCCGTTGCGGTACTTCGTCGTCTTCCAGTTGGCGCGGGCGACCTTCCAGGAGCCGTCGGTGACGATCACCTGCCGCGTGCCGTCGGCGTGGTCGACGACGACGCGCATCAGCAGGCCGGGCTCGCCGGACGGGCGGCCCTGGCCTGCGCCGTACCAGTGGTACAGCGCGCCGACGGCCGCCGTCTTCCCCGGCTCGAGCAGGCGGGTGATGTCGACCGCCTTGTAGTAGCCCTCGCCCGGGTAGGAGAACGCCGCGCCGCGGTCGACGAGCCTGCCGTTGACGTGCAGGTCGTACTGCTGGCTCGCGGCGACGTAGGCACGGGCGCGGACGATCGGGCTGCGGCCGACCGCGAACTCCTTGCGGGCGTAGGTGTAGTCGTCCTTCTCCCCCGTCGTACGGCGGATCCAGCTCGCCTGCCAGTCGGCGTCCGCGAGGCCGGTGTCGAACGCGGCGGGCTTCGCCCAGGGTGAGGCCGCGCCGGCGCGGTCCCAGGTGCGGACGGTCCAGGTGAAGCTCGTCCCGTGCGGCAGGGTGCTCGGCCCGGCGACGTACGACTCCTGGGAGGAGGCGACCTTGCCGCTGTCCCAGACGGTCCGGTCGCCCTGGGCGACCTTGATCTCGTACGCGGTCTGGACCTCGCCGGCGTCGACGTCGCGGGGCAGCCAGCCGAAGGCGGGGCCGCCCTCGACGTTCAGCGGCCGGGTCTGGTCGCCGACGGTCAGGCCCGTCGGGTCCTGGGGCGCGTGGTTCGCGCCGGCCCAGGCCGGTGCGGGCATCAGCGCGGCCACCGCGGTGGTCGCCGCTCCGGCGGCCGTCAGGGCCGCCAGGAAACGCCTTCTCATCGTGACTTCCTCCTTGTGAACACAGGGCCGGCCGGCCGCTGTGGTCCTGGTGGTGCGCCGCTCCCCACCCGCGTCCGGACGGGGAGCCGCGCTCGGATCACTTCGAGGGGAAGACCCAGACGCCGGAACCGACCTGGTGGACCTCACCGGAGCCGGGGACGTGCACCTCGGCGGTGCTGCCCGGCGGGACGGTCACCTTCAGCCGGATGCCTCCGTCGTCGTCCTTCGTCCACTCCGACCGGGCCTCGCCGTACGGGGTCCGGTAGCGGCCCTCGGCGTGGGTCAGGTCGCCGACGACGGACGGGGCGATGAGCAGCTTGCGGAAGCCGGTCGAGCCGGGCGCCTGCCGGATGCCGGCGAGGTTGCTCGTGAACCACGAGTCGATCGAGCCGAGCATGAAGTGGTCCTGCGACTGGCCGCTGCCGCCGTCCCAGCTCTCGCCGAGCGTCGTGTTGCCGTGTACGACCTGGTAGCCGAGGCTCGGGCTGGTCGTCTGCGTCGCGACCTTGTAGATCACGTCGTCGGGCAGCACGCGGAACACGCTGGGCAGCGAGATCTCACCGAGCTGCAGGTGGTACCCGGCCGCCGTGATGCTCCCGACCAGGTGGTCCAGCAGCCGCTGCCGCTGGTCGGACGGGACGGCGCCCATGTCGAGGGCGAGCGCCTCGGCGCCCTGGCCGCCGCCGGCGAACGTGCCGGTGTTCGCGTCGTAGTACTTGTCGGCCAGGGCCTTGGCACCGGCGTCCGCCTTGGACCGGTACGCCGCCGCGTCATCGGTCCTGCCGAGCGCACCGGCGATCTTGGACATGGTGTCCAGGACCCGCCAGTAGCCGTACGTCCCGGAGACGAACTTCGGGAACGTCTTGTCCGGGGTGTACCAGTCGCCGAGGCTGTAGTCGGTCAGCCCGTTGACCGCGCGGGCCTCCAGGTAGGAGGCGTACCTCTGCATCGCGGAGTAGTACGTGGCCATCGTGTCGGCGTCGCCGTAGGTCTGATACAGGTCCCACGGCACGACGACGAACGCGCCGCCCCAGTTCGGGTCGTCGCGGTAGGCGCCGGCGAGCACCGTGTAGTCCGGCACCGTGGACGGGATCAGTCCGGTGTCGGTCTGGGCCTCGGCCATGTCCCGTACGACCTTGCGGAGCTGCGCGGACAGGTCGTAGTTCGCGGCGAGGGAGCCGAAGACGAGGTGGTCCTGCTCCAGCCAGCCGAGCTTCTCCCGGCTCGGGCAGTCGGTGAGGATGCTCTGCATGTTGTTCTCGATCGCCCGCCGGATCAGCGTGTGGATCCCATTGATCACGTCGTTGGACGAGGAGAACGACCCCGCCGAGGCGTTGTCGGCGTGCAGCGCCAGGCCGCGGACGGAGACGGCCGCGCCGTCGGGCACGCCGCGCAGCTCGACGTAGCGGAGCGCGTGGTAGGAGAAGTGCGGGTGCCAGGTCTCCGTGCCGTCGGTCCGGGTCGTGTACTCGTCCCAGATCGGGGCGCCGACGTTGCTGGTCGACTGGTTCGCGCGGCCGTTGGTGAGACTCTCGGACGGGTACATCCGCACGGTCGTCCCGGCGGGCGCCTGGATGGTCAGCTCGGGCCAGCCGGCGATGTTCCGGCCGAGGTCGAAGACCTGGTAGCCGGCGCCGGACCCGACCTTGGTGCCCTGGAGGGTCTCCTGCACGCGCACCGGGTCCTGGAGACGGCCCGTCAACGCGCCGCCGGGGCTCGGCACGGCGATCGCCTGGTTCCAGTCCTGCCGCTCGGCGCCGGGGCGCTCCCAGCCGGTCGGCTCGCGGCGGGCGTCGAAGTCCTCCCCGCCGTACCAGTTGGAGAAGGTCGTGCCGCCGAGCGTGGTCTGCCAGTCGGTGCCGCTGACGACGCGGCGCACGCTGCCGTCGGCGAGGGTGACCTCGAGCTGGGCGATCAGCTCCGGGTCGCTCTGTGTGAGGGCGAACTTGCGGTACCGGTCGACGGTGGAGATGACGTTGGCGGTGCCGTTGCCGAGCTTCATGCTGATCGCGTTGTCGCCGCCGCGCAGCAGCTTCGTGACGTCGTACGTCGCGTACGGCACCTGGTCGGTGACGTCGGTGTTGCCCGGTTCGAGGACGGCGTCGCCGACCTGGCGGCCGTTCAGCGCGGCCTCGTAGACGCCCTCACCGGCGACGTACAGGCGGGCGGAGCGGATGCCGGACGGCAGCGTGAAGTCCTTGGCGAAGATCGGCATCGCCTCGGGAACCGGCGACCGCGGCGGCTCCTGGCCGGTGACGGTCTGCCGCGTCGTGAACGGCCCGCCGGCGTCGTCGCCGGTCGAGACCGAGTAGTCGACGGGCGCGAACGGGACCTTGTCGCCGGCCGCCGGGACGTCGGTGCGCGGGAACAACAGCACCTGATCGAACGTCCTGGCCGACTTCAGGTCGACGGTCAGCGTGATCGGCTTGGCGGAGACGTCGTCGGAGGTGTACGCCGAGCTGGACCAGCCCGCGAGCTCCTGGTTCGTCGTCTCGGTGCCGTCGGTCAGGTACTTCGGCAGGTACTTGTGGTTGACCTGGTTGCCGGTGTCGTTGCTGGTGACCGTCGTGCCGGCGGCCAGGTTGTTCCCGGCCGAGTCGCGGACCTCGAGCTCGGCGAGCTGCAGCCGCCAGGTCTTGTCCGGCAGGTTCTCCACCAGCGGCAGGCCCAGCTTGGTCACGTTGATCCGGACGTACCGGGCGGTCGTCTCGGGCAGCTTCACCGCGATCGGCGTGGGCTGCTTCTCCTTGAACCGCCAGTCCGGATGTGTGATCCACTGACCGGACCAGTCCTTGGCCGAGGTCAGGCCGGTCTCGAACCACGCCGGGTCGCTCCACGACGACGCGCCGCCGTGCGTGATCCACACGCGGACCCGCCAGTACACGCGGGTGCGGCTGCCCAGCGCCCTGCCGGCGTAGTCGACGCGCTGGTCCGCCGAGGCGACCCGGCCGGTGTCCCACAGGTCGGGGTGGTCGAACCCGTCCGGGCTGGTCGCGGCCTGGATCTGGTAGGCCTGCTGGGTGACGTCCCGGCCGGTGTCGTTCAGCTTCCAGGTCAGCGGCGGGGTGGTGTCCTCGATGCCGAGCTGTTCGGACAGGTCGCCGGCGCGCAGGCCGGTGACGGCGGGGCGGGCCGACGCGAGGGCGGGCACGGCCGTGGCCGTGCCGCACGCGGCCACGATCGCGGCGACCGCGGAGATCCGCCGCAGGGGGGTGCTGCTCACGAGGTCCTTCCTTGGGCGTGCAGCGCCGCGACGTCGGCGGCGCTGAGGGCGTGGTTGTAGACGCGGAAGTCGTCCACCTGGCCGTGCAGGTAGGGGTGGCCGGCGTTCTGCGAACGGCCGAGGTAGTTGAACTGGGTGGCGCCGAGCAGCAGCGGGCTCATCACGAGCGCGTCGTTGCGGCCGGTCTCCGCGCCGTCGAAGTACAGGACCGCGCTGCCGTCGGCGATGGTGACGGCGACATGGGTCCAGGTGCCGGCCGGGATCGGGCCGGCGGCGTCCACGTAGTCCTCGGCGGACATCCCGGCGATCTTCATGGCGAAGCGGGCCTTGCCCAGGCCGGTGCGCACGGTGAGGAACAGGTAGGTGTTCTTGTGGAAGCCCAGGTCGAAGACGCGGGCGGAGTTGGCGAGCTCCTCCGGGTTCACCCAGGCGGCGATGGTCAGGGCCTCCAGGCCGCTGATCAGGCCGGGCGGCAGGGCGACGTGGCCGCCCTTGCCGTCCAGGGCGACCGCGCCGTCGCCCGTCCACGTCGCGCCGCCGACGAGGGTGGCGTCCGGCCAGGTCTTCGTGGCGTCCTCGGCCGTCGTGCCGCTCCCCTCGCCGAAGGGGTACCGCGCGGTCAGGCGGGGCTTGGCCGGGCCTGGCGGCACCGCCCAGTACACGGTGTAGCGCTGGTGCTGGATCTCGGAGAACGGGATGAGGGTCACGTCGGAACCGCCCGCCGTCGCGGTGAACGTCAGGTCGTCGCCGCCGGCCCGTACGGACTTCGGGTCGATCGCCGGGATCGTCGACAGCCGCGTGCCGCCGTACCCGCCGGCGAGGACGACCGGGCCGTAGCTGACCGCCTGGACCTGCGGGTTGTCCGGGGCCTTGCGCCAGTCCAGGCCCATCGGCAGCGTGACCTCGACGGTGTCGCCGTCGCGCCAGCGCCGCTCGATGGTGAGGTACGTCCCGGCGTGGGCCGCGCCCGCGTCCCGGCGGTTGATCCGGACCCGGGCGTGGCGCGTCCAGCCCGGGACGCGGATCTTCATGGTGAACCGGCCCTCGCCGCTGACGGTCAGCCGGGTGGTGTCCTCGTCCGGGAAGCGGGTCTCCTGGCGGATGCGCACGCCGCGCTCGGCCCAGGCCAGCTCGGAGGGGATGAACAGGTTGACGTACAGCGTGCGGCCGGTGCGGAAGTAGATGGAGTCGGCGAACTTCGTGTGCGTCTCCATCCCGGTGCCGTGGTCGCAGGAGAAGTTGGTGTAGTCGCTGCTGTAGCTGCCGGGATCGGCGCCCAGCCCGCCCTTCACCTGCCGCTGCGTGCCGGGCCACAGGCCGGTGTAGTAGGTGCAGAACCCGTGCGCGGAGTCGGGGTCCTGCTCGCCGAGCATCTGGTTGTACAGGGTCCACTCGTAGTAGTCCATGTACTCCGGGCGCGGGTCGTGGAAGAACAGCAGCCGCGTCAGCTTGAGCATGTTGTAGCTGTTGCAGTTCTCGCAGGTGTTCTCGCCGAGCTGGGAGACGATCTGGTCCGGCGGGCAGAACAGCTCCGCGTTGCTGTTGCCGCCGATCGCGTAACTGTGGTGCCGGACGACCGTCCGCCAGAAGAAGGTCGCGATGTCGAGGTAGCGGGTGTCGCCCGTGGCCTCGTACTCGCGGACAGCGCCGACGATCTTGGGGATCTGGGTGTTGGCGTGCAGGCCGGCCAGCTGGTCCTGGCCGGCGGCGAGCGGGCCGAACACCGCGTCGTGGTCGAAGCGCTGCGCCGTGCGCAGGTGTGCCGGGTCGCGGGTCAGCAGGTAGAGCTCGGCCAGCACGTCGTTCATGCCGCCGAACTCCACGCGCAGCACGCTCTGCATCTGGTCGTGGGTCAGCTTCGAGGTGCGGGCGTCGGCCCAGGCGGCCATGCCCGTGAGCACGTCGAGGGCCTGCTGGTCGCCGCTGAGCCGGTACTGGTCGAGCAGTCCCGCCATGACCTTGTGCAGGGTGTAGTACGGCGCCCAGGGGCTCCCGCCCGCCTCAAGCTGGTCGAAAACCTTTTCCTCGAAGGCGGACAGATATCCGGTCGTGTAGCCCGCTCCCGGGGCCGCCGTTTGGCACTTGGCCAGCTCGCCGACGAGGTAGCGGGCCTTGGCGGCGTACGCGTCGTCGCCGGTGTTCGCGTGCGCCTGGGCGAGCGCGGACAGCAGGTGCCCGGTGGAGTGCCCACGCAGCTGGACGTTCGGCGCCTCCCAGCCGCCGCACGGCTCGGCCGTCGACGGCAGCCCGACGTTGACCCGGAACATGTGCAGCAGCCGGTCCGCGTCGACGAACTTCAGGTACGCGCAGGTCCGGTCCATGTTGTCGTGGAACCGGCTCGCCAGCAGCGCGACCCCGCTCAGCGGGAAGGGCGCGACGGACGGTGCCGCCGACGCCACGGCGGCGCCGTCGGCGGCCAGCGCCGTACGGGCCGGCGCGGTCAGGCCGACGGCCGCGACCGCGCCGCCCGCGACACCGAGGAATCCGCGCCGGGAGAACGGCGTGCGTATCCCCGTGGCCGCGCTCGCGGGCGCGCCCGTACCTTCGGACCTGCTCACTTGCCCCCCAGCGGCTTGGTCTTGATCGTGTAGTGGCCGGCGGTCAGGCCCTCGAGGTAGACGTAGTCGCCGTCGGCGTGCGCGCCGTACGCCGCGGCGCGGGTGCCGTTCCAGGCGAGGTGCCCGTTGACGAAGATCTGGGTCTTCTTGCCGAGGGCCGGGACGCCGACGCGGCCGGTCGTGCCCTTCGGCGCCGCGAGGTGCGCGCTGAACTCGCCCTTGTGGATGCGCCAGGAGGCGTCCACGGGCCCGTACTCCGTGGTGATCCGGCCCTGGGTGAAGGTCAGGCCGGCCACGTGCGGGACGAAGTGGAACGTACGCCCGCCGGGTGAGTCGGGGGCGACGCCGAGGACGTAGGCGCTGAGCGCCGGGGTCGGGCCGGTCGCCCAGCCGTGCGCGAGGCTGACGTAGTTGCTGCAGAACAGGCAGGACTCGCCCGCCCGGTAGGACTCCCAGAAGGTGCTCTGGGTGCCGTGCGGGTTGTTCAGCATGTAGCCCCACTGGCGGCGGATCAGGTCCACGCCGGCCTGGTCGGCGGCCTGGCCGCCCGCCGCGAAGTGCGCGTTGACCTCGAGCGAGCCGGAGAAGACGCCGGGGTTGCCCTTGTTCTCCGGTGCGGTCGAGCCGACGTCGTTCCAGTTGCCGGTGAGCTGCGCGCTGATCCGCCGGGCCTGGTCCGCGTCCGCGAGGCCGTACCAGACCGCGATGGAGTTGCCGTCCTGCGGGTGGATCGTCTGGTTCGGGTAGTACTTGTACGCCCCGACGCTGTCGTCCCAGAAGTTCTGGTTGATCGCGGTGCGCAGCGCCGCCGCCCTGCTCGCGTACGACGCGGCGAGCGCCGCGTCACCGCGCGCGGTGGCCAGCTCCGACCCGGTGTTCAGCACCCGCCACAGCAGGGCGTTGGCGGTGAAGTTCTCGCCCTTGGTGAGGATGCGCACCGAGTCGCCGGTACCGGTGATGGACAGCAGGCCGTTCGCGTCCAGCTTGGCGAGGCTGTAGTCGACGCCGAGCTTGTAGTTGTCCCAGACGCTCGTCAGCCACGCCGAGTCGCCGGTGTAGCGGTAGTAGTCGTAGCTCGCCGACAGCGTCCACAGGTGGTAGGTGTCGGAGCCGTACTTGTTCATCATCGGCCCGGAGTACGGCAGCTCACCGGTGCTCTTCTGGTGCTGGAAGATCGTGGTGAGCGCGTTGCGCGCCGAGACGGTGTCGTTGAAGGCGGCGTACGCCGTCGGGATCTCGACGCCGAGGTCGCCCGGCCAGACGGTGCGGTCGCGCTTGGCCCCGTCGACGAGGATGGTGTCGCCCACGCCGACGTCGCCGGTGTTGTCCCACAGCGCGGCCGGCGGCTCCCAGGTGCGGCCGGTCTTCGGGTCGATCGTGTTGAGCTGGACGGTGTAGGCGCCCGCGTACCAGATGCGGTTGAGCAGCGGGTCGCTGGAGTAGAAGTAGTTCGCGTACTGCGCGGGGTTCTTCATCGCCGGCGCGGCGGTGAAGTGCACGGACACGCCGTCGAGGTCGACGCTGCCCGCGGAGGACAGGAACAGCGTCAGGTAGCGGAAGCCGCCGCGCTGGTACTGGGCGGGCGTCGTGTAGGTGGTCGGGCCGTTCACGTCGGCGTACAGCACGCCGTCGGTCTTGCGCGGCCCGCCGGTGGAGGCGTCGGAGTCGGGGCCGACGTAGTCGGAGGACTCACTGAACGCCAGGCCGACCTGCTGCGCGCCGTCGGAGCCGGCGAAGTGCAGCGTGGCCAGGCCGCCGACGTCCTTGCCGAAGTCCAGCGTGACGTAGGAGCCGTTGCCGCTGATCCGGGTCGTCTCACCGCTCAGGACGGCGGACGGGTTCGTCACGGTGCCGTTGGTGGTGTAGATCGCCGCGGGCCGTACGGTCCGGGTCTTCGGCGAGAGGTTGTAGGCGTCCCACGGGTGGGCCGCGACCGCCTTGGCGGCGGTGGTCCCGGCGAGGGCCGGCGGGACGGTCAGGGCCGGCACGGCCAGGGCGGCCAGTCCGGCGGCGGTGAGGGCGAGACGGTGACGTCGCTTCCAGGGGCTCATGCGACCTCGAATTCGTGCTGGTGCGGAAAGGCGAATCGGAGACGTGGGAGCCGGGCCGGGCGCGGGGAGACGGAGGATCCCCGCGCCCGGCCCGGGGTCGGAGGTGGGACTAAGCGATCACGGCCTGCGCGTACGGGACCAGGCTGACCGGGCCGATGAGCCCGTACGCCTGGCGGGACGCGACGCCGTAGACGGACGGATCGGACACCCGCAGCCGGTTGTTCAGGGTCGTCGCGACCTCCACCGTGATGGTGTTGGCGCCGGCCCGCAGGTACGGGCCGACGTCGACGACCGGGTTGATCTGGTCGACGGGTGGCACCTCCCTGCCGTTGACCGTGACCCGGCAGGTGTCGAAGACCTGTCCCAGTCGCAGGCACGCGCCGTACGCGCTGGTCCAGGGCCGGGGCAGGTCGACGGTCGTGGTGTAGCGGCCGATGCCCGAGACGTCCGCCAGTTCGGGGATGCTCGGCCACGGTTGCAGCGAGTCGAGGGTCAGCCGGTGGACGACCGTCTCGGTCTCGGTCGCGGACGCGCCGGGCTGCAGGTCCTCGACCTCCAGCCGCCAGCTCGCCGGCGTGATCGGCGCGGGGACGTCCGGGATCTCCGTCCGTACCGTGCGGCCCGTGGACAGGGTGGTCGCGTAGGTGCCGGCCGCGGTCGCGCGGGCCATCAGCCTGCCGTCGGCGAACACGACCTCGGCGGCCTCGGTGCCGGTGGCGTGGGCCCGCCCGGAGGCGTCGCCGAGGCTGCCGGGGCCCGCCAGCGCGACGATCAGCACTTCGCCGGGCTGCAGGGTGACCCGCATGGTGATCGTGTCGCCGTCCTCGGTGTAGAGGGCGACCCGCCGTACCTCCCCGGACCAGGGGTCGAGGAGGTAGGGCACCGCGTTCTTGTGGGTGCGGGTGAAGGACACCTGGTGGTCGATCGCGGCGACCGGCGGCTTGACCGTCTCGGCGTGCTTGCCGTTGCAGAGGTAGTAGTAGTCGACGTCGTCCTTGTCGTCGTACCGGTGGAAGTTGAGCAGCGTCGAGCTCTGCGCATAGGTCACGTCGGGCGTGACGCCGAGGTCGGCGAGCGCCGTGGGGACGTCGGTCGTGGTGGCGACGACCTTGACCTTCGGCTGCTTGAGCAGGTCGGCCACGACCGCCCGCAGCCTGGCGTTCTCGGCGTCGGACCCCAGGCCCGGCACGACCGGCGCGGACCAGTCGCCGAGCAGCACGATCGGCAGGCCTGCCCTGGTGAACTTCAGCAGCTTCTCGGCGACGCCGAGCTGCAGCGTGGAGTCCATGTTGTAGAAGTGGTCGCCCTCGACGAACACGACCTTGTACCGCGGGCCGTCGGGGGCGAGTCGGCCGCCGTGGACGTCGGCGTTCGGCAGGTCCAGCAGCGGCGCGCTGATGAACTGGTGGTTCCAGCCCAGCGTGATGCCGGTCGCGGTGAACCAGGACACGCCGATGCCGGTCTTGGAGTAGCCGGTCTGCCGGAAGACCGCGACGTCGACGCGCGGCGTGCCGGTCTGCAGCACCTGGTGGACGCGGCTCAGATATCCGGAGATGTCCTTGATGTGCCGCCAGGTGGGCTGGCGCGGCCCCCACGACTCGGCGTAGCCGATGCTCCCGCTGTACGGGGTGAAGGCGGCGTAGCCGGGCCACTTCACTCCCGGCGCGGTGGCGTAGGAGAAGCCGTGGATGACGCTGCGGTTCAGCCCGGCCGCGTACGCGCCGCCGGCGGTGAGCAGGAACTTCTTCCACGTCGTGTTGTACGCGCCGCCGGTGTAGGCGCCCATCTCGCCGGACAGGACCTTCCGGCCGGCCATGTCGCGGCCGCCCGCCAGGCTCCGCCAGTCGTCGAGGTTGTGGAACCCGATCGACTCGCCCTCCGGCACGTCGAGGATGGCGGCCGAGGCGATCGCGTCGGTCTGCGCGCCGTACGGCTGGCAGCGGAACTCCAGGCCGACCGAGTGCGCCCAGTCCTGCAGCGCGGTGATGTGGTTCTCGTTGAACAGCTGGGAGACGACGTCCCAGTAGTCGTAGCGGATGCGCCGGGTCGCCGCGGCCTCGTAGGCGTAGAGCTGGTTGCCGTTGTCCTGCGTGATGGCGGGCAGGTAGGGCAGCACCGAGTAGCCCTTGCGCCTCTCGAACTCCCTGGGCAGGTCCGGGGTCCACATCAGCGCCTTGGTCTCGATCTCGATCGAGTCCTCGAACAGCGTGGCGCCCGCCTTCTTGATCAGCTTGCGCACCGACCGGGTGAGGATGTGCTCCTCCCAGTAGTCGGTCACGGCCTTGGTGCCGGCGGCGCTGAAGTGGTCGACGACGTAGGCCGCCGGAACGGTGTGCGGGCCGGACTCGGGCGTCTGCGCCGAGCCGCGCTCCCAGTGACTGATGATCACCCAGGAGCCGTCCGACGGCGCGGTCCAGGAGAGCCGCCCGTCCGTGACCTTCCCGGTGAGGTCCTGGACCGAGGCGAGGTCCAGGCCGGTCTCCTTGCGCGTGGAGTTGGCCGTGTTCACCCGGGCGGCCTGCACGAGGAAGAGCTTCTGGACCTTCGCCGTGGACGCGGCCGCGCGCGCGGGCGGCGGGACCGGTCCGTCGTAGGTCGCGCCGGCCGCGACGGTCGCCGAGCCGTACGCCAGCTCCTTGACCGCCGCGGTGTCGTCCGGCGTGATCGTCGGCACGGCGGCGGGCCAGGACGGGCCGATCGTGAGGTCGATCGTCACGCCGCGCCGCCGCGCCTGGTCGAGCGCCGCCTCGACGGCGGCCACCCACGCCGGGGTGCCCCAGCCGTGCCCGGCCGGGTCGAGCACGGACTTGTCGGAGATGCTGTGGTGGACGGCGGCGATCTCCGCGCCGCCGAAGCCGGCGTCGGCGATCTGGTCGACCTCGCGGCGGATCTCGTCGGGGTCGACGTTGCCGTCCGGCCACCACCAGCGGAACTTCGGCGCGACGGACGCGTCGGGCCGGGCGAACGAACCGGCCGTTCCGGAGCCCGCGGCGCGGGCGGCGGCCTCGCCGAGGGGCGAACCCCAGGCGAGGGCCGCGCCCGCGGCGACGGTGCCGGCCGTCAGGAGGAAGCCGCGGCGGCTGAACCCGTCGGCCGGCATCTCTTTCTTCATCGGTGAATCCTTTGGTGAAGCAGGGGTTGTGCTGAGCTGCCGGTCAGGAGGTGTAACCCTCGAGTTCGATCACCCGGCTGTAGTTGTGGTCATTGGAGTCGTGGACGACGACGCGCAGCGCCGACGCCTGGACGGGGTCGAAGGTCCGCTCGACGGTGCCCGCGGTGTTGCCGCTGACCGTCGCGACCGCGCGCCAGGTGTCTCCCGTGCGCACCTCGATGTCGAAGTCCCGGATCCCGGACTTGGCCGAGGGAGACTTGGCGCTGTTCAGGGTGAGGACGCGGACCCGGCCGAGGGTGATCGGGGCGTTCCACGTCGCGGTCAGCGTGTCGGGGAACCCGCCCGCGGTGTCGTCGTTCCAGCCGCCGACGCCGTTCAGCCAGACCTCCGAGTCGGTGCCTCCGTCGTTCGCCCAGGCGGGGTCGGAGCCGCTGTGGGTGCTGGAGGCCGACATGGTCGCGGCGCGGACGAGGTTCGAGGTGACCGCGACCGGCGCGGACGCGCCGTCGTCACCCGCCTTCAGCGTGACGGTCCCCGACGAGACGCCCGTGTCGGTCTGCTTCAGCGCGACCGGGACCTGGACGGAGCCGTGCGCCGGGACGCGCACCGGGCCGCCGGACACCGACGCCGTGAAGCCGGCCGAGACGGACACGCTCGGGCGGACGGTCACCGCGCGGTCCTCCAGGTTGGTGACCCGGAACCGCGTGGCCGTGGGCTGACCGGGCAGGACGGGGACGTTCACGCCGAACGGCGGCTCGACCGCGAGCTGCTGCCGGTCCTGGGCGACAGAGGAGGCGGTCACGGCGGTGAAGGACCACCGCCCGGAGCCGACCTCGTAGACGCCGTAGCCGTTCTGCGCGCCGACCCACTTCGCGCCGGCGGTGGCGGTCACGTGGTTCCCGCCGAGCAGCGGGACCTCGACGCGCGCCGGGGCGCCCGGCGGCACGGTCACGTCCAGGTGCAGCGTGGTGCCCTCACGGCGCCAGGAGCTGGCGACCTGGCCGCGCGGCGTCTCGTACGTCCCGCTCGCGCCGGTGAGGTCGCCGACCACGGCCGGGCGGATCACCAGGTCGGTGAAGCCGGCGCCGCCGTCGGCCTGCCGGATCCCGGCCAGGCCCGCGTTGAACCACTCGTCGATCGCGCCGAGCATGAAGTGGTCCTGGGAGCCGTAGCCGGTCGGGCCGTCCCAGTACTCCGTGAGCGTGGTCGCGCCGTGCACCACCTGGTAGCCGTAGCTCGGCGCGGTGACCTGCTGGGCGACCTTCAGCAGCACGTCGTCGCGGCCGGCCGCGGACAGCACCCGGAACACCGCGGGCAGGGAGATCTCCCCGACGGTCAGGTGGTAACCCTTGGTCTCGATGGACGTGACGAGGTGGTCGGTGACGGCCTGCCGCTGGTCGGCGGGCACGACGCCCATGTCCAGGGCGAACGCGTCACTGGCCTGGCTGCCCGAGCCGTACATTCCGTCCTTGAGGTACGTCGCGTTGAACGCCGCGGCGATCTTCCCGGCCGCGGTGTCGTAGCGGGAGGGGTCCTCGCCGAGGAGCCGGGCGATCCTGCCGAGGGCGACGGCGTCCCGGTAGTAGCCGTAGCTCGCGGCGATGCCGACCGGCGTGGAGGAGTCCGTGCCGGCCCAGTCGCCGTAGCCGTAGTCGAGCAGGTTTCCGCTGGTCTTCGACGTCAGGTAGTCGAAGTACCGGCCCATCGCCGGGAGGTAGGTCCGCAGCGTGCCGACGTCGCCGTAGGACTGGTAGTGCTGCCAGGCGGACATGATGATCGCGCTGCCCCAGTTCGGGTCGTCGCGGGCCGATCCGCTGAAGACGACGTACTCCGGGGCGATGTCGGGCACGTGCCCGTCGGGCAGCTGGGCCTCGGCGACGTTCCGCAGGAAGTCGCGGTAGTAGGCCTCGACGTCGAAGTCACGCGCGACGGACCCCTGCACCAGGTGGGTCTGCTCGAGCCAGCCGAGCTTCTCCCGGTCCGGGCAGTCGGTGAGGATGCTGAACATGTTGCCGGCGATCGACGCCTGCGTGATCTTGTGAATGTCGTTCAGCAGCAGGTCCGAGCTGTCGAACGTGCCGGCCGTCGCGTTGTCGGCGCGCAGCACGATCGCCTCGGCGTCGCCGGCGGCGGGTGCCGACGGCAGGCCGGTGACCTGGAGGTACCGGAACCCGTGGTAGACGAAGCGCGGGTGCCAGGTCTCCTCGCCGCCGCCCGCGAGGGTGTAGTGGTCCTCCACCGGCGGCTGCCGGTTCCCGCCGGCGATCATCGTCCCCTGGTCGACGAGGCCGTCGTCGCCGAGCCGCTCCCCCGGCTTGATCGTGAGGGTGGTCCCGCGCGGTCCGCTGACGTGCAGCACGGGCCAGCCCGAGACGTTGGCGCCCAGGTCGAAGACGTACGTCCCGGACTCGGGGTGGGTGATCCGGACGGTGTGCTCGCGCCCGACCGGGACGATCGGCGGGGACGTGCGCGCCGCGACGGCGATGCCCGGGTCGGCGGTCTCGGCGGCGGGCTTCCAGCCGGACAGGTCCGCGCCGGGCCGGTCCCAGCCGGCCTGCTCGCGCCGCGCGTCCTCGTCCTCGCCGCCGTACCACTGCGAGAACGTCGTCGGTCCCAGGTCGGTGCGCCAGGACGCGTCGCTGGCGATCCGCTCGGTGGTGCCGTCCTTCAGCGTCACCTCGAGCTGGGCGAGCAGCCGTGGCGCGCCCTGCGCGCCGACGTACTTGGTGTACCGGTCGGCGGTCGGCGCGACGTTGTAGGTGCCGTTGCCGAGGCGTACGCCGATCGCGTTGCCGCCCTTGCGCAGCAGCCCCGTCACGTCGTAGGTGGAGTAGACGACGCGCTTGCGGTAGTCGGTGTTCGGCGGCTCCAGCACCGCGTCGCTGACCGGCCGGCCGTTGATGGTGGCGTCATAGAGGCCGAGCGCGGTGATGTAGAGCCGGGCCGCGCGGACGTCCTTGCCCAGGTCGAACTGCCGGGCGAGGATCGGCAGCGGCGGGAAGTCGGTGTGGTACGCCGGCGGCGGCTCCTGGCCGGTGACCGTCGCGACGGTGCGCAGGTTCGCGTCGTTCCCGGTCTGCACGGTGAAGTCGACGGGGAAGTTCGGGGTCTTCGCGTCGGCGGTCATCGTGTCCGTGCGCGGGTACAGCACGACCTGGTCGAAGTGCCGGGTCTGCCCCAGGTCGAGCTGCAGCCAGATGTCGTGACCGGGGTCCTGGGACTTGTAGGCGTTGCTGGTGTAGCCGAACGGCGCCTGCTCGGTGCTGAGCGACCCGTCGGTCAGGAACTCCGGCTCCCACTTGCCGGGGTAGCTGCGCACGTCCGAGCCCGTGACGGCCGCGCCCTTGGCCAGGTCGACGTCCGGGTTCGCCGAGTCGGCGACGACGATCTCGGCGAGCTGCAGCCGGGACAGCAGCGAACCGCTCTCGACGATCGGCAGCCCCAGCTTCGTCACGTCCAGCCGGACGTACCGGGCGTCCTGCGCGGGCACCTTGACCGTGACCGGCGTGGGCTTGCGGTCGACCCACCGGTCGTCCCCGACCCACTTGGCCGACCAGTCCGTCTTGGCGAGCAGACCCATCTCCCACCAGGCCGGGCGGCTCCACGACGACGCGTGGCCCGCGCCGTCCCAGACGCGCACGCGCCACCAGACCCGCTGGCGCGCCTTCAGCGCCGCACCCTTGTAGACGGCGCTCACGGCCGCGGAGGCGACCTTTCCGGAGTCCCACAGGTCGGGGTGGTCCAGCCGGTCCGGCGCGGAGGCGGCCTGCACCTGGTACGCGGCCTGGGCCTCGTTCCGTCCGGTCGCCGTGGGCTTCCAGCTCAGCGTCGGCGTCGTGTCGTCGACGCCCAGCGCCGTGTCGAGCGCGTCGGTGCGCAGCCCGGCGACGCCGAGCGGCTCGGTGTCCGCGTGCGCGGGCAGGCCCGGTGTCAGGGCCGCCAGGGCCAGCGCGACCGCGGTCGCGCAAGCCGGGATGAACCTCATGTGCACTCCTCGTCTCCTGGCGATGTCAGCGCTCGACGGACGTCTGGAACTTCAGGTCACGCGCGGGCTCAGCGGTGAAACCCGCGCCGCCGTCGGTGCTGATGACGGAGGTACCGCCGGGATAGGGGTTCTGGTCGTTGAACGCGACGCCGTAGCAGCCGGTGGTCGTCGACGAGCCGAGGCGCACGGCGTACTCGGCACCGCGCCGTACCCGGACGCCCGGACGTACGGTCAGATTCCGGGCGGACCAGCCGATCGTGCTCGCCGGCACCGACGCCGACCACACCGTCCTGCCGGTGCCCCGGTCGACGATCTCCATGTCGAGGGGGTCCGACGGTGGGGTCCGCAGCACCCGCCCGGTCTCCGTGCCGTCCTTGAACACGGTCACGGCGAGCGAGGCCAGCCGGCCCGTGCGGCCGGCCGTGAAGCCCTGCTCGCGTCGCGTCGTACCGGCGATGTCGCAGGTGGTGCGGAATCCGGTCACGCCGCTGGTCTGGTCGAGGGCCCGGATGGGCCGCTGGTGGCCGGGGTGGCCCGGGTCGAGGTGGACCTGAGAGTTCGCACAGGTCAGCGGCTGGATGGCGCCGTCCGAGCCGAACGAGAGCGGCTGCCAGTAGTAGTTGGCCAGCGCCTCGTTGGTGTGGAAGTCCCACAGGTCGCTGAAGTAGAGGTACGTCGGCGTGCCGTGCCGGGAGGGCAGCGTCGCGACCTGGGCGGGCTGGCCGCCGCAGGAGTCATCGCTGATCTTGACGCCGCTGGTCGGGACCACCCACTTGGCGAAGTCCCCGGAGAAGTCGTCGGACAGGAGCGTCCGGCCGTCCGTGGAGGTGACCGCGACGTTGTCGAACCGGGCCGACTCCAGGTTGGCGCCGTTCCACTCGCGGAAGCCGACCTTGCCGGTGGCGTACGTCGCGTCGGTGTAGGCGTCCACCTGGACGCCGTCGATCGACGTGGTGAGCGTCGCGCCCGCCGCCGTGACCGCGACGTGGTGCCACTCCCCCGCGACGATCGGCTTGTCCAGCTTCACCACGTGGCTCGCCGTGGTGGCCCCGGCCCGGCGCAGCACGCTCAGCTGTCCGTTCTTCGCCGAGCCGTAACCGGTCAGCAGGAACAGGTAGCCGTGGTCGTCCTGGTTCATCCGCACCGAGAAGCCGGCCTGGGCCGATGTGCCCGAGGTCGTGGGCAGCGGCGCGACGTCGAAGGAGAAGGTGTAGTCGCGCCAGTCCTCGCCCTGCTGGGACAGCCCGTACAGCCCGCCGCTCGCGGTCAGCGCGCCGTCCTCGGCCGTCCACGCGTCCCGACCGTGCCACGGGCCGAGTGGGCTCTTCGCGGTCAGGTAGGAGGTGCCGGTGCCGGTGCAGTACCCGCAGTTCGGGTCCGACATCGTCAGGTAGTACGTGCCGTTCCGCTTGAAGATCGACGGTGCCTCCACGCGGGTGACTCCGGTGATGTCGTACGGCCCGGCCGCGCGCAGATAGTCGGCGGTGAGCTGGATGACCGCGATGTGCCAGCCGGCGTTGCTGCAGGTGAGATAGGCCGTCCCGTCATCGTCGACGAACACGGCGAGGTCGGCGGTGCAGTGCGTCTGGTCCGGCAGGTCGGGGACGGGCTGCTCGGTGAAGGGCCCGGTCGGCGTCCGGCTCGTGTAGACCCGGAACTTGTCGGCGGCGCCCTGGTCGTTGACCCACATGACGTACCTGCGGGTCGCCTTGTCGTAGACGACGTGCGGGCGGAAGCAGTACTGGCACGAGCGGGGAGGCGCGACGAGACCGCGGTCGGTCCAGTGCGCCAGGTCGGGCGACGAGTAGACCTTGAAACCGCAGAACGTGTCGTTGTTCTGCCACTGGTAGCCGCAGTCGTAGGCGGTGCCGTACAGGTAGTAGGTGCCGCCGAAGCGCTCGATCGCTCCGTCGTGCGCGTCCACCGCGTTGCCGTCGGTGTCGAACCGGATCACCTGGTTCCCGGCCGCGTCGAAGTTGACCAGGTTCGTGTCGACCGCGGCCCGGGCGGGCGCCGTGACGACGAGCAGCCCGCCCAGCGCCATGGTCAGCGCCAGTAGGAAGCGGATTCCGCGCATGCCGAAGAAACTCGCCATACCGTCTCCTGTGCGTGAGTCCCCCGACCCGAAAAGAACCGTCAGGCGCCTACGTGGATCAGTTCCACCTCCATGAGGTCCGCGAGGGCGCGCAGGTCGGCGAGCCGGTGGCCGGTGCCGAGGGCCCAGTGGTGGGAGATGCCGGTGGCGCTCCAGGCGTCGGTCCACTCCCCCGGGTCGCAGCCGAAGTCGACGCGCGAGGTGGTGTTGCCGATCTGCAGCAGTGGCCCGGCCACGACCTCGCCCTCGGAGACCACGAACGCGAACCGGCCGTCGCGGCCCTGGCGGAGGCCGAACGCCGTGACGGGGCCGTGCTTGACGTCGAACTCGACGGACACGCCCCAGCCGCGCTTGCCGTGGTAGACGCCGAGGCCGCGCAGCAGCGGCTTCGCGTCGCTGATGGCCAGGTGCGCCGGGCCGTCGTGGCCCATCTCGACGTGGCCGCGCTCGAAGTCCAGCGCCTGGAGCTCGGTGAATGAGCCGCCCGCGCCGAGCCGGTCCATGATGAGCATCGCGAGGGACGTGCGCAGCTCGTACTCGCCGGCGGCCGGGACGCCGCGCGCGGTCAGCAGCGACGCGCCGAGGATCATGCCCGCGCCGAGGCGTTCGTGGACCTCGCCGTCCAGGCCCCGGTGGTAGTAGGCGAGGCTGTCGAGCTCGAAGTCCGCGGCGAGCCGGTCGAGACCGACGGCGACGCGCGCGGCCCACGAGAAGTCCTCGTCGTTGACCGAGTCGGCCAGCTCGAAGATCTCCGCGGCCTCCTTCTTCTTGGCCTCCGCCTCGGCGTCGGTGACCTTCTCGACGCGGACCCGCAGGTCGTCGAACTCCAGGACCTCCATGTGGCCGCCGAAGTTCGCCGGCACAAGGGTCAGGTCGGTGGAGACGTCGAGCATGCCCGGGTACAGGTGGCCCATCAGGCCGTGCCGGCCCCGGCGCAGCGCCGCCCGTACGCCCGCCGCGCGCACCCAACGGCCGATCTTCGCCCAGGCCCGCTCGTCCTCGACGTACCCCGACACCGAGCGGAACGGGATGCCGCAGCGCAGGAACGCGTTGGCCATCTCCGGCAGCGGGCAGGCGCCGCAGTAGGCCAGCCACTGACCCGTGTCGAAGGTCGCATGGTCCATCGACTCGGTCGGCTGCAGGTTGATCAGCAGCACGGGGGCGCCGCTGCGCTGGGCGATCGGCACCAGCATGGTCGCGGTCATGTACGTCGTGAGGAACCCGACGATGAGGTCGCAGTCCGCCGCGCGCAGCTTCTCGGCCGCCGCCGCACCCTCCTGGGCGTCGGAGATGAAGCCCACGTCGACGACGTCGGCGCCGAGTTCGCCCATCCGTTCCGACACGCGCTCGGCGGATCGCCGCAGTTGCGGCAGCAGGTCGGGGAACTGCGGCCAGTAGGCCCCGAGCCCTCCGGCGACCAGCCCGACGCGCACGCGTCCGTTGTTCGCGGTCATCTCATCCCTTCCATCGTGTGTCGTCCGGCAGCGCCGGTGGTCGGCCGGTACCGCACGGCCCGCCGACGTGGCGGGCCGTGCGTCATCCCCGGCTCCGCGCCGGCCTCACGGCTGCACCGTGAGCCCGCTCATCTGCACGTTCGCGGTGACGGAGTCCCAGCTCTTGGTGATGTTGAGTCGCAGGTAGCGGGCGTTCGCCGAGGCGAAGGTCGTCGTTCCGCCCGCCTTCGGGGTGTCGGTGGCACTGGCCACCGTGCGCCAGTTCCGGCCGTCCGAGGACACCTGGACGTCGTAGTCGCGCGGCCCGTAGTTGGACCGGCCACCGACGGTGACGGAGCCGATGTCGATGGCCGCGCCGAAGTCGAGTCCGTACCGCACCGGGTGGTCCGTGGTGGGGCCCTGCCCGGCGGCCCGGCCCCACGACACCCAGAAGGTGCCGGCTGATCCGTCCACCGCGAGGGGGGCCGGATAGCGGTCCTGGCTCGCATCCGCGATCACGCGCGGGAACGGCGCGCCGCCCGGGTTGAGGGCCAGGTCGTCGGAATGCCGCAGGGTCACCGTCGTCGTGGCGGTCAGCCCGGCGTCACTCCGCGCCGTCACGGTCAGGGTGCTCGTTCCGGTCGCGACACCGGAGTCGCGCAGACCTACGGGCACCGTCGCCGAGCCGCCGGCCGGGATCGTGACCCGCTCCTTCTCCGGCTGCGCGGTGATTCCCGATGCGGCCGACGCGCTGAGCGTCACCCCGACCGATTTGCCGGAGCCGTTGCCGACCACCACGGTGGCGCGGTTGTACCCGCCCTTCGCCAGCGGCAGCGACGTCTCCAGCGCCGAGGCGGTCAGCAGGGGCCCGGTGCCGGCGTACGGCGTGAGGGTGAGCGGCCCGAACAGCCCGTAGTCCATCGGCGTCCGCGACGACGCGCCCGTGCTCGGCGCGACGCGGACCGCGTTGAGCAGTGTCGACGCGACCCGAACGGTGATCGTGTTCTGACCCGTGCGCAGGTACTCGCCGACCTCGACATGGCGCAGGTCGGCCTGGTCGAGCGGCGGCAGGTCGTGCCCGTTGACGTTCACGGTCACGGTGTCCACCGGTGTGCCGAGATCGAGACTCGCGCCGCTGACCCCCTTCCACTCGTCGCCCAAGGTCACGTGTGTCGTGTAGGTGCCCGTGCCGGACACGTCCTTCAGGTTCACGGCGTAGCCGTTGTCGGGCGTGATCGCCGACCAGGCCGGCAGCCTGCCGTCCGGTCCGGCCTTGAGCGTGACCGACCCGAGCTTCTTGTGGGCGGTGTCGCCCGGCAGGTCGGAGGCGCCGGGCTCCCAGCTCTCCACCGAGAGCGACCAGTCGCCCAGCGCCACCGGCTTCGGCGTACCGGCCGACGGGCTCGTCGTGTTCGCCCTGCCGGGCCGCCCCGGCGCGCCGTCGAAGGTGCCGTCGTGCCGTGGTGTGACCGCGATGATCTCGGCGTTGTCGCCGTTGAGCCGCACCGGGACGGTGATCTTGCCGTGGCCGGACGTGTAGTTCGTGATCGGGGTGATCTCACCGGTCCAGGTGTTCAGCCGGTACGGCACGCCGTCGCCGGTGAGGGTGAGCGTCTGCGCGGTCGCGGTGTGCGTCTGGTTGTAGAGGTAGTAGTAGTCGGTGGAGCCCGCGTGCCTGCGCACGTCGAGGAGCGCGCCGGAGTCGTCCTGCGGCGCGAGGGCGGGCGTCACCTTCAGGCCCTTCAACGCGGCCGGCACGTCCGCTTCGCTCGCCACCCGCGCGACGCCGCGCTGCTCGACCAGCTGGCCGACCAGGGACTGCAGCCGCGCGTCCTGGGCCGCCGCGTCGTTGGCTCCGGGAACGCTGCTCGGCAGGTCACCGACGATGACGATGGGCAGTCCTCGCTGCGCCAGCTGGAGCAGCTTCTGCGCGGTGTCGACCGGCATGGTCGTCTGGTCGTTCAGCAGCACCGCGTGGTACGCCGAACTGTCGCCGAACAGGGCGCCGTCGCGGTAGGAGGCGTCCTTGCGCCGGAGCTGGGCCGGGCTGAGGTACTCGTAGGTGTACCCGGCCGCCGCCAGCGCCGACGAGCTCGCGATCTGCTTGTTCGAGCCGCTTCCCGTGGTCCCCGTGCCGTTCATGCCGAAGTCCTGCCAGTACACGGCCAGGTCGAAGCGCGGCTTGCCCTGCCTGAGCACGAGCTGCATACGGGCCACGCTGTCGTTGATCGCACGGTAGTCGGCCCAGTTCGGGCCGCCCTTGGCGCCGAACGCCTCGGAGTAGGAGGTGTTGCCGCCGTAGGTCATGCCGGGCCACACCTCCTGTGCGCCGGCGCCCTGCGGGCCCTTGGTCAGATAGGGGAAGCCGTGCCAGACGACCTGGTTCACCCCGCCGGCGAAGCCGCGGTACACGGCCTGCAGGTTCGAGGTGTCCGAACCCGCCCCGGCGGTCGATCCCCAGACCGAGCCGGAGAACGCGCAGCACTCATCCGACACCACGGGCTGCCCGGAGAGGTGCGCTCCCGTGGCGACGACCCGGTAGTCCTGCACGTTGCTGTAGGCGCCGACCGACTGCCCGAACGCGAGGGACTCGCCTTCGGGGACGTCGATGTGCGAGGCGGCGTCGGAGATGTCCACCGGTATGCCGTACGGCTGGATGCGGGTGCCCATGTGGTGCTTGTGGGCCCACGCACGCAGGACGTCGAGCCGGTTCGCGATGTACAGGTCGCTGAGGGTCTGCCGGTAGTCGGTGCGTACGCGGGCGCCGA
Organism: Actinoallomurus sp. NPDC052308; assembly: GCF_040679195.1. Taxonomy (NCBI): domain Bacteria; kingdom Bacillati; phylum Actinomycetota; class Actinomycetes; order Streptosporangiales; family Thermomonosporaceae; genus Actinoallomurus; species Actinoallomurus sp. NPDC052308. Next base: position 93,874 of record NZ_JBFAUM010000013.1, on the reverse strand, counting down.
GGCCGTCACCGAAGTCGAAGAACGGTTTGCTGGTGATGCCCTGGTCGCCCGCGCCGGCCAGCGCGGGGAGAACGTCGACCGGGGAGTATCCGCGCAGCTTCTGCCACTGCGCGACCATGTCGGGCGTCCACTTCTGCGTGGTGCCGAGTTCGAGGGAGTCCTCGAACAGTTCGCTGGTGCCCATCTGGGCGAGCAGCTTCCGCACGTCCGAGGTGAGGATGTTCTTGTCGTAGAAGTCCGTGGTCGCCGTGGCACCGGCCGTGCCGAAGGTGTCCAGGGCGTAGTTGGTGCCGGTGGCGGTGTAGCCGGACAGGGACTGGCCGGTGGGCGCCTGGTAGAAGGCGATCAGCGCGTACGTGCTGTTCGCGTCGCCTGGGACGTCGACCGACAGCTCGCCCTGCGCGTCCACCTTCGAGGTCACGTCGATGACGCTGGACCGGTCGAGCAGCCGCGGGGCGCTGGTGGAACGGTCGCAGTTCGCGTCGGCGCACTTGGCGAGGAGCGCCGCGATGAGGGTCTTCTTGGCCCCCGCGGGCGGCGAGACGTCGAGGTTGGTCGGCAGCGGCCCCGACCTGCTGGTGCCGCCGTGGCGGAACTCGTAGGAGAAGACGATCTGCTGCTGCGCGGCGGCGTCGTTGACGTCGTTGACCGTGGGGACGGTCGCGGGCCAGCGGGGGCCGATCGTGAGGTCGAGGCTGAGCCCGTTCGCCTTGGCCGCCGCCAGCATCGTCCGGGTCTTCTGCGCCCACAGCGGGGTGCCCCAGCCGTACTTCTCCAGGAACGGGGTGGTGTTGTTGCCCGTGCCCTCGACGTTGAACGGGGCGACCTCGGCGCCGCCGCCGCCCACCTTCTTGATCTGACCGAGCTCGTCGGCCAGCTCGCCGTCCTCGGTGTAGGCCAGCGGCTGCCACCAGCGGTACTTGGGCCGGACCGAGGCCGGGGGGTCGGCGAAGGTGGCGCGGGTCAGGGCCGGGACAGCCGCCGCGGACACCGGCGCGCCCGCCGCGGTTCCCGTCGGGGTCACCGCGACGACGACCGCGGACAGGGCGAGGAGGATCGCCGTCGGCGCCCCCGCGAACCGACCGGACGCACGTCTCATGGCAGGAGATCCCTCATGTCGTGGACGCCGTGACGTCCGGTGTTTCCTCATCGATGTCCTTCCTGTCGGTGCGACGGGTTCGCCGATCCGGAAGACGTGGGCCGGTGGTGGTCCGAGTTGGGGCGGCGGGCCCGCGGTGGCCGGTTCCGCGGGCCCGCCGCCGGTCTGTCAGCCGTGGCTGTCGAAGTGCCGACGGTCGTCGATCTCGCTGAGGTCGGTCGCGCGGCGGTCGTCGCGGACGGCGCGTTGGAGGATGGGAAAGGCCTGCGATGAGAGCACGGCCGGGTGCGGCGGCGTGGAACGGAATCCGGGCGGAGGTGGGGAGGCTCAGGGAGTGGTGTGCGGGGCGGCTGGTGGCGGTGCCGCCCCGCACCGGATCCGTCAGCGGAGGAAGGCGGCGGCCACCCCCGCGTCCACGGGCACGTGCAGACCCGTCGTGTGGGTCAGGTCCCCGCCGGTGAGGGCGAAGACGGCGTTCGCGACGTGCTCCGGCAGCACTTCGCGCTTGAGCAGGGTCCGCTGGGCGTAGTACTCGCCGAGCTTCTCCTCCGGCACCCCGTAGACGGCCGCGCGCTTGGCGCCCCAGCCGCCGGCGAAGATGCCGGAGCCGCGCACCACGCCGTCGGGGTTGATCCCGTTGACGCGGACGCCGTGCTCGCCGAGCTCGGCGGCCAGCAGGCGCACCTGGTGCGCCTGGTCGGCCTTTGCCGCGCTGTAGGCGATGTTGTTCGGCCCGGCGAAGATGGAGTTCTTCGAGGCGACGTAGACGATGTCGCCGCCCATGGCCTGCTCGATCATCACGCGGGCGGCCTCGCGCGAGACGAGGAACGAGCCGCGCGCCATGACGTCGTGCTGCAGGTCCCAGTCCGCGACCGTCGTGTCGAGCAGCGGCTTGGACAGCGACAGCCCGGCGTTGTTGACGACCAGGTCGACGCCGCCGAAGGCCAGCACCGCCGCCCGCAGCGCGGCGGCGATCCCCTCCTCGTCGGTGACGTCCACGGCCACCGCGACCGCGACGTCCGAGGCCCGCAGCGCGGAGGCGCCGAGTTCGGCGGCGACCTTCTCAGCCGCGGCGGCGTCCCGGTCGGCGACGACGACGCACGCGCCCTCGGCGGCCAGCCGGTGCGCGGTGGCCGCGCCGATGCCGGAGCCGCCGCCGGTCACGAACGCGACGCGGGTGGCGAGGGGCTTCGGCTTCGGCATGCGCCGGAGCTTGGCCTCCTCCAGCTCCCAGTACTCGATGCGGAACTTCTCCGACTCGGCGATCGGGGCGTAGGTGGACAGCGCCTCGGCGCCGCGCATCACGTTGATCGCGTTGACGTAGAACTCGCCGGCGACCCGGGCGGTCTGCTTGTCCTTGCCGAAGCTGAACATGCCGACGCCGGGGACCAGCACGATCACCGGGTCCGCGCCGCGCATCGCCGGGGAGTCCTCGGTGGCGTACCGCTCGTAGTAGGCGCGGTACTCCTCCCGGTACGCCTCGTGCAGCTCGCGCAGCCGGGCCTTGACGTCCTCCAGCGGAGCGGTCGGCGGCAGGTCGAGGACGAGCGGCCGGACCTTGGTGCGCAGGAAGTGGTCGGGGCAGGAGGTGCCGAGGGCGGCGAGCCGCGGGTGCTCGGCCCGTGCCACGAAGTCCAGGACCTCCGGCGAGTCGGTGTAGTGCCCGACCTGCGGCCGGTCCGTCGAGGCGAGCCCGCGGATCAGCGGGAACAGCGCGGCGGCGCGCTCGTGCCGCTCGGCCTCCGGCAGCGTCCCGTGGATCACCGCGCCGAACGGGTCGGGCCGGCCGTGCTCGGCGATGTACGCCTCGGCGGTGCGGATGATGTCGAGCGAGTTGGCCTGGGCCTCCTCGCTGGTGGCGCCCCAGGCGGTGATGCCGTGGCCGCCGAGGACGCAGCCGATGGCCTGCGGGTTGTCCTTCTTGATCGCCGCGATGTCGAGGCCGAGCTGGAAGCCCGGCCGCCGCCACGGCACCCACACGACCCGGTCGCCGAAGATCCGGCGGGTCAGCTCCTCGCCGTCGGCGGCGGTCGCGATCGCGATCCCGGAGTCCGGGTGCAGGTGGTCGACGTGCGCGGCGTCGACCAGGCCGTGCATGGCCGTGTCGATCGACGGCGCGGCGCCGCCCTTGCCGTGCAGGCAGAAGTCGAACGCGGCGACCATCTCGTCCTCGCGCTCGACGCCCGGGTAGACGTTCACCAGGGCGCGCAGCCGGTCCAGGCGCAGCACCGCCAGGCCCGACTCCTTCAGCGTGCCCAGGTCGCCGCCCGAGCCCTTCACCCACATCAGCTCGACGTCACCGCCGGTCACCGGGTCCGGCTGCACGCCCTTCGCGGACGCGTTGCCGCCCGCGTAGTTCGTGTTGCGCGGGTCGCCGCCCAGCTCGTGGCAGCGTTTCAGCAGGTCGTCGACGATGCCCAACTCAAGCCCCCCAACCGGCCGCCTGGCCGTCCTTGCGTTCGTCGCGGATCTTCTCGAAGTAGCCGGACCGGGCGTAGGCCGCCATCGGGTCCGGGTCCAGGCCCATCTCCTCGCGCAGTTCGGCGAGCAGCGGCCGGACGTCGGTGTTGTAGGCGTCCATGAACACGGCGTTGGCGCCGAGCACGTCGCCGGCCTGCTGCGCCGCGCGCAGCGCCTCGACGTCGACCAGCAGGGCCTTGGCCGTGGCCTCCTGCACGTTCAGCACCGAGCGGATCTGGCCGGGGATCTTCGGCTCGATGTTGTGGCACTGGTCGAGCATGAACGCGATCTCGTCGGTGAATCCGCCGCCCTGGATCACCTCGTGCATGATCCGGAAGAGCTGGAACGGGTCGGCGGCGCCCACCATCAGGTCGTCGTCGGCGTAGAAGCGGGAGTTGAAGTCGAAGCCGCCGAGCTTCCCCTCGCGCAGCAGGAACGCCACGATGAACTCGATGTTCGTGCCGGGCGCGTGGTGCCCGGTGTCGACGACCACCTGGGCCTTCGGGCCGAGCTTGAGGCAGTGCGCGTACGACGTGCCCCAGTCCGGCAGGTCGGTGGTGTAGAAGGCCGGCTCGAACAGCTTGTACTCCAGCAGGAACCGCTGGTCGTCGCCGAGCCGCTCGTACACCGCGGCCAGGGCCTCGGCGAGGCGGTCCTGCCGGGCGCGGATGTCGTCCTGGCCGGGGTAGTTGGTCCCGTCGGAGAACCACAGCTTCAGGTCGCGCGAGCCCGTCTCGTCCATGATGTCGACGCACGCGAGCAGGTGCTTCAGCGCCTTCGCCCGCACCTTCGGGTCCGGGTTGGTGACGCTGCCCAGCATGTAGTCGTCGTCCTGGAAGACGTTCGTGTTGATCGCGCCGACCGTGACGCCGCGCTCACGGGCGTGCTCGGCCAGCGCGCCGTAGTCGTCCACCTTGTCCCAGGGGATGTGCAGCGCGACGGTCGGCGCGACGCCGGTGTGGCGGTGCACCTGCGCCGCGTCGTCGATCTTCTCCTGCGGCGTGCGCGGCACGCCCTGCTGGGCGAACACCTTGAAGCGGGTGCCGGAGTTGCCGTAAGCCCACGACGGCGTCTCGATGCGCTGTGCGCGCAGTGCCGCCTTCACCTGGGTCCTGTCGGTTGTCATTGTTCGTGATCCCCGATCGTCAGTCGAGATGGAAGACTTCGGCGAGCGGCACCATGCCCTCGTCGGGGCGCCCGTCGAGGTCCTCGAAGAACGGCGCCATGTCCGCCTGCCAGCGGGCGTTCACCTCGGTGTTCTCCATGGCCGCGCGCGCCGCGTCGAAGTCGTCGGTCTCGAGGTAGCCGACGAGCAGCCCGTCGTCGCGCAGGAAGAGGCTGTAGTTGCGCCAGCCGGCCGCGCGCAGGGCGGTGAGCATGTCCGGCCACACCGCCTCGTGCCGTTCGCGGTACTCCTCCAGCCGGTCCTGCCTGACCTTCAGCAGGAAACAGACGCGCCGCACGGGGGCTCCTCCCGCGAGGGGCGGGGCCGCGTCCGGCGGCCCCGCCACCGATCGCCTAGAAGTTGTAGTTGTCGATGTTGGACTTGTCGAAGACGGTCGGCGGGCCGAGGATGACCTCGCCGTCCTTGCCGATCGTGCGCTCGCCGAGCTTGCCGGCCTTGAACTTCTCACCCTCCGCGCCGGTGATCTGGCCGGAGGCGAGGGCCGCGGCGGCGTACGACGCGAGGTAGCCCAGGTTCTTCGGGTCCCACAGCTCGAACTTGGCGACCGTGCCGTCCTTGACGAACTTGCGCATCTGGTTCGGCGTGCCGAGGCCGGAGACCGCGACCTTGCCCTTGTACTTCGAGCCGTCGATGTAGCGGGCCGCGGCGGCGATGCCGACCGTGGTCGGGGCGATGATGCCCTTCAGGTCCGGGTACGCCTGCAGCAGACCCTGCGTCTGCTGGAAGGACTTCTGGTCGTCGTCGTCGCCGTAGGCGACCTTGACGAGCTGGATGCCGGAGTACTCCGGCTTCTTCAGCTCGTCCTTCATGAAGCCGATCCAGGTGTTCTGGTTGGTGGCGTTGGCGGTCGCCGACAGGATCGCGATCTTGCCCTTGCCGCCGATCAGCTCGGACATGAGCTTGATCTCGCTACGGCCGATCTCCTCGGAGCTGGCCTGGTTGATGAAGACGTCGCGGCAGTCCTTGGAGGCGTCGGAGTCGTACGACACCACCTTGATCTTGCGGGACATCGCCTGCTTGAGCGGGCCGCAGACGGCGTTCGGGTCGTTGGCCGCGATGAGGATCGAGTCCATCCGCTGCTGGATCAGCGTGTTGATGTAGGAGATCTGCGAGGACGCCGACGCGTCGGACGGGCCGACCTCCTTGGCGGTGCCGCCGAACTCCTTGGCCCCGTCGATGCCCGCGTTGTCGACGATCGTCTCGTACGGGTTGTTCACCTGCTTGGGAAGGAAGGCGAGCTTGAGGCCCTTCTTCAGGGGCGCGTTCGGGTTCGCCTTCGCGCCGCTGGTCGCGGCGCTCTTGGCGTCGTCGCCGGAGGAGTTCTTCGTCGTACCGCCGCAGGCGGCGGCGCCGACGGCGAGGGCGGCGGCGATGGCCACGGCCGCCAGGGGGCGCTTGGACATGGGGGATTCCTTTTCGTCGTTCGCTGGGGAGAAGGAGAGGTACGGGGTGCCGCGGGGCTTCAGGACGAGACGGACGGGGTGGTGCCGCGGTGATGTCGTCGTGTCTCGCGTACGGCGGCCGCGATCCGCGGCGTGAGCACGGAGACGATGAGGAGGAGGCCGGTGACGATCGACTGGATCTCGGTCGCGACGTCACGGAGCATGAGCAGGTTGCGGAGCAGGCCGATGAGCAGCACGCCGGCGACCACGCCGCCGAGCGTGCCCTTGCCGCCGTCGAAGTCGACCCCGCCGAGCAGCACCGAGGCGATGACGGCGAGCTCCAGGCCGAGGCCGTTGTCGGCGCGGGCGCTGCCGTACCGGAGGGTGTAGACCGCGCCGGCGAACGCCGACACGACCCCGGAGACCACGAACAGCAGCAGCTTGATGCGCTTGACCCGGATCCCGGCGAAGAACGCCGCCTCCTCCTGGGCGCCGATCGCGAACAGCGCGCGGCCCAGGCCGGTGGCGTGCAGGACGACCGCGGTCACGATGGCGAGCAGGATGAACAGCGCGAAGGGGTACGGGATCGGGGTGCCCGGCACCGTCTTGGTCGCCATGTCGGCGTAGTTCTGCGGGAACTGCGCGACGGCCTTGGTGCCCAGCACGACGTAGGCGAGCCCCCGGTAGAGGGTCATCGTGCCGATGGTGACGGCCAGCGAGGGCAGTCCGAGCCGGGTCACGAGGAGCCCGTTGATCAGCCCGGCGACCACGCCGACCACCAGGAGGAAGGGGATGATCATTTCGATCGCCCAGCCGGCGTCCCACAGCGCGCCGAACAGGGCGCTGCACAGGCCGAGCACCGACGCGACGGACAGGTCCACCTCCGCGGCCACGACCAGCAGGGTCATCGGCAGCGCGATCAGCGCGATCTCGCTGAGGTCGCCCAGCGCGAAGGACAGGTTGTCGCTCGTGGCGAAATCGGAGGTGCCGAACGCGCCGCCGAGGAACACGACGATCAGCAGGGCCGTGACGATGACGTCCCAGCGGACGAACCGGGTCAGCGGGCGGGGGGCCTCGGCGCGCGGTGGCACGGCGGGGGCCTTCGCGGGGGCTTCAGGCGCCATGGCGGGCGTTCCTCCTTCGCAGCGCGCGGGTGACGCGCAGGCCGAGCAGGCGGTCCACGCTGATCGCGAGGAGCAGCAGCAGACCGGCGATGGCGTCCTGCCAGAAGGAGTTCACCTTCAGCACCACCAGGACGCTGCCGATGGTCGTGAGCAGGAGCGCGCCGAGTGCGGCGCCGTACACGCTGCCGAGGCCGCCGACGATCGCGACGCCGCCGACCACGACGGCGGAGACGACCTTCAGCTCCCAGCCGTGCGCGGCGTCGGCCACGACGGTGCCGAAACGGGCCAGCCACAGCACCCCGGCCAGTCCGGCGAGGACGCCGCTGACGACGTAGGCGGTGAGGACGCGCTTGCGGATCGCGATGCCGGCGAGCCGGGCGGCGTCCGGGTTGGAGCCGATGGCGTAGAACTCCCGGCCCGACGGGTAGGCCCGCAGGTAGTACCCGACCACGACCATCACGACCGCAGTGATGAGCGGCAGGTAGGGGACGCCGAGCACGCTGCCGTTGCCGAGGTCGAGCAGTGACGAGGGCACGTCGGCGGCGTTGATCTGTTGGCCGTGCGCCCAGTAGTAGTCCAGGCCCTGGATGACGTACAGCGTGCCGAGCGTCACCACCAGCGCCGGGACCTTGAAGAAGCTGACCAGCACGCCGTTGACGAGACCGCAGACCGCGCCGATCAGCATGCCGATGACGAGCACCAGCAGGACGTTGCGGTCGTGCCCGGCGACGAACTTCCCGGAGGCGAAGGCCACCAGCCCGACCACCGACCCGACCGACAGGTCGATGTTGCGGGTGACCACGACCATCGTCTGGCCGACGGCCAGCAGCGCCAGGATCGAGGCGTTGAGGAAGATGTCCTTGACGCCCTGCGTCGACAGGAACGATGAGTTCACCGCCGTCGTCACGGCGACGAGGACGATCAGCGCCGCGAGGATGCTCAGCTCCCGCGCGCGCAGGACGGTGTCGACGAACCGGCGCCCGCCGGTGTCGGCGGTGATCGCTGCCATTTACGCGGCCTCCTCTCGGGTCTGGCCGGTCGCGGCGGCCATGACGGTCTCCTCGGTGGCCTCTTCCCGGGGGATCTCGGCGGTGAGCCGGCCTTCGTGCATGACCAGCACCCGGTCGGCCATGCCGAGCACCTCCGGCAGGTCCGAGGAGATCATCAGGACCGCGAGGCCCTCGCCGGCCAGCTCGGACAGCAGCCGGTGCACCTCGGCCTTGGTACCGACGTCGATGCCGCGGGTGGGCTCATCGATGATCAGCACCGAGGGCTCGGTGGACAGCCACTTGGCGAGGACCACCTTCTGCTGGTTGCCGCCGGACAGCACGCCGACGACGTCGCTGAGGCGGGCGTACTTCAGTTGCAGCCGGATCGCCCAGTCGGCCGCCCGGTCGCGTTCGACCTTCCGGGAGATGACCGGGCCACGGCGCAGGGACCGCAGCTGGGTGAGGCCGATGTTGCGCTCGATCGTGCCGTCCATGACGAGACCCTGCTGACGCCGGTCCTCGGGCACCAGGGCGAGCCCGGCCGACATCGCGGTGGTCGGGCTGCCGCCCGCCAGCCGCACCTTGCCGACCTCGACGGTCCCGGCGTCGAAGCGGTCGATGCCGAAGACCGCGCGGGCCACCTCGCTGCGTCCCGCGCCGACCAGGCCGGCCAGCGCGACGATCTCACCGGACCGCACCTCGAAGGACACGTCGGTGAAGACGCCCTCCCGGGTGAGCCGGGAGACCTTCAGCACCGTCTCGCCGATCGTGGTCTCCTGCTTGGGGTACAGCGTGTCGAGCTCCCGGCCGACCATCCGCTGGACGAGGTCGTCGGCGGTGAGCCCGTCGAGGGTCTCGGTGGAGATGTAGCGGCCGTCGCGCAGCGTCGTCACCCGCTGGCACAGCTCGAAGATCTCCTCCAGCCGGTGCGAGATGAACAGCAGCGCGCAGCCCTGGTCCTGAAGGGTGCGGGCGACGGTGAACAGGCGCGCGACCTCGTTGCCGGACAGCGCCGCCGTCGGCTCGTCCATGATGAGGACACGGGCGTCCCGCGAGATCGCCTTGGCGATCTCCACGATCTGCTGGTCCGCGATGGACAGGCCGCGCGCGGGCCGGTCGGGGTCGAGGGCCACGCCCAGCCGGTCGAACAGCTTCGCCGTCTCGGCCCGGAGGGCGCGGCGGTCGATGCGGCGGAACCGGGAACGCGGCTGACGGCCCATGAAGATGTTCTCCGCGACCGACAGGTCGGGGAAGAGTGTGGGCTCCTGGTAGATCACGGCGACGCCGGCCTGCTGTGCGTCGCCGGGACCGTGGAACTCGACGCGGCGGCCGTCCAGCAGCACCTGGCCCTGGTCGGGGCGGTGCACGCCCGCCAGGGTCTTCACGAGAGTGGACTTGCCCGCACCGTTCTCGCCGGCGAGCGCGTGGATCTCTCCGCCCCATAGCTCCAGGGAGACGTCCTGCAGAGCCCGCACCGCACCGAACGCCTTGCTGACGTTCTTCAGGGCGAGGATCGGAGGCGACTCGCTCATGTTTCCTCCGTGTGAACGGAATAAAAACGTTTTAACGGGATTGACCCGGGACGCTAGGTCTGTGAGCCCGGACACGTCAAGGGCCAGTTTTCGGCCGAACCTGGCCTCGAGCGACTGAAACGTAGCCTGACCTGGACTTATCTCGACGAGATAACGACCAAGTCACTGCCAGATCGCGCCAAACGTCTCCACTCAGGCTGTTGACACGTTTTAATACTGGCGTCACAGTGAACGCCATCACATCTGGGAAGAGGTACGGCGTTGGTCACCGTGGGGATCAAGGAGGTCGCGCGGCGCGCGGGCGTGTCGCCGGGCACGGTCTCGAACGTGCTGAACCGGCCGGAACGCGTCGCCGCGACGACGCGGGCCCGGGTCCAGCAGGCCATCCGTGAGCTGGGCTTCGTCCGCAACGGCTCGGCCGCGACGCTGCGGGCCGGGCAGAGCCGGGCCATCGGCCTGGTGGTGCTCGACGTGGGCAACCCCTTCTTCGTCGAGGTCGCGCGGGGCGTCGAGGACGTCGTCAGCGACCGGGACCACGCGGTGATCCTCTGCAACTCCGGCGAGTCTCCCGGGCGGGAGGCGCGCAACCTGCGGGTCCTGGCCGAGCAGCGGGTCCGCGGCGTCCTGATCACGCCGGCCGACGAGGACCTGTCACTCCTGGAGGACCTGCGCGAGCGCGGCGTCGCCGTCGTCCTGGTCGACCACCCCGCGACCGGGGACGTGTGCTCGGTGTCCGTGGACGACGTCGCCGGCGGGGACCTGGCGGTGACCCATCTCCTGGACCGGGGCGCCGAGCGTCTCGCGTACGTCACCGGCCCGCTCGGCATCCGGCAGTGCACGGAGCGGCGCAAGGGCGCCCGGCGGGCGCTGCGCACGGCGGGGCGGCCCGCCCGCGCCCTGGAGGACGTGGTGGTCCCCGAGATGAACGCGAGCGGCGGCGCGCTCGCCGCCGAGAAGCTCCTGTCCGGCGGCCTCCCCGACGCGATCTTCTGCGCGAACGACCTGCTGGCGCTCGGCGTGCTGCGCGCGCTGTCCCAGGCGGGCGTACGGGTGCCGGACGACGTCGCCCTCATCGGCTACGACGACATCGAGTTCTCCTCCGCGGCGGCGGTGCCGCTCAGCTCCATCCGCCAGCCGACCTACCAGCTCGGCAAGATCGCCACCGAGCTCCTGCTCGAGGAGTGCGACGACCCCCGGGGCCACGCACACCAGCAGATCATGTTCCAGCCCGAGCTGGTCGTCCGCGAATCGAGCCGCTGACATGCGCATCGCCCTGTTCGTCACCTGTTTCAACGACACGCTCTACCCCGGAACCGGCAAGGCGGTCGTGACCCTGCTGGAGCGCCTGGGCCACGAGGTCGTCTTCCCCACGGCGCAGACGTGCTGCGGTCAGATGCACTACAACACCGGGTACGACCGGGAGTGCGGTCCGCTCGTCAAGGATTTTGTTAAAACGTTCCAATCGTTCGACGCCGTCGTCGTCCCGTCGGCGTCCTGCGCGGGCATGATCAGGGAGAACCACCCGCGGGTGGCCCGGACGATCGGCGACGAGGGCCTGGCCAAGGAGGCCCGGTGGACCGGGGCGCGGGTCCACGAGCTGTCCGAACTGCTCGTCGACGTGCTCGGCGTGGAGGACGTCGGCGCGTACTTCCCGCACCGCGTCACCTACCACCCGACCTGTCACTCCCTGCGCGCCCTGGGCCTCGGGGACCGGCCGCTGCGCCTGCTGCGGGCCGTGCGCGGCATCGACCTCGTCGAGCTCCCCGACTCGGCGGAGTGCTGTGGCTTCGGCGGCACCTTCGCGCTGAAGAACCCCGACGTGTCGGCCGCGATGGGCGCGGACAAGGTCTCCCGGATCCGGCAGACCGGCGCGGAGGTCGTCTGCGCGGCCGACAACTCCTGTCTCGCCCACATCGGCGGCCTGCTGTCCCGGCTGCGCACGGGCGTTCGGACCCTGCACCTGGCCGAGATCCTGGCGGCCACCGAGTGAACGAGCGGATCGGCGAATCTCCCATGTCCACTCCCCAGCGAACGGCCGGGTCCCGCGGGCGCATGCCGACGTACGTCGGGATGCCCGCCTTCCCGGAGGCCGCGCGCAGCGCCGCACGCGACACGCGGCTGCGCCGGAACCTCGCGCACGCCACCACGACGATCCGCGCCAAGCGCGCCGCCGCCGTGAGCGAACTGGCCGACTGGGCGGAGCTGCGCGAGACGGCCAAGCTCATCAAGGATCACACGATCGAGCACCTCGGCCACTATCTGAGGCTCCTGGAGGAACAGGTGACGGCGCGCGGCGGCACCGTGCACTGGGCCCGGGACGCCGCCGAGGCGAACCGGATCGTCACCGATCTGATCAAGGCCACCGGCGAGACCGACGTCGTGAAGGTCAAGTCGATGGCCACCCAGGAGATCGGCCTGAACGAGGCGCTCGCCGCCGAGGGCATCCACGCGCACGAGACGGACCTGGCCGAGCTCATCGTCCAGCTCGGGAACGACCGTCCCTCGCACATCCTCGTCCCGGCGATCCACCGGGGCCGCGCCGAGATCCGCGAGATCTTCCGCCGGGAGATGCCGGGGGCGCCCGACGACCTGACCGACGAACCCGCCCGGCTGGCCGAGGCCGCCCGTACCCACCTGCGGGAGCGGTTCCTGGCCGCGAAGGTCGCCGTGTCCGGGGTGAACTTCGCGGTCGCCGAGACCGGGTCCCTCGTCGTGGTCGAGTCCGAGGGCAACGGCCGGATGTGCCTGACGCTCCCCGAGACGCTGATCTCGGTGATGGGCATCGAGAAGGTCGTGCCCGCCTGGCGGGACCTGGAGGTGTTCCTCCAGCTGCTGCCGCGCTCGTCGACCGCCGAGCGGATGAACCCCTACACCTCGATCTGGTCGGGCGCGACCGAGGGCCAGACGTTCCACCTGGTCCTGGTCGACAACGGGCGTACGGCGACGCGCGCGGACGAGGTCGGCCGGCAGGCGCTGCGCTGCATCCGCTGCTCGGCCTGCCTCAACGTCTGTCCCGTCTACCAGCGCGCGGGCGGGCACGCGTACGGGTCGCCGTACCCGGGGCCGATCGGCGCGATCCTGTCGCCGCAACTGCGCGGATCCGGTTCGCCGGTCGACGACTCGCTGCCGTACGCCTCGACGCTGTGCGGCGCCTGCTACGAGGTCTGCCCGGTCGCCATCGACATCCCCGAGGTGCTCGTGCACCTGCGGTCCCGCGCCGTGCACGGCCGCGCGGAGAAGGCGGCCATGCGGTTCGCCGCCTGGACGCTGCGCTCCCCCACCCGGCTCGCCTTCGGGCAGCGCCTGGCGGGCACGGCCGGGCGGATTCTCGGCCGCGGGGGCGGCATCCGCCGGCTGCCGGGCCCCCTGACGCGCTGGACCGACACCCGTGACGCGCCCGTCCCCGCGAGGGAGACCTTCCGCGACTGGTGGGAGAAACGATCGTGAACGCCCGCGAGGAGATCCTGCGGCGGCTCGGCGACGCGCCGGCGGACGCCGCCGCGTACGCCGCGCTGCCCCGGCCGTACCTCCGCCGTCATCACGACGGCGACGTGGTGGCCCTGTTCGCCGAGCGCGCCGCCGACTACCGCGCGGAGGTCCGCCGGATCGCCGCCGCGGACCTGCCCGGTGTGCTCGGCGAGCTGCGCGGCCGCTACGTCGCCCCGGACGGCCTGCCCGAGGCGTGGACGGCCGAGGTCGACGTCGTACGGGACGACCCGCCGGTGTCGGTGGCCGAGCTCGACGCCCTGGACGGGGTGATCACCGGCTGCGCGGCCGCCATCGCCGAGACCGGCACCGTCGTGCTCGACCACGGCCCCGGGCAGGGCCGCCGGGCGCTCACGCTCGTCCCGGACCACCATGTCGTCGTGGTCGAGGCCGCGCGGATCGCCGCTGACGTGCCCGAGGCGATCGAGGGCCTCTCCCCCGAGCGGCCGCTGACGTTCATCTCCGGCCCATCGGCGACCAGCGACATCGAGCTGTCCCGTGTCGAGGGCGTGCACGGCCCGCGCCGGCTGACCATCGTGATCACGGACACCCCCCAGGAGCAGAGTCGATGACCGAGCGAAGCGAGGGAATCCGCAAGCACAGCATCTTGGTCATTCGACCGACGAAGGAGGTCTCATGACGCCGCGTTCATTCGCCGCTGTGGACCTGGGCGCCTCCAGCGGGCGCGTGATGGTCGCCCGGGTGGGCGAGGACGAACTGACCCTCCGGGAGGCGCACCGCTTCCCGAACCGCCCCGTTCGCGCCGGCGGCACCCTCTACTGGGACGTGCTCGGCCTGTACGGGCACGTCCTGGACGGGCTGCGGGCCGCCGACGGGGTCGCCTCGATCGGCGTCGACTCCTGGGCCGTCGACTACGGGCTGCTCGACCCCGCCGGGACCCTCCTGGGCAACCCCGTCCACTACCGGGACGACCGCGCCGACGGCGTCATGGACAAGGTGGTCGCCGAGCTGGGCGCGCAGACGCTGTACGACGTCGGCGGGCTGCAGTTCCTGCCGTTCAACACGGTGTACCAGCTGCTGTCGGCACCGGTGCCGGAGGCCGCCCGCACGCTCCTGATGATCCCGGACCTGCTGGCGTACTGGCTGACGGGCGAGGCGGGCGCGGAGATGACCAACGCCTCGACGACCGGGCTGTACGACGTGCGCGCGGGCGACTGGGCGTACTCCCTCATCGAACGCCTCGGGCTGCCGACCGGGATCTTCCCGCCGCTGCGCCGGCCGGGCGACGTCATCGGCACGCTGCGGCCGGACGTCGCGGCCGAGACCGGACTGCCGGACGCGCTGCCCGTCACCGCGGTCGGCTCGCACGACACCGCCTCGGCCGTCCTGGCGGTCCCCGCCGAGCACGACCGCTTCGGCTACGTGTCGTGCGGCACCTGGTCGCTGGCCGGGGTAGAGCTCGACGCGCCGGTGCTGTCGGAGGAGAGCCGGGTCGCCGGGTTCACCAACGAGGTCGGGGTCGGCGGCACGATCCGCTACCTGCGCAACGTCATGGGACTGTGGCTGCTGCAGGAGTCGCTGCGGACGTGGCGGGCCGAGGCCTCGCTGCCCGACCTGCTGGCCGCGGCGGCGGACGCGCCGGCGTTCGCCGCGCTCGTCGACCCGGGCGACCAGGCGTTCCTCCCGCCGGGTGACATGCCCGCGCGGATCGCGGCGTACTGCGCGCGGACCGGGCAGCGGCCGCCGGAGAGCCGGGCGGCGGTCGTCCGCTGCATCCTGGAGAGCCTCGCCCTCGGGCACCGCGCCGCGATCCGGGACGCCGCCCGGCTCTCCGGCAGGTCGGTTGAGGTCGTGCACATCGTCGGCGGCGGGGCGCGCAACGCGCTGCTGTGCCGGCTCACCGCGGACGCCTGCGGCCTGCCGGTCGTCGCCGGGCCCGTGGAGGCGACGGCGATCGGGAACGCTCTGGTGCAGGCCCACGCGCACGGGTCGGCCGTCGAGCCGCGCGAGCTGGTGCGCCGGACGCAGGATCTGACCGTCTACCACCCGCGCGGCGACGACGCCGCCTGGGACCGGGCCGCACGGCGAATCGGCCTTTCCTGATCACGGCCCGGGACCGCCACGGCTTCGGCCCGCTCGTCTTTCCGGACGGCCGGGCGCGCCCGTTCGGCCCGCTCGTACCGCACCATTCGGATCATCGATCCGGCGATGTATCCGCAGGTCGGAGGACTGAGGCGGTAAGTAGATCTTTTTCTGATCATTTGGACTAAAGGCGGTATTTCCGTTTAAGGTCTGCCCATGCGCTTTGCCGCCCCCGTTGCAATTTCTGCGTTTATGATCGTCGGTCTGGCCTCCCCCGCCTCAGCGATCACCAATGGATCTCCCGACGGAGAGGACCATCCGTCGGTCGGTGCCCTGATCGCCAACAGGCCGTACCCCGACGGCACCTGGTCCTACTGCACCGGCACGCTCATCTCGCCGACGGTGTTCCTCACCGCGGCCCACTGCCGGGAGGGCAAGAAGGGCACCGCGCGGGTGGCCTTCTCCAGTCACTACAAGGCCGGGGACGCTGTCTACACCGGCCGGTACATACCGGACGAGCGCTATGACTCCGACGCCGACCGGTACGACATGGCCGTCGTGGTCTTCGACTCGCCGATCGCCGGCATCAAGCCCGCCAGCCTGCCCTCGAAGGACCTGCTGTCCCGGATGCGCGCCGACGGTTCGCTGAAGGACGCCAAGTTCACGCCGGTCGGGTACGGGTCGCTCAACCCGTCCAAGGTGAAGCGCAAGATGAAGTTCGTCTACACCGACACCCGCAGCCGGACGTCGATCTCCTACCAGGGGCTCACCCACCGGTGGCTGAAGCTCCAGCCGGACCGCGGCGACGGCGGGACCTGCTTCGGCGACTCCGGCGGCCCCAACTTCCTCGGCAACACCGACCTCCTGGTGGCCACCACGATCAGCGGGGACGACGACGCCTGCAAGGACACCAACTACGACTACCGCCTGGACTCCTCCCCGGCCCGGGAGTTCCTCGCCAGGTTCGTCAGCCTTCCCTCCTGACCCGGGCGGACGCCCGCTCCCGCGCCACCCCGCCGGCATCGCCGGCCGGGTGGCGCGGCCATACTGCGATCATGACGTCTGCATCATCGGCCCCATCGGGCTGGACCGGCTGGCTGGAGACCCTTTCTGAGGCGGACCGCGCCCGCGCGCTCGCGCTACGCGACCGGTTCGCCGCGCTCGGCGCCGAGTACCCGGAGGAAGAGGCGCGCCTGGAGGTCGGGGAGGACATCCCGCAGCTCGCCCGCTTCCTGCTGCTGCGCCACATCTGGGAGTACGCCATCAACAGCCTCGAGCGGCCCGGAGAGATCGACGGCATCGCCGCCGCCCGCCGCCTGCTCGACGCGGGCGCCGACCGGGCCGACGTCGTCACCCTGGCGCGGCGCGCCGCCTGCGACGCGGCCTTCGCCGTCCTGTACGCGCTCGACGTGCCCAACCACGACCTGGACGACGACTCGCTCCCCGCGTGGTCGCTGCGAGAGACGACGGGTGACACGGAGGAACCCGGCCGCCACATGGACGACCTCCACGCGGAACTGCTGAGCGCGGACCCGTCCGGCAGGCAGGCCGAGGACCTGCTCTTCTGATCGCGGTCAGGGGGCGGTGAAGGTGCAGGGCAGGCGCTTGTAGCCGTTGATGAAGCCGGACAGCAGGCGGTCGGGCTCACCGGCGGCGCGGATGTCCGGGACCCGGGTGAACAACTCCCGGAGCATCACGGTGATCTCCCGACGGGCCAGGTTGGCGCCGAGGCAGAAGTGCGGGCCCGGACCGCCGAACCCGACGTGCGGGTTCGGGCCGCGGGTGATGTCGAAGACGTCCGCGTGCTCGAACACCGCCTCGTCGCGGTTGGCGGAGTTGTAGAACAGCAGCACCTTGTCGCCCGCGCGGTAGGTGTGCCCGTTCATCTCGTGGTCGCGGGTGAGGTTGCGGCGCATGAAGATCACGGGTGTGGAGTAGCGCACGATCTCCTCGACCGCTCCCCCGATCCGGCCCTCGAAGTCCTCGAGGAGCAGCGCCCGCTGGTCGGGGAAGTCGGTGAACAGCTTCAGCGCGTGGCTGAGGGCCGTCCGGGTCGTCTCGTTCCCCGCGACGACGAGCAGCAGGAAGAACGAGCCGAGTTCGCGGACGGTCAGCCGCTCGCCGTCGACGTTGGCGTTGACCAGCGCCGAGACCAGGTCGCCGGTCGGGTTCTCGACGCGCCGGCGGCCCAGGCCGGCCGCGAGCCGGTGCAGGTCGCGGGCCGCCCAGATGATCTTGAACAGCGCGCGGGCCGCGGTGACGCGACCGACCCGTCCGGGCTTGATCCCGGTGTACTCGGGGTCGGAGTTGCCCAGGATGACGTTCGTGCGCTCGATGACCCGGGGGTAGTCCCGTTCGGGGATGCCGAGCATGTCGCAGATGACCTCGACCGGCAGGCGTACGGCGACCTTCGCGACGAAGTCCCCCGGGCCGGTCTCGATCAGCTCGTCGACGATCCGCGCGGCGCGCCGCCGGACGTCCTCCTCGGTCTTGGCGAGCATCTTCGGGGTGAAGGCGCGGGACACGATCCGGCGGATCTTGGCGTGCCGGGGATCGTCCATGTTGATCAGCGAGCCGAAGAACCGCTCCATGTACGCGGGGAAGTCCGGGATGCTGGTCGCGCTCGGCTCACTGCTGAAGATCTCCGGGTGGCGGCTGGCCTCGCTGACGTCCGCGTGCCGCACCAGCGCGTAGAAGCCCTTACCGGGCCGCACGAACGGGACGGGGAGTTCGGGGAAGAATGCCGGATGCTCCCGGGCGCGCAGGTCCGCGAAGGCCGCCTCACGCTC
Organism: Actinoallomurus sp. NPDC052308; assembly: GCF_040679195.1. Taxonomy (NCBI): domain Bacteria; kingdom Bacillati; phylum Actinomycetota; class Actinomycetes; order Streptosporangiales; family Thermomonosporaceae; genus Actinoallomurus; species Actinoallomurus sp. NPDC052308. The sequence goes on along the minus strand of NZ_JBFAUM010000013.1, from coordinate 75,784 downwards.
CTCGCCGGGCAGCGCCCAGAACTCCAGTGAGGACAGGCCGATCTCCGATGGGGCCGGACCGGACCGGGTCGTCATGACGCCACCGCCTTCCGCATCGACCCCCATGCTCAGGTAAGTGGTCGGTTACGGTCAAGGGGCGGCGGTGACCGGAGTGGGCCGGTGCAGGTCACCGGCCCGCCCGGAGCGGTTCAGATGTTCTCCGCCGCCGACGGCAGTTTGACCGCGGTGAGCAGGATGGCCGAGTTCTCGATCGCCTCGACGCGGTGCCGGGCCTTCGGCACGAAGATCAGGTCGCCGGTCCGGCCCTCCCAGAAGTCGTCCCCCGCGACGAGCCGGACGCGACCCTGCAGGACCTGGACGGTGCCCTCCTCCGGGCCCACGTGCTCGTCCATCGTCGTGTCGGCCTTGAGCGCGATGAGCGTCTGCCGGAGCACGTGCTCGTGCCCTCCGTAGACCGTGGTGGCACTGCGGCCGGCCGAGTCGCTCAGGGCCCGGTCCAGCTGCTCGCGAGCCCGGGCTTCCAATGACAGTTTCTCCATGTCCTCCATCTACCGCAGCGGCGGCGAATGATTCATCGGCCCGGCGAGCCGTCGCCGGGCTCGCGCAGTCCGTCGAGGTAGAGACCGACGTAGTAGTCGCCCACCGCCCCGGCGTCCAGCGGCCCGTCCGGGTGCCACCACGTGCTCAGCTGGTGCACCGCGCCGAAGAAGAAGTTGACCGCCAGGTCCGCCGGGACGCCGGGCCGGAAGGTCCCCTCCCGCTGTCCCTCCTCCACCAGGGCGCGGAAGCACTCGTGGTAGCGGCGCCGCTCCGCCCGTACGGCCTTCTGCTTCTCGGCCGGCAGCAGGTGCATCGAGCGGAAGAAGACCGTCAGCTCGTCCAGATGCGCGACGCTCGTCTCGATCACGTCGACGGCGGCGGCGCGCAGGCGCTCCTCCGCCGGGCCGGTGCCGCCCGCGAACCGCCGCAGCCGGTCGGTCTGCAGGGCGAGCAACCGGTGGTAGATCTCGTAGAGCAGGTCGTCCTTGGCGGCGAAATAGTGGTACATCGCCCCCTTGGTGACACCGGCGGCCCGGACGATCTCCTGGACGGAGGTGCCCTCGTAGCCGTTCTCGGCGAACAGCCGGGTGGCCACCGCCAGCAGCCGTTCCGGCAGCGGGCGCTCGTCCGCCATCATCTGCCCCGGTAGGCGGCGAGCTCGCGACGGGCGATCGACCGCTTGTGCACCTCGTCGGGACCGTCCGCCAGGTGCAGGGTCCGCACGCCCGCCCACAGCTCGGCGAGCGGGAAGTCCTGCGAGACGCCCGCGCCGCCGTGCGCCTGGATCGCCCGGTCGATCACCCAGTTCGCCATCTCCGGCACCAGCGCCTTGATCGCCGAGATCTCCACCCGGGCGCCCTTGTTGCCGACGGTGTCCATCAGCCACGCGGTCTTCAGGACGAGCAGCCGCGCCTGCTCGATCCGGATGCGCGACTCGGCGATCCAGTCCTGCACGACGCCCTGGTCGGCGATCGGCCCGCCGAAGGCGACCCGCGACACGACCCGCTCGCACATCAGCTCCAGGGCGCGCTCGGCCATGCCGATGGCGCGCATGCAGTGGTGGATGCGGCCGGGCCCGAGCCGCTCCTGCGCGATGCGGAAGCCCTCGCCCTCGCCGAGGAGGATGCCGGCGGCCGGCACCCGTACGTCGTCGAAGGAGATCTCGGCGTGGCCGCCGTGCGTGCCGTCGTCGTAGCCGAAGACGTGCAGTCCCCGCTCGACGGTGACACCGGGCGTGTCCTTCGGCACCAGCACCATGCTCTGCCGGCGGTACGGCGGGGCGTCCGGGTCGGTCACGCCCATCACGATGAAGATCTCGCACTCGGGGCTGAGCGCGCCGGACGTCCACCACTTGCGGCCGTTCAGCACGTACGAGTCGCCGTCCCGCTCGATGCGCAGCCCGATGTTGGTGGCGTCGGAGGAGGCCACGGCCGGTTCGGTCATGCAGAACGCCGAGCGGATCGCGCCGTCCAGCAGCGGCTCGAGCCACCGCTCCTTCTGCTCGGGCGTGCCGAACAGTGCGAGGATCTCCATGTTGCCGGTGTCGGGCGCCGCGCAGTTGAGCGCCACCGGCGCGATCTTCGGCGACCGGCCCATGATCTCGGCGAGCGGGGCGTACTGCAGGTTGCTCAGGCCGGCGCCGTGCGGCTCGTGCGGGAGGAAGAGGTTCCACAGGCCGCGCTTGCGCGCCTCGGCCTTCAGGTCCTCGATCACCGGCGGAGTGGCCCACGTGCCGGCGAGCTCGGCGGCCTGCGCGGCGTAGACGGGCTCGGCCGGATGGACGTGCGAGTCCATGAACTCCAGCAGCCGGTCGCGGTACTCGATGGTGGTCTGGTCGAATGCGAAGTCCATCGCCGTCCCCTCGCGAACGCGGCCTCTGCGGCCGTCGGGTCTGCCCGGCCCGTCAGCATACCGACTGGTCGGTATGACGACCGTAAGCAGGCGTGGCCCGGCGCGTCAACGCCGGGCCCCCGCCGGGTCACTGGTGCAGGCCGTGCCCGGTCTCCTCGTCGCCGCGGTCCACGTCGAGTCCGACGACCGACGCGCACCGGCGGCAGACCCACTCGGCGACGACGGACTCGGCGTCCATGTCACGGGTCCGGTACGGCTTGGAGATCTTTCTGCGGCGCATTCCGTGACCACACGTCGAATGCACCAGAAGCCCACAATTCGGGCAAGGCCAGACGTCGTCCCCGGGACGGTCACAGCCCGGGCATACGGGCCCGTCGTGATCAACAGTGATCGGCTCGAGTTCGGCGCGCCAGGTGCGTTCTAGATCAAGGTATTCGTCGTTCGGCCAGGAATCATCGGCCAGCCAGGCGAGATATTCCTCGTCGCCGGGAGGCAGCACGGCGGTCATCGACTCGGGATAGGCGTTCGGGTCGGGCGCGGCCGCCGCGGACCGACGGCGCCCCCGCACCGCGAGCGTCATGGACAGGAGGACGAGCAGGGGAGTCCAGAGAAAGATGTTCACATTCCCACATCCGCGGAGGCGCTCATGACGGCGGTCACGAGGCGGGGCGGCAGTTCACGGGGGAGCACCGCTGTACCCACGGTGGCGTCCTTTCATGAGTCGCTGTCGAGGGGGCGCAAGCGATCATGCATGCGGGGCATAAAACGGTAGAACAGTACCGAATCGAGCTCGGCCATGGAAATCGATCAAACAATTTCGTCAGTTACCGTCCCGTAGTTCAAATAATGAATCTTCAGAAGAAGGTCCGGACCAGATCCACCACCACCGGACCGTCGGCCGCGGCGTCGTCCACGACCGGGATGAGCGTCCACTTGTCGAACGCCGTGCAGGGGTGGGACAGGCCCAGCCGGACGACGTCGCCCACCGACACGTCCGCGTCCCGGAGGAACGCGTGCTGGTCGTTCAGCCTGCTGACGTGCGCGCCGGGGGCGAGCGGCCCGCGTCCGCGTACGAGTTGCGGCTCCGGCATGCCCTCGTCGTAGGGAAGGTCGCGCTTGCCGGCGTCCAGGAGGGCCAGCCCCGGCTCCGGCCGGGAGACGACCCGCGCCCACCCGTGCATCGCGCTGCGCAGGCGCACGGCGCCCTCCTCCCGGGCGAACGGCGAGACCCCACGGTAGAACCCATCGTCGTGGATGAGGTACGCGCCGGAGCGGAGCATGACCCGCGTACGGGCGTCCGAGGCCGGAGCGAGGACGCGGACGACCACGTCGAACCACGCGCTCCCACCGGCGGTGATCACGGCGTCGCCGGTCTCGTCCGCCGCGTCCAGCAGCCGCCCGTCCCGGAGGCGGTCGTGCAGCTCCCGCAGGTCGCCGAGGTAGGACTCGAGCACGGCGACCGCCTCCGCGACGGAGCCGTGGGCCAGCGCGCCCTCATAGCCGCTGACACCGACGAGCCGGAGGTGCCGCGCCGCCGTGACGGCCTCCGCGACGGCCAGCGCCTCGTCGAGCGTACGGGCGCCGGTTCGGCCGTCCGCGCCGCCCAGCTCCACGCAGACGTCGAGCGGCCGCGACGGCTCGACCGGGCCGCCGCCGAGCGCCTCCTCCATGAGTTCGACGGCGCGGACCGAGTCGACCCAGGAGGTGACGGAGAAGTCCGGGTCGCGGTCGAGCTCGGCGGCGATCCAGCGCAGCCCCGCCGGGTCCAGGACGGTGTTGGCGAGGTGAACGCGCCGCACGCCGAACGCGCGGGCGACCCTGAGCTGTGGGAGGTTGGCGAGGGTGATGGCGCGGGCACCGGCGGCCAGCTGCCGTTCCCACAGGGCCGGGGCCATCGTGGTCTTGCCGTGCGGGGCCAGGTCCACGCCCACCGCCGCGCACCAGCCGGCCATCGTGCGCAGATTGTGCTCCAGCGCGCTCGCGTCGAGCGTGAGCAGCGGGGTGCCGAGGTCCTCCAGCGAGGGCCGCCCCGCCACGAAGCCGGCCACCGTGCTCCCCCACGCCGAGGCGGGAACGGCCTTGAAGCGCCAGTCCAGCCTCTCGGCCGCGAGCTCGGCGACCCGCTCGGCGTCGATCCCGCCCGCGACGGCGCCGGTCTCGGTGTGCTCCAACGTCATCTCCTGTCTCCCGCGCGTACCGCGCTCACCGGCGACCGGCCGCGTCCTCCTCGTGGACACGGCGCGGCTCGGGGCCGGAGACGCCGCGTCCGGCGTCGGGGTGCCGCTCCCTCAGCCGACGACGGCCTGGGCGTCGATCTCGACGAGCATGGCCTCGTTCGGCAGCTCGGCGATGAGCGTGGTCCGGCAGGGCTTGACGCCGTCCTTGACGTGCTCCTCGAGGAACGCGGCGTACTCCTCGTTCATCGGCGCGAAGTCGGCGCGCCTGGTGAGGTAGACGCGGAACATCAGCACGTCCCCGACCGACGCCCCGCCCGCCTCCAGGACGGCGCGGACGTTCTCGAGCGTCCGGCGGGTCTGCGCCTTCACGTCCCCGGCGTGGAGGTACTCCCCCGTCGCCGGGTCCTGCGGGCCCTGGCCGGACACCTGAAGGATCGGCCCCTTGCGCACCCCCTGGGAGAACACCGGCAGCGGAGTGGGAGCCCCCTCGGTACGGATCTCGGTCTTCGCCTCGCTCATGCGGCCTCCTTCGTCGGAGGAGCGACCAGAGGCGCTGTGCTCATGGTTCGCTCGCTTCGCTCGCTCACGCGGCCTCCTTCGACTCCTCGCTCGTCGATGACGCTCGTGCCATTCTCACGCCGTCCCTCGAAGCGCCACCACGGCGGGTCCGGTCGCTGCGGTTTCCTCCGCTCCGCCGAGTATGCAATGGAACGTTCCACCATGGCGATGGTTCAGAAAAATGTCCGCTTCCGGTCGGCGCGCCCGGCACGCGGGGGCGCGCCACCGGCCGGTCCTCGCCCGGTGGGACCGCGCCGGCCGGGCCTCAGCCCGCGGGGACGCGCCGGCCGGCCAGGCGCAGCGCGTGCTCGACGATGGACACGAGGACCAGCTTGGCCGACTCCCGGCGCCGCACGTCGCACAGGATGATCGGCACGTCGGGGTCGACGTCGAGGGCCGCGCGGACCCGGTGCACGTCGTACCGCGGCGCGCCGTCGAAGCGGTTGACGGCCACGACGAACGGCGTGCCGCGCTGCTCGAAGTAGTCGATCGCCGCGAAGCCGTCGGCCAGCCGCCGGGTGTCGACGACGACCACCGCGCCGGCCGCTCCCCGGGCGAGTTCGTCCCACATGAACCAGAACCGGTGCTGGCCCGGGGTCCCGAAGAGGTACAGCGCCACGTTGTTCCGGAAGGTGATGCGACCCCAGTCCATCGCCACCGTCGTGGTCTCCTTGGCCTCGACCTCGGAGGTGTCGTCGACGCCGATCCCCGCGCTGGTGAGGGCCTCCTCGGTGCGCAGCGGCCGGATCTCGCTGACCGTGCCGACCAACGTGGTCTTGCCCGCCCCGAACCCGCCGGCGATGAGGATCTTGATCGCCAGCGGCGAGTCCTGCGCGGGGACGCCGGAGTCAAAGTGTGTATAGCTCATTGAGCACAGTCCTGAGTATCCGTTCGTCGTGCGCGTACGAACGCGTGTCGGGAGGCCGCACGCTGATCAGGCCCCAATATTGAAGATCTCCCAGCAGGACGCGGACGACACCGAGCGGCAACCCCACGTCGGCGGCGAGGTCGGCGACCGTCATCGGCCGCCGGCACAGGCCGAGGAGCCGCAGGTGCTCCGGGTCCAGCCACCGCCGGTCCGCCCTGGCCGGCGCCCGGCCCACGACGACCGCCAGCAGGTCGAGCGTCTCTCCGTACGACCGGGTCCGGCCACGGCTCACCGCGTACGGCCGGACCACCGGGCCGGCCGCGTCGTCGAACCATCGGCGCTTGGACGCGGTCACGGGGGATCACGCTCCCCCCGGTGGTCCGTCCGGACTCGCGGCCGCCGAGCGCGCGGATGTGGCCAGATGGCGGCGGACCCGCTTGACCAGCCGCGCCATCTCGTACGCGATCAAGCCGATGTTCGCGTCGCCCTCGCTCACGACCGCCAGGCACGTGCCGTCGCCGGCCGCGACCACGAACATGAACGCCTTCTCCAGCTCGATCACCGTCTGGCGGATACCCCCGCCCTCGACGCGCTCGCTCACCGTCCGGGCCAGGCTGTACAGCCCGGCCGCCAGCGCGGCGAACCGTTCGGACTCCTCCGGGTCCATCCCCCGTGACGTCCCCATCGGCAGTCCGTCGCCGGTCAGGATCATCGCGTGGCGCACCCGGGCGACCCGCCCGACGAGATCGTCGAGCAACCAGTTCAGCTCACCGGTCGTATCCAGCATCGGCCCCTCACCTTCGCGGCTACTCGTCGAGGTCCGGGGCCTGGCGGCCGCGCTGCCAACCCCGTTGAAGCGATGCCATGAGCGACCGGGTCTCCTCCGGCGGGCGTGTGGTCATCGATTGGTCGGCCGTGGATTCCGGCCCGGTCTGCTCCCTGCGGAGCTGCGGTGCGAGGTTCGCCTGGCGGACGCGCCTCGGCAGTTCGGGGGCGTCCTCGTCGGTCCAGCCCTCGTACGGCGCCTGGATGTCGTCGCCGGCCCAGCCGGAGCCGACCCAGTCGGGGGTGGGCCAGGGGGCAGGCTGGTCGGTGGGCCAGGGGGCGGCCTGGTCGTCCGACCACTGGGCCTCCTCCCACTGGCCGCCGCCGACCGGGGCCGCGATCTCCAGCGGCGCGGTCGGGGACGGCGGAGGCGGGACGGCGGGCGCCTCGACCTCGGCGACGGCACGCCAGGCCGGGTCGATGGGCGCCTCGACCTCGGCGACCGCACGCCAGGCCGGGTCGATGGCGGACTGTTCCGGCAACGCGTCGTCGTAGTCGAACGCCTGGTCGCCGGCCAGCAGGTCCGGCGGAACCAGCACGACCGCCCGCACCCCGCCGTACGGCGAGGCGCCGAGGGTGACGCGTATCCCATGCCGGGTGGCGAGCCTGCCGACGATGAACAGGCCGAGCCGGTCGCTGTCGAGCAGGTCGAACTCCGGGGGGTTCGCCAGCTTCTCATTGGCCTCGGCGAGCTCCTCGTCGTTGAGGCCGATGCCGCGGTCCTCGACCTCGATCGCGTAGCCGTGGGCCACGAGCTCGCCGCGGACCTGCACCTGCGTGGTGGGCGGGGAGAAGGCCGTGGCGTTCTCGATCAGCTCGGCGAGCAGGTGCGTCGTGTCGGCGACGATGGAACCCTCGAGCGCCGTCGGAGTCGCGGACTCGACCACGACGCGCGTGTAGTCCTCCACCTCGGCGACCGCCGCGCGCAGGATGTCCTTGATGCCGACCGGGTTGTGCCAGCCGCGGGCGGGCGCGGCGCCCGACAGGATCGCCACGCCCTCGGCGTGGCGGCGCATGCGGGTGGTGAGATGGTCGAGCGCGAACAGGTCGTCGAGGACGTCCGGGTCGCGGGCCTGCTTCTCCATCGTCTCGAGCATCGCGAGCTGCCGGTGGAGCAACGACTGGTTGCGCCACGCGAGGTTGATGAAGACCTTGTTGATCCCCTTCCGCAGCCGCGCCTCGCCCACGGCGGCCTCGACGGCGGTCCGCTGCAGGGTGCCCAGGGCGTCCGCGACGCGGGAGACCTCTTTGCTGCCGCCGCCCTGCACCGGAGGGCTCTCGGCCTCGACGTCGACCTCCTCGCCGTCGCGCAGCCGCTTGATCACCCGCGGCAGGCGGACCTGGGCGAGGTCGAGGGCGGCCTGCTGCAGGACGGCCATCTCCCGCGCCAGCGTCCGGCCGAACAGGAGGGAGACGACGATCGACAGCGCCAGCGCGACGATCCCGATCCCCGCCGTGAGGGAGAGGAAGAGGATGGATCGGTGCTCGATCGGTTTCGTCTCGCTGGTCAGCGTCGTGCCGGCGTCGATGGTCGCCTGCGACCAGGCGCTCATCAGCGGCTCGATCGTCGCCTGCCAGGAGACGGACTGCGCCGGCAGGCGGGCGCCGGGCCGCGTCGCGATGATCGCGTCCTCCAGCGAGCGGAAGGCGTTGAAGCTCGGCGAGTCGACGATCTTGTCCCACGGAGTGCGCAGGGCGGGTCTCGCCCGCGAACGCGCCGCGTCGAAGAGGTAGCGCTCGTTGTAGGCGCTCTGCGCGAACACGCTGTAGGCCTGAGCGCTGATCCGGTGGCTCCTGGTCGCCAGCGCCGCGGTCACCAGGGCGTCCTCACGCATCACGAACTCGCGCGCCGTGGCGGACTCGACCAGCGCCGTGCCCTGCTGGTAGATCTCCGCGTCGTCGACGACGATCATCGTGCTGAACACCCGGAGCACCGACTCGATCACGGTGCTGTAGTCACCGATCGCGCCGAGGCCGTCCACGGACTGGGCGTCGACCCGGCCGCGCAGGGCGGTGAGCCCGTCGAGCTGCTGCCACAGGTCATCGAGCCGCTGGCGCGTCGTCGGGTTGACGGAGCGCTCGACGTCGCCCGAGAGCGCCGATCTGCGGAACTCCGCCTGCGCGGTGTCCACGGCGGCCCGGCCGTCGGTCACCTCCTGCCGGTCCTGCCGGCCCTTGGTGGACAGCAGGACGGCCGACACCGCGCGCTCCCGCTGCAACGCCGCCTCGAGCTTCGCGCCCGGGATGGTGACCTTGTGGTACGCGGTCGACGCCTTGTACTTGCCGATCGCGTCGCGGGAGGCGAGGAAGGCGGCGAACGCCCAGACCCCGGCCAGGCAGATGATCGGGACGAGGCTCAGCACCAGCAGCCTGGTCCGTAGGGACCACCTGCCGGAACGCTTGGGAGAACGCATTGATGGCCTCGCCGTCTCCGTCAACAATTTTGAAACATCAAGATCTTAGAGGGCTCAAATGGCACCACATGTGCCGCGCGGGTGGCAATAGCCCCCCTGGACCATACGGGTTTCTCTGCTTTGGGACACCACGCCGCCCAGAAGGGGCGCGGCGAATTGTGGCTCGGCGGCAACCTTTGTCCGTTCTCAAGCGACTGGAAGGGCAGATCGCGTCCGCCGAGTCCGCCGCCCGGCTCCCGCCGTGAGCCGCCGGCCGCCCGTCGGCAGGCCGGCTCCGGCGGTGACCGCCGGCGGCGCCGCCTGGCCCGGCGGCCGCGTTCCGCCGCCCGCCCTTCCGCCCCGCCGGGGCGGGCGGCTTCACCGGGCATCGGCCGGATCACCGGACATGACGGCGCTCCGTGAGGAAGACTTCACGCAGCGGCAGGATCGGCCGGGTCCTCCCGGTCGGCACCGTTTCCGTCGACGCCAACAGCCCGCGCCGCTCGCGGGCGCGAGCCTGTCAGGAGACCGTCATGACGCCCCGTCCCCCGTGGTCCACCGGCCGGAACCGCAGTATGCGCGGATCCGTCATCGTCGCCGTCACCGTCTTAGGCGTCGTGCTGCCGGGCGCCTCCTCCGCGCTGGCCGCGCCGGGCGACGGCTACCTCCGGCTCGCGCACCTGTCCCCCGACACTCCCGCCGTCGACGTCTACCTGTACGCCGCGGGGCGGAGCACGCCGCGCCTGGTGCTCAAGCACGTCGGCTACGGCGTGCTCTCGCCGTACCAGCGGCTCGGCGGCGGCGATTACACGGTCGCGATGCGCCCCGCCGACGCGGCCGCGACGAGCCCGCCGGTGCTGTCGGCCCACGTCCACGTACGCCCGCGCGCCGCCTACACCGTCGCGGGCCTCGGCCCGTACAAGAGCCTCACGCTCAGGATCCTGGAGGACGCGCGCACCGCGCCGACCGGCCGCGTGGCGCTCCGCGTCATCCAGGCGTCGCTGCGGCGGCCGGTCCTGACCGTCACCGCCGAAGGCCGCACCCTCGCCGGGGACCTGCGGTTCCCGGAGGTCACCTCCTACCGTTCGCTGCGGGCGGGGGCGACCACGCTCCGCGTCACGGACGGGTCCGGGGCGCCCGTGACGTCACGGGTGACGCTGCGCGCCGGTTCCGTGCACACGCTGTTCGTGCTCGACGGGACGTCGGGACCGCGCCTGCTCGACCTGCGCGACGCCGCGGGGCCCCGCCGGACGCCGCGCGGCCCGGTCGAGGCGGGGCTCGGCGGGCTGGCCGGCCGGGTCGCCCCGCCGCCGTGGGTGGTCTCCGCCCTGCTGATCCCGCTGCCCACCGGACCGGCCGAGGGAGGCCGGGTGGACCGACCCGGCCCGTACGCCGGTGCCGACCGCCCGATCAGGCCCGGCTCGTACGCCGACGGCGAGCGCGGGAGCGGCCCCGGCACGGATGCCGACGGCGAGCGCGGAGGAAGGCCCGGCGCGTACGCCGAGCCGGTGACGCTGCGGATCCCCGAGATCGGCGTACGATCGCCGCTGGACCGCCTGACGACGGACACGCGCGGGCGGCTCCTCCCGCCGCGCGATCCCGCGCACGCCGGATGGTTCGCCGACGGCATCCGGCCCGGCGACACGGGACCGGCCGTGATCGCGGGGCACGTGGACTCCCGTACGGGTCCGGCCGTCTTCACCCGGCTGGCGACCCTGCGGCCGGGCGCCCGGATCCTGGTCACCGACGCGACCGGCCGCGTGGCGGCCTTCACCGTCGATCGCGTGCGGTCCTTCCCCAAGGAGGACTTCCCCGCGGCGGACGTCTACGGGGCGACCCCCGACCCGCAGCTGCGCGTCATCACCTGCGGCGGCGCGTTCGACCCGGTGTCCGGGCACTACCTGCGCGACGTGGTCGTGTACGCGAGCCGCACCCGATGAGCCCTGATGATCCCCGGCCGTCCCCGCAGCGGCTGCGGCCGGGGGCCGCCCGGGGACGACGGACCGATGGTCCCTATCCTCCGGGGCGGGCCGACGGTTATCGTCCTGCCATGCCGGATGGCCGAGGGCGGCTGATCGCCGGGCAGTACCGTCTCCTCGAGGAGATCGGCCGGGGCGGTTTCGCGGTGGTGTGGCGCGCCCGCGACGAACGCCTGCAGCGCGACGTCGCCGCCAAGCGCCTGTTCCTTCCCACGTACTCCACGGCCGAGCAGCGCACCGAACAGCGCCGGCGGACCCTCCAGGAGGCCCGCTCGGCGGCCCGGCTCGACCATCCCGGCGTCGTCACCGTGCATGACGTCGTCGAGGACGGCGACGATCCGTGGATCATCATGGAGTACGTTCACGGGCGGTCTCTGAGTGAGCTGGTGCGCACGTACGGCCCGCTGCCTCCGCAGCGCGTCGCCGACATCGGCCTGCAGTTACTCGACGCCCTGCGCGCCGCGCACCTGGCCGGGGTGCTGCACCGCGACGTCAAGCCCGGCAACGTCCTGCTCGCGGGCCGGCGGGTCGTGCTCGGTGACTTCGGGCTCGCGACCGTCGAGGGCGACCCGGCCCTCACCCAGTCCGACGTCGTCATGGGCGCCCCCGCGTACCTCGCGCCCGAACGCGCCCGTGGCGAACCCGCCGTCGCGGCGTCCGACCTTTGGTCGCTCGGCGCCACGATGTTCTACGCCGTCGAGGGCCGGCGGCCGTTCAACGGCGTGAACCCGAACGCCATGCTGCACTCGATCATCACCGAGGAGCCGGTTCCGGCACCGCACGCCGGCCCGCTCGGCCCGGTCCTGGACGGGCTGCTCCGCAAGGACGTCGGTGAACGCCTCGGAGCCGGCACGACCGCCGTCCTCCTCGCCGCCGTCGCCGACCGGGCCCGGCCGTCCGGACGATCCGCGGGATCGGACGTCCACCGGGCCCGTTCCATGGCGGGGGCGGGAGCCGGGCACGGGCGGCCGGCGGACGCGCCCGGCGACCTGACCCGCCCGGGCCACGCCTCGCCCCGCGCACGAGTGTGGCACGGGCGCCACCGCACCATGCTCATCGCCGCGCCGGTCGCGGCCCTCGCGCTCGCCCTCGTGACCGTTCCGAACCACGACTACTACGCCGCGCGGCAGGCACAGAGGCGGCCCCGCCCGGCGACCGCGGCTCCACGGCTCCTGGCCTCCATGCCCGCGGGCCCGAGTGAGATCTACACGGTGGCCTTCAGCCCGGACGGGCGCACTCTCGCCGCCGGCGGCGCGGACCACGCCGTACGGCTGTGGAACCTCGCCGACCGGCGGCTCACGACGACCCTCACCGGCCACGCGTACGACGTGTTCGCCGCGGCGTTCAGCCCGGACGGCCGGACCCTGGCGACCGCGGGATACGACGGCAAGGTGCTGCTGTGGAGCGGCGACGGGCGTACCCGGATCGCGACGCTGGACACGCACGGCAACGGGGTCAGCGCCCTGTCCTTCAGTCCGGACGGCGCGGTCCTCGCGAGCGCGGGGGACGAGGTGCGCCTGTGGAGCGTCACGGACCACCGCGCCGTCGCCACGTTGCCGGCCCACGGCGAGAGCATGTTCACCGCCGCCTTCGCGCCGCGCGGGGCCATCCTGGCCACCGCGGGCACCTGGGCGATCCGGCTGTGGGACACCGCCCGGCCCGCCCGCTCCGTCATCGTGACCCGGCTGACCTCGCTGATCGTGGGCATGGCGTTCAGCCCGGACGGCCGGACCCTGGCGGCCGGCGGTTACGACGGCCGCGTGCGCCTGTGGGACGTCGCCACCCACCGGCTCGTGGCGGCCCTGCCCGACCTTCCCGGCCGTGTCAACGGCGTGACGTTCAGCCCGGACGGCCGGATCCTGGCCTGCGCCGGGGGCGACACCGTACTGCTGTGGGACGCCCTGGCGCGGCGGCCCGCCACCACGCTCTCGACGCGGACGGGCGTCGTCGACGCCGTCGCCTTCGCCCCCGACGGCAGGACCCTCGCCACGGCCGGCGACGACGCGACCGTCCGCCTCTGGAGCCTCGGCTGAGCGGTCGTGCCGCCCAGAGCCCGCGTACGGGCGGCTCCGGGCGACACTGCCGGGGTCAGTGCGCGGACAAGGACCAGACGGTCGAGGTCCGGTAGGTCTGCCCGGGGCGCAGCACGGTGGACGGGAAGTTCGAATGGTTCGGCGAGTCGGGGAAGTGCTGGGTCTCCAGCGCGAACCCGTCTCCCTGGCGGTACTGCCGGCCGCTCGTGCCGTACAGCGTGCCGTCGAGGAAGTTCCCCGAGTAGAACTGGATGCCGGGCTGGTCGGTGTAGATCTTCAGCACCCGGCCGCTCGTCGGCTCGCCGACCTCGGCGGCGAGCCGGAAGCCCGAGCCGTTCAGCACCCAGTTGTGGTCGTAGCCCTGCCCGTAGGCGAGCTGCTGGAAGCCGTCCCGGATGCGCGCGCCGATCGGCGTGGCCTTGGTGAAGTCCATCGGCGTGCCGGCGACCGGCGCGAGCTGCCCGGTCGGGATGAGGGTGGAGTCGACGGGGGTGTAGCGGTCCGCGTTGAGGCGCAGCCGGTGGTCGTAGATGCCGCCGGACCCCTCCCCCGCGAGGTTGAAGTAGGAGTGGTTGGTCAGGTTGACGATCGTGGCCTTGTCCGTGGTGGCGCGGTAGTCGAGGCGCAGGGAGCTGCCGCTCAGCGTGTACGTCACGGAGGTCTTGAGGGTGCCGGGGTAGTTCATGTCCCCGTCCGGGCTGGTGTAGTCGAGCCGCACCCCGACCGCGTCCTTGGTCGTGACGGGGGTGGCGGTCCAGACCTTCGTGTCGAAGCCCTTCGGACCGCCGTGCAGGGAGTTGCCGTTGTTGTTGAGCGGCAGGTGGTAGGTCGTTCCATCAAGCGTGAAGGTGCCCTTGGCGATGCGGTTGCCGTACCGGCCGATCAGCGCGCCGAAGTACGGCCCCGGGTTGTTCTTGGCGACGTAGTCGTCCAGCTTGGGGAAGCCGAGCACCACGTTGGTGCGATGTCCGTGCCGGTCGGGGGCGTCGAGCCGCTGGACGATGCCGCCGTACGTGATGATCTTGACGCTGATGGCGCTGCTGCTGAGGGTGTAGCGCCACACCTTGGTGCCGTCGGACAGCGTGCCGAACAGGTCCTTGGAGATGGTCGGGCTCGGCGCTGCGGTGGCGTTCGCCGCGGGCAGCATACCGGTCACCAGCGCTGCGAGCGCGGCGACGCCGATCAGGAGGGTCTTCTTGGGGCGGAGGGGCACGAAAGCTCCTTTCTGTGGCCGCGAACGGCCGGGATGCGCATCCGCCGCCCGCCCCCGATCAGGCGGTCTCCGATGTGCGCCATTGCCAGGAAGCCGCGAAGAGGCCGGTGGCCTGCCCGCCACAGACCGTCCACTCTGTTCGATATTTCGAACATTGTCCGAGGTCTGCGGCCAGACGCTAAGTTCCCCCGCGAAAGCTGTCAAGGGACGTCATCGTCGACCTTTGTAAAAGGACTTCGCGCCCGACAATCGACTGTTCGCGAAATATCGCACTAAAAGCGCCCTGTGTCCGATATCGCGGATCCTCGCGCGGAATTCAGGAGAGGTCGGCCGGGGGTGGCGGGGTCCAGCGGGAGATCGGTGAGCGCACGCCGTACTCGGCCTTCAGCTCCTGCGGGATGGCGTAGTGCATGACGCGCCCCCGGGTCAGGGAGGACAGTTCGAGCACCGAGACCAGGCGGCCGAGCCGGTCGGACAGTTGCGCGGCCCAGGGCCCGCGGTCCTCGAAGCGTTCGAGCGCGCCGAGGAGGACCGGGGCGACCCCGATGACGGAGTCCCAGCGCGACCGCGGGACCTGGAGCCAGTCGGCCGTGGTGTCGCCGACCAGGAAGCGGATGAGCGCGGGGACCACCGGGTCCAGGAGCGTGCCGGGGACGACCCCCTCGTACATCTCGATCAACTGCCCGGTGAGGTGCGCCCCTTCGGGGGACGGTCCCATGTGGCGGAGCATGTACCGGTCGGAGAACCGGCGGGCCGCCTCGAGGTCGGGCGGGATGGCCGCCGGATCGCAGCCGAGCACCGCGCCCACCACCCGCCAGGCGTAGTAGTACGCCTCGGCGCCGTCGGGAGTGATGTGGACGCCCATGCGGTGCAGTGCGTCCAGCACCTGGATGCTGAACATCATCAGCCCGCCGAGCATGTCCTCCTGGCAGATCGGGACGGGCTCCGGCCACTTGCCCGCCTCCTTCAGGTGCCGGCGGATGGAGGCGTGCAGCAGCCGGACCTTCTGCGCCGCCGGGAGGAACCGGCCGCCGGCCTCGAACGCGTCCGGTCGCATGAGGTACACGGTGAACTGCCCGGTCTCGGCCATGCGCCGCGACGGGTAGGCCAGCGAGTGCGTCGCGGACAGCAGCTTGGCGATGTGCGGGACGACGTAACACGCCGGCATCGCGGCGAACGACAGGGCGGTCGAGATATGCACGTCGTTGTCGATGAAGAACTGCCGGGCCCGCTCCATGACCGCCCAGTCGACCCACTCCGGCGGGGTCGCCGTCGCCTCCAGGTAGTCACGGGCGGCGTCGGGGACGTCCTCGGGCAGTGCCTGGCCGGAGACGGTGAACCAGCGCATGAGCGTGTTGTACCTGGCCACCTCCGCTCCGGCGAACAGCGCCTCGACGGTCGCGTCGGCCAGTTCGTCGCCCTTGAGGCGCAGGCCGTCCAGGTACTCGTCGGTGTACTCATTCATCAGCGGTCGCCTCGCAGATCAGTCGGGTCAGGGCGGTGGCGGCCTCGGGGGCCAGCCGGGAGCCGCGGAGCGCCGCGCGAGCGGTCTCGGCGCGGTCGTCGATCATCTGCCGGACCTCGGCGGGCGCACCGGACCGCCGCATGATGTCCCGGATCTCGGCGGCGTCGGACGGGGTGACCGGACCGTCGATGAGGTCGCCCAGCCGCCGCCGGTCGGGCCCCGTCGCCCGGGCCAGTGTCAGGGCCAGCAACGCGGTCGGCTTGCGGCCCGTCAGGTCGTCCAGTGCCGACTTGCCGGTCCGCGCGGGGTCGCCGAACACGCCCCACAGGTCGTCACGGAGCTGGAACGCCTCACCGAGCGGACGCGCGTACGCCGCCAGCGCGCGCAGCGTCGCGGGGTCGGCTCCCCCGAGCACGGCGCCGATCTGCAGCGGCCGCTCGACGGTGTACGACCCGGTCTTGAACCGCACGATCGCCAGGGAACGGGCCAGGTCGGGCGCGCCTCCGGTGCGGAGGATCTCCAGGCATTCGCCGGCCACCAGCTCGCGGCCCATCGTGGCCCAGACGGGCAGGGCCCGGGCCAGGAACGTCCGTGGCAGACCCGACGCATGGAAGAGCTGCCCCGCCCACGCCATCAGCAGGTCCCCGATCATGATGGCCAGGCCGTCGCCGAGCCTCTCGTGCGCCGTCACGCGGCCGCGCCGGAGCGGGCTCCGGTCGATGATGTCGTCGTGGACGATCGCCGCGGCGTGCACCAGCTCCAGGGCCGCCGCCGCCCGTACCATCGCGTCGGTGTCCGGCTGACCCGACGCCCGCCACCCCCAGTAGCAGAACGCCGGGCGGATCCGTTTGCCGCCGGCGATCGAGACGCGCATCTGCTCGGCGACGGGCGTGAGCCCTCCGTCGAGCGCGAGCAGCTCCCCGAGCTCGGTCTCGACGAACTCCGTCAGGGCGCGGTCGACCCGGAACCGCAGGTCAGTCATCCGTACCCCGCTCGGCGACCCGGCGGGCCAGCACCTCCATGTGCGACTCGGGCTCCGGGCCGGTGCGCCGGACCGCCAGCTCGCCGCGCGCCCGCAGCTCCTCTCGTACCTCCCCGAGGCCGGGCAGGCGCCGGGCGGCGCCCCGCAGCCCGCCCGTCACCAGGTCGGCCAGCCCGGCCGTCAGGTAGAGGATCTCGTCGTACGGCCCGCCACCGTTCCTCGTCATGACCACTCTCCGCTTCGATGTCGATACATCGAGTGATAGCACCGGAATCGGCGGCATGGACGCTCATGGCCTCATCAGGCCAGCTCCACGGAACGTGAGAGCGGGACGACCGTCCGTTCACCCGGACGGAAGCCCGGCCGGCGGCGCGGGCGGATCATTGACACCGCCGGAGGAGGCTTCCTAGTCTGTCCGGGATTTCGTACGGCGTTCGGGAAGGCGGCCGTGATGGGGCGTGCGGTACCGGCGGTGACTCGTGCCCTCGACATCCTCGAGCTCTTCCTGGACCGGCCCACCCTGTCCGCTCCGGAGATCACCGAACGCCTCGGGCTGCCGCGGACGACGGTCCACGAACTGGTCACCACGCTGACCGAGCGGGCCTACCTCATCCCGACGCCCGGGCAGCCGACCCGCTACCGCCTTGGCATGCGGCTGTTCCAGCTCGGCAGCGTCTTCGCCGACCAGCTCGACCTCGCCCACGAGGCGCGCGAGGCGGCCCAGCTCGTCGCCGCCGAATGCGACGAGACGGTCCATGTCGCGGTCCTCGACGGAACCGACGTCGTGTACATCGCCAAGGCCGACAGCACCCATCCCGTCCGCATGGTCTCCGCCGTGGGGCGGCGCCTGCCGGCGCACTGCACCGGCGTCGGCAAGATGCTGCTGTCCGGCCTGACGCCCGAGGCCCTGGACGCCGCCTACCCGCTCGACGGCGAGCTGACCGCCATGACCGACCACAGCGTCACCTCGCCCGTACGGCTGCGGACGCACCTGGACGACATCCGGCGGCAGGGCCTGTCGTACGACGAGTGCGAGTCGAACGAGGCCGTGTTCTGCGTCGCCGCGCCCGTCTACGACCACACGCCCGTCATGGTCGCCGGGATGAGCATCTCGGTGCCGAGCATCCGCTGGGACGACCGGCGGCGCGAGGAGTTGAGCGCCCTCGTCCGCAAGGGCGCCGCCGTCCTCTCCCAGCGCCTCGGCCACCGCCCCTCCCCCGCCCACTGACCTCAACGCGGTCAGGCGGTGGCCCGCCGGAAGGCGTCGGCGTTGCGGGCACACCAGTCGGCGAAGGTACGGGGCTTACGGCCGAGCAGGCGCTCCACGGTGCCGCTGCGGAATCCGGCGGTGTCGGCGCGCATGAGCGCGAACCCCTCGATGATGGCGTCGGCCAGCGCCGGGGGCGCTCCGTGGGGGAAGCGGGAGGCGACGGCCTCCTGCGGGGTGGCCACCGCCCGGACCTCGATGTCCCGGCCGGCCGCCGCGGCGAGGATCTCGACCTGTTCGGCGACGGTGAACAGCTCGTCCCCGGTGATGACGTACTCCCGGCCCTGGTGGCCGTCACCGGTCAGGGCCAGGGCGGCGACGGCGGCGATGTCGGCCGGGTCGATCGGCGCGTAGCGGCCGGGGCCGATCGGGTCGAGGACGTAGCCGCCCTCCCGGACGGTGGGCAGCCAGTCGAAGGCGTTGGTCATGAAGCCGCCGGGTCGCAGGAACGTGGCCGGGATCCCGGAGGCGCGGATCACCTGCTCGCGTTCGTGGTGCCAGCGGCCCATGGCGGGCATCGGGTCGCCGAGGACGTTGAAGGACGACAGGTGCACGATGTGGCCCACGCCGGCGGCCCGGGCGGCGGCGACGGCGTGGGCGGTGTGGTCGAGGCCGATGCCGGGGGTGAGCAGGAACAGCCGGTCGACGCCGGCGAAGGCGGGCGGCAGCGTCGCCGGGTCGCCCAGGTCCGCGACGACGCGTTCGGCGCGCTCGGGCAGGGCGGCGGCGCGGGCCGGGTCGCGGACCAGGACGCGGAAGCCCACGCCGGCGGCGTCCAGCTCACGGGCGAGCTCGCGGCCGACGTTCCCGGTCGCGCCGGTGACCAGTATCATGAGGACCCCTCAAGTCGTTTACCGGTTAATGAATTCGCGAGAACGCTAACCGGTTAACGATTTACTGTCAATCGGCCCGTGCCGCACCGGCGGACGCCGGGATCCGCGAGAGATCACTGGAGGCCCTGCGATGCCCGAGTTCCTGGACCTGCACGGCAAGACCTCCAAGGCGGTCCGGGCGGTGGCCGAGGCCGCCGTGCGGCGGCACGGCCTGCACCTCGGCCAGGACCACCTGCTCGCGGTGCTGTGGCGGCAGGACGGCCGCACCCCCGGCGAGGTCGCCGCCGCGCTGAACGTCACCACCGCCAACGTGGTCAAGGCGGCCACCCGGATGGCCACCGCCGGCCTGCTCACCCGCCGTCGCGACGACCGGGACAACCGCCTGGTCCGGCTCTGGCTCACCGACGCCGGACGCGCGCTTCAGGAGCCCATCGAGAGGGAACGGCGGTTGATCGAGGAAAGGGTCACCGCCGACCTCACCCCGGACGAACGCCGGCACCTCCTCAGCGCGCTGACCAAGATCCACGACTCCGCGAGCGCCCTGCTGAACCCGCCCGCCGACCGACGCGACCCGGCCGCCCCCTGACCGCAGGGCACCACCGGCCCGGCCCCAGGGCGCGCTCCTCGATCGGATGTCAGCGGCGGGTCTCGATCTTCAAGTCGCCTGCGGTCACATTGCGGATGTGGTCGCTGGCGAGCATGTCGTGCGGGAACCCGAGTCCGATCGCGCTGGCCTCGTCGAGGCGGGCCAGCTGGGAGGCGGTGAAGTCGACCTCCAGGGCGCCCAGATTGTCCTCCAGTTGCGCGGGGGTGCGGGCGCCGATGATCGGTGCCGTCACGCTCGGATTCCGCAGGGTCCAGGCCAGCCCGACCTGGGCGGGCGTGCGGCCCAGCTCCGCGGCGACCTCCTTCACCACATCGGCGATGGCCAGGTTGCGCTCGGTGAGCACGCCCAAGGCGAGGTTGAAGCTCTTGCGGGTGCCGTCGTCGGACGCGACGTTCGCCGCGGTCAGGTCGTCGCGGCCGTACTTGCCGGTGAGCACCCCGCCGGCCAGGGGCGAATACGGAATCACACCCAGCCCCATCTCCCGTGCCATAGGGATCAGGTCACGTTCCCCGCCACGCTCGATCAGGTTGTATTCGATCTGCAGCGCGACCAGCGGCGACCAGCCGCGCAGGTCCGCGATCGCCTGCATGCGCGACACCTGCCAGGCCGGGGCGTTGCAGATCGCCACGTACAAGACCTTGCCCTGGCGCACCAGATCGTCCATGCCGCGCAGGATCTCCTCGACCGGTGTCGTGAAATCCCACACGTGCAGGTAGAGCAGATCGATGTAGTCCGTGTTGAGCTGTCGCAGACTCGCTTCCACCGAAGCGAACAGGCTCTTGCGGTGGCCGCCCCCGGAATTCGGGTCGCCGGGCCGGCGCAGCGTCGTGTACTTCGTTGCCAGCACCAGGCTTTCGCGGTTGTCGCGGGTGAATTCGCCCAGCAGACGCTCGGAGCTGCCATTGGTGTAGGTGTTGGCGGTGTCGATGAAGTTGCCGCCTCGCTCGACGTAGAGGTCGAACAGCTTGCGCGCCTCGTCCTGCTCGGCTCCCCAGCCCCAATCGGTGCCGAAGGTCGCCGCGCCCAGCGCCAGCGGTGAGACCCGCAGCCCGGAGCGGCCCAGCAGCCGGTAGGTATCGAGGGTGAGCGACATCGTGTCCTCCTGTGCTCATGATCCGTTGTCGAGAACAAGACTGTGACCGCCGCGCGCCGGGGTTAAGGGAAAGGGGTTCCTGGGAACGCCGGTCCTACCCTGGCTGTTGGAACGAGCATGATCACCCACACCGTGGAGCCGGCGCGGGAGCTGGCCGCGTTCCTGCGGACCCGGCGCGAACGGCTGGACCCGCGCGATCTCGGTCTGCCATCGCGCCGGCAGGCCCGGCGGACCCCGGGACTGCGCCGCGAAGAGGTCGCCGAACTGGCCGGGGTCAGCGTCGACTACATCGTGCGGCTGGAACAGGGTCGCGGGCTGCGGCCCTCAGCGGACGTGGTGGAGGCGCTGGCCCGGGCGCTGCGCCTTTCCCCCGTCGAACGCGCCTACCTCTACGACCTGGCCCAGCAGCGCCCCCGCGACGCCGGCAGGCCCGCCACCACCGCGGCGCCGCCGCTGGCCCACCTGGTCACCGACCTGTCGCCGCTGCCGGCCATGCTGATGAACCACCGCTACGACATCCTGGCCTGGAACCGCGAAATGACGAGGCTGCTGCTGGATTTCGACACCCTTCCTCCAGCGCAGCGCAATTCGATGTGGCTGTGCCTGCTGCATCCGGAGATACGCGAGTTCTACGTCGACCGGGAACGCGTCGTGCGGGAGGGGGTCGCCCACCTGCGCGCCGCGTGGGCCGCGCATCCGGAGGATCGGGCGTT
The DNA here is from genome assembly GCF_040679195.1 of Actinoallomurus sp. NPDC052308. Lineage (NCBI taxonomy): Bacteria > Bacillati > Actinomycetota > Actinomycetes > Streptosporangiales > Thermomonosporaceae > Actinoallomurus > Actinoallomurus sp. NPDC052308. Next base: position 54,387 of record NZ_JBFAUM010000013.1, on the reverse strand, counting down.
GACCGACCTCATCGCCGAATTCATCACTCGAGACGAGGAGTTCGCGCGATTGTGGGCCGAGCGGGACATCGAGGTCAACGGCCGCGGACGCAAGGTGATACGGCATCCTGACGCCGGTGCGATCGCGGTGAATTTCGAAGTGCTCATGCCGCTTCAAGATCCGGATCAGCGGTTGCTGATCTTCCGCGCCGCGGACGATGAGAGCCAGTCGGCACTGGATCGGTTGTGCGCATGCTGATGCGAACCGTCCGGCGTTTCCGCTGGATACCATGCCGCGGTGGGCGCAGAACGGGCCAAGAAGGGCCATCATCGGACGAATCCGCAAGGTGATGGCGGCTCGGGCAGCGGGGCCCGGGAGTTGCGGCCCCAGAGGCCGGCGCGCGACCTGCTCGACCGGACGCCCGTGCGGCTTCGCGTCGAAGGTGACCTGCTGGTCGGTTACGGCTTCGGCGGCCAGCGTGTGACCGTCCCACGGTCGTCGGTGAAGGCGCTGGGCCACTACTACCGGCGGCGGTACCGGAGCGGTCCGAGCGAGGGGCTGGTCCTCCTCGACGGCGAGGACCGTATGCTGCTGCGCGCCAAAGGGGCCTGGAGCGCGGACCTGGTCGCCTTCTGCGGCAGGGCGGGACTGCCCCGGCCGCAGCGCCGGGACGGCGCACGCCTGTGGCGGCGGGCGCCGGGCTACCGGCGGCTGCGGACCTCTCCTCGCGGCGCGGGCCTGGCCGCCGCTCTCATCGTCGTCGTCGTGCTCGCGGTGTCGATGCTCTGCGGGATGGCCGGCCTGTCCCTGATCTGGCTGCTGCCGGCGTCGTTCGGCCCCCTTCGTACGGTCGTCGGCGTCGTCGCCCTCCTCGGCGGAGTCGTCGTCGGCGCGGCCCTGGGTGGCCGGGCGGTGGCCCGTGCCACCCAGGTGCTGAAGTGGGCGGCGCGCTCGGTGACGCGGTCAGGCCGGGCGTAGCACGGCGACTCCGCGTGGGTCCAGGCGCACCGAGGTGGTCGGCTCCGCTCCGGTCAGCACGTCGCGCATCGCCGTCGGCAGGGGCACGTCGGCGGGCTCGGCGCCGTGGTTCAGCACGACGTACCACCGGCCGTCCTCGGTGTCCCGCGCGCGGGCCTGGACGCCGTCGGGCAGGCCGGGCAGGACCGGTTCGACACCGGCCGCCTCACGGACGCGGTCGAGGAGGCCGCGCATGGTCGCCGGGTCGGGCCGGGTGGCGAGGTACCACGCGTCGCCGCGGCCGAAGCGGTGCCGGGTGACGGCGGGTTCCCCGGCGAGCGCGCCGCTCGTGAAGCGCTCGACGGCCTCGGCGCCCTCGAGACGGACCTCCTCGGACCACAGGCTCCCCGAGCCCTGGGACAGCCCGACGGAGGCGTCCTCGGCCAGCGGGTGGAACTCCTCGACGGTCAGGCCGAGCATCCGCCGGAACGGCGCCGGGTAGCCGCCCAAGTGGACCCGGTCACAGGGATCCACGATGCCCGAGAAGAACGACATGACGAGCGTGCCGCCCTCCTCGACGTACCGCTCCAGGTTGCGCGCGGCGTCCTCGGAGGTCAGGTAGAGATTCGGCACGGCGACGAGCCGGTACCCGGACAGGTCCGCGTCCGGGCGTACGACGTCGCAGGCGACGCCGGCGTCGTGGAGCGGGCGGTGGCAGGCCCAGGCGGCATCGAGGAGGCGCAGGTCGGAGCTGGGGCGGGCCGGCCCCTCGAGCGCCCACCAGCTCGGCCAGTCCAGCACCATCGCGACGTCGGCCCGCGGCGTCCGTGCGCCGGCCAGGCCGCGGGCGGCGGCCAGCTCCCGGCCCAGCTCGCGCACCTCGTCGAAGATCCGGGTCGCCGGGCCGCCGTGCGGGACCATCGCGGAGTGGAACTTCTCCGCGCCGCCGCGGGACTGCCGCCACTGGAAGAACATGACCGCGTCGGCGCCGTGCGCGACGGCCTGCCAGCTCCACAGCCGCATCGCGCCGCGCGGCTTGGGGGCGTTGCGGGGCCGCCAGTTCACCGCGCCGGGGGCCTGCTCCATCAGCAGCCACGGCTGCCCGTCGCGCAGTGAGCGCATGACGTCGTAGGAGAAGGCGATCTTGGCCTCGGTGCCGGGGTCGAGCGGATCGGGGTAGGCGTCGTACCCGATGACGTCGACGTGCGGGGCCCAGGCCCACTGGTCGACGGGCCGCAACGACGGCGGGAAGTTGGTGGTGACCGGCACGTCCGGCGTGACGCGGTTCAGCACCTCCTTCTCGGCCAGGTAGCAGGCGAGCAGTTCGTCGGAGGTGAACCGCGCGTAGTCCAGCTCCTGCGCGGGGTTGGTGAACGGCGCCGGCGAACGCGGCGGCAGCACCTCGTCGAAGGACCCGTAGCCCTGCGCCCAGAACCGCGTCGACCACGCCTCGTTGAGGCCCTCCACGGAGCCGTACCGGTCCGCGAGCCAGCGCCGGAAGGCCGCCGCCGACACGTCGCAGTGGCAGGGGATGACGTTGCCGTACTCGTTGTTCACGTGCCAGATGGCCAGGGCCGGGTGACCGGCGTAGCGGGCGGCGACCTGCTCGGCCAGGCGTACGGCGTGCTCGCGGTAGACCGGGCTGGACGGGCAGTAGTGCTGCCGTCCGCCCGGCGAGATCGTCGAGCCGTCCGCTCGTACGGTGAGCATCTCGGGGTGGCGCGTGGTGAGCCAGGGCGGCGGCGAGGCCGTCATGGTCGCCAGGCACGCCGCGACGCCACCAGCGGCCAGCCGGTCCAGCACCCGGTCGAGCCAGCCGAAGTCGTACTCCCCCGGCCGCGGCTCGACCGACGCCCAGGAGAAGATGCCGACGCTGACGAGGGAGACGCCGGCCTCCTTCATCAGCCGTACGTCATCGTCCCAGACCTCTTCGGGCCACTGCTCGGGGTTGTAGTCACCGCCGTAGGCGATGCCCACGCGGTCCCGCAGACCGTCGATCCGGTTCATCGGTCGTTCGCGCCTTCCGCGTCGATCCGGTCGAGCGGCAGCCACAGCCGCAGGTCGCGGCGGGCGGTCGCGATCTCCTCGTCCGGGACCGCGCGGGCGAAGACCCGTACGTCCGCGATGGAGCCGTGGAAGCGCTGCGCTCCGTCCAGCCGCTGGCCGACGTCCATGCCGTCGATCGTGAACTGCTTGCCCTCGGTCACCGACCCACCGGGGTCGGCCACCGACGTGGCCTGCCCGTCGACGCTGAGCGTGAGCCGCCCCCCGGTGCGTCGCAGGACGACGTCGTGCCACTGGCCGTCGTTGTACGGCTGCGCGGTGCTCACCATGGCGGTGCCCGAACCGGTCCCGACGGTGCCGATGAGCCGCTTGTTCGCCGGCTCGGCCCGCAGCCAGATCTGTGGCGCGCCGCTGCCGACGCGGTAGGCCCACAGGATCGAGTGCGTGCCGGACGTGTCGCTGTAGCGGATCCGCGCCGACCAGGTGAAGTCGCCGGAGCCGAGGTCCAGGGAGCGGTTCCACGGCACCTGGACGAAGTCGTCCACGCCGTCGAACTCACCGGCCGCGGCCATGCCGCCGCGGACATAACCGTCGTTGTGGTGGCCGGAGCCGTCCGGGGTGGTCGGGCCGGGCTGCGGCGGCTTGGGCAGGCCCGGCGGGGTGCCGTTGGGCGTCGCGAGGTAGGCGGTGTTGAACCGCGCGAACCGGATCTGCTCGTACGGGCCGGCCTGCCCCGCCTCGTACAGCAGGCCGAGCCGGTCGCCGCCGAGGCTCACGAGGTCGGAGTAGGCGGACGGGCCCCAGTTGATGACCTTGCCGACTGATCGGAAGTTGCGCCCGTTGTCGGCCGAGGCGCGCACCGCCATGACCTCGCGGGTCACCGGGTGGTCGGGCACGGACAGGTAGACGCGCCTGCCGACGCTGAGGACCGAGCCCTGGACCTTGGGCGCGGTGAGCTTCGGGAGGGTGCGGAACGGGTGGTCGAAGGTCAGGCCGCCGTCGCTGCTCGTGGCGGTGTTGCGGTTGCCCGGGTCGGTCCCGGTGTTGTCGCGGGCGTTGACGTAGATCCGGCCGTCGGAGAGCTCGGTCGCGCTGAGCTCGCCGGGGCTGACGTCGTTGGTGCGGCGGGTGTCGTCGGCGCCGATCTTCCAGGTGAGGCCGCCGTCGTCGCTGTAGTTGAGGTGGCCGCCCTGCGGCCCGCCCTTCAGCGCGCCGCCGTCGCCCTCGTGGTTGGCCGCGACGATGAGGCGTCCCTTGTGCGGCCCGTGCTGGAGCTGGAGGGCGTGGCCGGGCCCGGTGGCGTACCAGGAGTTCCACTCCGGCCTCACGAGCTCACCGGTGAGGTCGCGGGCCGCGGACCAGGTGGCGCCGTCGTCGTCGCTGGACTGCACGAACGGGTGCCGGATGGTGTCGTCGTTCCCGGGGTTCCAGGTCGTCATGAGGACGATCCGGCCGGTGCGCCGGTCCACCACAGGGGCCGGGTTGCCGCGGGTGTCGCCGTTGCCGGGCAGGACGACCTGGAGGGGACCCCAGGTGCGGCCGCCGTCCGTGGAGCGCTTCAGCACCAGGTCGATGTCGCCTTTGTCACCGCAGCTGTTGACGCGCCCTTCGGCGAAGGCGAGCAGGGTGCCGTCGAGCGCCTGGACGACGGCGGGGATGCGGAAGCAGTAGTAACCGTCGGTGTGCTGGGCGAACAGCACCTGTTCGTCGAACTGTGGCGCCGTCTTGGCCGAGGCGGCGCCGGCGGACGCGAGCGGGAGCGCCGCGGCGAGGAGCGCCACGGCCGCGGTACGGCGGGGGAACCTGAGGTGAGCCACGCTGGCCTCCGTACGGGTCAGATGAGGGCGGCTTCGGACAGGAAGGACTTGACCTGGTCGATCTCGGCGCCGTCGAGCGGCACCTGCGGCAGCGCGGTCGTCGGGTGGGCGATGACGCCGCGCAGGAACAGCGCCGCCTTGAACGCCCCCAGCGCGGAGGAGCTGCGGCCCATGTGCGGGCCGCCGACGTGCACCAGCCCGAAGAGGCGGAACAGCCGCTCCTGCTCCTCGCGCGCGGCGGTCCAATCGCCCCGTGCCGCGGCCTCGTACAGGCGGACGTAGCCGTGCGGATCGACGTTGCCCAGGCCGGGGACGACGCCGTCGGCGCCCATCCACAGCGCGGAGTCGACGGTCAGCTCCGAGCCGGTCAGCACCGCGAAGGACTCCAGACCGCGGTCCCGGCGGCCCAGGATCACCTCCCGCAGCCCGGCGTCGTCGCCGCTGGAGTCCTTGAGCCCGGCGAGCACGCCGTCGGCGGCAAGCTCCAGCAGCACGTTCGCGGTGAGCTTGCTGTGCACGGCCACCGGCAGGTCGTAGGCGTACACCGGGACGTCCGCCACGGCCGCGACCGTCCGGAAGTGCGTGGCGATCTCCGCCGGATGGGTGCGGGCGTAGAAGGGCGCGGTCGCCACCAGGGCGTCGGCGCCGGCCTCGGCCGCCGCCCGCGCGTGGTCGGCGACCCGGGGCGCGGTCATGTCGATGACGCCGGCCAGCACCGGCACCTGCCCCGCGACGTGGCCGACCACGGTGTCCAGCACGGTCCGGCGGTGCCCGTCGGGCAGGAACGCGGCCTCCGACGACGAGCCGAGGACGAACAGCCCGTGCACTCCGCCCTCCAGCAGGTGGTCCACCAGCCGGGTCAGCGAGGCGGTGTCCACCTCCCGCTCCGGGGTCAGCGGGGTGCAGACGGGGGGAATGACGCCGGACAGCGGTGCGGCGTTGTTCATCGATTAACGCTCCTGTGCTTGGGTGATGAGTTCGCGGTCGGTCGCGCCGGCGAGGACGGGGTGGTGGCAACGGAAGAAGCCGCCGGCGTCCTCCTCCGCGTCGGGCATCTCGGCGGCGCAGGTCTCGTCGGCCTTCCAGCACCGGGTGCGGAAGGGGCAACCGGAGGGCGGCCGGGTCGCCGACGGGACCGGGCCGGTCAGCGGGATCGGGTCGATCGGGGACAGCAGGCCCGGCGTGGCGGAGAACAGCGCCCGCGTGTACGGATGCCGGGCCGCGCCCGGCACGGCCTCGGCGGGTGTCTGCTCGACGATCCGGCCGAGGTACATGGTCACGACCCGGTCGCTCATCCGCCGCACGGTCTGGATGTCGTGGGAGACGAAGACCATGGCGAGGCCGAACCGCTCCTTCAGGTCCTGCAGCAGGTTGAGGATCTGCGCGCGGACCGAGACGTCGAGCGCGCTGGTCGGCTCGTCGGCGACCAGCAACCGTGGCCGCAGCGCGAGCGCGCGGGCGATCGCCACCCGCTGCCGCTGCCCGCCGGACAGCTGGGCGGGCAGCCGGTCCGCCGCGCTCGCGGGCAGGCCGACCAGGTCGATGAGCTCGCGGACGCGTTCCTCGCGCTCGTCCGGGGTGCCGACGCGCCGCACGTCCAGCGGGTCCCGCAGGATCCGGCGGACCGGCAGGCGGCGGTTCAGGGCCGTGGAGGGGTCCTGGAAGACCATGCCGATGCTCGACCCGATGGCCTCGCGGCGGGCGGCGCCGGACATCGACCAGACGTCACGTCCCTCGAAGGCGACCGTACCGGCGGTCGGCCGCTGCAGGCCGACCAGCACCCGGGCGAGGGTCGACTTGCCGCAGCCGGACTCGCCGACGACGCCGATCGTCTCACCGGGTCGAACGGTCAGGTCCGCGCCGGTCAGCGCGTACACGCGGTCACGCGTGAACAGGCCGCCGGAGCGTGCCTTGTGCACGACGTGGATGTCGTTCAGCTCGAGAATCGCCTTGGAAGTCTCGGAAGTCATGACCCCTCCGGCGGGTCGGCAGGCGCGGCGGCCGCGCCGGCGGCGGACAGGGAGGCCGATACGTCGGCCGCCGGGTGGTGACAGGCCACCACGTGGAAGCGGCCTCGTCCCTCCAGGAGTGGAGTCTCCGCGTGGCAGACCTCGGTGGCGGCGGGGCACCGGTCGGCGAACCGGCAGCCGGCCGGGAAGTCCGCGGGCGAGGGCACGACACCCGGGATCTGGGTGAGGCGCTCCGCGTTGGACTCCAGCGACAGGACCGAGCCCAGCAGGCCGCGCGCGTAGTGGTGGGCGGGGTTGCCGACGACGGCCGGGGTCGCCCCCTTCTCCACGATCTGCCCGCCGTACATGACGACCACCCGGTCGGTGACGTCGGCGACCAGGGCGAGGTCGTGGGAGACGAGGATGAGCGCGAAGTCCAGCTCCTCGCGCAGCCGCAGCAGCAGCTCGATCACCTGCGCCTGCACGGTCACGTCCAGGGCCGTCGTCGGCTCGTCCGCGATGATCAGTTTCGGATCGCGGGAGAGGGCCATCGCGATGAGCACCCGCTGGCGCTGCCCGCCGGATAGCTCGTGCGGGTACGACGAGAGCGTGCGGGCGGGGTCGAGCCCGACGAGCTCCAGCAGCTCCGCCGGGGTGCGCCGGCCGCCGCGCCGGACGACCTGCTTGAGCTGCGCCCGTACGGTCATCGCCGGGTTCAGCGACGACAGTGCGTCCTGGTAGATCATCGCCATGTCGTGGCCGAGCAGCCGCCGCCGGTCGCCCTTGGACATCGACAGCAGGTCACGGCCGTCGAAGGTGATCTCGCCGCCCACCCGCGCGCCCCGCGGCTCCAGGCCCATGACCGTCAACGCGGTCAGGGACTTGCCACAGCCGGACTCGCCGACCAGGCCGAGCACCTCGCCCGGTCGTACGTCGAAGGAGATGCCGTCCACGATGTCGACGCCGTCGTGGCGGTCGTCGAAGCCGATCCGCAGGTCCTTCACCCGCACGATGGGTTCGCCGTCCCGCAGCGGCCGGGCGCGTTCGGCCAGGCGCCGGGCGGCCTCCATGAGCCCCTTCAGCTCGGTCACCGGGCCGGGCGCCGCGCGCCGCGTGGCGCCGGCCCGGGTCGTCTCCGCCGGTCGCGCGGCCGGCGCGGCCCAGGCGTCGGAGATGCCCTCGGCGAGGATGTTGAGGGCGAGCACCGTGATGAGGATCAGCAGACCGGGGAAGATGGTGGCCCACCACCCACCGGTGAGCACCATGTTCCGGCCGTCGGCGATGACGCTGCCCCACGACGGGTCCGGCGGGCGCACGCCCGCGCCGACGAACGACAGGGACGCCTCGAACACGATCGCGTCGGCCACCATCACCGTGCAGTACACGAGGATCGGCGCGGCGCAGTTGACGGCCACGTGCCGGAGCAGGATGTGCGGGGCGCGGGCGCCGATGACCCGCTCGGCCGCGACGTAGTCCTCGCCGTACTGGGCCAGGACGTTCGCCCGTACGACGCGGGCCACCGACGGCATGTAGAGGAACGCGATGGCCAGGACCAGCACCGGGATGCTGCCGCCGAACACCGCCACCAGCACGGCGGCGAGCGCGATGCCGGGGAAGGCCATGATGACGTCGAGCGTGCGCATGATCGCCTCGTCGACGGACCGCCGCGAGGTCCCGGCGACCGCGCCGATCACGGCACCGGCGACCAGCGCGATGGCGGTCGCGCCGAGCCCGATCACCAGCGACCAGCGCGCGCCGTACAGCAGGCGCGTGAAGATGTCGCGGTTGGCGCTGTCCAGACCCATCCAGTGCGACGCGCTCGGGCCGCCGCCAGTGGCCTCCTGGACGTACGGGGAGTGCGGGGCCAGTACCGGGGCGAGGACCGCGGCGAGGATGATGACGACCACGACGGCCAGGGAGATCCAGGACGTCGGGCCGAGGCGACGGAAGCCGATGCCCGCCCGCGACAGTCGGTTCGCCAGTCCACTGCGCATCAGGCGGCGCTCCTCAGTCGGGGGTTGACCAGCAGGTACAGGACGTCGATGAGGAGGTTGACGACCACGAAGCCGACCGCGATGGTGATCACGACGCCCTGCACGACCGCCGGGTCGCCGTTGCGCACCGCGGTGATCATGAGCTGGCCCATGCCCGGCAGCGCGAAGATCGTCTCGATGACGACCGCGCCGCCGAGCAGGTACCCGACCCGCAGGCCGAGCACGGTCAGCGGGTTGATCAGCGCGTTGCGCAGCACGTTCCGGCCGACCACGACGACCGGTGGCAGGCCGCTGCCGATGGCGGTCCGTACGTAGTCCCTGTCGAGTTCCTCGACCATCGACGTGCGGATGATCCGGGTGAGGTAGGCCGCGATGGGCAGCGACAGGGCGAGCGCCGGCAGCGTCAGCGACCGCAGCCAGCCGCTCACGGAGTCGGCCGGGTTGATGTACCCGCCGGTCGGGAACCAGCCGCGGTCGACCGCCAGGTACTGGATCATCAGCAGCGCCAGCCAGAACGCCGGTGAGGCCACCCCGATCAGCGACACGAGCCGGATGACCTGGTCGGGCCAGCGGTCCCGGAAGATCGCCGCGATGACGCCGAACAGCACCGACAGCACGATCGCGATGACGACGCCGAACAGGGTGAGCTGGAGGGTCAGCGGCAGGGCGGTGGCGATGGAGCTGCGCACCGGCGCCTTGGTGAGCGCGCTGGTCCCCATGTCGCCGCGCAGCAGCTGGCCGACGAACCGCACGTACCGCACGGGCAGCGGGTCGAGCAGGCCGTTGTCCACCTGGAACTGGTGGATCTGCGCCGCGGTCGGGTTGGCTCCCTGGAAGTAGGCGTACTCCGGTTTGTTCTTGGAGAACCGCATGATGAGGAAGACGAACAGGACCACGCCCAGCAGCATGGGTATCAGGATGAGGACGCGGCGCACCAGCATTCTGGCGATCGCTGCCACGGATGCCTCCTGAGGATTCGGATCGGGGTACGGAGGCGGGCGGTCAGAGGCGCTTGGCCTGCAGCAGGTTGACGCCGGGGTACGCCTGCGGGCGGACGCCGGTGAGCTTCTTGGGGTTCCACGCGGTCATCAGCTCGGTGTGCAGGACCGGGTAGAGCACGGCCTGCTCGGCGATGACGTCGAGGTACTGGTGCAGCAGCTCGAGCTTCTTGGCGGAGTCCGACTCCCGGGTCGCGCGGTCCATGAGCGCGAACAGCGCCTTGGCGTCCGAGCTCTTGTCCCACTTGGTGTACTTCATCCAGGTGCCGCCGGACGTGTAGTTGTAACGCAGGATCAGATCGGCGTCGAGGCCGAACTGGTTGGGGTTCGAGGCGGCCGCGACGACCTGGTAGCTCTGCGACTGGTCCATCTTCGTGAACAGCGCGCTGGTGTCCTGCGGCTCGAGCGAGGTCTTGACGCCGATGGCGTTCCAGGAGTTGGCGATCGTCGGCAGGCAGTCGGCGATCCAGCTCACGTTGACCGCCATCAGGTTGACCGACAGGTTCTTCACGCCCGCGGCGGAGAGCAGCGACTTGGCCTTGTCCGGGTTGTAGTCGTAGACCGTCTTGGCCGGGGCGTACGCCGGGTTCTCCTTGTTGAGGAAGCTGCTGGCGGGCGTGCCGTGGCCCTTGAGCGCCACGTCGATCATCTTCTTCGTGTCGATGGCGTAGAGCAGCGCCTGGCGTACCCGCACGTCGTCGAACGGCTTCTGGCCGGTGTTGAACATCAGGAACATGTGGTTCATGCCCTTGCCGCCCTCGACGGTCAGCCCCTGCTTGCGGAGCTGGTCGATGTTGGCGTACGGCACGTTGTCGGCGATCTGCGCCTCCGCGCTGCCACCGGAGATCTTCGCGACCCGGGCCGAGGCGTCCACGATCGACAGCCAGTTCATCTTCTTGATCGCCGGCTTGCGGGGGCCGTTGTAGTCGGCGAACGCCTCGAACATGGTGTTGGACTTCGGGTTGTGCGCGGTCATCTTGTACGGGCCCGAGCCGATCGCCTTGCCGTTCTTGGCGGCGTCCCAGGCGCCCGGCTGACCGAAGACGTGCTTCGGCATGATCTTGGCGATGGTCAGTCGCTGCAGCGCGTCCGGGAAGGGGAACTTGAAGACGAGCTCGACCGTGCTCTCGTCGACCTTGCGGACCTCCTTCAGCCACGTGGTGAAGAAGGAGGACACCAGGGTGGAGGGGTCCTGCACGCGGTCGAAGGTGAACAGCACGTCGTCCACGGTGACCGGCTGCCCGTCATGCCACTTGGCGCCCTGCCGCAGCGTGAACTTCCACGTCGTCGCCGAGGTGTCCGCGGGCAGTGCCGTGGCCAGCGCCGGGTACGGCGCGCGGGTGATCGGGTCGGTGTCGACCAGCCCCTCGTAGATGTGGTTGTTGCCGGCCATGGCGAACGCCGACGCGGTCATGGTCGGGTCCCAGGTCTGGTCGTTGCCGTAGCCGATGACCACGGTGGCGAGGTCCTTGTTGCCACCGGAGCCGGACGAGCCGGTCGAGGCGGGGCCACCGCACGCGGAGACCGTGGTGGAGAGGGCGGCCGCAGCGCTCATTATCCCGCTGTAGCGCAGGAAGTCGCGGCGGTTGAAGGCGGATCGCGGAGCGCTCACGGTGTCTCCCGGTGGTGGGCTCGTCAGGTAGGCACGGAATTTCGGAGGCAAAGGTGGGACGTCCCACGTCCCATCTCTGATAGCGTCGGAGACTAGAAGTCGGTTACGTTTCCCGTCAAGAGCAGATGACCAGGAGATGTCCGTGACATTGCACGACGGCCGCCCCCTCACCGGGCCCGGAAGGCCGACTCCTGCTCGAGGCCGCCGGCTGAGCCGGGCTTTCGAGGTGCAGGAGGCGGTCAAAGAGCTGATCGTCCGACGCGGGCTGGCCGCCGGCGACCCGATGCCGACCGAGTCCGAGCTGATGCAGGAGCTGGACATCGGCCGCAACTCGGTCCGGGAGGCCCTGAAGGCCCTTCAGGCCGTCGGCATCGTCGACATCCGCCACGGCTTCGGCATGTTCGTCGGGCAAATGTCGCTCAACGGCCTGGTCGACGAGCTGGCCTTTCACAGCCGCATCGGGCCGCAGGACGAGCAGAGCCACCTCGCCCACCTCACCGAGATCCGCGAGGTCCTGGAGAACGGCCTGGCCGCGCGCCTGATCGACCGGCACGGCGGCGCGAACCTCGTGGACCTGCTGACCCCCGCCCGCGAGGTGCTCGACCAGATGGACGCCGAGGCGCTCGTCGGCGCGGTCTCACCGGAGACCGACCGGCTCTTCCACGAGCTGCTCTACCGGCCGTTGGGCAATCCGCTGGTCGGCCGGCTCCTCGGCGCCTTCTGGCAGGTCTTCCACCAGCTCAGCGACGAGCTGGGCGCCCCCGACGAGACCCCGGCCTACGTCGCCCGCAAGCACCGCGACATCTATACCGCCGTGGTCGCCGAGGACCGGGCGGCCGTCGAGGCGGCGATGGTCGCGCACTTCGCGGGAATCCGCACCCGGCTCGCCCGCCTGCGCAGCGACTGAAGGAGAGGCGCGGCCTCAGGTGATCGTGAGGTGCGGGCTGGTCCAGTAGACGGCGTCCAGGTACGAGGAAGGCACTGCACCGCACACGGCGCTGGTGAGGTTGAGCGGGGCATGCGAGAACGTGACCTGGCCGGTGGAGTTGTTGTAGCTGCCGGTGATCGTCATGGTGAGGGCGGTCAGCACACAGTCCTTGAGCATCGACGGATCGACGATCGTCAGGCCGCCCGCGGGGATGCCGATCCGGACGCCGGTCGGGCCGGCGATGGCGGTGAGCTGCCACGTGCCGCTGGTGCTGACGGTCGCGGAGCCGCCGTAGACGTCTCCGCAGTTGCCGAAAGTGGGGTTCGGGCTGATCGTCACCGGTCCGTACCCGGACGGCGGTGTTGTGAACTGGATCGTCGAGATCGAGCAGGTGATGCTGAGGACGGCCCCAGGCGTCACTATGGAGATCTTCGCATTCGAGCTGGCCGCGATGACGGTGGTGTTGGCGGGGCTGACGCCGGCCGCGTAGGCGGTGCCGGCCGTCGTGGTGACGAGCGCGCCGGTGGCTACGGCGGTGATCGCGAGCTTGGTCCTGACGGAACTCATCGACTGACACCTTCCCTGTGTCGCTCAGGCTGGGAGCCGGTTGACCGTCCCCGGACGTCGCCGGGGACGGGCTTCCCTTCACGCGTGGTCAGAGACACGGCGCAGAGCCGGCACCCTGGGCACCATGATGCGGCGGGGAACATGGACGCCGATCCGGGAGAAGTCACAGAAAACAACGAGAAGTGTTGTGACGGTGTCCAAATGCCTTCGTCCCAAGCGTCTGTGGACCACCCGCCATCGGCGCGACTCCCTCACGACGGCGGCACCCGGCGCTGCGAACGAGGACTGTACGGACCCGAGGTGAGGGTTTGGTAGCCACGTGCGAGGCAGGTGGCTTTTCGTGTTCATCTAGTGACTCATGGTGGGCAGACCTCTCCTTGCAACACCGTGTCGAGCAAGAGAGGGATCCTATGAAGCTTCTCGTCCGGGCCGGGCTCACCGCGGCGGCAGCGGTCACCGTCGCCTCCGCATCCGCCTCCGCATCCGCCGCCGTCGGGACCGGGAACGCCCGCATGGCGGCCGGTACGCACACGGTCGCGGCAAACCCGAAGACGATCAAGCCGGCCGCGTACAACCAGGCGCGGAGCATCCTGGCCAACGCCGGAAGCCAGACGGCGGCCAAGTCGCACCCCATCCATGGGAAGGACGACGTCGCCGTCGGGTACGGAACCAGCCTGCTGGCCGCGGCGCGCGACGAATTCCGGCAGACCGACGCGGGCCTTCCCGCGAAGGACAAGAGGGCCGACATGTCGATTCCGCACTACAACGCGATCCACTCCGCCGCGAACGCGATGGGCATCGACCGGTGGTGACGCGGTAAGCGCCGACCCGGTCGGCCTTCACTGGAAGTCGGTGGCCGACCGGCCTCGTCGGCCATCGCACTACCGGCCTCGTCCGGCAGGTCCGTGATACGGCTGTGAGAAGGTCGCGACTCAGACGGTCACAGCGGGAATCCGGTGCTCTCCGCCCCCTCGAAGTAGGCCGAGGCCGGATCACCGCCGCGCATCATCGCTGCAACACCTGCTGCTCCGGCTCCCCGGTCGGGAGCCGCCCGTTCTCATTGCGCACATGGACGTCACTGCGGAAACCCCCGCTTCCTCGGGCGGAACCGTGTCGGCTCAGGGGCCCGCTGATAGGCCGGCGTCATGGGCCAGAATGGCGGCTTGGACTCGGTTGGTGCAGCCGACTTTGGTGAGGATGCGGCTGATGTGAGCCTTTGCGGTGCCTGTGCCCATGTGGAGTTGCTGGGCGATCTCCGCGTTCGACAGGCCGGCGGTGACCAGGCGGAGTACGTCGCGTTCGGTGTCGGTGAGCCGCTCGATTCGGCGTTTGGCCGGTTCGGCGTCCGCGGAGTCGGAAAGTAGGTGGCGTTCGATCAGCCGGCGGGTGATCTGGGGCGCCAGGATCGACTCGCCGGTGGCGGCCACGCGTACGGCTCGGATCAGTTCGGTGGGGCCGGTGTCCTTGAGTAGGAAGCCTACGGCGCCGGCTCGGAGGGCTTGGGCGACGTTGTGGTCGTCGCCGAAGGCGGTGAGCATGGCGATATTGGTCTTTGGGGATTCGCGAGCGATGCCCGGAATGGCCGCTAGGCCGCCGCCGGGCATATGGACATCCAGCAGGGCGACGTCGATTTCGTGTTCCCGGCAGGCTTGGACGGCGGAGGGGCCGTCGGGTACCTCGGCCACGACCTCGATGTCGTCGGCGTTGTCCAGGATGAGGTGGATACCGGCTCTCATGAGAGTTTCGTCATCGGCGATCAGGGTCCGGATCACCCGCGTCATTGTAGGGCTCGCATGATGATCACCATGGCCGTGCCGGCAGCGACCGGAACGAGTACCAGCAACCCGAGGCATCCGGCACCCAGGGCTCGGGGCAGCGTGAGCACTTCGTCATCGAGTGGCCTGGGCCGTTCGGGTACATCGCGCCGCACCGCGGGGTCGGGGAGCATGGGGACGGGCGGGCGGAGAGGGAGGTCGGCCGTGACCAGGAATCCGCCCTCGGGCGTGGGACCGGCGGTGAAGGCGCCGTGGAGCAGAGCGATCCGTTCGTCCAGGCCGACCAGTCCCTGGCGGGTGCCGGGGAGCCGTTGGGGCGTGCCCGGTACCGGGCCGTTGATCACGCGTACGCGGACGCGGCCGGCGTCGTTGGTGACTTCGATCCTGGTATGTGCTGTCCGGGCGTGCTTGTGCACATTGGTCAGGCCTTCGCGGACGACGCGGTGAAGGGCGTGGCGCGTCCGCGGGTCCGCGTCGTTGAGGTCCCCGCCGGACCACGCCAGGTCGACGTCGATACCGGCCCGTCGGGACTCGGTCACGAGATCGGCGATATCGGTTCGGGTTCCGCTGCGTTCGCTGGCGGTTTCGGCAGCACCCTCCATGGGGTCACGGAGAACCTCGAGGATCTCACGCAGTTCGGCCATCGCCGTCGCCGCCGTGGTGCGCAGAAGCTCGGCCTGGCCGCTCACCCGAGGGGCCTCTTGGGCGGCGGTGAGTTCCAGCGCTCCGGCGTGCATCGATATCAGGCTGAGCCGGTGTCCGAGCATGTCGTGCATTTCGGTGGCGATGCGTGCGCGTTCCTTCATACGCGCCTTTTCCCCGGTGAGCACCTGCGTCCGCTCCAGGTACTCGTTGCGTTCCCGCAGCAATCGGACCAGCGGACGGCGTCGTCCCATCAGGCTCCCGGCCCACGCCGGTAGCAGGAGGAGAAGTGCGGCGCTCAGCGCGTAACCGGCGAGCGTCTCGCCAAGTCCGTCCGAGGCGGTCGTCTCCGCCACCACGCTGAGGGGAAGGCCGGCACCCACGGTTGCCAGCACCATCGGCCAAAGGCGCCGGGCGGGACTGATGCGCCGTGCCGTCGAGTACGCGATCAGGGGCAGGACCGCCAACGCCCCGATATCGGTGCCGGCGATCACCGGCACCGTGGCCGGCAGCGCTCCGGCCGGCCAGCGCTTGCGGGCGGGAACCAACAGTGCCGCCCAGAACGCGCTCGCCGCGGTGGCGGTCACGTGGCGCGGCGACGGCGGTGACATCCAGAGCGGCAAGAATCCGATGGCGAGCGCCATCAGGAACATCGCCAGTTCGCCGACCACCACATGAGGCGCCGCAGAGCGTACGGCGGCCCGCGCTTGTTCCGCCTCACGGGCGACGGCCATGCGGAGGGAGCGAGCCCGTTCGACCAGCGGAGAAATCTGCGGACACCTCACCTTCGGCCGTGAACATAGCTCATTGAACGCCGATCGGCTCGCTCATCGTGGCCGATCGGCCATAAAGTCCGGATGATCGGCAGATGTCCCGGCACAAGGCGCGTTCCTAGGCTCCATCGTGATGATCAACGAAGGGGACCGCATGATGAACGCATCGAGCACCGGTACCACCGATGCCTCCCGCGAGGTCGTGGAGTCGCTGGCCCGGGCGTATGAGAAAGCCACCCAGACCGGCCAGACCGGCCAGACCGTGGGAACCCAGCATCTGCTCTTCGCGCTGCTCAAGGGCGAATCCGCGGCAGCGGATCTGTTGTCTCGCAGCAACGGCGGGCTGAGGGCGGTCATCTCGGCCAAGGACGACACGGTCTGGCTGAGCGGGGACGATGACAGGAACGACCCGCCGGCCGCGCCCGCGGTCACGGCGCTGTTGCACGAGGCCGAATGGGTGGCTCGCCGGACGGCGAAGCCGCGTGACAAGTCGGCGTCGCCGGAGAGCCAGCCCATGCTGCCCAGCGGAGCGCTGGTCACCGCGCTTGGTCAGATGCTCGTGTCCGCTCACGACCTCGGCGTCACCTGGGCGAACGAGACCCACATGCTCATGGGGCTGCTGCACGATCCCGGTAACCGAGCAAGTGAGGCACTGCTCGAGCGGCGGCTGGATCGGGACGAACTCAGAGCCAGGCTCGCCGTGCATCCGAGCGCGCACCAGAACGGCGAACCGAACATGCGCAGCGTCGACGGGCTGTGCAACCTGGGCATGCTCGACAAACCCGCGGGCAGAGGGTGGGGAGGCCGCATCGGCAGGCTGCTCACCAGCGGTGGCTTCGGGTCGCCTGTCGTGCCCACGGTGCGCATGGAAGCCAAGCGCCAGACCATCCGGCTCGGACATTCCCGCGTGACCACCGCGCATCTGCTACTCGCCATGCTCGTCGTGGACGACCAGCTCACCACCGCCGGCCGCCGGTTCCGCGACGGGGTGGCCCAGGTCAACATGGGTGCTGAGCTGCTGCGTACCCGAGGAGCCACATCATCCGCCGCGTTCAACGCGGTCGCCGACCTGATCCGGCCGGGCGACCGGCCGCAGGCAGGTTCACTCGCCCTGGAAAGCAGCGCCGAGAAGGCGTTGACCCGCGCACGCCTGCTCGCCCATGAGCGCAAGAGCCCGTCCACCGGCACCACGCACCTGCTGGCCGCGGTGCTGGCGGACCCCGACGACCCGTGCCACTCGCTACTGTCCGCCATAGGTGTGGACGTCGAGGAACTTCGCCAGGCACTCGGGTGACCATTCCCGATCCGAAGTCATACCGAAGCGGCGAAGGCTTCAGCGCCGACTCGCGGAGATTCACAAGATCAGCTAGTCATGTGAGACGTTGCGCGACGAATGGCCCCGGAAAGCAGTCAGGGCCCCTCTCACCGAAGTGATCCAGGGCCCTGACCTGCAGCTGAGCTAGCCGCACTGTGTCGGGACGGCGGGATTTGAACCCACGATCTTCTGACCCCCAGTCAGACGCCTTACCAAGCTAGGCCACGTCCCGGTGCCCGCCGCGAGCGAGCGGAACAACTCTAGCGCAGACCGCGACCGCTTCGCGCATCGCGAGCCGCCGTCCGGACGATCACACCTCGACCCACGCCACGGCGGGTCACCCGCCGGGTCAGTCATCCGCCAAGGGTAAAACAATGGCAAAGCGGATGCCTCGCATTCGGGCACCGTTCATCGGCCCACGTCAGGGTGCGTCCCGTAGCCGATCACCGAGGTCGGCGGGACGCGAGGGGCTGACATGGGCCACGGACACCACCACCATCACGATCACCACGATGGGGAGCCAGCCGAGCTTCCGCCGCTGCTGGACACCTCGATCCCGGACAAGGAACTGTCGCCGTCGGAGGTCTCCCGGCGGAACCTGCTGCGCGGCGCGGGCGTCCTCGGGGCCGGCGCGGCCGCCACCGGCGTCCTGGGCTCGCCGGCCGCCGCCGCGGCCACGCCGGCGAAGGCCGCCCAGGTCGTGTCGTCGTCGCACCAGCCGCGGGGCGGCTACCTGTGGCTGGCCGGCGACCACCACATCCACACGCGGTACAGCTCCGACGCCATGTACCGGGTGATCGACCACGTCCGGCACGCGAACGCGTTCGGGCTGGACTGGATGGTCATCACCGACCACGGCAGCGCCCAGCACGCGAAGATCGGCGTGGAGAAGGTCAACCCCGACATCGTCACGGCCCGGTCCCAGATCAAGGACACCCTGGTCTTCCAGGGGCTGGAGTGGAACATCCCGGCCGCCGAGCACGGCACGGTCTTCGTCCACCCGGGCAAGAACGAGGTCGCCGTGCTGAAGGAGTTCGAGAACTCTTTCGACGGCGTGGTCAAGAACGCGACCGCCGGCACGTCCGCCAACGAGGCGCTCGCGATCGCCGGGGTGAACTTCCTGGCCGACGCGGTACGCCGCCGCGAGATCGGTGACGCCCTCTTCCTGGCGAACCACCCCGCCCGCAAGGGCATCGACTCCCCGCACGAGATCCGTGGCTGGCGGGACGCGCAACCGACCATCGCGGTCGGCATGGAGGGCGCGCCGGGTCACCAGGCCGCGGGCCTCCCCAAGCCGAACGGCCCCGGCTCGGCGCGCGGCCTGTACGACAACAGCCCGAGCGCGGACTCCTTCGCCGGCTACCCGCTGGAGAGCTACCGCACCTACGGCGGCTTCGACTGGATGACCGCGACCGTCGGCGGGCTCTGGGACAGCCTGCTCGCCGAGGGCAAGCCCTGGTGGATCACCGCGAACTCCGACTCACACAACGTCTACGCCGACACCGCCACCCGCGGGCCGAACAGCGACTTCAACACCAACGGCTACTACAACGACCCGGTCTACGGCGGCGCCGTCAACCTCACCAACACCGACTTCTGGCCGGGCTACTACAGCCGCACTCACGTTGGCGCCACGTCGTTCTCGTACGCGGCGGTGATGCAGGCGCTGCGGGAGGGCCGCGTCTGGGTCGACCACGGCGGGCTGATCAGCGGCCTGGACGTACGGGTGCGCGTCGCGGGAAGCGGGCAGCGAGGTGTCCCGCTCGGCGGCGTGCTGCACATCCGCGACGGCAGCCGGGTCGAGCTCACGGTCACCGTCGACCTGGCCGGACGGCCGAACTGGGCGCAGTTCGTGCCGACCCTCGCCCGGGTGGACGTCATCCAGGGCGACGTGACCGGCCCGGCGTCGGACAAGGACACCTTCGTCGCGCCGAACACGAAGGTCGTCAAGTCCTACGAGGTCGGCAAGAACACCGGCTCGGTGACGTTCGTCCACTCGCTGGGCGCCGTCGACAGGCCCGTGTACCTGCGGCTGCGCGGCACCGACGGGAACCGCGGCGCGGTCGGCCTGCGCGGCGCCGCCGTCGACCCGCACGGACCGGCGATCGACGCGCTCGGCGACGCCGACCCGTGGAAGGACCTGTGGTTCTACACGAACCCGATCTGGGTGCTCCCCCGGCGATGACGAGCGTCATCATCGTGGGCGCCAGCGACGGATCGCCCACGCTGGCGGCGGCCGAACACCTCCTTCACCGGCTGTTCGAGGAGTTCGGCCGCCCGGCCGGCGCCATCGGCTGCACCCACCTGGTGCGGCGGGGCCGGCCGCACGTCGCGGTCTCCCTCACCGTCGCCGCCGTACCGGAACAGGTCCCGGCCGAACTCGGCCTCGCCTGCGAAGGGCACCGCCGAGGTCCGGCCGAGCTCGCCGAGGCGGCCGCCGAGGCCGCCCGTGAACACGCCGAGCGGTCCGCCGGTCGTGCCGTCGTCTTTCCCGGGGCCGAGACCCTCACCGGATCGCTGAGCGTCCGGGACGTGCTGACCGCCTCGGCCATCGACGAGGTGGTCGTGCTCGGCGGCGGCCGGCCCGATCCGGCGGAGCGCCTCGACACCCGCGGCCACATCCGGCCCGAGTGGCGTGCGGGCCTGCTCACCCTGGCCGCCATGCCCGGCGGGAAGAACGTGCTGGTCCCCTTCGAGGTGGCCGACCCCACACCGTGCTGCGCCGATCACGCGTGACGTTCCGCAGAGATCACAGCTCGACCCAGGCGGACGCCGCCGCAGACCGCGCCATCGCGTCCAGGACCTCGGCGCTCCGTACGGCGTCCTCCAGGGTCGGGCCGTGCGGAACTCCCTCGTCGATGCTCCGCAGGAACGCGGCGGCCTCGATGACCTTGGTGTCGTCGTAGCTCATCGCGATGCCGGCGCCGGGCTGGAATCGCGCGTACTCGCCGTCCCCGGGGCCCGCGGACACGGTCGCCGCGGGCTGGTTCTGGTAGTCCCCGCCCGCGACGACCGTCAGTTCGCCGGCGTGCCGGAAGTCCCAGCCGACCAGCCCCTCGCTCCCCTGCACGACGAAGCCGTAGGTGTTCTGCGCTCCCACCTCGGTGCGCCCCGCCTCGAAGGTGACCCGGACCTCGCCGCGCGTCCGCAGCAGGGCGCAGACGTAGTCCTCGTTCTCCACCGCGCCGGTCGGCTCGCCGGGGGTGTCCACGACCGCGTAGTGGCTGCCGCCGGGCGCCGCGAGGGGGCGCCGGGGCAGGAAGACGGCGGTGTCGGCGACGAGCCGTTCGACGTCGCCGAGGAGGAACCGTACGAGGTCGACGCCATGGGAGCCGAGGTCCCCGAGCGCGCCCGAGCCGCCCTGCGCCCGCAGGAACCGCCAGGTGAGCGCGCCGGCGGGGTGCGCGGCGTAGTCGGTGAGGAAGGTGACGCGAGCGTGGGTGGGCGTTCCGATGGCGCCGCCGGCGATCAGGCGCCGGGCGCGGGCGACGGCGGGCAGGTTCCGGTAGTTGAACCCGACGGTCGCCTGGAGGCCCGCCCGGGCCACGGCCTCGGCCGCCGCGCGGGCGTCGTCGACGGTGAGGCCGACCGGTTTCTCGATCCACAGGTGCTTGCCCGCCCGGGCCGCCGCCACCGCGATCTCCCGGTGGTACGCGTTCGGCGCGGTGACGCTGACCGCCTCGATCTCGGGGTCCTTCAGCAGGGCCGCCCAGTCCGCGTGCACGCGCTCCGGGGCGTACCGGGCGGCGAAGTCCTCGGCCTGGGCCGGGACGGTGTCGGCCACGGCGACCAGGCGCGCCCGGATCTTCAGGTCCGGATAGTGGTGCGGCAGCCGGGCGTACGCGCGGGCGTGCACGTGCCCCATCCACCCGGCGCCGATGACCCCGACGCCCAGTACCCGTTCCCGCAATGTTCCTCCGTACGGTTCAGGAGCCCGGCGGCTCGGGCGGCGCGGCCCGGCCCGACAGCTCGGCGACCTCCTGCTCGAGCTCCTCGGCGACGCGGCCGAGGTCGGCATCGGCCGCTCCTTCGAGCTCGTGGCTGAGCTGTTCGAGTTCCTCGCCGCCGGCCATCAGGGTCGTCAGGCGTTCGCGGGTGATCTCGTCCTTGTCGTACGTGCCGAGCGGGCGCCCCCGGTTCAGCAGCAGGAACCGGTCGCCGACCGGGTACGCGTGGTGCGGGTTGTGGGTGATGAACACGACGCCGAGTCCCCGCGCCTTGGCCCGCATGATGTAGCGGAGCACGACGCCCGCCTGCTTGACGCCGAGCGCGGCGGTGGGCTCGTCGAGGATGAGCACCTTCGCTCCGAAGTAGACGGCGCGGGCGATGGCGACGCACTGGCGTTCGCCGCCCGACAGGGTGCCGATCGGCTGGTCGACGTCGCGCAGGTCGATGCCCATGTTGTGCAGCTCGGTGCGTGTGGTCTCGCGCATGAACCGGATGTCGAGCCGGCTGAGCGGGCCGACGCCCTTGCGGACCTCCGAGCCGAGGAAGAAGTTGCGCCAGACCGGCATCAGCGGGACGACGGCGAGGTCCTGGTACACGGTCGCGATGCCGCGTTCGAGGGCCTCGCGCGGGGACGCGAGGCGTACGGGCTCACCCTCGACCTCGTAGGTGCCGGCGTCGGCCTGGTGCATCCCGGAGATGATCTTGATGAGGGTGGACTTGCCGGCGCCGTTGTCGCCCAGCACGCAGATCACCTCGCCCGCGTCGACCTCCAGCGACACGCCGGTCAGCGCGATGATCGTGCCATACCGCTTCTCGCAGTCGGTGAGCCGCACCAGCGGCGTCCGCGTGGCCGTTCCACTCATCGTGATGCCTCCGTTCGCCGGCGGACCCAGAGGTTGAGGAGGGTGGCGCCGAGCAGCATCGCGCCGAGGAAGAACTTGAACCAGTCGGCATTCCAGCCCGCGTACACGATGCCCTGGGTGGTCATCCCGAAGATGAACGCGCCGGTGGCGGTGCCGATGGCCGAGCCGTACCCGCCGGTGAGCAGGCACCCGCCGATGACCGCCGCGATGATGTACAGGAACTCGTTGCCGACGCCCTCGCCGGACTGGACGGTGGTGAACGAGAACAGCAGGTTCATGCCGGTGAACCAGGCCAGGAACCCGACGGCCATGAACAGGCCGATCTTCACCCGCCGGACCGGGACGCCGACCGCCCGCGCGCTGGACTCCGCTCCCCCGACCGCGAAGATCCAGTTACCGACCCGCGTCCGCAGCAGCACCCAGGTGGCGAGCGCGGTGAACAGCAGCCACCACACCACGCTGATCCGCAGGGACAGGCCGCCGATCCGCCACTCGGCGGCGAAGACCCTCTGCGCCGCCCCGAAGCCGTCCATATCCGAGATGTCGGGGCTGGCGACGTTGCCGGTGATCACCTTGGTGATGGCCAGGTTCAGGCCCTGCAGCATGAGGAACGTCGCCAGCGTCACGAGGAAGCTCGGGATCCCGGTCTTCATGACGAGGTAGCCGTTCAGCGCGCCGACGCCCAGCGCCAGCAGCAGCCCCACCGCGACCCCGGCCCACAGGTTCAGCGTGAGCTGGAAGCTCAGCATCGAGGCGACCAGCGCCGAACTCGTCACGGCCACGCCCGCCGACAGGTCGAACTCCCCGCCGATCATCAGCAGCGCCACCGCGACCGCCGGGATGCCGATCGTCGAGCTGGCGTACAGGATCGTCGCCAGGGCGTCGAGCCCGCGGAACGGCGGGGCCACGGCGAAGAAGAACACGTAGATGACGACCGCGCCGGCCAGCGAGCCGGCCTCGGGCCGCGCCAGCAGCCGGGCGAGCGGCGACCACCGGGTGAGCCGCTCGTCCGGCGCGGACGGCGGGGCCGCCGCGTCCACGGCCTGACTCATCGGAACCTCCAGGGCTGGGGCGCCACCGCTAGCGGGTGCCGCGCGAGGCGTACTGGGCGACCGCGGCGACGTTGGTCTTGTCGACGAAGTACGGGCCGGTCGGCGTCGCCTGGCCGCCGCCGAGGACGTTGCCGTTGGTCTTGTAGAGCCACAGCGAGTCGACCGCGAGGTAGCCCTGCAGGTACGGCTGCTGGTCGACGGCCCACTCGACGGTGCCGTCCTGGACGGCCTTGACCATGGCCGGGTTCATGTCGAACGCCGCGATCTTGGCCGGGCTGCCCGCGTCCTTGACCGACTGCAACGCCGTGAGGGCGAACGGCGCGCCCAGCGCGACGACCCGGTCGATGCTCTTGTCCTGCTTGAGCTTGGCGGCGATGGTGGACCGCACGGATGGCATGTTCGTCCCTTGGACGTAGACCTTGTCGGTCTTGCCGGAGAACGTCTTGGCCAGCCCGCCGCAGCGCGCCTCGAGCGAGACCGAGCCCTGCTCGTGCAGGACGCACAGGACGTGCTTGGCCCCCTCGGTGCTCAGCCGCTTGCCCGCGCTCTCCCCCGCGAGGCTCTCGTCGGAGCCGAAGAACTCCAGCGCGCCGACCTTCTGCCAGGCGTCCACGCCGGCGTTCAGCACGACGACCGGGATCCCGCCGCCGGAGGCCTTCCTGACGGTGCCGGCCATCGCGTCGGGGTGCGAGAGGGTCACCGCGATGCCGTCGACCTTGCTGTCGATGGCGTTCTGCACCAGCGTGGCCTGCTTGTCGCCGTCCGGGTCGTTGGAGTAGACGAGCTGCACGTTGTCCTTGGCCGCGGCGGCCTCGGCGCCCTTGCGGACGATGTCCCAGAACGTGTCGCCGGGCGCCTGGTGCGTGACCATGGCGATCTTCATACGGGGGGTGTTCGCCTTCCCGGCGCCGGTGTCGTTCGCCGACTCCTGTGCCTTCTTGCCGCCGTGGCTGCTGCACGCGGTCAGGGCGAGGGCGAGACCGGCCAGGAGGATGCCGGCCCGTCTACCTGTCTGCAACATCGCGTCTCTCCGTCCTCACTGTGTCGGGCCGAGGTGGGGGCGTTGCGCGGCCTTGGCGGCCTCGTACTCGGCCCGGGCCTTGCGGGTGCTGTCGAGCGCGGAGACCTCGGCCACCGGAACGTCCCACCAGGCGTCCGAGGAGGGCGCGGGCGCCAGCGGGTCGGTCTCGACGTGGACGACGGTCGTGACCTCCGCGTCCCGCGCGCGTTCGAGCGCGGAGCGGAACTCCGCCACGGTCGTCGCGCGCAGCACGTCCGCGCCGAGGCTCGCGGCGTTCGCCGCGAGGTCGACGGGGAGGAGTTCGCCATCGAACAGGCCGGTCTCCGGGTTCCGGTAGCGGTAGCTCGTGCCGAACCGCTGGGACCCCAGCGACTCCGACAGCGCGCCGATGGAGGCGAAGCCGTGGTTCTGGACGAGCACGATCGTGAGCTTGATCCGCTCGGCGACCGCCGTGACGATCTCCTGGGCCATCATCAGGTACGACCCGTCGCCGACGAGGACGAACACCTCCCGGTCGGGGTCGGCCATCTTGATCCCCAGCCCGCCGGCGATCTCATAACCCATGCAGGAGTAGCCGTACTCGACGTGGTACTGGCGCGGGTCCCGGGCCCGCCAGAGCCGGTGCAGGTCGCCGGGCATGCTGCCGGCGGCGTTCACCACGACGTCTCGGGGGCGGGCGATCTCGTTCACCGCGCCGAGGATCTCGGTCTGCGCCGGCAGCGGCCCGTGCCCGAGGTGGTAGGCCCGGTCGACGACCCGCCGCCAGTCCTCGGCGAGCCGCCGCGCCCGGTCGGCGTACGCGGTGTCGACGCGGTGGCCCGCGAGGGCGTCCGTGAGCGCCCGCAGCCCGGCCCGCGCGTCGGCGACCAGGGAGACGGCGGAGTGCTTCGCGGCGTCGAACGACGCGACGTTCAGGTTGACGAACCGTACGTCCGGGTGGGCGAAGACGGTACGGGACGCGGTGGTGAAGTCGCTGTAGCGGGTGCCGACGCCCAGGACGACGTCGGCCTCGCGGGCGAGGGCGTTCGCGGCCGGCGTGCCCGTGGCGCCGACGCCGCCGACCGCGCACGGGTGGTCCCACGGCAGCGAGCCCTTGCCCGCCTGCGTCTCGGCGACCGGGATCCCGGTGGCGTCGGCGAACGCGAGCAGGTCACCGGCGGCGTCGGAGTAGGTCACGCCGCCGCCCGCCACGACCAGCGGCCGTTCGGCCCCGCGCAGTGCTTCGACCGCCCGCTCCAGCTGGGCGGGCTCGGGAACCGGCCGGGGCACGCGCCACACCCGCCGGGCGAACAGCTCCTCCGGCCAGTCGTACGCCTCGGCCTGCACGTCCTGCGGCAGCGCGAGCGTGACCGCGCCGGTCTCGGCCGGGTCGGTGAGCACCCGCATCGCGGCGAGCAGCGCGGCCGGGAGCTGCTCCGGGCGGTTGATCCGGTCCCAGTACCGCGACACCGGCCGGAACGCGTCGTTGACCGACACGTCGCCGGACCGGGGGTCCTCGAGCTGCTGCAGCACCGGGTCGGCGACGCGGGTGGCGAAGACGTCGCCGGGCAGCAGCAGCACCGGGATCCGGTTGACGGTGGCCAGGGCAGCGCCCGTCACCATGTTGGTCGCGCCCGGTCCGATCGAGGACGTGCACGCGAACGTGGCGAGCCGATCGCGCATGCGGGCGTAGCCGACGGCGGCGTGCACCATCGCCTGCTCGTTGCGGGCCATGTGGTATGGCAGCTCGGCCTCGCCCGTATGGTGCGCCTCCAGCAGGGCCTGCCCGAGGCCCGCGACGTTGCCGTGCCCGAAGATCCCGAAGCAGCCCGCGAAGAACCGCCGCTCCACGCCGTCCCGCTCCGACCACTGGGCGGCCAGGAACCGGACGATCGCCTGTCCTACGGTGAGCCTCATCTCTCCCTCTCGATCGTCGACGTGAGGGGAAGCCGGGGGTCGATCTCCTGGCCCTGCCACGTGTCGCGCACCCAGGCGTGGGCGGGGTCGTCGCAGATCCGCCACGCGCGCTCCGGCGAGGGACCGGCCATCACGTTGAGGTAGTACAGGTCGTAGCCGGGCACCGCCATCGACGGGCCGTGCCAGCCGTGCGGGATCAGCACCGTGTCGCCGGTCCGCACCTCTTCGAGCACGTCGATCGGCCGGTCGGCGGTCCCGTACACCCGCTGGTACCCCATCGCGGCCGGCCGAGTCTCCCCCGACCAACCCGCCCCGACCGACTGCGTCTCACCCGACCGACCTGCCCCGGCCGACCTCCCGGCGGCGGCGGCGTCCACCTCGAAGTAGTAGATCTCCTCCAGCACGCTCTCGCCGGGGCGGTCCTCGTCGTGCTTGTGCGGCGGGTAGGACGACCAGTTGCCGCCGGGCGTGATCACCTCGCAGGCGATCAGCTTGTCGGCCTCGAACGCCTCCGGCGTGCAGAAGTTGTTCACCTGCCGCGACGCCTGCCCCGCCCCGCGCAGCTCGACCGGCACGTCCTCGGCCGGGCCGTACCGCGCGGTGAGGCGGTTCTCGCACCGGGCGGCGGGCAGCGCGAACCGGCCGCGCCCGGTCACCGTCACCGTGGCGTCGCGCGGCACGTAGGCGAAGTCGGTGACCCGGGAGAAGACGTCCCGCCGCCCCCGCAGCTCGAACGTCTCGCCGTCGCAGGAGACGCGGCACGACCCGGACAGCGGCAGCACGAGCGTCTCGTACGGGCCGGTGTCGAAGGTGTGCGCGCCGTCGAGTTCGAGGACCCGCAGCGCGGAGTACGTCCAGCCGGCGGCCTCCGGGGTGACCTCCAGGGTGTACGGCCGGGCGCCGGTGCCGCCTGCGGGCAGGTAGTGCTTCATCCCAGGCCCTCCACGGCCGTGTCGACGGTGGGCAGGTGATGCTTCATCCGAGAACCTCCACGGCCGCGTCGACGGCGCCGGCGACGTCGTCGCCGGCTGGGTACAGCAGGCTGCGGCCGACGATCAGGCCCTTCACGGTCGGCAGCCGCAGGGCGCGCGCCCAGCCGGCCAGCGCGGCGTCGAGGTCGTCGGGCACCTCGCCGCCGAGCAGGAGCGCGGGCAGCGTCGAGGCGGCCATCACGCGCTCCATGTCGTCGACGACCGGGACCTTGAGCCAGGTGTACGCCGACGTCGTCCCGAGCCCCGACGCGATCGCGATCGCCCGGGTCACGGCCTCGGGCGTCAGGACGTTGCGCACCCGGCCGTCGGCCCGGTGCGACACGAACGGCTCGACCATCGCCATCAGCCGGCCGGCGGCCAGCTCCGAGACGGCCCGCGCACAGGACTCCAGCGTGCGGACGGTCGCGGGGTCGGCCTCGTCGATGCGCAGCAGCATCTTGCCGCCGTCGAGGCCCTGGTCGGCGATGGCGCGCGCGTCGTACGCCGTGAACCGGTCGTCGATCTCGAACGCCGACCCGGCCAGGCCGCCGCGGTTCATCGAGCCGAGCACGACCTTCTCGTCGAGCACGCCCAGCAGCAGGAGGTCCTCGATGACGTCCGGAGTGCCGAGCACGCCGTCGACGCCGGGACGGCTGAGCGCGAGGCAGAGGCGTTCGAGCAGGTCCCACCGGTCGGCCATGGCCAGCGGCCGGTCGCCCGCGCCGAGGGACCCGCGCGCCGGGTGGTCGGCGGCCACGATCATGAGGCGGCCGTTCGGGCCGAGCGGCGAACCGCGCCGTACGCGCCGCGCCGCCGCCTCGGCGACCGCCTCCGGCCGCGCGGCCCGGATCTCGGTCAGCGCCGCGAGCCGCTCGGTGAACGCTTCGGTGATCACTCGCCGCCCTCCATGAGCCCTTCGACCTCGGCGGTGGTCGGCATCGCGGGCGAGCAGGCGAGGCGGGAGGCGACGATCGCGCCCGCGACGTTCGCGAAGCGTACGGTCCGCTCGACGTCCCAGCCCGCGAGCAGGCCGTGGCACAGCGCCCCGCCGAACGCGTCGCCGGCGCCCAGCCCGTTGACGACCTCCACCTCGACCGGCGGCACCTCGACCACCCTCATCCGTCCCGACGCGGAACGGGTCGCCGCCAGCACGCCCTTCGGCCCGCGCTTGACGATCGCCAGCCGCACGCCGCGGGCCAGTAGCGCCTCGGCGGCCGCGTACGGCTCCCGCTCCCCCACGGCGACCGCGCACTCCTCGGCGTTCCCGACCGCGACGGTCACGTGCTCCAGCGCCTCGCCGATCCGGCCGCCCGCCTCCTCCGGCGACGGCCAGAACATCGGCCGGTAGTCCAGGTCGAGCACGGTGTCCCGCCGCCGGGAGCGGGCGGCCAGCGCGGCGAGCGTCGCCGTACGGCTCGGCTCCTCGCACAGGCCCGTGACGGTGGCCCAGAACACCCTGGCCGCGCGGATCGACGGCAGGTCCAGCTCGTCGGCCTGGATCTGCAGGTCAGGGGCCTTGGGATACCGGTAGAAGTACAGCGGGAAGTCGTCCGGCGGGAAGATCTCACAGAACGCCAGCGGCGTGGGCAGCCCGGGGACGGCCGTGACGAACCGGTCGTCCACGCCGTACTCCCGCAGCGCGGTGTGGACGTACCGGCCGAACGGGTCCGCGCCGGTCCGGGTGATCACCGCGGTGCGGTGGCCGTGCCGCGCCGCCGCGACCGCCACGTTGGTGGGACTGCCGCCGAGGTATTTGCCGAACGTCTCGACGTCCTCCAGACGGACGCCCACCTGCAGGGGGTAGACGTCCACGCTGACCCGGCCCATCGTGATCAGATCGTGCGGACTCACGGAGCGGATCCACCTCCGGCACGCCGGCGTTTCGACGGTGCGCGGTTCGTTCACCGGCGATCCC
Source organism: Actinoallomurus sp. NPDC052308 (assembly GCF_040679195.1). Classification (NCBI taxonomy): domain Bacteria; kingdom Bacillati; phylum Actinomycetota; class Actinomycetes; order Streptosporangiales; family Thermomonosporaceae; genus Actinoallomurus; species Actinoallomurus sp. NPDC052308. The sequence goes on along the minus strand of NZ_JBFAUM010000013.1, from coordinate 25,410 downwards.
AGCCTCGGCAGGGATTGAGCGGCTGTCAAGGGTTTGTCCTGACATCAGGAACTATTAGCGTGGAGGGGGACCCAGTCTTCGGAGGGGATTCCGGAGGTACGGCATGGACCGAGCGGCCGTGCACCGCCCGGCGGTCCGGGTGGATCGCACCAGCCCCGTCCCGCTCTACTTCCAGGTGGCGCAGCAGCTCGAGGCGGCCATCCACGACGGCCGGCTGCCCTCGGGGAGCCGCCTGGCGAACGAGATCCAGCTCGCCGACCGCTACGGCCTGTCCCGGCCGACGATCCGGCAGGCGATCCAGCACCTCGTCGACAAGGGTCTCCTCGTCCGCAAGCGCGGCGTCGGCACCCAGGTCGTCCAGGCGCAGGTGCGCCGCTCGGTCGAGCTGACCAGCCTGTACGACGACCTCCTCGCCGCCGGCCGCAGCCCCGCCACCCGCGTGCTGGAGCTCGGTACGCTGCCCGCCGACGAGGCGGTGGCCCGGGAGCTCGACGTGGCGCCCGGCACGGAGGTGGTGCGGCTGCGGCGGCTGCGGCTGACCGGCGAGGAGCCCCTGGCACTGCTCACCAACTACCTCCCGGCCGGCCTCGTCGCCCTGACCGCCGACGGCCTGGCCGCGCACGGCCTGTACGAGATGCTGCGCGCGGCGGGCGTCAACCTGCGCATCGCCCACCAGACGATCGGGGCCCGGGGCGCCACCGCCGCCGAGGCCCGGCTGCTGGCCGAACGCCGGGGCGTCCCGCTGCTGACCATGACCCGGATCGCGTACGACGACAAGGGCCGCCCGGCCGAGTACGGCCGTCACGTCTACCGCGCCGGCCGCTACTCCTTCACCCTCACCCTCGTCGAACGCTGACCGGGACCGGCCGCCCTGTGCCCGCCCGCTCAAGGCGTCCGTGGCGCCGATTAGGAGCAGACTCTGCGCCATGTACGCACGCTCAGAGTTTCCCGAACCGGACCGGATCTTGGGCTGCCTGCTCGGCGGGGCCATCGGCGACGCGCTGGGAGCGCCGATCGAGCGCGCCACCCTGACGGAGATCCACGCCCGGCACGGCGAGGACGGACTGACCGGGTACGACGGCCCCGCGGGAGGCGAGGGCATCGTCACCGGTGACACCCAACTGGCGTTGCTCACCGCCGAAGCGCTCATCCAGGCGTCGGTGCGCGCGCGGACGAGAGGCATCGGCGGGGCCACCGGGGGGCTGCTGCAGTGGAACTACCTGCGCTGGCTGGAGAGCAAGGACGGACGGGCCGCCGGACCCGAACCGCTGGAGGCCGGCGGGCTGGTCCCACTGCGAGGAAGCGGACTGTCCGCACTGCCGGAGATGCGGGCCCGGCGAGGCCCCGGGCGCAGCTGCGTATCGGCGCTGCGCAAGGCCGCCGAGAGGGGTGAGCCGGGCCACCCCCTCGGCACCGTGGAGACGCCGATCAACGACTCCAAGGGCTGCGGCGGCGTGCTGCGCGCAGCGCCGGCGGGACTCGCCTTCTCCTCGCACGCGGCCTTCGGCACCGGATGCGAGGTGGCGGCGCTCACGCATGGTCATCCGAGCGGGTACCTGCCCGCGGGCGTCCTCGCCGCAACCGTCTGGAGCCTCCTGCGTGGCGCCGACCTGCCGAGCGCGCTGGCGACGGCACGGACTGCGCTGGAGACGCACCGCGGCCACGACGAGACCTCGCGGGCCCTCGACGCCGCGACCGCGCTGGCCGAGGCCGGCCCGCCGTCCCCAGAGGGGCTGGAGACGCTCGGTCGTGGCCGGGTCGGTACGCAGGCGCTCGCGATCGCCGTCTGCGCCGCGCTCCCCGCCACCGAACCCGGGTCCGTGCGCCCGGCGCTGCTGTCGGCGATCAACCACTCCGGCGACAGCGACGCCACCGGCGCGCTCTGCGGGTACCTGCTCGGTGCCCTCCACGGCACGCTCGGGCTACCCGGCCACTGGCAGTCCGGCCTCGACCTGCGCCGGGTCGTCATCCAGATCGCTGCGGACGCCGCCCTGGAGTTCGGCCCCAACCCGCCCACCGAGCCCGGCTGGTACGGCGCGCCGATGAGCTGGCTGCTGTGCTACCCCGAGGCCTGACGCGCGGTCACTCGCGGGGCGGCTGGTCACCGGCCGGGAGGAGGGTGCCGAAGACCAGGGCGAAGAAGGAGTCGAAGGCGTCGGCCGAGCGGTCGGCGCGGGCCCTGATGAGGGAGCCCTCCCAGGCGTTGACGATGAAGCCGGCCGTGGCCCGTGGATCGACACCGGTCCTCAGGACACCGGCGTCGCGGGCCTCGGCGAGGACGACGGCGATGGCCTCCGTCCACTGCGCGAGGCCCTGACGCACGGCCTCGCGGATGACCTCGCTGTGATCGGCGATCTCCGCTCCGAGATTGCCGAGAAGGCAGCCGCGTGTGAACTCGTGCCGCACGACGTAATCGCGGATCGCCTCGAAGTGCGCCCGTAGCCGGGCCAGGGGCTCGCCGTGTCCTCCGGCCAGTTCCCGGGCGGGGTGCTCCGCGCCGTACCGCCGCAGCGCCACGACGGCGAGCGCCTCCTTGCTGTCGAAGTGGTTGTAGAACGACCCCTTCGGCACGCCCGCGGCATCGGTGATCACCTTCACGCCGGCCGCGTTGTAGCCCTGGACGTGGAACTGCTCCAGAGCCGCCTCGACGATCTCCTCGCGTACGCCTCGTCTGCCCATCTCCGCCACCTCCGCAGCCAATATGGCCGGTCGTCTTGCACCTGTCAACCGAGGCGGGAGGCGTTTGACAGAACTAAGACGACCGGTCATATTTAGCGCATCGGAGCTCGACCCGGAAGGAGAGATCATGAAGATCGAAGGTTCGGTCGCGGTGGTGACCGGTGGTAATCGGGGGTTCGGCCGGGAGCTGGTCACCCAGCTCATCGAACGTGGGGCCAAGGTCTACGCCGCCGCCCGTCGCCCTGAGACGGTGGACGTGCCCGGCGCCGTGCCGCTGGGGCTGGACATCACCGATCCGGCGTCGGTACGGGATGCGGCCGCCGTGGCGACGGACGCGACGCTGCTGGTCAACAACGCCGGCATCTCGACCGGGACGTCCCTGCTCGACGGCGACCTTCAGGACGTCAGGCGGGAGATGGAGACCCACTACTTCGGCACGCTGGCCGTGACGCGGGCGTTCGCGCCGGTCATCGAGGCCAACGGCGGCGGCGCCGTCCTGAACATCCTGTCCGTACTCTCCTGGTGGCACGCGCCGTCCACCGGCGCGTACTCCGCCGCCAAGGCCGCCGAGTGGGCGATGACCAACGCGGTGCGCCAGGAGCTGCACCCCAAGGGCATCCACGTCGCGGGACTGCACGTCGGTTACATGGACACCGACATGACCTCCCGTATCACGGCTGCGAAGTCCGATCCGGCGGTGATCGCCAAGGTCGCGCTGGACGGGCTCGCCGAGGACGCCGCGGAGATCATCGCCGACGAGGTGAGCCGGAACGTCAAGCAGAACCTGGCCGCGCCCATCGTGGCCTGAGGCGGCTTCGGGACGCCCTGCGCCGGTTGACCCGGCGGCACTCCCCCGCGATCATGCCGACTTCGGATATCGGCGGTACGTCTGGAGGAGCCATGACCGTTCATGTGTGCTCGTTGAAGTTCGACGCCGACCGCGACGGTGGCCCGCAGTCCGTCCCGGCCGGCGACTCGTACCACGTCGTCCGCTTCCCGTACGGAGCGGCCGAGTCGTACGACGCCGACAACATGCACGCGCTGACGCGGAACGGCGCCGACCATCCCTTCCCGTCCGATGCGGCAAGCGGGCTGATCTGGCCGGCGCATGAGGCGTGGGGCCGTCTCTACGCGATGATCCAGTGGGAGACCGCGTCGGGCGGCGCGGCGACGGAGTTCCGCGACCAGTTCGTCCGCGACCCCCTCGGAACGGCGGACACCACCTGCACGGAGCACCGGCCGTCCTCGCCCGGGATGCAGTGCTTCGCGAAGACCTGGGCGATCTTCGTGCATCCGGACGTGCCGCTCGGACTGCGCGTCGCCCACAACGCCGACCGGCCGCTGGACCTCGTGATCGCCGAGTTCAAGCTGGAGTACGACGCCTGACGGAGCCGGAAAGGGCGCTCCCGACGGTCAAGACATGATCAAGGAATCGCCAAGACGGCAAAGTGCGCTATAACTGCCGAGCGTCATCGCATCGGCCCGCCGTTTCCTCCTGACCCCGCTGCGGCCGAGCCTCTCCCCCCAACCGCAGAGACTCGAATTGCACACCAATAGAAGAATCGTCCTCACCGTGTCGGCCTGCACGGTCGTCGCGATCGGCTGCGGCCTCGCATTCCGGAGCGGAGGCCACTCGTCGGCGACGGCGGTGGCTCAGAACGTGTCGGCCGGTGGCACCCGGGAGACCGCGTCCTACTGGACGGCCGCGCGAATGAAGGCGGCCACTCCGCTGGACCGGCGAAAGCCGTCGCAGGCGCCGTTCCAGACCAGCACCGCGATTCCGCGCGCGGCGACGTTCACCGGGATTCCCACGGTGGGCAGGCTGTTCTCGCACAGTAAAACGGGCGACCACTACTGCACCGCGAGTGTCGTCTACAGCACGAAGCACAACCTCGCGCTCACCGCCGCGCATTGCATCTACAGTTACAACTCGAGCACCAAGACCGGCTACTACCGGGACAAAGTCGCCTTCGTCCCACAGTACGACGCGGGCAAGGCGCCCTACGGCGTCTGGGCCGCCAAGTCCCTCCTCGTGCACAGCGGTTGGAAGGCACGCGCCGATCCGGACCTCGATTTCGGGTTCGTGACCCTCGCCAAGGACCCGGCGAGCGGAAAGAACGTCGCGGACCTCACCGGGTCGAACCGCCTGACCCCGAACACGGCGCTTCCCGAGACCGTGCACGTCGTCGGGTACCCGGCGAGCGGAACGTCGTCGAACGACCGGGCGGTTCAGTGCGACACGACGGCGATCCACCGCTTCACGTACCAACTCGCCTTCGACTGCGACGGATTCACCGGCGGCACGAGCGGCAGCCCCTGGCTCTGGAAGTACGACCCGGTGAAACGGCAGGGAAAGGTCATCGGCGTCCTCGGCGGGTACCACTTGGGCGGGGACTCATCCCGGCGGTCGTACTCGTCGCTGCTGGACAAGGACATCGCCGGCCTGCGCGACCAGGCGGAGCGGACAGGCTGAAGCCGACCGCTCCGCGCGGCCACGGCCCCTCGCGCCGCCGGTTCGTGGGCCGGCGGCGCGGAGGCCGCGTACGACGTCAACGGGTGAACTCGTACGGCCCGATGTCGACGCCATGGCCGACGGGGCGGGCAGCTGTTACAAGCGCCCGCGACTCCGCCGGAATCTTCCGCCGAGGTCCGTGCACCACACCTGTTGCACCCGCTATCGTCGTTCCCGACCGCTTCTGAGCTGCGTGAACTCGAACCGCACGCTCGCGGCACCCCGGAGAATCGCCGGCGACGTCCGCTCCGGGGAGTTCACCGCCCACGAGGTCAACACCCACGATGTTAACTACGCGCGGTACCGCCAGGAGTGCTTGGGCGAGGGCATCGACCCCCACATCGCGGTCGAGGTCGAGGCCATCACCCCGGTCTGCTGCGCAGCCGGCTCGACGACGCGATCGAGGCCCGGGTCGACGACGTCCGCCAGTGGAACATCCAGTCCCGCCCCGAAGAAGCCGAGCGGGACCTGTTGCGCTCGCTGCGAGGAGCGGTAAAGCAGATTCAACGTGCCGGGGACGAGCAAGCCCCGGCACGAGGCGGCCGCACTGCTCCGGACATCCTGGCCGCGATCGTGCGCCTGAGCAGGTGACCCAACCCGGGTCAGCCTCCCGCCGGGTGCTCTGTATGGCCATCCTCGCGTGCGCGGACAGAACCAGCATCCGGGCCGTGGCCGATCTGGGAGCCGACGAAATGCTCGCCTCGCCCGGCGGCACTGGCCGCCCCTGCACGGCGGTTCGGAGGGCGATGGGCTGCTGGTGCGTATCGGCGGCGGCTGGCCTGGACCATCTGACCTCTGACCGGGGAGTCTGAACAGGCGTTGGCCGCAGTACGCCGGGAGGCCGGTTCACGGTCGTGGCTGGTGGTCCTCGCGTTTGGCGGGTGGGAAGTGGTCGTTGATCCACGCGGGCAGGTCGAAGGGTTTGGCCCAGCCGTGTACCCAGTGGTGGAACAGGGGCCGGGGGTCGGCGGGGTCCGGGAAGGCGGCGAAGCGCTTGACCTGGGTGTATCCGGCTTGGAAGGTGTGGCCGAGCGGGTCGAGGTGGAGCCTGTGGTCGATGAAGCCGATGGTGCGCAGGTAGGCGGTGAATTCGTGGGGTCCGGCGAGGAACTGGCCGGGGTCCCGGTGATGGATCGTGCTGGCCAGCCAGTCCAGGAACCCGCGGTGGATGGGGTTGGCGGGGGCGGCGCCTTGGAATTCGCTGGAGACGATGTCGTCGTCTTCGGAGACGATTCCGCTCCAGTGAAAACGGGCGGCGGCCTGGAGGTGGTCGGCCAGGCGGTCGGGGTGGACGACGCGCAGATCCCAGTCGAACCACCAGCCTCCGTGCTGGTCCAGCAGAATGCTGCGGACCAGGTCGGACAGGTCGCCGACGTTGCGGCAGCGCCGCAACAGGTCCGGCAGGAACTGGTCGGTGCCGTCAGCGAGGGCAGGTGGGCGGGTGGCGTCGTGGATCAGGGCAGGCAGGTCGTCGAGGGTGAGGAGTCGGTAGGTGTAGCCGTGGGCGGCGGCGAAGTCCTGGACGCTGGTCATGCAGTCGCGGCAGAGCGGGGGGATCGCGTCGAGGCGGTGGGCGAACTGGAAGATGCGGCGGGGGGTGGTCGTGCTGGCTTCCGAGAGAAGGTCGCGCCGCGCGTGCCCAACACCACGGCTCCCCGCCCATCCTGTGCCGCGGTGACGGTGCGGGCGAGGGTGCCCGGCGGCCGGATCGCGAACCGTGTCCGGGCCAGGTGCTTGGGGCGCGGCGACCGATGCTGAGGCCCGCCGGAGTGGTTGGGCTTGAGTGGGTGCCTGGGACCGGCCGGTGAGTTCGGTGAGCTCGTTTTCGAGGTCGGTGATGCGGCGGTGCAGGGCCTGGATGGCGACCATGGCGACGCCGTTGGCGTCGACGCAGGGGATGGCGGTGTCGGTGTCTGCGAGGCCGAAGGTGGCGTACCAATCTTGGGCCATGGGTCCCAGATGGCGGACGTGGCCGGGTTCCCACTTGTAGCGCCAGGTGCTGATGGGCAGGCTCGCGACCTTATCGAGGATGTCGTAGCCGTTCACCGGCTCGCCGGCCACGGCCGTTTCCGGGTTCGCGGTGCCGAGGACGGGCGTCGGTGGGTGAGGCGGCGTGACCGCTGGTGGGGCCACCCGGACCACCGGGCCGCCCCACCAGACCCGCCTCAGGCGAGGTGGCCTCATCGGTCCCAGCGCACCGGAGTGATGTCGGCCTTGATGCGACGGTCGCTTGGTGCCGAAGTGGTCAGGCACATGAGGTGGATTCCCGTGGATGATCCGGCGACGTTGGCGCTGGCACCGGCGTCGACGTCGACGGGAAGCCCGGGATTGGGGACCGTGGCGTTGACGTTGGCGTGCAGGCCCTTGGATCGTCCGGCTGCCTCCGCGCGGGTGCCGGCCTGCGCGGAGTCGCGGCGGGCGATGCCGCCGAGGGAACTGATCAAAGGCACGGCAGCGGCGGCGGCCCCGACCGCCGCGAAGCGGCGCAGAGCGTGCCGGCGGGACAGAGTGTTATCCGGTTCGCTCAGCGGGACGTCGAGCAGGCCGCTGGTGTGCAGTTCGGCCAGGGCGAGCCGGATGAGGTCGGAGTCGGCCGTCGGGTGGGTCTGGGCGACGGCCGCGGTGAGGTCGGTGAGACTGCGGGTGCCGTCGGCCAGGCGGAACACCGCGGCGCACACCGGGCTCAGGACGTGTCCCTGGTCGGTGGCCTCGTCGTAGACGGCCAGACGGCCGTCACCGGTCTCCTTGACGCGCAGCCCGTCATAGCGGGCCAGGGGGGCGTTCACCACGGGTGAGAATTCCTTTCATCGTTGCCGGGGGTCGTGATCGGGTGTGGTCACACGGCGAACTGGTCGCGGAGGTCTTCGGCAACCAGATCGAGTTGGCCTTCCTGGGCGGCGATGACCGGGACGATGCGGTAACAGCCAGGCTCATCCCACCGGGCCAGATACTGGTCCAGGGCGATGTTGCGCTGGATCCAGGCGGACATGCCCTCGACGGTGTCGGGGAGCCTGCCGAGGAGGCGGGTGAAGACGCTGCGGTGGTAGGCGATGGCGTGGGTGGTGGTGACGCCGGTGATCGCCTCCAAGTGGTCGCATCCGTCGACGCGCGGGAAGGTCCGGCCCCAGTCGGCACCGCCGAGGTAGAACAGTGACCACGGCCGCGACTGGATTTCGGCCAGGGCACGGCGCAGCACCCAGGTCGCGCCGTTGAGGAAGACCGCGTCGTCTTCCAGCACCAGAACCGATTCCAGACCATCGGTATGGGCCTGCTGGATCGCCTGCCGGTGCGACAGCGCGCAGCCGATGTGGTGGTTGCCCGGCGTGGGGGTGGCCGGTTGGCGATGGACCCGTTCTGGGGGGATGCCCAAGGCGGCCAGACGTATTTGCATGCGTTCCCAGCGATCCGGGCGATCGTCGAGGTTGACGCAGGTGATGGCGTCGAAGGCGGTGAACGGGTTCCGCGCCTCGGCCTGGTAGGCGGCCAGACCCTCCTCGACCGCCGCCTCCCCCAGGATGCCGGTGAAATGGTCGATGGCCTCGTCGGCGGGCAGGCCGAGTTCGTCGAAGCCGATCAGGTAGTTACGCAGCCGCCGATACCAGGTCTGGGTGGCGGCGACCGGCCGGGGAGCGTCGAAACGGTGAGTCCACCGCAGCGCGGGCAGGCACACCACGCCATGGCCGGCGCGGCGGAACTTTTCCTGCAGGTAGCCTTCCTCGCCCCCGTGACCGGCGAAGGCAGGATTCAGGCCGGGCCACGCCTTGGTACGGCAAGCGAAGACACCCAGCCCCTGCATGCCGATCTCGAACGCCGGCGCGGAAGCGTCGATGCCGCGCGGGTCGGTGCCCCATACGCCGTACATCCCCTGCCGCCATTCCGGTTCCCAATGGGTCGATACCGTGCGCCGATCCTCCGACACGAGCGGCCCTTGGATCAGATCGCCGCCGTCGGGGTGGTCGGCGATGTAGTCCAGTAGCGCTGCCAGCGCTCCGGGATGGAGCTGTACGTGGGAGTCCATGCACAACACCCAGTCCGAGACGGCTTCGCGGAACACCCGATCACGGGCCGCGGTGCCGACACGCCGGTCGTAGGGGACGTACCGCAGTTGCGGGATCGCCTGCTCCAGCCGCTTCAACGCCCACGCGTGCGGCCCGGAGGGGTGGTTGTCGACCACCACGATGCTGACCCTGTCCATCACCTCGGCGTGATAGAGCAACAGGCTCATCACCGAGAAGTACACCCCGTCGTAGTCGTCATAGGTCGCCATACCGACCGTGAGCGTGCACGGCTCCCCGGCCGGCCCCGCCGCCGGACGCTGCCGATACCGATCACCGGGTGCGGCCGCCAACTCCCGCAGAGCGGCCAGCGCCGCATCGTCCATCGAACTTCCTGCCGTACCGAGCAGATCGTCTACCACACAGTCACCCCAGCCACACCGATCCCGGCAACGCCGGTACTTCCAGCGACCACCCACATACTGCCTGTAGTCCGGGCATCTCACACAGCCACCAATGCATTATGTCCACAATCGGTCACATCCTGTAAGAAGCCACGTAGGCCCTGCAGCGGACCGGCCCAGGAACCGGCCGCCGTAGCTGGCGGTATCCGCGCAGTTGCAAAGGCCTCCACCTTCGCGTACAGGAGCCTCTGCTCACGATTCACTAGCGCCCGACGACGCTGGCGCGACGGGACGTGCACCACAGGTGTTGCATCAGCTAGGGTCTCCACGATCGCTCTTGAGCTGCGGAACCTTCAACCGCACACTCGCGGTGCCCTAGAGAATCGCCGGCGACGGGGTCCCGGCGGGCGGTGACGCCGGGGGCGAGTCCGTGCCGGAGGAGGAGTCCTGGCCGGACGACGGATCCGTGCCGGACTGCGTGCCGGATGGCGGCTCGGTGCCCGGTATGGGCGTTGCGGGCTGCGACGGCGGCTCGGCCTTCGGCCGCGTCACCGTCGACGAGCCCGTCATCGCCTGGTGGAACGCCCGACCCTGGGCGGTGACCTGGCCGGTGCCCGTGACCAGGCCGAATCCCCCGTGGTCGGTGGCGGTGTAGATCATCGCTCCGGCCGGCGCGGGGCGGAGGCCGCGCAGCCGGTCGATCGCCTTGGTCGTCCACGACGCGAGATAGTCGGCGTTCCCCGCCGTGTAGACGGGGCCGGCGGCGCTGGAGTCGGCGTTCCACTCGGTGATGAAGTACGGCAGTTGCTTACCGATCTTCCCTTGGACGGTCATCTCGACATCGGTGACGTGCGTCTGCCAGTTGGCGAGATGGCCCTCGCAGGTCTGTTTCCAGCCGGAGTCCCCGGCGGTGCCGCAGACGTACTCGTGCCAGGACAGGAAGTCCGGCTCGGGCATCGCACCGGCGACGAAGGCGCCGATGTAATTCACGTAGTCGTGGTCGACCCGCCAGGAGGCCGGCCCGACATAGCGGTACTCGGCGTTCGGATAGTGCTTCTTCAAGGCCGGCACGACCGTGTTCCAGGCCGCCGTGTAGTCGGCGGCCGGTACGTCGGTGCCGGGCAGATCCGGCTCGTTGCCGAACTCCAGGTAGGCGGTGCCGTCGCCGAAGACCTGGTGGATCAGGTCGAGCAGGTGCAGGTCGGTCTTCTCGACGTCGTCGGCGGTCCGGCCGGAGCCGAGCCCACGGATGATCAGCATCGGTGTGGCGCCGATGTCCCGTACCGCCTGCATCGCGGAGAGCAGCTGATCGTCGCTGACCGGAGCTCCGTTCGTCTTGAAGCGATCGCGCAGTGGCACCCGTACGATCGGCACGCCCCAGGAGCGGAACAGAGCGCGGGTCGCCGGCCGGGTGAGCATCGCGTCGTCGGGGCCGTAGAACGACATGTTGACGCCGAAGATCGGTTCGGCGGTGGTCGGCGTCGACTCACCGCGCCCGGGGACTGTCCGAACATGAAGGTGCCTCCTCATCGGGGGGAACAGGCCGCCGCTCGGCGGGGACACCCACATGCTCGGGTGGAGGAGAAGACCAGGACAGAGCCTCCGATTGATCTTTCGTTTGTTGGTTTGTTCGCCAGGTCGTCACGTGGAAGACCAGTCGCCATATCTGGTTTCGGGTGTCCAAAAAAGCTACTTTTCGGTCATGGCTGATCTTGCGGGCAAGACCGCGTTGGTGACGGGCGCGAGCAGGGGTATCGGCCGGGCGATCGCCCTGCGCCTGGGACGGGACGGCGCCCGGGTGGCGGTCCACTACGGCAATAACGAGGCGGCGGCCAAAGAGGTCGTCGCGGAGATCGGGGAGGACCGCGCCTTCGCCGTACGCTCCGAGCTGAGCGCCCCGGACGCGGCGGAGGTCCTGCTGGGCCGCGTCGAGGAGGAGTTCGACGGCCTGGACATCCTGGTGAACAACGCGGCGACGGTGTCGTACAGCGGTCTGGAGGGCACGACGCCGGAGGAGTTCGACCGGGTCGTGGCAGTGAACGTCCGTGCGCCGTTCTTCATCATCCAGCGGGCCCTGCCGCTGCTGCGCGAGGGCAGCCGGATCATCAACATCTCCTCCATGGCGACCCGCGTCGCGATGCCGAGGTTCGTCACGTACGCGCTGACCAAGGGCGCCGTGGACGTCCTCGGCCGCACTCTCGCCGCCGAACTCGGTGCACGCGGCATCACGGTGAACACCGTGGCCCCGGGCGTCGTGGAGACGGACAGCACGGCCGCCGTGCTGGCGGCACCGGGCCGGAAGGAAGCGGCTGCGGCCCGCTCGGCCTTCGGCCGCCTCGGTCGGCCGGAGGACATCGCGGACATCGTCGCCCTCATTGCCTCGGACGACGCCCGCTGGGTCACCGCCGGCTGGATCGACGCCACCGGCGGTTCGAACCTCTGAGCGATCCTCATAGATACAAGCTTGCATCTATGTTGGTACGCTCTTTCGCATGGCCGATCCCGCGAAGCGTCCGTCCGCTGCGCACACCGCGTACACGGTGACCAAGGAGCTGATCCTGTCCGGTGAGCTACCGGGCGGCAGCCTCATCAGCGAGGGGGAGATCGCCGAGCGGGTGTCCGTGAGCAGGACCCCGGTACGGGAGGCCTTCCTGCGGCTGGAGTCGGAGGAACTGCTGGCGCTTCATCCCAAGCGCGGCGCGGTGGTCGTGCCGGTGCCGCCGGGAGAGGCGGCGGACGTGCTGGAGCTGCGCTTGGCGCTCGAGCGGTCCGCGGCCGAGCGCATCGCGCGGACCGGCCTACCGGACGAGCATCACGAGAAGATGCGGGACCTGCTGGCGCGTCAGCGCGCTCTCGCCGAGGTGGCGGACGTCGACGGATTCGCCGACGCGGACGAATCGTTTCACCGGTGCATCGTCGAAGCGTCCGGAAACCGGCTGGCCGGCCGTTTCTACGCCACTCTGGGGGACCGTCAGCGGCGGATGAGCATCTTCGCGCTGCGCCCGCGGCCGGAGCGGCTGTCCCTGCTCGCCGACGAGCATGAGGCCCTGCTGGAGCTCCTCCGTGCCGGCGACAGCACGGCCTTCGCCTCGGCCCTGCTCGGTCATCTCACCGCGACGCACGGCCGGCCGCACCCGGCCGTCCGCGACGACGGCTGAAACCCCCGACGGTCACGCGCCCTCCGTACCCATCACCCAGTACGCGAAAGTCTGTCTTTCCCATGCTCGAGACCCGGCAAGCCGCCCGGCCGTCCGCCACCGCGCGCCGACCGAACTCCTGGCGGATCGTCGCCGCGGCGATGTTCGTCTGTGGCTGGGGCGGCAACCAGTTCACCCCGCTCCTGCTGATGTACCGCCGGCTGGGCGGCTACTCCGCGCTCAGCGTCGACGCCTTCCTCGGCGCGTACGTCGTCGGGCTCGTGCCGGGGCTCCTGCTGGCCGGGCCGGTCTCGGACCGGCGCGGGCGACGCCCCGTGCTCGTGGCCGGCACCGTCGCCTCGGCCGTCGCGAGCCTGGTGCTCTCTTTCGGCGGCCAGAGCGCCTGGGCCATCTACGCGGGCCGGCTGATCACCGGCGTCGCGGTCGGCATCGCCATGGCGGTGGGCAGCAGTTGGGTGAAGGAGCTGTCGACCGAGGCGGACACCGGACTGGCCGCACGCCGCGCCGCACTGTGCCAGACGGCGGGATTCGGACTCGGCGCGGGCGTCGCGGGCGTGGTCGCCCAGTGGGGTCCGTGGCCCATGGTGACCCCGTACGCCGCCCATATTCTCCTCACCGTGGCGATCCCCGCGCTGCTCCTGCGGGTGCCGGAGACCCGGCCGCCGCTCCCGGACGCAACGGGTTCGGTCCGGGGGCTTCTCACGGGGTTGGTGGCCGACCTCCGCGTCCCCGCTCCCGCCCGCAGGCGGTTCCGGCTGGTGGTGCTGCCGATGGCACCGTGGGTGTTCGGCGCGGCCGGACTGGCGTACGCGGTCATGCCGCAGCTCGTCGGCTCGCGCGTGGGGCACTGGGGACTCGCGTACGCGACCGGGCTCACCGTGCTGACCCTGGGCATGGGCGCGGCCGCGCAGCCCGTGGCCAAGAGACTGCAGGGCGGAGCGAGGAACCGCACCGGGCGGGCGCCCGTGGCGGCGATGACGGTGATGGTCCTCGGCGCGACGTTGTGCGCGGCGAACGCGGTGCTGCTCTCGCCCTGGCTCGCAGCCGTCACCGCGGCGATCCTGGGCGCCGGCTACGGCATCGCGGTGGTCTCCGGACTGCTGGACATCCAGCGCATGGCCGGCGCGGACGACCTGGCCGGCCTGACGGGCGTCTACTACACGCTCGCCTACGCGGGCTTCCTGCTCCCGACCGTCCTGGCCACCCTGTCGGCCTGGCTCTCCTACGCGGTCATGCTGGCCGCGGTGGCCGCCGCGGCCCTGATCTGCCTCGTCCTCGTCGTCACCGGCACCCGCGTCACGGCACCACCGCCCCCGACGTAAAGCTGAGCGTCCCGCCGGCGCTGTTCAAAACCCATTACTTCGGAAGGAGCTGGGCGTGTTTCGGCGCCTATTCAAAATCGTGGCGAGCGAAAACGACGAATCCGTTTTTTCCTGATCTGCTCTGACCAACTCCGACGATCGGCCGCATGTGGTCATTGTGCGTGGTTGCCGCCATGAGCGGTGCGGGTCCTTCAGCACCGCCTAGTGTTGCCTGCATGCCTCTGACTCGACGCAGTGTCTTGTTCGGTTCGGCCGCCTTTGCGTTCGGCCTGGCGACAACCTCATGCGGCCGTGCCGCTTCCCCCGGTACGCATACCGGCTCTCCCGGCAAGAGTCTCGGCTCTCCCAGCACAAACCCCAGCGCGCCCATCGATGAAGAGGTCGTCGGCGCCCTACGGGGCCTGGCGAAGGAAGCCGGGCGGGAGACCTTTCAATCGGTGGAGGTATCCACCGACCCGCGGTTCGACAGGACGCTGAACGCCGACCTTCTGATGGCCGATGGCAGCGTGCAGACATTCACCTACAGCCACAGCTGGAAGAAGGGTGACTACGACGCGAAATCCGAGTTCACGTCACCGGCGTCGGCCCGTATCGACGAACTGCCACTGGAACACCTGCAGGCCTATCTCAATGTCATGCGAGGGGAGGCTCACGACATCACCTTCAAAGTCGACTACGTCGGGAGAGTCCAGGTGACGGCACTCGTGAACACGGACGAGGTGGGACTAAAGCTGGACGGGACAGGGACCGTTCCCCATTGTGATCCCGACAAGGTGGCCGGAGTCAAGTCGGCCGTCGCCGAGATGGTTGCCGTCTACGGCCGCGGTGCGGAACGGATCGGTTCCTTCAACGGTTTCGTCCATATGGACGCCAATGTCGCCGGCTGCCACGCACCGGTGCGCGTCGTCCGGCGCCAGAAGGCGGCGGCGCAAGCCGACATCGTCCAGGACAAGTTGTTCAGCCGGAGCGAACTGTTCGATCCGCGCGGCTTCGATCCGACGATGGCCGTCACCCGCAAGGCGACCATCGCCAAGGAGGCCGGTGTCAAGGGAGAGGTCTGGGACTGGGAGTACCGGCGACCGCCGAAGGGCGGCGAGCCACTGGTCTCGTACGGCATCGGACCGAAGGGCTCGAGCACCCGGGTCTGGCTCGACGAGAAAGGGAAGATCACCGCGATAGTCGCCGGGGAATGCAAGAGCGACAGTGGTTGGTGCCCGGAATGAATCGAAACCATCATTGACGCTGCCAGCGACGTACCAGGCCCGACGAATCGGTCATCGCCCCGTCAACGTCGGCGGCAACGGGACCACAACGGCGGCAGAGTCACCGCGAAGCCGAACGCGGGCGAAGGGTGGTTCCCATAGCCGAGAACCACCCCGCACGCGGACGGCCTGGCCGGCGTCTATCACACGCTCGCCTACGCGGGCTCCCTGCTCCCGACCGTGCCCGGCCTGGCTCTCCTATCCGGTCATGTAAGCGTCTTGTCAGCGTCGCACGCGGTATCGCAAATGGGTTGCACGCCTGCCCTGAATCACCACCGGGTCGTCAAAGCGGTGCGGTGCATTGGTGAGGCCGGCGAAGTAAGGGATGCCCGCGCCGAGCAGTACCGGTACGAGGCTGACGACGACCTCGTCCACCAGCTCCAGGTCGAGGGCCTGCCGCGCGATGTCCGCGCTCGCGATACTGACGTCCTTCTCTCCCGCGATCTCCTTGGCACGGGCGATGCCCTCTGCGACGCCGCCGACGAACGTCGTACGCGGCCGTTCGCCGGCGTCTCGGGGCGCATTGTGGGTCACGACGACGACCGGTGCGCCGATCGGATGGCTGTCGTCCCAACCGTTGGTCAGGTCGAACAGCCGACGGCCGCAGATCAGCGCACCCACGCCGGCGAGAACGTCACGCAGCATCCGCGCGCTGTCGGCGTCGACCTGGAACGACCAGCGCTCGTCGGCACTGGGCACGGTGACGTCGCCAGCGCCGTACCAGCCGAACAGCTCACCGGTCCCGTCCTTCGGATCGGCGATATATCCGTCCAGCGACATCGTCATGTGCGAGTAGACGGCCATGTTGCCCCTCTCGTGGTGCTGCTCTCCCGGATGAACGATCTGATGACCGTTCAACGCTTCCAGAGATCAGGACTCATCTGTGATCACATGATCGAGACCGCAGCTCACCCCTCCATACTCAGGCGGTCAAGGGCTCTATGAGCTCGTCGCGGCGGGACCAGGGGCGGCTTTCGATGTCATATGCGGACAGTGCCTCCATGACATCACGCGGGACCCACTCGATCGGCATAAGCGACCTGCGCCAGCTCCTGACCCTGTACAAGGTCGACGCGGACACCCGCGACCGCCTCATCGACCTCGGCCGCAACGCCCGCAAGCGCGGCGGCTGGTGGTCCTCCTATCGCGACGTCCTCCCCGGGACTCTGTAGTAGGAAGTCTCGGACTGAAGTTCGACGCCCAGGCCGCAGCAGGGACGTTCCTCGGGGGACTCGCAGCGGCGAGCGGTCACATGGCTGTCGCCGGGGCTTCGATAGGCGTCACAGTTGTTCCCTACCTAGCAGGAAAGTACAAGGGTTACCGAGAAGCGCGTCGAACTTCGCCGGTGGCGTACCTACTCGCGGTTGATCGGAAACTCGGCGACTGATCCGGGCCCTACGGAACTGAAGAGCGGCCGAGCAGTCCCCCTACGAACAAACGGCCATTCCTGACCTAGTGAAGTACAAGGCTAGGGTCATCTCAAGACGCAATTTTCACGCGCCACTGCACGCCCCGGCGACAGCGACTGGAGGCTTGCGCAGCCCGGCGGTCCCCGCTGTCGCTCCAGGCTCAGCACGCGCGGTCACGCGGCTTCGGCGGCGCCTACTCGGTGTGGGCCCGCGCAGGCCGCCATGACGCCGGTGGCCGGGTCCAGGGTGATGCTGTCGAAGGCGTGGACTTCCGGCTGGCGAACACCACGTACTACTTCCAAACCGGTACGCACACGCTGGGCACCGACCCGTACGCCCAGATCATGCCCGGTAACGGTTCGACGTTCCTCGGCGCGCCCGGCGCGGTGCTGGACGGGCAGAAGCTGAACCACTACGCGTTCACGCAGCAGGCGACCGGCGTCACGATCCGGTACCTGACGATCACCGGTTTCACCGCACCGCACGATCAGGGCGTGGTCAACCACGACTCCGGCGACGGCTGGGTCGTGGAACACAACACGATCCGCGACAACACCGGCGCGGGCCTGATGGCCGGCGCCAAGAACGAGATCCGCGGTAACTGTCTGAAGGACAACGGCCAGTACGGCCTGAACGCCTACAAGACCGGCAACACCATCGCCGACCTGGTCGTGGACGGCAACGAGTTCACCGGCAACAACACCGACGACTGGGAGCACCAGCAACCCGGGTGTGGATGCACCGGCGGGATGAAGTTCTGGGCGGTGAACAGCGCCGACGTGACCGGCAACTGGATCCACGGCAACCATGGGCCAGGGATATGGGCCGACACCAACGACAACGACTTTCTCATCGAGGGCAACCTCATCGAGGGCAATGACTCGCATGCGATCTTCTACGAGATCAGCTACAACGTGGTGATCCGGAACAACACCCTGCGTGACAACGCCTGGCCCGCCGGTTCCGAAAAGGCGGCGAAGGGCGACCCGTTCCCGGTCGGCGCGATCTACCTGTCCGAGGCCGACGGTGAGCCGCGCCTGCCCGCACGCACCGGCAAGATCGAGGTCACCGGCAACCTGCTGGACAACAATTGGGGCGGAATCACCGCCTGGGCGAACGCCGACCGCTTCTGCAACAGCCCGGCCTCGACGACCGGCGACTGCACGTCGATCGTCGGTCCGAGCAACACCTCACAGTGCTCCGCGCCCGCCATCGCCGGCGAACCGCTCTACACCGACTGCCGATGGTGGACGAAGAACGTCGACGTCCACCACAACACCTTCGACTTCGACCCCGCCGAGGTGAACGGCGGCTGTCCGACGCGGTACTGCGGGCACATGGGCCTACTGTCCAACTGGGCACGTACCCGGACTGGTCTCCGTACAAGGGCGACGTGATCCAGAAGTCGATCGTCCACGAGTCGAACAATTCCTGGCACGACAACACCTACACGGGGCCGTGGCAGTTCAAGGTCACCGACATGGGCAATCTGATCTCGCCCGCGCTATGGGTCGCGCCGCAGTACGGACAGGACGCCGGCAGCACCTTCGACGGCGTGAAGCCCACTCCGCCCGCCATCGTCGAGCAGGACTTCGAGTCCAGCTCGGTCTCTCCGTACGCTCCGTGGTACAGCGCGAGTGTCACGCACCAGACCGGTGACGCGCACGGCGGCTCGGGTTCGCTGCGGATGACGACCGATCAGGCGTCCGGCAGCGCGATCCAGCTCGACAACTACCCCGGCTACACGGGGGTGGTCGCCGGCACGAGCTACCGGGCGTCGCTGTGGTATAAGGAGGCCGTGGCGACCATGCCGGCCGTCACGTGGAACGTGCGCTGGCGCGATGAGTCCGGCACCGTGCTGCGTACCGACCCGGTGACCCTGGCCCGGGAGACCACCTGGACCGAGGCGGCCGGCACGTTCACCGCGCCGGCGGGCGCCACCCGCGTCGACTGGACCTTTACGTGGAACGCGGGCCAAACCGGGCCCGCGTTCCAGATCGACGACCTGGCACTGCGTCCGGCACCGTAGGTGTCGCGGCCGAGTCGCGAGTCAAAGGGCTCGCATATCCACTGAAGTAGAACCTCGGAGCCCGGATCATGAAGATGGGTGTCATGTGGGCGAAGAGGCGGCGGAACCGGGCGGCGCGGATCGTGACAGGAAGCGGTTTCGCGCCGGCCGACCGTGGAGTGGTGGAGAAGAGCCGGCGTCGTACCATTCCGCGAAGGATCAAGGGCGTGCCTCAGAAGGTCACGGTGATCTTTCCGGCCAGGCCGCCTTGGCGGAAGCGTTCGTGTGCGGCCTGGATCTCGTGGAGGCCGAAGGTGGAGTGCACACGCGGCCGCAGTGAGCCGTGGTCGACGAGCTTGGTGAGCTCGTTCAGTCCCGCGCCGTCCTCCCGCACCTGGTTGACGGTGGTGCGGACACCGCGTGCGGACAGGTCGGGGACCGGGCCGGCCTGGGTGGCGATCGACGCGTACCGGCCACCGTCGGCCACCGCGTCGGTCACGAAGGCCCCGAAGGTGTCGAAGACCGCGTCATAGCCGCGGTCTTCGAGAGTGCGGTGGTCAGTGGTGACGAGGCCGGCGCCGTGGTCGCGGGCGAAGGCGGCCTGCGCGTCCTTGGAGACCACGGCGTCGACTTCGACGCCTCGTGCCCGGGCGATCTGCAGGGCCAATCCTCCGACCGCACCCGCGGCGCCGGCGATCAGCAGCCGCTCTCCGGCGGCCACCGCGAGCCAGTCCAGCGTCTGCCAGGCCGTCAGACCGGGAAGTGGCAGGGTGGCGGCCTCGATCAGGCTGACCGCCTGCGGCGCGACGGCTACCGCCTGCGCCGGAAGCGCGACCAGGTCGGCCCAGGTACCCCGGGCGGAGCCGAGTTGATGCGACATCGCGATGACGCGTTCCCCGGCGCGCAGGCCGCTGCTGCCGCCGTCGACCACGATGCCGGCCAGGTCCCAGCCGAGCGTCATCGGCAGCGGTGGTGTTCCCTCCCCGATGGCTCCCTCCCGCGTCTTGTCGTCAACGGGATTGATGCTGGTCGCAACGGTCCGGATCAATACCTCCCCAGATCCCGGTTCAGGCTCGGGAACCTCGACGAGAGTGAGAACGTCGGGTGTGCCGAACCGGTCGATCTGTATGGCGCGCACGAAGAGCCCTTCAAACGACTGCTGCTGGCCCACGCTGCAACGCTTGCGATGATCACCAGATTCCCCCCGCCGAAGGCCGCCGGCTCGGCAGGCCGGCTCGCGACCTCACAGGTCACGATGACACCCGCCGGGCTTCGGCGGTCATACGGCCTCGGCGGCGCCCACCCGGCGCACTGGCACACAGGCGACCAGCGACACGGACGGCGACCCGGAGGACGATGTTCGGGGCGACGTAGACGCAGGCCCGCCCCGGCAGGCGCGGTATGACGGCCGGCGGTCGGGGATGGTGTCGGAGGAAGGGAGCGGGTGGACCATGCTTCGGTACGCGGTGATCGGCGGCGGGATCGTGGGAGCGGCCCTGGCGGACCGGCTGGCCGGGGAGGGGGCTTCGGTGACCCTCCTGGAGCAGGACCGGCCCGGCCGGGCGACCAGCAGGTGGAGCTTCGCCTGGCTCAACGCCGCCGCCAAGACTCCGGAGGCCTACCACCGGCTCAACGCCGACGGCATGCGCGCCTGGGCGCGGCTGGCCGCGGAACTGGACGGCGCCGCCTGGCACCGGCCGGTCGGAAACCTGCAGGTCGCCGACGCCGCGCGACGGGAGCAGGTCGAGGCCACGGTGGCCCGGGCGCACGCGTGGGGGTACGCGGCGCGCCTGGTCGGCCGGGACGAGGTGGCCGGGATCGAGCCTGCCCTGCGCCTGCCGGACGCACCGGCGCGGGACCTGTCTTTCGCCTGGTTCCCTGAGGAGGGCTACCTGCTGACCGAGCCGCTGGTGGAGCGGCTGGCGGCGCGAGCCCGCCGGCACGGGGCCCGGGTGCGCACCGCCGTGCGGGTCACCGGTATCGAGCGCTCCGGCGGGCGGGTCACGGCGGTGCGCACCACCGCGGGTGAACGGGTCCCCGCCGACGTCGTCGTCTGCTGTGCCGGGCGCTGGACCTCGCGGGTCGCCGCGATGGCGGGGGTCCGCGTCCCGCTGGTCGATCCGGAGCCGCCGGGTTCGACCGCGCCGGGGTTCGTGGTGCGGGTCGGCCCGGTCGAGCACCCGCCGACGCGGGTCCTGCACACGCCCCGCGTACACCTGCGCCCGCACGGCCCGGACACGGTGCACCTGGAGGCCGGGGACGTCACGGCGGACCTGCACACGCCCGACGCCGTTCAGCGGGAGCTGGCGGACACCCTCCTGGACCGGGCCCGGCTCGTCGCGCCGAGCCTTCGCGAGGCGCGCGTCCAGGAGTACCGGGTGTGCGTGCGGCCGATGCCGGCCGACGGGATGCCGGTGGTGGGGGTGGCCGGAGCCGCCCCCGGCCTGTATGTCGTGGTGACGCACAGCGGCGTCACCCTCGCCGCACGCCTCGCCGAACTCGCGGCCCGGGAGCTGCTGGAGGAAGTTCGGCTGCCGGAGCTGGAGCCCTACCGGAACGAGCGCTTCGCCGAGCAGGCCGGCTGAGCATCGCGGTCAGTGGCCGCGGGCGATCCACTCCTCCAGGTGCGGGGACTCCGCGCCGATCGTGGTGTCGTCGCCGTGACCGGTGTTGACGACCGTCTCCGGCGGCAGGGCCAGCAGACGGTCGCGGATCGAGTCGATGATGGTCGGGAAGTCGGAGAACGACCGGCCGGTCGCGCCCGGCCCGCCCTGGAACAGGGTATCGCCGGAGAACACCGCGCCCAGGGCCGGGGCGTGCAGGCAGACCGCGCCGGGGCTGTGGCCCGGCGTGTGCAGGACGGTCAGCTCGACGTCGGCGACCCGGATCGTCTCCCCGTCCGCCAGGTCCGCGTCGGGCGCGCGGTCGGGATGGGTGAGATCCCAGAGCGGCCGGTCGGCCGGGTGCAGCAGGATCGGTGCTCCGGTGCGGGCGGCCAGGGCCGGGGCCGCGTCGACGTGGTCGTCGTGGGCGTGGGTGCAGACGATGGCGACCAGGCGGCGGTCGCCGACCGCCTCGGCGATCGCGTCGGCGTCGTGCGCCGCGTCGATGACCAGGGCCTCGGCGTCGTCGCCGATGATCCAGACGTTGTTGTCGACGTCCCATGTGCCGCCGTCGAGCGAGAAGGTGCCCGAGGTGACGAGGTGGTCGAGGCGTGCGGTGGTCACAGCGTCACCACCGAACGCAGGGCGTCGCCCCGCCCCATGCGCTCGAAGGCGCCCTCGACGTCGTCCAGCGGGATCGTCTCGGAGACGAAGGCGTCCAGGTCGAGCCGGCCCTGGAGGTACAGGTCGATCAGCATCGGGAAGTCCCGCGAGGGCAGGCAGTCGCCGTACCAGGAGGACTTGAGCGCGCCGCCGCGCCCGAACACGTCCAGGAGCGGCAGCTCGAGCCGCATCTCGGGCGTCGGGACGCCGACGAGGACGACCGTGCCGGCCAGGTCGCGCGCGTAGAAGGCCTGCTCGTACGTCTCCGGTCGGCCGACGGCGTCGATGACGACGTCGGCGCCGAAGCCGCCGGTCAGGTCGCGGATGGCCTCGACGGCGTCCGCGTCGCGGGAGTTGACGGTGTGCGTGGCCCCGAGCTTCTTGGCCTGGTCGAGCTTCCGGTCGTCCAGGTCCACAGCGATGATCTTCGCGGCGCCGGCCAGCCGGGCGCCCGCGACGGCCGCGTTCCCCACGCCGCCACAGCCGATCACGGCGACCGAGTCGCCGCGGCCCACTCCCCCGGTGTTGATCGCGGCGCCGAGACCCGCCATCACGCCACAGCCGAGCAGCCCCGCCGCGGCCGGTGCGGCGGCCGGGTCGACCTTCGTGCACTGGCCCGCGGCGACCAGGGTCTTGTCGGCGAACGCGCCGATGCCCAGGGCGGGTGAGAGCTCGGTACCGTCGGTCAGGGTCATCTTCTGCGCGGCGTTGTGCGTGTTGAAGCAGTACCACGGGCGGCCGCGCAGGCAGGCCCGGCACTGGCCGCAGACCGCCCGCCAGTTGAGGATGACGAAGTCGCCGGGCGCGACATCGGCGACGCCCGCGCCGACCGACTCCACGATGCCCGCGGCCTCGTGGCCGAGCAGGAACGGGAACTCGTCGTTGATCCCGCCCTCGCGGTAGTGCAGGTCCGTGTGGCAGACCCCGCAGGCCTGCACCTTCACGACCGCCTCACCGGGGCCCGGGTCGGGCACGAGGATCGTCGTCATCTCCACCGGTGCGCCTTTGGCCCGGGCGATGACTCCGCGTACTTCCTGTGCCATGCGTGGGTGTCCTTCCGGTACGGGGCCTGGTGCGGCCCGGTCGGCCTCGGGGGGCTGTGCGCCGATCGTACGCGCGACCGCCCCTCTTCCGGGCAGAGGGTTCCACCGGCCGGAACCCGTTGATCCGGGTGTCTGGTGATTTCAGGGGTAATGGAGTGGCATGACCCATCACCAGCGACACGGCAGCGACGAGGATCTCGTCGAGGAGCAGGGCGTCAACGCGGACCCGGCCACCGACGAGGAGACCGACACGGCACCTGACCACGACACTCCCGGCAAGGCCGCACCGCCCGAGCCCGTCGACCTGCTCGCCGCGGAACCGGACCGCCGGGTCGGCCTCCCGGAGCAGCGGCCCGGCTATCCGGGTCAGCAGCGATCGGTCGAGACGAGCTGACCGCCGGCCGTCACGGGCCGAAGATCGCCTCGGCGGTCTCGGTACGCAGTCCCTCCACGGTGTCGGCCTGACGGCGAGCGCGGGCGAGGAGCCCGTCGAGCTCCTCGGCGCTCAGCCGGTCATCGTGCTCGGCGACCGCCCGGAGCGTACGCCATCCCGAGGCCTTGCCCTCGATGCCGAGCCGCATGACCTCCAGCTCCAGCAGGTCGCTCAGCGGCGACCGGCTGGTCAGGTGCCCATTCGGCTTCAACCGCCCGATCTTCTCGGCGATCCAGCCCGCGCAGACCTTGTACTGCTGCGCCGACACGCCGAGGGTGCGCATGATCCGCAACAGCGCCGCGCGGTCCTCGGCGATCTCCTCGGCGAGTTGCCGGAACAACGCCCCGCTCTTCTTTCCCTTGTGCGTCCCGGCGCCCCGGCGTGCGAGCTCGACACCGGCGGTCGCGCCGGCCAGGTGATCGTTGAGATAGATGCCCAGAAGGTCCATGCCGGGTCTTGTGCCACGTGAACGGCCGTTTCATGCGTCCGCCGCCCAGGGCGCGCCACCGCATGAGACGTCGCGGGCCGCCCCTGCGGGCACCGGCGACGCTCACCCGGCGACACGGAGCGGTGACGCAGCAGGATTGAGCGGCGCTCGGTGGGTAAGGAGGGGGTCACTCATCGGCACGGACACGAAGAGGAAGAGCGCATGGCCGACGTCGTCGAACTCATCACGCAGGACCACCGCACGTTGGAGGAGCTGTTCGACGAGCTGCAGAAGGACACCGAGCGCCGCCCCGAGCTGCTCGACAAAGTGGCGGCACTGCTGACCGCGCACTCGCGCGCCGAGGAGGAGCGGGTCTATCCGGTGGTGGCGAAGGACGCCGGGGAACGGGATGAGGCGGAGCACGGGACCGAGGAGCACCACGAGGCCGAGGACATGCTCGAGCGACTCCGCGCGATGCCTCCGGAGGGGAGAGAGTTCGAGGAGAAGCTCAAGGAGTTCATCGACGCGGTCAAGCACCATGTCGAGGAGGAGGAGAGCGACATCCTCCCCGCGCTCCGCGAGGCGGTCTCCGCCGAGCGCCTCCAGGAACTCGGCGCCGCCTTCGCCGAGCGTCGCCGGGAGGAGCTGACCGGCGGCTCCGGCTCCGGCTCCGGCTCCGGCTCCGGGGAGCAGACTAAGGACGAGGTGTACGAGGAGGCCCGCGAGCTCGATGTGCACGGCCGCTCGACGATGAACAAGGACGAGCTGGTCAAGGCGGTCGACGAGAAGCGCTAGGCCACGCGCACAGCGATCACGGAGTCACCGGGAGCCGCCTACGGGAGGAACTCCGGACATAATCGCAGGTCAGCGGCTATTAAGGATTTTCTGCGCTGAAATCGGGTACATGGCTAGTCCCGACACAACGGCGCTGACTGTCGGTCAACCCGTCAGTTGAGAGCGTCGTCCCCGTTCCCGGCCAGCCGTGAGGTGGAATCTCGATGCGACATCTGTCCACGGTCGATCTCGAGGTGGAGCAGGTCTCCGGAGTGACCATCGTCCATTTCCCGCAAGAGGTCGACGCGGTCAACGCCGCGGCGATCCGGGAGCGCGTACTCCGGCTCCTCAACAGCGGGGTGACGGAGATGCTCCTGGACCTGACCGGCACGAGGTTCCTCGACTCGGCGGGCGTCCACATCATCGTGCGGGCCCACGGCCGCAGCACCGCCCTGCGCGTTCCCCTGTCCGCCGCGATCCCGGAGGAGGGCACCGTACGGCGGGTCTTCGAGCTGACGGGGCTGTCGCGGCTCGTTCCGACCACCACCGGCCGGCCCCGGCCGGGACCGGCGGCGTCCCGGTCGTGCTCGACCGCCGGGGCCCGCGGACGCGGCCGTAAGCCGCGACGGTGACCCGGCCGCCGGTCCCGGCCGGGGCGGGCCGGCCGGTGGTGGTCGGAACGAGCCGCGACAGCCCCGTCAGCTCGAAGACCCGCCGT
>NZ_JBFAUM010000012.1:0-219876 GCF_040679195.1 Actinoallomurus sp. NPDC052308 | reverse complement strand
CCCGCGCTCCCGAGCGCGGGCGTGGGCCCGGTCCGGTGAGTGAGCGCCTCCGGCCGGCCCGCCGCTTCCCACCACGACCGCGTTCCTCCGCCGCCTGGCGGACTTCACCGATGAAAGGCAGCCGTGAATCTGCGCATCACCCCCGGCGAACCGCTTCGCCTGATGAGCGTGCACGCCCATCCCGACGACGAGTCCAACAAGGGCGCGGCGACACTGGCCAAGTACGCCGCCGAAGGCGTGGACGTCCTGGTGGTCACCTGCACCGGAGGGGAACGCGGCGACGTGCTCAACCCAGCCATGGACCGGCCCGGCGTCCGGGAGAACCTCGCCGCCGTCCGGCGCGCCGAGATGGAGGCCGCCCGGCGGATCCTCGGAGTCCGGCAGCGGTTCCTGGGATTCGTCGACTCCGGGCTGCCCGAGGACGGCGAGCCGCTGCCCGACGGCTGCTTCGCCCGCACGCCGCTGGAGGAGGCGACCGGACGGCTCGTGGCCCTCATCCGCGAGTTCCGCCCACACGTGATCGTGACCTACGACGAGACCGGCGGCTACCCGCACCCCGACCATGTCAGGACGCACGAGGTCACCGCGGCCGCCTTCGACGCCGCCGGGGACGCCGGCCGCCATCCCGAGGCGGGTACGCCGTGGCGGCCGGCCAAGCTCTACTACCACGGCGCCCTGTCCAAGGCGTGGTTCCAGACCCTGCACGACGCCATGACCGCCTGCGGCCTCGACTCCGCCATGCGCGACGTGCTGGCCGAGTTCCCCGACGACGCCCCCGCGCCCGAGTTCTCCGCGCGCGTCCCCTGCGCGGAGTACTTCGCGGTCCGGGACCGGGCGCTGCTCGCGCACGCCACGCAGATCGACCCGAACGCCGGTTTCATGCTCCACGACCGCGACGTCGAACGCCGGGTCTGGCCCACCGAGGACTACCACCTGGCCCGTTCCCACGTCGCGGTCACGCTGCCTGAGGAGGACCTGTTCGCCGGCCTGCGTCCCGGCCGCTGAGCGCGTGGCCGAGGACCGGCGTCAGAACGCGTACTTCGGCCTCAGGTTCCCGGGCCGCCACTCCACGAGCACGGTGGTGGCGTCGTCGGCCAACCGGCCGTGCTGGAAGTCGAGGATGGCGCG
The DNA here is from genome assembly GCF_040679195.1 of Actinoallomurus sp. NPDC052308. Lineage (NCBI taxonomy): Bacteria > Bacillati > Actinomycetota > Actinomycetes > Streptosporangiales > Thermomonosporaceae > Actinoallomurus > Actinoallomurus sp. NPDC052308. Next base: position 218,748 of record NZ_JBFAUM010000012.1, on the reverse strand, counting down.
GTTGAGGCGGCGCAACGTCTCGGGAGCGGGCAGGCCGGCCGCGCCGTGGCGGATGACGAAGTCGCCGAGGCGCCGCACGCCGAACTGGCTGCCGTCGGCCGCCCGTGCCTCGATGACGCCGTCGGTGTAGAGCAGCAGCCGGTCCTGCGGCTGGAGCTGCTCGGTGTAGACGGGCGGACTCTCGTCGAGGTCCGGCCCGTTCCGGTCGCTCCCCAGGCCGAGCGGCAGCCGTGGCCGGTGGAAGAGCTCCTTGATGACCTTGTTCCCCCGGATCAACAGGGGTGGCGGATGCCCACAGGGAACCCAGCTGAACAGGCCGGTGCCGACGTCGAGGTCGCACAGCAGCGCGGTGGCGAACCGGGACGTGCCGAACTGGCTGACGATCGCGTGGTCGGCGTACGCCACCATGTCGGCGAGCTCTCCGCCGGCGCGACGGGTGTTGCGGCAGCTGGCCAGCGCGACGCTGGCGATCAGCCCGGCCGGGAGGTCGTGCCCGACCGCGTCGAGGACCGAGACGTGCAGATGGTCACCGACCAGCGAGTAGTCGTAGGCGTCTCCGCCGACCCCGTAGACCGGCCTGATCGCGCAGGCGACGACGACCTCCTCGGTGGCGAAGGTCGGCGGGGCCATGAACGCCCACACCATCTCGGCCTGCAGCGCCATCTTCTGGCTCCGCCGGACCTGGGCGTGGGTGTCGCTGTAGTGGCTCTTGCTGACGACCATGAGGCCCGCCAGCGAGGCGAACGCCCGGCACCAGTCCAGCGCCTCCTCGCTCAGATCCTCGACGAGGAGTTCCAGCACGCCCAGCCGTTCGCTGCCGTCCATGAGCGGCAGCCACACCAGTTGCGATCCGCCCTCGTCCGCCGGGCCGCGCCGGATCTCGATGGCCCGGTAGCTCCGCCCGGCGACGGTCGAGTCGATCCGCAGGGCCGGCACCAGCCGGCCGTCCGGACGCGGCATCGGCCGCAGGTACTCCTGCTCCAGGTCGGCAAGGTAGATCGTCGCGTCCCGGACGCCGAGCGGGCGTCCCTCCTCGGCGATGATCTGCGCGGTCGCGCCCGGCCGTAGCAGGTGCGCGCGGTTCAGCACCTCCGAGAGGACCTCTCCTACCAACTCGTCCATCTCGTTGACCGCCTACCCTGCCGCGTTCGCGGTGAAACGGTGCGGCGGACCTCCCGGGCCGCCTTAGTCCCCGGTGCACGGCGGGTCGAAGTGCACCGGATGCCCAACGGCGCGACAATGTTCGCCGCAGCGAACACTTCCCCCGTACGGAGTTCATCCTGTGGGCCTCGCCGACCTCGACAGCGCCGACCTCGTGACAGGTCCCCCCGGCGGCGACCAGGGGCTGTGGCTCGTGGCGGACGACTGGGCGCCGGACCGCGAGGCCCTGGAGTACGTCCAGCTGATGATCAAGGTGGCGGGCGCACTGGCGCACGCCGAGCGGCTCGGCAGCGAGGGACACCGCTCCACCGTTCTGGTGCACAGCACCGGCCAGCCGCCCGAGAGCGTGCTGCAGTTCCTGTGGGACCGCGACATCGCGGCGACGATCGGCAGTCCCCTGCGCCCCCGCCCGGCCACCGGACGCCCGGCCCGCCATCCCAACCTGCTCGACGGCACACCGGACCTGGGCGCCCTGCAGGGCGCGAACGCGGCCGAGTTCGCCGCCCTGCACGGGCTGGACGGCTCGGTCGAGTCGCTCGTGCTCCTGGACGACGCGCTGGAGGAGCGGCGGCGCCTGCACGGCCTGCGCGCCGACGACGAGGACGAAAAGTTCTCCGACGGGGACCTGATCGTGCTCGCCGGGGCGTACGCGGGCGAGGTGCTGCGGCGGCACACCCGTGAGGCCGCCTGGTGGTTCGGGCCGCCGGGCCGCTCCGGTCCCCTGCACCTGCGGGCGGGCCTGGGCCACGGGACGCGCGTCGATGTGCTGGGCCGCGTCCGCGCCTACCTCCGGCGCGGCTCCCGCGAGTCCGTCCAGGCCCTGGTCGCGACCCTGCTGACCCGCCTCAACGCCTAGGCCCTGTCTCAAAGCCCGCTGTCCTACTGCGCGGCTTTGAGATGAGCCCTAGAGGCCGAGCAGCGACTCGATCCCGATCGTGAGGCCGGGCAGTTCGGCGACGCGGCGGACGGCGAGCAGCACGCCGGGGCTGAACGACTCGCGGCTGAGCGAGTCGTGCCGGATCGTCAGCGTCTCCCCGTGCCCGCCCAGCAGCACCTCCTGGTGCGCGATCAGCCCGGCGAGGCGGACGGCGTGCACGTGGACGCCGTCCACGTCGGCGCCGCGCGCTCCGTCCAGACCGGTCGTGGTCGCGTCCGGAGAGGGGCCCACACCGGCCTTCTCCCGCGCGGCCGTGATCAGCTCGGCGGTGCGCCGGGCCGTGCCACTCGGGGCGTCCGCCTTGTTCGGGTGGTGCAGCTCGACGATCTCCACCGAGTCGAAGAACGGCGCGGCCTTCTGCGCGAAGCTCATCATCAGCACCGCGCCGACGGCGAAGTTGGGAGCGATCAGGACGTTCGTACCGGGCCGCTCCGCGAGCCGGCCGCGCACCGTCGCGAGCCGCTCGTCGTCGAACCCGGTGGTGCCCACGACGGCGTGCACGCCGTTCTCGATGAGCCAGCGCAGGTTGTCCATGACCGCGTCGGGATGGGTGAAGTCGATGGCGACCTCGGCGGCCTGGAGGGGTGCCCGGTCGTCCCCGGCGTCCACCGCCGCGACCAGCTCCAGGTCCTCTGCGGCCTCGACCGCCCGGCACAGCTCAGCCCCGACGCGCCCACGCGCCCCCAGCACCCCGACTTTGATCACGACGTCCTCCCGGTCCGGTTGCGCAGCCGAGCCTATCGCCGAGCCCCGGACGACCGCGTCCCGGACCGGGCCAGGGACAGGCCACGGGTCCCCGCGCCTGGCCTCCGCGCTCGGCGCCAAGACCCACTTCCAGGCCGGCGCCCTCGCCGCCCGCCAGGGCTGGATCTGAGCAGCGGGCGCGCGGCCGAAGCGCCGGTGCCGCGAAGCCGCTCTAGATGACGCCGAGTGCGAGCATGGCGTCGGCGACCTGGGTGAATCCGGCGATGTTGGCCCCGGCGAGGTAGTTGCCGGGGCTGCCGTACTCGTCGGCCATTTCCAGGCAGCGGTCGTGGATGCCGCGCATGATGTCCGCGAGACGCTGCTCGGTGTGGTCGAAGGTCCAGGAGTCTCGGGAAGCGTTCTGCTGCATCTCCAGCGCGCTGGTCGCGACGCCTCCGGCGTTGGCGGCCTTGCCCGGAGCGAAGATCACGCCGGCGTCGGCGAAGAGCTGGACGGCCTCGGGGGTGCAGGGCATGTTCGCGCCTTCCGCGACGACCCCACATCCGTTCCGGATCAGTGTCGCGGCGTCGGTGCCGTTGAGTTCGTTCTGCGTGGCGCAGGGCAGGGCGACATCGCAGGGAACCTCCCACACCGAGCGGCCCTCAACGTATTCGACCGCGTCACCGCGGATCTCGGCGTACTCGGAGATGCGAGCGCGGCGGACCTCCTTGAGGTCCTTGAGCAGTCCGAGGTCGATGCCCTTCTCGTCGACGATGTAGCCACCGGAATCCGAGCAGGCCACCACGGTTCCGCCGAGTTGCTGGACCTTCTCGATCGCGTAGACGGCCACGTTGCCGGAGCCCGACACCACGACCTTCTTGCCGTCGAAGGAGTCCTGGCGGGTCCGGAGGATCTCCTCGACGAAGAACACCGTGCCGTAGCCGGTGGCCTCGGTGCGTACCTGGGAACCGCCCCAGCTCAGGCCCTTGCCGGTCAGGACACCGGACTCATAGCGGTTGGTGATCCGCTTGTACTGGCCGAACAGGTAACCGATCTCGCGGCCACCGACCCCGATGTCGCCCGCGGGAACGTCGGTGTACTCGCCGAGGTGCCGGTAGAGCTCGGTCATGAAGGCTTGGCAGAACCGCATGATCTCGCCGTTGGAGCGGCCCTTCGGATCGAAGTCCGAGCCTCCCTTGCCACCGCCGATCGGCATGCCCGTGAGTGCGTTCTTGAAGATCTGCTCGTAACCGAGGAACTTGATGATGCCGAGGTAGACGCTGGGGTGGAAGCGCAGACCGCCCTTGTACGGGCCGAGCGCGGAGTTGAACTCCACCCGGAAGCCCCGGTTGATCTGCACCACGCCGGTGTCATCGACCCACGGAACGCGGAAGATGATCTGCCGCTCGGGTTCGCACAGCCGGCGGATCACGGCCGCGTCGGCGTACTCGGGATGCTTGGCGACGACCGGACCGAGGCTGGTCAGGACCTCGTGCACTGCCTGGTGGAATTCGTCCTCGCCGGGGTTGCGGCGCAACACCTCGTCGTAGATCTCAAGCAGTTTCTCGTCCAGACCGGGCACGCCGCCGTTCCTCTCTGCCGTTCTGCCGCCGCTCGGCGATCGTAAGATCCTTTGCGGCCGGGCGCTCGCCAGGATAAGTCATCAGGCGAACGCCAGAGAGGGGTCCTGAGGCCGTCGCAGTCTCAGAACCCCTCTCGAGGACGTGTGTCAGAGCGTGAAGTCGCGGCCCTCGAACGGCCCGATGGCGGTCATCGTCATCGGGCGGCCCAGGATCTCGCGGCCGACCGTACGGACGTCGTCCAGCGTGACGGCCTCGATGCGGCCCAGGATGTCGTCGACCGAGAGCAGGCTGTCGTAGACCAGCTCGCTCTTGCCGATGCGGCTCATCCGCGACCCGGTGTCCTCCAGGCCCAGCACGAACGATCCGCGCAGCTGGCCCTTGCCGCGTTCGAGCTCCTCCTCGGTGATGCCGTGCTCGGCCACCTTGGCGACCTCGTCGCGGCAGATCGCGAGGACCTCGTCGACCTTGGCCGGCAGGCACCCGGCGTACACCCCGAAGATGCCGGTGTCGGCGTACTGGGAGTTGTAGCTGTACACCGAGTACGCGAGCCCGCGCTTCTCCCGGATCTCCTGGAACAGGCGGGAGGACATCCCGCCGCCGAGCGCGGCGTTCAGCACGCCGAGGGCGAACCGGCGCTCGTCGACGCGGGTGATCCCGACCGTGCCGAGGATGAGGTTCGCCTGCTCGGTCTGGCGGACGATCGAGCGTACGCCCGATGTGGGAGACGCGCCGGGTCCGCCGATCCGCGGGGCGCTGGGCAGCTGCGCGGCGTCGCCGAGCACGCCCGCGAACGCCGTCTCGACCAGGCGCACGACCTCGTCGTGGTCGACGTTGCCGGCGGCCGCGACGACGAGATTCTGCGGGACGTAGCGGTCCCGGTAGTACCGCGCGATGCGGTCCCGGCCGATCCCGCTGATCGACTCGACCGTGCCGAGGATCGGCCGCCCCAGCGGGGTGTCGCCGAACAGCGCGGCGGAGAACTCGTCGTGCACGGCGTCGGTGGGGTCGTCGTCGTGCATGGCGATCTCTTCGAGGATCACCCCGCGCTCGGCGTCGACGTCCTGCGGCTCGATGAGGGAGTCCGTCACCATGTCGGAGACGACGTCGATGGCCAGCGGCATGTCGGAGTCGAGCACCCGCGCGTAGTAGCAGGTGTACTCCTTGGCGGTGAAGGCGTTCATCTCGCCGCCCGCCGCGTCCATCAGCGAGGAGATCTCCAGCGCGGTGCGCTTGCGGGTGCCCTTGAAGAGCAGGTGCTCGAGGTAGTGGCTGGCGCCGGCGTCCTCGATCGACTCGTCACGCGACCCGACGCCGGCCCAGATGCCGAAGGCCACCGAACGCACGGTGGGCACGGTCTCGGTGACGACGCGCAGCCCGCCGGGCAGGACCGTCCGCCGGACCACCCCGGCGCCGTCGGCGCCGGGGTGAACGACGAAGGTGGAGCCGGGCTCCTGTTCCCTGGCGAGAAGCGTCATGAGTTGCGGTCGCTGTCGCCGCGGCCGCTGCCGCCGCCGCTGCGGGTGCGACGCCGGCGGGGGCGCTCACCCCCGTCGCGGCTCTCGCGGCGCTCCGGACGCTCGGCCTGGGCGGTCTCGCCGCCGTCGGACGACGGGGCCGCCGCCTCGTCGCCGGCGCCGCCGGCCTCCGCGGCCGCGGCCTCCCGCTCGACCACCTCGACCGGCACCAGCGACAGCTTGCCGCGGGGGTCGATCTCGGTGACCTCGACCTGGACCTTGTCGCCGACCTTGATGACGTCGTCGATGTTCTCGATCCGCGCGCCGCCGTGCAGCTTGCGGATCTGGGAGATGTGCAGCAGGCCGTCCTTGCCGGGCAGCAGCGACACGAAGGCGCCGAACGTGGTGGTCTTCACCACGGTGCCGAGGTAGCGCTCGCCGACCTCCGGCATGTGCGGGTTGGCGATCGAGTTGATCGCCTGCCGCGCGGCCTCGGCGGACGGGCCGTCGGTGGCGCCGACGTAGATCGTGCCGTCGTCCTCGATGGTGATCTCGGCGCCGGTGTCGTCCTGGATCGAGTTGATCATCTTGCCCTTGGGGCCGATGACCTCGCCGATCTTGTCGACCGGGACCTTGATCGTGATGATCCGCGGCGCGTTCGGGCTCATCTCGCCGGGGGCCTCGATGGCCTCCTGCATGACGTCGAGGATCGCCAGCCGGGCGCCCTTGGCCTGCTTGAGCGCGGCGGCCAGGACGGTCGCCGGGATGCCGTCGAGCTTGGTGTCGAGCTGCAGCGCGGTGATCACGTCACGGGTGCCGGCGACCTTGAAGTCCATGTCGCCGAAGGCGTCCTCGGCGCCGAGGATGTCGGTCAGCGTGACGTACTCGTCGCCCTCGTTGATCAGGCCCATCGCGATACCGGCGACCATCTGCTTCAGCGGGACGCCGGCGGACAGCAGCGACATCGTGCTGGCGCAGACCGAGCCCATGGAGGTGGAGCCGTTCGAGCCGACCGCCTCCGAGACCTGCCGGATGGCGTACGGGAACTCCTCGCGGGTCGGCAGCACCGGGATCAGGGCGCGCTCGGCGAGGGCGCCGTGCCCGATCTCACGCCGCTTGGGCGAACCCACGCGGCCGGTCTCCCCGGTGGAGTACGGCGGGAAGTTGTAGTTGTGCATGTAGCGCTTGGTGCGCTCCGGGTTGAGCGTGTCGATCATCTGCTCCATGCGGAGCATGTTCAGCGTCGTGACGCCCAGGATCTGGGTCTCGCCGCGCTCGAACAGCGCCGAGCCGTGCACGCGCGGCACGACGCCGACCTCGGCGGTCAGCTGGCGGATGTCCTTCACACCACGGCCGTCGATGCGGACCTTCTCCGCGATGACCCGCTCGCGCACCAGCTTCTTGGTCAGCGCGCGGAACGCGGCGCCGATCTCCTTCTCGCGCTCGACGAAGTCCGGGCCGACCTTCTCGGCCGCCAGGGCCTTGACGCGGTCGAGCTCGTTCTCGCGCTCCTGCTTGCCGGCGATCGTCAGCGCCTGGGCCAACTCGGTGCGGACCGCGGCCTCCACGGCGGCGTACACGTCGTCCTGGTAGTCCAGGAAGATCGGGTACTCGGCCGTCTCCTTGGCCGCCTCCTGGGCGAGCCGACTCTGCGCCTGGCAGAGCACCTTGATGAACGGCTTGGCGGCCTCCAGGCCCTCCGCGACCGTCTCCTCGGTCGGCGCGACGGCGCCGTCGGCGATGAGCTTGAGCGTTCTGGGGGTCGACTCGGCCTCGACCATCATGATCGCGACGTCGCCGTCCTCGAGCACGCGGCCCGCGACGACCATGTCGAACGTGGCGTTCTCCAGCTCCGAGTGGGTCGGGAACGCCACCCACTGACCCTCGATCAGCGCGACGCGCACGCCGCCGATCGGGCCGGAGAACGGCAGGCCCGCGAGCTGCGTCGACATCGACGCGGCGTTGATCGCGACCACGTCGTACAGGTGGTCCGGGTGCAGGGCCAGGATCGTCTCGACGACCTGGATCTCGTTGCGCAGGCCCTTCTTGAACGAGGGGCGCAGCGGCCGGTCGATCAGCCGGCAGGTGAGGACGGCGTCCTCGCTCGGCCGGCCCTCGCGGCGGAAGAACGAGCCGGGGATGCGCCCGGCGGCGTACATGCGCTCCTCGACGTCGACGGTGAGCGGGAAGAAGTCGAGGTTCTCCTTCGGCTTCTTCGACGCGGTGGTGGCGGACAGCACCATCGTCTCGTCGTCGAGGTAGGCGACGGCCGAACCGGACGCCTGACGGGCGAGTCGGCCCGTCTCGAATCGAATCTTGCGTTCGCCGAACTTGCCGTTGTCGATGACGGCTTCGGCGCTCTTCACACCATCCACGATGTGAAACCTCCTCGGGTGTGGTGAACCCGCAGTGCGTACCCGGAGGTGCGGCGCTCTGGTAAGAGGTGCCGGTCTTCGATCGAAGCCGTCGGATCCGTCTCATGATCCGAGGGCCACTACCGAGGACCGGCGCCCGGCGCACCGTACGGGGCGGCCGCGGGTATCTGGAGTTATACGAAGAGAGGGAGCGGCATACGCCGCTCCCTCCCGGACGCTATCGGCGGAGGCCGAGGCGCTCGATCAGCTGCCGGTACCGGTTGATGTCCTTCTTCTGGAGGTATCCCAGAAGACGACGGCGGCGGCCGACCATCAGAAGCAGGCCACGACGGCTGTGGTGGTCGTGCTTGTGCGTCTTCAGGTGCTCGGTGAGCTCGTTGATCCGCTTGGTGAGCAGCGCGACCTGAACCTCGGGCGACCCGGTGTCACCCTCGACGGTGGCGTACTCGGCCATGATCTGCTTCTTGGTGGCGGTGTCCAGCGACACGGCTCTCCTTCTCGTTCGGGTACGCGATCATCTGGGACACACCCGGGAACCATGCGTACCCACAGTCTCCCGGGTGGAGGGGCCACGACTCGGGTGAGCCGTATCGCCCTGCGCGGGGCAGCCGACTACTGCCGGTCACTTCCCCAGCGGCAAATCACGGTACCACGTCATGCCGGGCAGCCCATTACCAAGCTAACGCGGGTGTCCGCCGGGATGTTCCCCCGACGCCTCCGCCCGGTCAGGAACCGGTGATCTCCCGGACGCGTTCGACGTCGCGGCGCATCTGCTCGATCAGGGATTCGATCGAGTCGAATTTCAGCGTGTCCCGCAACCGGACCCCGAAGTCGACGCTCACGTGCTCGCCGTACAGGTCGAGGTCGTCGCGGTCCAGGGCGTACGCCTCGACCGTGCGCTCCTCCCCTTCGAACGTCGGGTTCGTGCCGATGGAGATCGCCGCCGGCCAGCAGGCGTCCGGGAACCCGGCCGAGTCGTCGTTCCGCGCCCGCCCGTAGCCGGCGCAGTTGAGGTGGCCGGCGTACACCCCGTCGCTCGGGATGGCCGTGTGCGACGGCGTCTCCAGGTTCGCGGTCGGGAAGCCGAGCTCACGGCCGCGCCGCGCCCCGCGTACGACGACGCCCTCCACCCGGTGCGGGCGGCCGAGCAGCTGCGCCGCGCCGTCGACGTCTCCGGCGGAGAGCCGCTCACGGATCCGGGTCGAGGAGATCGGCTCACCGTTGGCGACCAGCGGGACGCCCTCCGCCTCGAAGTCGTACTTGTCGCCCAGCTCCCGCAGCAGGGCGACGTCACCGCGCGCCTTGTGGCCGAAGCGGAAGTCCTCCCCCACCACGACGCGGGCCGCGTGCAGCCGGTCGACGAGGACCGACTGCACGAACTCGTCGGGCCCCATCCGGGACAGCTCCAGCGTGAACGGCAGGATCATCACGGCGTCGGCCCCGAGGCCCGCGAGCAGCTCGGCGCGCCGCTTCGGCGAGCACAGCAGCGGCGGGTGCGTGCCGGGACGGACGACCTCGTCCGGATGCGGATCGAAAGTGATCACCACCGCGGGCAGTCCCAGCTCGCGCGCGAACTCCGAGGCCCGGGCGACGATGCGCTGGTGTCCCCGGTGCACCCCGTCGAACACCCCGATGGTGACGACGGACCTGCCCCAGTCGGCGGGAACCTCGTCGAGGCCATGCCAGCGTCGCACCTGTCCACCCCTTTCGCGGTCGTCCCAAGCCTGCCACACCGGTGACAGCGGATCGGTTCCGGCTCATGATCAGGCCATGCCCCTCGCCTGGAGACCCGTTTTGACGGTCGGCGTCGTACTGACCGCACTGAGCGCCCGATACGGCTATCACCGCGACGAACTCTACTTCCGCGTCATCGGCTCCCATCCGGCGTGGGGGTACCCGGACCAACCGCCGCTGGTCCCGCTGTACGCGGTCGGCGCGGCGGTCGCCGTGCTCGCCGCGCTGCCGGGCCTGTGGTGGCAGGCCCGGCACGGCTGGCCGCAGCTCGAGATGGGCCGGGTCATCGCGGCCAAGGGCACCGATGGCGGCCGGCTGGGCTTCCTACCCTGGCAGGTGATCGACACGGGCGTCTTCACGGCGCCGATCTGGATCGCCGGGCTCGTACGGCTGTGGTCGCCAAGGTGTACCGCCCGGGCTACGTCATCCTGGCGGGCGACTACGGCGTCGCCGGGGCGATCGACCGGTACGGCGCGGCGTACGGCCTCCCGAAGGCCTACAGCGGCCACAACGGGATGTGGTACCTCGGCCGGCCGGCGGACGACGGTGCTCCGGTGATCGTCGTGCGGGCGTCCCGAGAGCAGCTCACCCCGTACTGGTCGGACGTCCGGGTCGCCGGGCGCGTGGACGACGGTGTGGGGATCCACAACGAGGAGCAGGGCCGGCCGATCTGGATCTGCCGGGGTCAGCGCGTGTCCTGGGACCGGCTCCGGCCGCGGCTGAAGACGCTCGCCTAGACCGGACGATCGGCCGCGTACGGGCGCAGGCGGACCTGGACCTCGCCGCAGACGCACCGGCTATAGGTCACGACGCCTTCCGATGTGAGGTGCCGGGACAGCACCTCGTACACGTCCGAGCCGGGCCAGCCGCAGGTCGGGCACTCGCTCACGAGGGATTCCACCTATGCGTCGCGTCGTGTAAGTCTTTAGATTGAGAAGACGCTTACAGCTTCTCATATACGGGAAAATGCGGCAATGCGGATTACGGGCTACAAGAGCCATGGCGTCGGCGCCGCCGCCGCGCTCGTCAACGCGGTCACGAGCCATGACGGGGACGCCGGCGACGACGCGCTGCGAGCGGTCCTCGCCGAGCACGGATTCTTCGTGCAGCGCTTCACCCCGGCGACCGCGGCGGCGTTGCGGCCCTGGGCCCGGGCGCTGCGCCCCTTCTTCGAGGCCGAGAGCCTCGACGCGGCCGTCACGCTGCTCAACGGGCTGCTGTCGGACGTGCCGATGCACCCGCACCTGGCCGACCACGACGAGCTGGGGCTGCACGTCCACTTCGCGCCGCCCGAGGTCGAGCTGGCGCACCGGGTCCGCGCGACGACGCTGATGAACCTCGCCGAGCTGCTGTGCGACCACGGCCTCGACCGGATCGGCGTGTGCGCGGCCGCGGACTGCGACCGGGTGTACGCCGACGACTCACGGGGCGGACGGCGGCGCTTCTGCTCCGACGCCTGCGCGAACCGCACGAACGTCGCCGCCTACCGCGCCCGCCGCCGCACCGCCGACTGAGGTCCGCCTCGCGGTGCGCGCGACGTGACCGGACGGCGCGCCGAGTCAGGACACGAAGACGGCGAGGGGCTTGGCGACCGGGCCGTGCTCCTCGACGAGGGCCAGCAGGGTTCCGTCGGGGGCGAATACCCCGATCGGGCCCTGGCCGAGCCCGGTGGCGGCCAGCGTGCCGCCGTGCGCGACCTTGCGCGCGTCGTCCTCGGAGACGTCCATCCGCGGGAACGCGGCGGCCACGGCCTCCTCCATCGGCAGCACGGTGAGCTTCTCGGCGAGCTGGTCCACCGTGTGCGCCATCGACAGGTCGTACGGCCCGACGCGGGTGCGGCGCAGCGCGGTCAGGTGGCCGCCGACCCCCAGGGCCGTCCCCATGTCGCGGGCCAGCGCCCGGATGTAGGTGCCGCTCGAGCAGGTGATCGTCGCGGTGACGTCCAGCAGGTCGCCCTCGAGGCGCAGCGCGCCGATCCCGAACTCGTACACGGTGACGGGCCGCGGCTTGAGCTCGACCTCCTCGCCGGCGCGGGCTCGCTTGTAGGCGCGCTTACCGTTCACCTTGATCGCGCTGACCTGCGGGGGGATCTGCTCGATCGGCCCGGTCAGGTCGACGACGGCGTTGCGCACGGCGTCCTCGGTCACCTCCGCCGCGGAGGCCGCGGCGGTGAGTTCGCCCTCGGCGTCGTCGGTGTTGGTCGACTGCCCGAGCCGGATGACCGCCTCGTACGTCTTCTCGGTCAGCGCCAGGTGCCCGAGCAGCCGGGTGGCCTTCTCCACCCCGATGACCAGGACACCGGTCGCCATGGGGTCGAGCGTGCCGGCGTGTCCTACGCGGCGGGTGCCCGCCAGCCGGCGCATCTTGCCCACGACGTCGTGGGAGGTCCAGCCGGCCGGCTTGTCGACGATGACAAGTCCGTTCATGGGCGTGCCGCTACCTCGTTCTCGGTCAGGAGGTCGCGCAGCCGCTCGACGGCCGGCTCCACCTCGCCGTGCAGGGTGAATCCCGCCGCCATCCGGTGGCCACCGCCACCGAGGGCCACGCAGGCCGATCCGACGTCGATGCGGCCCTTGGACCGCGTTGATACCTGCCAGGCGCCCTCGTCGTCCTCCTTGAAGACGACGGCGACCTCCGCCTCGTCCGTCCGGCGGACGACGTCGATGACGCCTTCCAGCAGGTCGTACGGGAGGTCGTGGGCGGCGCGGTCGGCGCGGGTGACGGCCGTCCAGACCAGGCCCAGCCCGTTCGCGACGTCCGGCTCCAGCCGGGCCCGGCCCAGCGCGGCCGCCAGCACGGGCAGGTAGCCGAACGGCGCGCGGTCCCACACCTCGCGGGCGACCCGCTCGGGCCGGATGCCCGTCGCCAGCAGCCGCTGCGCGAGGGCGTGGACCTCCGGCGTCGTGGAGCGGTACTTGAACGAGCCGGTGTCGGTGACCAGCCCGACGTACAGGTCCAGCGCGATGTCGTGGGTGAGCGGCACCCCGAGCAGGTCGATGAGGTGCTCGGCGACCACGGCCGTGGCCGCCGCGCCGGGGTCGACCAGGTGCGTGGTGCCGAACCGCGTGTTGGACGCGTGATGGTCCATGACGATCAGCTCCCCGGCCTTGCCCGCATTGGCGGCGAGCGTGCCGAGGCGGTCGCTGCTCGCCGCGTCGAACGTGATCATCACGTCCGGCTCGGCGGGGAAGTCGGCCGGGTCGGTGAGCAGGTCGAGGCCGGGCAGGAAGCGCAGGATCCGCGGTACGACGAACGCGTCACCGAACGAGGCCGTGAACGGCTTGTCCAGCACGCGCAGCGCCTGCGCGAATGCCAGCATCGAACCCAGCGCGTCGCCGTCCGGGCAGACGTGGCAGGCGAGGCAGACCTCGTCGGCCCGCCCGATCGCGTCGACCGCCCTGGCCCACTCGTCGGCGGCGATGGCTGGGACCTTACCCGGCGCGGAGCTCACGACCGGGAGTATCCCGCGTCGTCGCCGCCGTCGCTGTCGGTTTCGTCAACATCGTCGGAGATCAGCGTCTCCCGGTACGGGTTGGCGTCACCCGCGGGCCGGGCGTTCTCGGCCGCCTTGGCGACCCGCTCGTCGGCGGCGCGCGCCTTGGCGAGCAGGTCGTTGATCTGGCGGGCGTTCTCGGGCAGCGCGTCCGGCACGAAGGTCAGGCTGGGCGTGTGCCGCACGCCGGTGCGCTTGCCCACCTCCGAGCGGATGATGCCCTTGGCGCTCTCCAGCGCCGCGGCGCTGTCGGCGCGCTCGGCGTCGCTGCCGTACACGGTGTAGTAGACCGTCGCCTCCCGCAGGTCGTTGGTCAGCCTGGTGTCCGTCACGGTCACGAAACCGAGCCGCGGATCCTTGATCCGCCGCTCCAGCATCTCCGCGACGATCTGCTGAATGCGATCGGCGAGCTTTCGGGCCCGCGCGGGGTCGGTCACAGTTCCTCCATTGTCGTTCGGCCGCTGGGGGCGGCCGGTACGTGTCCTCGCCGATGCCTCGCGGGCCTCGATCACGCCTCTTCTTCGTTGAAGAGCCGCTGCCTGGTGGACAGGAGCTCGATCTCCGGTCGCCCGGCGATGAGACGCTCGCAGGCCTCGAGCACCTCGACGCAGTTGCCCGCCGTGTCGGACACGACCGCGACACCGATCTCCGCCCGCCGATGCAGGTCGAGATGACCGGTCTCGGCCGCCGCCACCGCCGGGAACCGGCGCCGTACCTCGGCGACGATCGGGCGGACGACGGAACGCTTCTGCTTCAGCGAGCGTACGTCGCCGAGCAACAGGTCCAGGGTCAGCGATCCCACATACACAACGGTCACCCCGCGCGATCCGTTCCGGTCATCCGCATCATCACCCTAGGGGAACGGGCCGACAGCCAGGACCCGTCTCGAAGTCCCCGTCCGCAGCGCGCGGGGACTTCGAGACAGGCCTAGGTGGCGTGCGACAGAGCCGCACGCCACCCACGCCGGGTCGGCCGTCTCAGGGCCTTCGGGTCTGGATCAGACTCGCGGCTTCTCCCGCATCTCGAAGGTCTCGATGATGTCGCCGATCTTGATGTCGCCGTAGCCGACCCCGATACCGCACTCGAAGCCCTCGCGGACCTCGGTCGCGTCCTCCTTGAACCGGCGGAGCGAGGACACCGTGAGGTTGTCGGCGACCACCACGCCGTCGCGGATCAGACGCGCCTTGCTGTTGCGGTTGATCGTGCCGGACTGGACCATCGAGCCCGCGACGTTGCCGATGCGCGGCACCTTGAAGATCTCGCGGATCTCCGCCGTGCCGAGCTGGGCCTCCTCGAACTCGGGCTTGAGCATGCCCTTGAGGGCCGCCTCGACCTCTTCGATCGCCTGGTAGATGACCGAGTAGTAGCGGATGTCGACGCCCTCGCGGTCCGCCAGCTCCTGAGCGTTGCGCTCGGGACGGACGTTGAAGCCGATGATGACCGTGCCCTGGGACGTGAGCGCGAGGTTCACGTCGTCCTGGGTGATCGCACCGACACCGCGGCGGATGACGCGCAGACCGACCTCGTCGCCGACGTCGATCTTGAGGAGCGCGTCCTCCAGGGCCTCCACCGAACCGGACACGTCGCCCTTGACGACGAGCAGCAGCTCCTGCACCTCGCCCTTCTCGAGGTCCTTGAACAGCTCCTCGAGGGTGCGACGGCCGCGACTGCGGAGCAGCTCGGCGTTGCGCTTGCGGGCCTGACGGCGGTCGGCGATCTGCCGGGCCATCCGGTCGTCGTCGACGACGATGAAGTTGTCGCCGGCGCCCGGCGTGGCCGACAGGCCCAGCACCAGGACCGGACGGGACGGCAGCGCCTCATCGACGTTGTTGCCGTTCTCGTCGAGCATCGCCCGGACGCGACCGAAGGCCTCACCACAGACGATCGAGTCGCCGACCCGCAGCGTGCCGCGCTGCACGAGCACGGTCGCCACGGAACCGCGGCCCTTGTCGAGGTGCGCCTCGATCGCGACGCCCTGCGCGTCCTGGGCCGGGTTGGCCCGCAGGTCGAGCTCGGCGTCGGCGGTCAGCACGACCGCCTCGAGCAGGTCCTCGATGCCCAGCCGCTGCTTCGCCGAGATGTCGACGAACTGCGTCTGGCCACCGAACTCCTCGGCGACGAGGCCGTACTCGGTGAGCTGGGCACGCACCCGCTGCGGGTCCGCCCCCTCCTTGTCCACCTTGTTGACCGCGACGACGATCGGCACACCGGCCGCGTTCGCGTGGTCGATGGCCTCGGTGGTCTGCGGCTTCACCCCGTCGTCGGCGGCGACCACCAGGACGACCAGGTCGGTCGTCTCGGCACCACGGGCACGCATGGCGGTGAACGCCTCGTGACCCGGGGTGTCGATGAAGGTGATCTTGCGCTCCTCGCCGTCGACCTCGGTCGCGACCTGGTAGGCGCCGATGTGCTGGGTGATGCCGCCGGCCTCGCCGGCCACCACGTTGGCGTTGCGGATCGCGTCGAGCAGCTTCGTCTTACCGTGGTCGACGTGGCCCATGACGGTGACCACCGGCGGCCGGGAGACGAGGCTCTCCTCGCCGCCCTCGTCCTCGCCGAACTCGATGTCGAAGGACTCGAGCAGCTCGCGGTCCTCGTCCTCCGGGCTGACGACCTGGACGTCGTAGTCCAGCTCGGTGCCGAGGACCTGCAGCGTCTCCTCGTTGACCGACTGGGTCGCCGTCACCATCTCACCGAGGTGCAGCATCACCTCGACGAGCGACGCCGGGTTGGCGCCGATCTTCTCGGCGAAGTCGGTCAGCGAGGCGCCCTGCGGCAGCCGGATGGTCTTGCCGTTACCACGGGGAACACGCACGCCGCCGATCGCCGGCGCCTGCATGTTGTCGAACTCTTGACGCCGCTGCTTCTTGGACTTGCGACCGCGTGCGGGACGCCCGCCCGGACGGCCGAACGCGCCCTGCGTGCCACCACGGCCACGACCGCCGCCACCGGGGCGCGGGCCGCCGAAGCCGCCGCCACCACCGGGACGACCGGCACCGCCGCCGGCACCGGCCGGACGGCCGAAGCCGCCGCCACCACCGGGACGACCGCCACCACCGGGACGGCCACCGCCGCCGCCGGGACGGCCACCGCCGCCGCCACCACCGGGACGACCGCGACCACCCGGGCCGCCGGGGCCACCCGTGTCACGCTGCGGACGGGACGGCATGTTCATCGGGCTGGGCCGCGGGCCTCCCGGCCGGGGCGGCATGCTGCCCGGGTTCGGACGGGGACCGCCGGCACCGGGAGCACCCGGACGGCCGCCGGGCGGTGCCGGACGCGGCGGGGCGCCCGCCGGACGGTCGCCACGAGGCGCGCCGCCGGGACGGTCACCACGGGGCCCGCCCGGACGGTCGCCGCGCGGACCCGCGGGGCGGTCGCCGCGCTGGCCGGGGGGACCCGGACGCGGACCCGGCTTGGCGGAACCCATGCCGGTGTTGGTCGAAGAGAACGGGTTGTTGCCCGGACGCGGGCGACCGCCGCCGGGACGCTGGCCGGGCGCGGCCGGACGCGGCCCACCGGGACCGCCCGTGCCACCGGCACCACCGGGACCGCCCGCGCCACCGGGACGCGGACCGGGCTTCGGCGCGGAGCCGGGACGACCGGCCGCAGGCCCCGGACGGGGACCGGGCCTGGGCCCGGGAGCACCGCCGCCGCCCTGCTGGGCCGGGCCGGGACGGGGCGTCGCGGGTCGCGGCGCGGGCTGACGGGGACCCGGCTTCGGAGCCTGGGGGGCGGACGGCGCCTCGGAGCGCGCCGCCTCCGGCTTGAACTCGGGCTTCAGATCCGGCCGGGGCTGCTGCTCCTGCCGGGGCTGCTGCTCTTGGCGGGGCTGCTGTTCTTGGCGAGGCTGCTGTTCCTGCCGCGGTGCGGCCGGCTTCGGACCCGGAACGGGCCTGCGCGGACCCGGCTTCGGAACCGGAGCCGATCCTCTTCTGTCGGCGGACGGCTTGGCCGGCCCGCCACCGAATGCTTCTTTAAGTCTGCGTACTACCGGCGCCTCGATCGTCGAGGACGCCGAACGGACGAACTCGCCCATCTCGTTGAGCTTGGCCATGACGGCCTTGCTCTCAACACCGAACTCCTTGGCGAGCTCGTACACCCGGACCTTTGCCACTGCACTCCCTACTCGGCCCGGGGAAACGTCCACGGACCGTCGCTACCTTGCGGTAATCATCGCTGCGTGCTCATCGAGCGCTCATAGCAATCTCGACCTGCTTCCGACTAGACGTCGCTTACGAACCGCCCTGCCCTGTCTCGAACCAGCGCCGGAGCGCACTGATGTCGAGCGGTCCCGGCAGGCGGAATGCCCGCGAGAACGCCCGACGACGCTCGGCCAGCTCAAAACACGCCAGGTCGGGGTGCAGGGAGGCGCCCCTTCCCGGCAGTCGCCCCTGCGGATCGGGGACGATGGAGCCCTCGATCACGACCAGGCGCAGCAGGTCGGACTTGGCCGTGCGAACCCGGCAGCCCACACACGTGCGCCGTGGGGCCACTCGGCCACAATTCATCAGTCTACCGCGTCGAGGCGTCGGCGGGACCTGCCGCATGCTCCCCTTCGGTAGAAGATCCCGACTCGGTGTCGGGACGGATATCGATTCGCCAGCCGGTGAGCCGTGCGGCGAGACGGGCGTTCTGCCCTTCTTTTCCGATCGCCAGGGAGAGCTGGTAGTCGGGCACCACGACCCGCGCGGCCCGCCCTTCGGCGTCGACGACCTCGACATGGTTAACCCGCGCCGGGGACAGTGCATTCCCGACGAACTCGGCAGGTTCGTCCGACCAGTCGACGATGTCGATCTTCTCGCCGTGCAGCTCGTGCATGACGTTCCGGACCCGGCTGCCCATCGGCCCGATGCAGGCGCCCTTGGCGTTGACCCCGGCCTTACGGGACCGCACGGCGATCTTCGTACGGTGGCCGGCCTCCCGGGCGATCGCCGCGATCTCCACGGTGCCGTCCGCGATCTCCGGAACCTCGAGCGCGAAGAGCTTCTTCACGAGGTTCGGGTGGGTACGGGACAGCTTCACCAGCGGCCCGCGGTGCCCCTTCTTGACCTGCACGACGTACGAGCGGATCCGCTCGCCGTGGTCGTAGTTCTCACCGGGGACCTGCTCCTCCGGCGGCAGCACGCCCTCGAGCTTGCCGAGGTCGACGAGGACGTTGCGCGGGTCCTTGCCCTGCTGGATCACGCCCGCGACGATGTCGCCCTCACGCCCGGCGTACTCGCCGAACGTCAGCTCGTCCTCGGCGTTGCGCAGGTGCTGCAGGATGACCTGCTTCGCGGTGGTCGCCGCGATCCGGCTGAAATTGGTCGGCGTGTCGTCGTACTCCCGGACGCCCACGCCCTCCTCATCGGTCTCCGTCGCCCACACGGTGACGTGACCGGTGTTCCGGTCGAGCTCGACGCGCGCCTTCGGCGCCGCACCCTCGGTCCGGTGGTACGCGATGAGCAATGCTTCCTCGATCGCCTTGACCACGAGGTCGAGAGAGATGTCCTTCTCACTCTCGAGACTCCGCAGGGCGGTCATGTCGATGTCCACGAGGCCTCCCCCTAGTCCTCGTCGCCGGCGGCGTCGTCGCCCCGGCGATTGAACTCCACCTGGACCAGTCCGCGGGTGAGCTCGTCGTAGCCCAACCGGCGCTCACGGCCGTCACTGTCCAGTACGACGGCCGTGTCGTCGGCACTCACGACCCGGCCGGTGAGGTCTCCGCCCTCGGAGAGCGTCGCGCGGACGAGACGGCCGGCCGCGCGCCGCCAGTGCCGCGGCTGTGTGAGCGGCCGGTCGACGCCCGGTGAGGTCACCTCGAGGACGTACGGGGCGGAGCCCATCGCGTCACTGTCGTCGAGGGCCTGCGAGATCTCCTGGCTGATGTCCGCGACGTCGTCGAGGCTCACCCCGCCGTCGGCGTCGACGATGACCCGCACCTGCCGGCGCTTGCCGGCCGGGGTCACGATGACGTCCTCCAGGTCGTACCCGGCACCGGCGACCACGGGTTCGAGCAGTCGCATCAACGCGGCCCGCGCCTCGTGCCCGGATCCGCGCCGGCCCGCCTGAGCGCTGCCATGGCGGCCGTCCACGCTCATGTGGGCCTCCTTCATGCCTGATGGGACGGTGGCCGCCCGATGCGCCCACTCCGCACCCAAGACTATCCACAGCCGAGGGGGCCGGGTGCCCGCATCGCCAGCAGGCGGGCACACCCTTGTGGAATGCTTGCGCCGCGGAGTGCAAGAGATCACGAACGGAGGCACGCTTGGACGCGCTGCGGTTCCCGGCTCCCACGCGGCGCACGGCGATGCTCGGTGGCTCCGCCGCGGTGCTGGCCACGATCACCGGATGCACCAGCGTCGGACAGGCGCAGGCACCGCCGCCCGGCCCTACGGTGTCCGTGCTGACCGCCGCGATCGACAACGAGGCGGCGCTCATCGCGCTGTACGAGGCGGTGCTCGGCGCGCACCGGAACCTGGCCGACCGGCTGAAACCGCTGCACGATCACCACACGCAGCATCTGGCGGTCCTGAGACGCCACTACGTCCCCGGCACGAAGACCGGCACCGCCACGCCGAGCCCACAGGCGACCGCGACCGCGCCGGGCACCGAGTCGCACGCCCTCGCAGCACTGCGGTCGGCCGAGCGCAAGGCCGCGAGCGCCCGCGCCGACGACGCCCGCCGGGTCGACCCGGCGCTCGCCCAGCTGCTCGCCTGCATCGGCGCCTGTGAGGCAGGCCACGCCCAGTCCCTCACCGGGGGCCTCTGATGGGTGCGATGGTCACTCCGCCGACGCAGGAGGCCCCGTGAGTGAGCGCAGCGAGCGAACCATGAACACAGCACCTCTGGTCACTCCGCCGACGCAGGAGGCCCCATGACCGGCACGCAGGACACGGTCGCGGCGTTGCAGGCGGCGCTCGCCGCGGAGCACGTCGCGGTCTTCGGGTACGGCGTGCTCGGTGGTCACGTCTCGCCCGCCCAGCGGCAGAACGTCACGCTGATCTGGAACGCCCATCGCAGCCGACGCGACCGGCTGCGCGGCTACATCCAGAGCGCCGGAGGCCGTCCGGTGGCCGCGGCCGCCGCCTATCGGCTGCCGTTCAAGGTCACCTCGGCGAGCAGCGCGGCACGGCTCGCCGCCACGCTCGAGGACGGCGTGATCGCGGGTTACGCGGTGCTGGCGGGCGCGAGTGATCCGAACCTCCGCCGCTACGCCGCCCAGGCGATGCAGGAGGCGGCGGTGCGCGCGGTCCGCTGGCGGGACGCGCCGCCGTCGGAGGCGTTCCCGGGGCTGCCGACCGGCGCCCTCTCTCCCAAACCGGAGGGCTGACGGCCCGTCTTCCCGAGGACTGACAGCCCGTCCGCCCGAACCGAGAGCTGACGCCTCGTCGTCCTGAGCCGCCGGCAGTCCGGCTTGTCGTCCCGAGCCGGACTGCCGGCCGTCTCCCCGGCCGGAAGGCCGACGGCCTGCCCATCCGAGCCGGAGAGCCGACGACGCGTCTTTCCGAGCCCGAGGGCCGACCGCCCGTCTCGTGAGCCGGATGGCCGACCGCCCGTTTCGCGGCTCCGGATAACCTGCCCCGGGACAACCGTTATTGGGGGTTACGGGCTGACTTATGGGCGTTGCGGCGAATCGACTCCGAGGAACGTTGCGGACGCTGATGGGCGACGCGTCCATCGAACCGCTTGAAGAGGAGCCCGGCGACTCCGTGTCCCCGCGCGCCCTCGATCTCGTTCTGCGCGTGGGTGAGCTGCTGCTGGCCAGCGGCGAGGCCACCGAGCGCGTGAACGAGTCGATGCTGAGCCTCGCGGTCGCGTACGAGCTTCCCCGCGCCGACGTCGCGGTCACCTTCACCGTCATCACGGTCAACGTCCATCCCGGCAACGGCGCGATGCCGGTGACCGGCGGGCGGGCCATCCGGCGCCGCTTCCCCGCGTACTGGCGGCTGGTCGCCCTGCACGCGCTGGTTCAGGAGGCGTCTCTCGGCCTGCTCGACGTCGAGGAGGCGCACCGCCGGCTGGCGGAGATCAAGCGGATGCCGCCGCCGTACCCGCCGTGGCTGATGATCGTCGGCCTCGGCCTGATCGCCGCGTCCGCCAGTGTCATGGTCGGCGGCGGGCCGCTCGTGGCGGGTACGGCGTTCGTGGCGACGATCCTGGGCGACCGCGCGGCCGCCGCGCTGGCGCGTCGCGGTGTCGCGGAGTTCTTCCAGCTCACCGTGGCCGCCGCCATCGGCGCGGCGAGCGCCTCGCTGGTGATCGCGATCGGCGCCCCGAGCCACGCCTCGGCGATCGTGACCGGTGCGGTCCTGGCGCTGCTGCCGGGACGGCCGCTCGTCGCCAGCATCCAGGACGGCATCACGGGCGACCTGATCAGCGCGGCCGCCCGGCTGCTCGAGGTGTTCTTCATCGTGGCGGCCATCGTGTCGGGTCTCGGGGTGGTGGTGTACGTCGCCGTGCGCCTGGGGGTCCCGGTCGATGTGGGCGCCCTGCCGACCGCGCCCACGTCCCTCCTGCCCGTGACGGTCATCGCCGCGGCGGCCGTGTCGCTGACGTTCGCGGTGTCCCTCGCCGTCCCCCGCCGGGCGCTCGCGGCGGCCGCGCTGGGCGGCGCGCTGATCTGGGTGGTGTACGTCCTCGCGCGGGGCGCCGGGGTGACGCCGGTGCTCGCCTCGGCGATCGGCGCGGTGGTCGTGGGCCTCCTCGGGAACCTCCTGGCCCGCCGCCGCCAGGAGCCCGCGCTCCCGTACATCGTGCCCGCGATCGCGCCGCTGCTGCCCGGAACGGCGCTGTACCGGGGGATGATCGAGCTGAACCTCGGGCTGCCCCAGACCGGAATGCTGAGCCTGATCGGCGGGATCTCGGTGGCGCTGGCCCTGGGCGCCGGCGTCAACCTGGGCGGGGAGTTCGTGCGCTCGTTCCAACGGGTGGGACTGGGCGTCTCCGGCCGCGGCGCCCGCCCTGCCGCCCGCCGCACCCGCGGCTACTGACCGCCGATCACCAGTGTCCACCCCCTCTGTGGGCGGTGGCACCTGCCCGCCGCCTCGCCGAACGGTGACGCCGGCCCGCCGCCGCTCTGACCGCCGATCACTGGCGTCCGCCGCCTCCGTGGGCGATGGCGCCTGCCCTCTGCCTCTCCGGACGGTGGCGCCGGGCATGGGCCTGCTGATCGCGTGCCTGGGAGGCGCGCTCGGGAGCCGCCTGGCCGTAATGCTCGGTGAACCCGTCGAAATCAACTCCCACATCGAGACGAATCGCCCGGCAGCACGAGCCTTCCCCGAGTCTTGATTCCGGCCGCTTCGCACGATCCTGCTCCAGGTGACGCCGGGTCGGCGCAGCTCCCGCGCCCACGCGTGCAGGTCGGCCTCGGCCTGGTCGGACCATCGGCCGATCACGGGCACCTAGCAAGCGTTTGGTTATCATCGCGCTGTGAGCGACGAACTCGACGACCTCCGTACGACCGTCCGCGCCTTCCTGGCCGAGGAGTGCCCGCCCGCGGCCGTACGACGGCTCATGGCCGACCCGGCCGCGCACGACGCGGCGCTGTGGCGGCGGCTCGCGGGCGAACTCGGGCTCACGGGACTCGCCGTCCCGGAGGAGCACGGCGGAGCGGGCTGCGGGCTCACCGAGCTCGCCGTCGTCTGCGAGGAGCTGGGCCGGGCGCTGACCCCCGTCCCGTACCTGGCCACCGCGGTGCTCGCCGCGTACGCCGTGCGGGAGGGACGGCTGCTCGCCGGGATCGCCGACGGCTCCCTGCTCGCGACCGTCGTCCTGGGCGGGGATCTGACGGCGGACGGCGACCGCCTGACCGGTACCGCGTCGTACGTCCTCGACGGGTGCCTCGCCGACGTCATCGTCTGCGCGGCCGCCGACCGGGTCTACGCGGTGCGGGGCGCCGACGTCGTACGGACTCCGCACGTGACGTTCGACCAGACGCGAAAGCTGGCGCGCCTGCGGTTCGACGGGGCCCCGGCCGAGCGGATCGACGGCGACCTGAGCCGCGTGCGCGACGTCGCGCTGACCGCGCTCGCCGCCGAACAGGTCGGCGGCGCCCAGCGCTGCCTGGAGACGGCCGTCGAGCACGCGCGGACCCGCGTCCAGTTCGGCCGGCCGATCGGCTCCTTCCAGGCGATCAAGCACAAGCTCGCGGACGTGCTGCTGCGGGTCGAGTCCGCGCGGTCCGCCGCGTACGAGGCGGCGCGCGTCGCCGACCGGGAGCCGGAGTCCCTGCCGGTGTACGCCGCGCTCGCCGGGTCGTACTGCGCCGAGGCGTACCTGCACGCGGCGCGTGAGGCGATCCAG
The DNA here is from genome assembly GCF_040679195.1 of Actinoallomurus sp. NPDC052308. Classification (NCBI taxonomy): domain Bacteria; kingdom Bacillati; phylum Actinomycetota; class Actinomycetes; order Streptosporangiales; family Thermomonosporaceae; genus Actinoallomurus; species Actinoallomurus sp. NPDC052308. The sequence continues at coordinate 195,040 of NZ_JBFAUM010000012.1, read as the reverse complement.
GTCCTCGGCGGCATCGGGGTGACCTGGGAGCACGACGCCCACCTGCACCTCAAGCGGGCGACCTCGTCCGCGCGGCTCTTCGGGACGCCCGAGGCGCACCGAGCCCGGCTCGCCGCCGCCCTGGCACTGTGACCACCTGCCGACCTTCCGGTAGATGATCGTCAGCACCACCACGAGGACGATGAGGGCGACGACGACGATCATCCCCTTGATCAGGTAGTCCATCGCGAGCTCGCGGAGGATCCGGTCTCCGTCGCCGTCCGCGACGCCTCGAGCGCCCGCGGACGACAGGCTCCGCACGGCCCGGCTCACTCGCCGTTCCTTTCCCGTCCCGCGCCGGAGCCTCGTCGAGGTATCTCAGGAAGGCACGGACCGCCGTCTGTCGAGCGCCGCCGCCGGATGCCCCCGGACGGCCCGGCGCCGAACCGGCCGGACGGCCGCTCCCCTGACGTTCCGCGAACGCCTTTCGCCCTGCACTCCGTCCTGCAGCCCGGGCGCCTCGATGCGGACGCTTCCCGGACCGCGCTGAGGCGGCACCTCCACGAGATCATGCCGCCCGATCGACCGGCGACGCGGACCGCTTCCACCGATCGGGACCGGTAAGGGGAGCGCGAGGCCGTCGGGCGCCCCGCCGACGACGAGGGAACGCGACCTCCCCAGTCGCCCCGCCGACGATGAAGGGAACGGAAGCTCCCCGGGCGCCCCGTAGGCAATGAGGGGGACGTGAGGCTCTCGGGCGGCCCGCCGGTGACGTAGGACACACCGGCCTCGCCGGGGACGGCACCGGGGAATGCCGACCCGCCGGCGACTCGTTCAGCGAGCGAGACCCCCGCGAGGTGCCCCCCTGTGACCGACATCCCCCCGACGTCCGACGACGCCCCATCCACGGCGCGCCCCCCGGTGCGCCGTCGGTGGCTGCGCTGGACGGGACGCGCGGCGATGTTCGGGGCGATCGGCGTCTCGGCGTGGGCGTTCCGCGATCGGCTGCCCGACGCGGGCGCGCTGTGGGACGTCGCGACCGACGCGGCCCCCGGCTGGCTGGTCGTGGTGGTGCTGACCCAACTGGCCTCGATGACGATGTTCACGCGCGTGCAGCGGCGGCTGCTGCGGGCGGGCGGAGTCCGGATGTCCCTGCCCCGGGCCCTGCAGATCACCTACGCGGGCAACGCGCTGTCGACCACGCTCCCGGTGGGCCCGGCGGTCAGCGTGGCGTTCACGTTCCGCCGGTTCCGTCGTGCCGGGGCGACGCCACGGCTGGCGACGGCCGTGATCGTCCTGGGCGGCGTCGTGATGAACCTCGGCTACGCCGTCGTCGGCCTGACCGCTCTGGTGGCCGAGCCGCACTCCCGGTCCACGGCGATCACCGGCCTGATGGCCCTGGCCGGCGCGCTGTGCGCGGTCGCCTTGCTGTGGAAGTGGCGGCGGGACGCCATGAACCGCCTGGCGCTGCGCGTGTTCGGCCCGCTGCTGCGGCACCGCCTCGCCGCGCCGCTCACCGACATGTGGCAGGGCCGGGGCGCCCTACGCCTGAGGCCGCTCGACTGGGGCGTCCTCGGTCTGATGGCCGTGCTGAACTGGTCCTTCGACATCCTCTCCCTCGCGGCCGCGGCGCACGCGGTGGGGGTGCACACGTCGCTGTACGCCGTCGCGCTCACCTACTACGCCGCCCAGGCCGCCGGCAGCGTCGTCCCCCTGCTGCCCGGCGGGCTCGGCGCCATCGAGGCGAGCCTGGCCGCCTCCCTGGTCGCGTTCGGCGCGCAGGCCGTCCCGGCGGGGGCCGCGGTGGCGCTCTACCGGCTCGCGTCCTTCTGGGGCGTCATCGGCGCCGGCTGGCTCGCCTGGCTGGCGGTCCGGCTCGGCGACCAGGACCTGCCGCGGCTCGGCGCGCGGACGGCGCCCGGCGGCGGGGCGGTGTCGCCGCCCCCGGCACTGCTGCCGGTCGGCGCGGCCTCCGCCGTCCCGGGGCCGGACTCGGCCGAGTCCGCCTGACCCGCTCGACCGCGACCTCCGCCGCCCTGGCGGACGAACTCCGCCGAGTCCGCCCGACCCGCTCGGCCGCCCACGCCTTGTTGCCGTGCGATCGCACTGCTACGCTTCCCAAGCGAGCGCTTGGTCATTCGGAGCACACTGCCGGAGGCGTGATGTCCCTACGGGTCAGCGTGGGTTACGAGCTCGAGGTGCGCGGGCGCACCCGCGAGGTCGAGCGACGGGCCTTCGAGAACGTCATCGATCAGGTCGTCCTGGCCGATCGCCTCGGCTACGACACGGCATGGTTCGTGGAGCACCACTTCACACGCGGGTTCTCCCACTCCTCCGCGCCCGACCTGGTCCTGGCGGCCTGCTCGCAGCGGACCGAGCGAATCCATCTCGGCCTGGGCGTCGTCCTGCTGCCGTTCCAGCACCCCGTGCGCACCGCCGAGCGGGTCGCCACCCTGGACGTCCTCAGCGGCGGACGGGTGGAGTTCGGCACCGGACGGGGGGCGTCCCCCCTGGAGTACCAGGCGTTCCAGCGGCCCTTCGAGCAGTCCCGGCGGATCTGGGAGGACACCCTCGAGGCGGTGCTGGCGATCTGGACCGCCGACGGCGAGCCGGTGACGAGGTCCGGCGAGTTCTTCGAGGTGCCGAACGTCGCGGTGTACCCGCGCCCGGTCCAGGAGCCCCACCCGCCGGTCTGGGTCGCCTCGACCTCGCTGGACGGCTACCTCGCGGCGGCTCGCAAGGGCTACAACCTGCTCGGCATGACGATGCTCAAGGGCCTCGACGACGTGGCCGAGGACATCGCCGAGTACAAGGAGTGCCTGGCGAGCAACGGTTTCGACCCGGAGACCCGGCGGATCGCGCTCATGATCCCCTGGCACGTGGCGCCGTCGAGGGACGAGGCCGTCTCGAGGGCCGCCGACGCGATCCTGTGGTACATCCGCCGCCAGGTGAACCTCGTCACGCCCCCGGACTACTACGACGCCCGGCACGCCACCCACCGGGTGCTGGGCCAGCTCGCCGCCGGCCTGCCGCCCGAGGAGGCCATGGAGACGCTCCGCGAGCACCACATGGTCGTCGTGGACGACGTCGAGGGCTCCCGCAAGGCCGTCGAACGCATCCAGGCCGCCGGGGCCACCGACCTGATCCTCCAGGCCCAGGTCGGCGGCCTGGCGAACGATCACGTCACCGCCTCGATGCGGCTGTTCATGGAGGAGGTGATGGGGTGACGGCACCCCGCCTCCCTGACGAAGGAGGGTCATGACCGAGCGAAGCGAGGGAATCGGGAACGCAGCCCTACGGGTCGACTCTCCGACGAAGGAGGGCCCATGACCTGGACCACCCGCGACGCCCTCCCGGTCCCCCGTGACGCGGCGGGGCTGCTGCTCGTCTCCCCCGAGGCCGACGTGGTCGTGCCGCTGAGCGCCGAGGACCGCGCCGCCGCGCTGGACCTCGCCACGACGACGCTGCGGGCCGCCGGCGTCGGCCCGGCCGACCGGGTGGTGGTCGCGTTGAACAACGACGGCGAGGCGACCGGTGCCCTGCTCGCGCGGGCGTGCGCCGAGATCGCCCAGGCCGCCGCCGCCCCTGGCCCGCGGGGCCGGCTCCGCCTGCACCACGCCCTGGAGGCGGTACGGGCGACCACGCTGATCACGACGCCCACGGGCGCGATGGACCTGCTCGCCCGGCTGCACCTGGAGTTCCTTCTCGACCCGCTGGACCTCGGCCTGCGCCGGATCCTGCTCGCCGGGGAGATCCCCTCGCCTGGCACGTACGCCCAGCTGGCGTCCGAGTTCGAGGCGGAGGTCGGCGAGCTCTACGTCGACCCGTTCTTCGGCCTGCCGATGGCGCACCGGTCCGCGCGCGACGCCGCGTACGCCCCGGCCCGTGACGGGCTGCTCGGCGTGGCGCCGATCGGCAAGGACGTGCTGCTGGAGCCGCCGTACGAGGCCGGGGCCACGGAGATCGTGGTCACCCCCACCTGGCACTCCACCCTGTCCGGCGCGACGCTGCGCACCGGGCAGGTCGTGCGCCTGACCGGCGGCGCGGGAATCCCCGGGCCGGACCACACCGTGGGCGAGCACCTCCTCGTGCGGGGGCGGTGGCTCTCGCTCCCGCGCGTGGCCGCGGCCCTGGCCCGGATCGACGGCATCGCGCACTGGGACCTGCGCGTCTCCCGCGCGGGCACGCTCGACTCCGCCGCGCTGCACGTCACGTTCAACCGCGCGACGCTCGTGCGGAACCCGATGTGGCGGTCGCGCATCCAGCAGGCCCTCGTCGCGATCACCCCTGTGGCCATCGAGGTCGTCGTCGAGGAGGACGTCGCGGAACAGGCCCGCCCGGGATCGGTGACCGACCTGCGCGGACACCACCTGGGCCGGGACAGGGCGGCCGTCACGGAGTGACGGGAGGCCGTTCCCCACCCACAGGAGCGGAGGGCGTGTCATGGAACCGGTGCCGGACTGGGGAACGATCCCGCGGATGCTGCGCGACCAGGCGGCACGCCATCCCGACGACGTCGTCGTCGTGGACGGCGACACGACGCTGACGCTGCGCGCGCTCCGGGAGGAGGCCGCGCGGGTGGCCCGCGGGCTGATCGCCCTCGGCGTCGGGCCCGGCGACCGCGTCGCCGTGTGGGCGCCGAACTCCGCGGCCTGGGTGGTCATCGCGTACGGCGTCTGGGACGCCGGGGCGGTCATCACCCCGCTGTCGACCCGGTTCCGCGGGATCGAGGCCGCCGCCCTGCTCCGCCGGACCGGCGCGCGGGTGCTGTTCGTGGATGAGGGGTTCCTCGGCTTCTCCTACGTCGGCGCGCTGGAGGAGGTGTGCGGCGGGCCGGTCGGCGGACGGCCGTACGGCGACCTGCCGGAATTGCGGCACGTCGTCACCCTCGCCGGGACCGGCGCGCCCGCTCCGGCCCTTTCGTATGAGGCCCTGCTGGCGGCCGGCGAGGAGGTCGGGGACGCCGAGGAACGCGCCCTGGCGGTCGGTCCGGACGACCTCGCCGAGATCATGGCCACCTCCGGCACGACCGGTACGCCGAAGGGCGTCATGCTGCCCCACGCGCAACTGCTCCGCGGCTACTGGGACTGGGCCTCGATCGTGACGCTCCGCGCGGACGACCACTATCCGATCATCGCGCCCTTCTCACACGGATTCGGGATCAACGCCGGGCTGCTGGCCTGCGTGCTGAAACGCGCGACGATGATGCCGATCTCGGTGTTCGCGCCCGACGCGCTGCTGGAGATGATCGAACGGGACCGGATCAGCGTCCTGGCGGGCCCGCCGACGCTGTTCCACCGGATCCTGGAGGAGGTCGACGGGCGCGACGTGTCCTCGCTGCGGGTGGCGATCTGCGGGGCCGCGGCGGTGCCGCCGGAGCTGATCCGGCGGCTGGTCGAGCGGGTCGGGCTGGACCGGATGATCAACGCGTACGGGCTGATGGAGGGCACCGTCGTCTCGATGACGCGGGCCGGGGACCCGGTCGAGGTGATCGCCGCCACCACCGGCCGGCCCGTGCCGGGCGTGACGGTGCGGGTCGTGGACGACGACGGGAGGGACCTGCCGGCCGGCGGGCGCGGGGAGATCCTCGTCGGTGGGTACGGCGTGATGCGCGGCTACTGGGATGACCCGGAGCGCACGGCGGAGGCCGTGGACGCCGACGGGTGGCTGCACACCGGGGACGTCGGCGCGCTCGACGCGCGGGGCAACCTGGCGATCGTCGACCGGAAGAAGGACATGTTCATCGTCGGGGGCTTCAACGCCTACCCGGCGGAGATCGAGGCGCTGCTGCTGCACCATCCGGCCGTCGCCCAGGCGGCGGTCGTCGCGGTGCCGCACGAGACGCTGGGCGAGGTCGGATGGGCGTTCGTGGTCCCCTCGGCTCCGGTCGAGCCGGCCGAGATCGTCGCCTGGGCGCGCGAGCACATGTCGAACTACAAGGTCCCCCGGCACGTCACGCTCGTCGACGCCCTGCCCGCGAACGTCAACGGCAAGGTCGACAAGCAGGCGCTCCGCACCCGCGTCCGCGTCGGCGTCCGCTAGGAGGTCAGCCCGCCTGGTCGGAGGTCACGAGGGCCGGGGCGCCGAGCACCTCGACGGGCTCCTCGTCGTGGCGGGGTAGCAGCACGACCACGATGATCGACGCGGCGAACCCGGCCGACCGCAACACGAGACGGACCGGGTCCTCCGGCAGGGGCTCGCCGAAGACCGCCGTGCCGGCCATGACGGTGTACACGCTGCCGACGACGCTGGAGACCGGCACCACGATCGAGGCGCGGCCGCGCTGCAGGCCGGTCTGGAACAGCAGCAGGCCCGCGCCCGACAGCAGGATGTACAGGTAGGGGTAGGGCGAGGCGATCGTGCGGCCGACGACTCCGCCCGCGTGGTCGGCGAGGAAGCCGGCGACGCCCTTGGTCTGCAGCGCGCCCGCGCCGTACAGCAGGCCGGAGGCGGCGCCGTACAGCACGCCGGGCACCGGACGGCCGGTGCGCCGCCCCGAGCGCATGGCGGCGAGGAACGCGCCCATGGCCAGGACGACCGTGCCGGCCGACACGGCGAGCAGCACGCCCGTGTCGGCGCGCAGGCCGAGCCGGGTGGGCTCCATCGACAGGCAGACCAGCAGCAGCGACAGCGCGAGCACGCCCAGCCCGGTCCACTCCCGCGGTGTGGTGCGCTCCCCCAGGAACACCGCGGAGAACACCACCAGGAGCGCCAGGCCGGCGAGCTGGATCGGCTGCCCGACGCTCAGCGGGACCAGCGACATCACCCCGAGTTGGCAGAGCAACCCCATCCCCATGACGAGGAAGCCGGTCACCCACGCCCGGCTGCCGCACAGGACACGGACGAGGTGGCCCACCCGGTGCGCGCTGATCGGGGGCAGGTCGCGCAACGCCCGCTTCTCAAGGACGAAGCCGGCGTTGTACAGGACCGTCGCGATCAACGCGAGGATGATGCCGAAGAACAAGCAGCCTCCTGGGCTACAGGGGAAGAAGCAGAGCGATATGAGGCGCGTCGCGCGGCCGGATGACGCCTGCGAGCTGGATGGAGGCGTGCGGTGACACAGGCCGCTCCCGAAAATACCGGATCCGCCGCAATACGACACACCGACCCGGCGAAAAGCACGACACGGGCGTGGCGGACGTCTCAGCGGGGCCGCCAGCGCACGAGCGTGAGATCGTCGCCGACGTCCGTGAAGACCGCCTGAACCGGCATGCCCGGCGTCACGTCGGCCGGATCCGCGCCCGTCAGGTCGCCGTACATGAAAAGGTCGTCGGCCTCGTCGAGCCGCACGTGCAGGACGGCGTAGGGCACCTCGTCGGCGAAGGCGCGCATGAAGATCTGGTGGTTCACGATCCAGCTCGCGACGCGCCCGGTCCTCCGGACCGGCGCCCAGGCATTCCGCCGGGACCGGCAGCGACCACAGATCGCCCGGGGCGGGAAGCGAAGCGCTCCACAGTCGCCGCACTCCTGGACCAGCAGCTCATGCCGGCGGACCGCCTCCCACCACGGCGCGGAGTCGCGATCGACCTGCGGCCTTGGCCGCTCGGCAAGGCTCATGCCCTCTCCTCGCTCATGGGTCCGCCTTCATCGGTCCGCCCGGAGGATCAGCGCCGAGGTGCCGGCCAGCACGTAGCCGGGCTGGGCCGTGGACAGCGCGACCTCGGCGCCGCTCACCTGCCGGTCACCGGCGGTGCCGCGCAACTGGGCGACGGCCTCGGCGACGTGGTTGATGCCGTGCACGTACCCCTCCGAGAGGAAGCCGCCGTGGGTGTTGACCGGCAGCGGGCCGTCCAGCCGGGTCGCGCCAGAGGCGGCGTACGGGCCGCCCTCCCCCTTGGCGCAGAACCCGTAGTCCTCCAGTTGGACGAGGACCGAGTACGTGAAGCAGTCGTACAGCTCGGCGACGTCGATGTCCTCCGGGCCGACGCCCGCCGTGGCGTAGAGCCGGGGGGCGATCCGCGCGGCCTCCGAGACGGTGAAGTCGCCGCCCTGGCCGGAGAAGAAGCTGTTGCCGCCGCCCCAGGCGGCGCCGGAGATCAGGACCGGCGGCGCGGCGAGGTCCCGGGCGCGTTCGGCGGAGGTCACGACGACCGCGCAGGCCCCGTCCGTCTCCAGGCAGCAGTCCAGCAGCCGCAGGGGTTCGGCGATCCACCGGGAGGCCAGGTAGTCCTCGATCGTGATCGGGTCGCGTTTCAGGGCGCGCGGGTTCTTGACGGCGTTGGCGCGCTGACCGACCGCGATGGAGCCGAGCTGCTCGTGCGTCGTCCCGTACTTGATCATGTGCGCGCGGGTGAACATGGCGAACTGCTGCGGCGGGGCGAAGTAGCCGTACGGCGCCTGGTACTGCGCGTCGAAGACCGGCGCGACACCACGTCCGGTGCCGCCCATGCGGAACTCCGAACGCGCGTTGATCGCGCGGTAGCAGACGATGGTGCGGGCGACGCCGGTGGCCACCGCCATGGCCGCCTGCCCGATCACCGCGTGCGAGACGCTGCCTCCGCCGAACTGGTCGAGGTACCAGTTCACCTCCGGGATGCCGAGTGCCGGGGCGACCACCCAGGGCGGCGTGGAGTCGCCGACGCGGTGGGTGGCCAGCGCGTCCACGTCGTCGACGTCCAGCCCGGCGTCGTCCAGGGCGGAGAGGATCGCGTCGATGGCGAGGGTGAGCGTCGAGACGCCGGAGTCCTTGCTGAACGGCGTGTAGCCCACCCCGGCGATCGCCGCTCGATCCCGCAACCCCATGCGTCGTCCTTCGCTACCCACCAAGCGCTCGGTCAAGTCTTTCGGACGGTAGAGCCCGCCCGGCCGCATGTCAATGATCACCGGGTGAACCGGCAGGTCATCGACCGGAGTACCCCCGGAACATAAAGGGGGCGCCTCGATCACCGGCCGAGGCCAGGACCTAGGACTTTGGGCGGATTTCACTACCCGCCAGGAATGCGCGCGGTACGTCGGCGCTTTACTGAATGGCGTGGAGCACGGGCGGTGGCCGGTCATCTTGACACCCCAGCAGCCCGCCGCCTATCGTCCAAGCAAGCGCTTGGCTAAGAGAAAGGATCCGGTCATGCCCGACGGCGCGACCGCCGCCACGTCGATCCCCCTGGGCTCGGCTGCACGATCCTCCGGCCAGAACACGTCACGGCGCGCGCCCGGCTCGCCCAACGGAACACCCCGCCCGGGCGCCGCCGAGCAGGTCACCGACATAGACAGGATGCGGTTCCGCAACATCCTCGGCCGGTTCGCCACCGGGGTGGTCGCCATCACCGCGATCGACCCCGAGACCGGCCGGCCCACCGGCCTGGCCGCCAACTCCTTCACCTCCGTGTCGCTGGACCCGGCGCTCGTCTCCTTCTGCGTCGCCCACACCAGCTCCACCTGGCCCCGGCTCCGCGGCGCCGACCGGCACTGCGTCAACATCCTGTCCGCGCCGCAGCGCGAGGTCTGCCTGCAACTCGCCACGAAGGGCGGGGACAAGTTCGCCGGCCTCGACTGGACCGAGTCCCCCGGCGGCAGCCCGGTCATCGACGGCGCGCTCGCGTGGCTGGAGTGCTCCGTCGAGGCGGAGTACGTCGCGGGCGACCATGTCATCGTCGTCGCCCAGGTGCATCAGCTCGACAAACACCACGACGGCGATCCACTCGTCTTCTACAAGGGCGCCTACGGTCGCTTCGACGGCTGATGGACACCGGCTTCCGGGCCGAGGTGCGCGGCTGGCTCGAGGCGAACCTCACCGGTGAGTTCGCCGAGGCCCGCGGGCTCGGCGGTCCCGGACGCGAACACGAGGGATTCGACCTGCGCCGCGCCTGGGAGCGGCGGCTCGGCGAGGCCGGCTGGACCTGCCTCGGCTGGCCGAAGGCGTACGGTGGGCGCGAGGCGACGCTGGAGCAGCAGGTCGCCTTCCACGAGGAGTACGCCCGCGCGAACGCGCCCCACCGCGTCGGCCACATCGGCGAGGGCCTGATCGGGCCGACGATCGTCGACTTCGGCACCGAGGAGCAGCGGCGCCGCTTCCTGCCGCCGATCCGCTACGGCGACGAGCTCTGGTGCCAGGGCTACTCCGAACCCGAGGCGGGCTCCGACCTGGCCAACGTGCAGACCCGCGCGGAGCGGCGCGGCGGCGAGTGGGTGATCACCGGGCAGAAGGTCTGGACCTCGCTCGCGCACCTGGCGGACTGGTGCTTCGTCCTCTGCCGTACGGAACCGGGTTCCCGGCGCCACCACGGCCTGTCGTACCTGCTCGTGCCGATGCGCCAGCCCGGCGTCGAGGTACGCCCGATCGTCCAGCTGACCGGTACCAGCGAGTTCAACGAGGTCTTCTTCGACGGCGCCCGTACGGACGCGGCCAACGTCCTCGGCGCGCCCGGTGACGGCTGGCGCGTCGCCCTGGCCACCCTCGGGTACGAGCGCGGCGCCTCGACGCTCGGTCAGCAGATCGGCTTCCGGCGGGAGTTCGAGGAGGTCGTCGCGGCGGCCCGGCGCACCGGCGCGGCCGAGGACCCGGTACTGCGCGACCGGCTGGTCCGATCGTGGATCGAACTGGAGATCATGCGCCTCAACGCGCTGCGCACCATGTCGTCCCTCGCGGCAGGCGAGCCCGGCCCGGAGGTGTCGATCGCCAAGCTGTACTGGTCGGAGTGGCACCGGCGGCTCGGCGAACTCGCCATCGCCGCCCTCGGGGACGAGGCGCTCGTCGCGGACGCCGGACCGTACGAGCTGTCGGAGTTGCAGCGGCTCTATCTGTTCAGCCGCGCCGACACCATCTACGCCGGGTCCAGCGAGATCCAGCGGAACATCATCGCCGAGCGCACCCTCGGCCTGCCCCGAGCCTGACGGGCGGTACTGGAGGCCGTCGTCGCCTCCAGCACCGTCTCTCCTCAGTCGTGCTCGCCCGTTGTCGCGAGCACCCGCAAGACGCGTTCGACGGCGTCGTCGAGATCATCGACGCGAGCGATCCGCTCGGCCCACGACCACCAGTACCACCAGCCGTCGTCGGAGTTCTCGGCGAGGATGTGCTCGGCGAGAACCGACACCTGTGGGTTCACCACATGCAGGCTCGGTGGTCCGACCCGTGGGACCGTCAGCCGTACGGCGAAGCCCCGCCCCCGGAGCAAGTCGCCGAGGCTTTCGAGATATTGGATGCGTGTCCGCGCTAAGGCGGCCGTCTCGTTCGACACGCTGCGATCACCCCTCCTGGAACGGATCCGTTCCGATCGGGGATCAGCATTCCCGTGACGTGCTGCGGCGCGCAATCCGCAGCACCGAACACGCATGAACTTGCGATTCGCAAGCCCGTCAGGGGTGAGGAAAGTCCGTTCCGGTGGCAGGTTTCCCCTCCCGACCGGCATGCTCGCCGGAGAGAACTTTTGCCGAGATGTTCCGTCGTGCCGCCAACTCCGGGGGCCGCACGCACGTCATAGACGGCGTAAACGGAGAGGGGCGTAAATGGAACTCGACGCGGGATCACGGTCATCGGCTCAGGGAGCGGGGTGGCATCGCCTGCACTATCCGGTGGCCGTGTTTCTGATCGTCTTCGGCGTGACCCGGGTCGGCTCGCTGCTCGACTGGTCCGGTCGCCACCAGGACGCCGCCAAGCTGCTCGGAGTGAGTGGTGGGGCGGCGACGGGGCTGCTGGGCCTGTCCGCCGTCGGTGAGCTGCTCCTCACCGTCGCTGCGGTCCTCGCCGTGAGCCGCCGCCGCGGCGTGTGGCTGCTGGTCGCGATCGCCGGATGGTCGCTGGAGTTCCTGGTGCTGATCGTGGTGGCCGGCGTCGCCGGGAACGTCTCCCGGATCGTCGAGCACGGCGTGTTCCTCCTGGCCTTCGGCGTGCTGCTGATGGCGACCTACCGGTGGAGCGCGGCCACGCGCGCCGCCGACGCCTCCGACGTCCCCGACGCGGCGGCCGCCTCGCCCGCGCAGCTCATGCTCGCGCCCCTGACCCCGGCACCGCCTCCCGGCGCCTCGGCGGATCCCTCCACGGCGCTGCCCGTGCCCCAGGACTCCGCCGCCCCGGCGCCGCCGTCCACCCCCTCCGCGCCCCGCCAGGACCGCACCAGGACACTGGTCGCGCCGTCGGGCCCTGCGGAGACCCCGGTGCCGCCGTCGGCCCCCTCGGCCGCGCCGGCGCCGCCCGAGGACCCGGCAGAGACCCTGGTCGCGCCGTCGGACCGCTCCGTGACTCGAGGCGAGAAGGCGCCCGAGCGACGGCCGGTGGCCGGGCCGCCGAGCGTCGACATGACCCGGCAGGACCTCAGGGTGCGCAGGCCGGACGGCGAGGGCGAGCGCGTGGACGAACCGGCCGGCACGCGCCGGAAGGCCGGTGCCGCGGCGAGCGACGTCACGCACCGGGACGGCGTACGGTTCCCGAGCGAGGTCACCCGCCGGGACGGCACACCGGTCCCGAGCGACGTCACCCGCCGGGACGTCCGGACGGCCGAGGACGAGTCCGGCGGCAGGCGGACCGCCGCCGAGGAGCCGGCCGAGGCCGAGTCCGACGGCACGGGAACCGTGGGAGAAGAGTCCGGCGGCGCGGGAACCGCCGAGGAGGAATCCGGCCGCACGGGGACCGCCGAGGAAGAGTCCGGCGGCACGCCGCCCTCCGAGGAGGAGCCGGCCGGGGACGCGGGCGGGGCGACGAGGAGCGACGTCCCCATCCGCTCGCGCGACGTCCCCATCCGCTCGCGCGACGTCCCCATGCGCCCACGCGACGTTCCCATGCGCCCACGCGACGTTCCCGTGCACCCAGGGGACGCCGAGCCGTCGGCCGACGCCGACATCGACGCCGAGGCCCACACGAGCGCTGACGCCGACGCGAGCGCCGAGGCCGACGCGAGTGCCGCCGAGACGATGCTCGACCGCGACAGGTGAGGACCCGCGGCGGCGGACGACCGCCCGCCTACGGCGACACGGCCGGCGTCGTGCCCCGCAGGCGGGCGACCAGGTCGAGGAACTCGTGCCTGGCGCGTTCGGGGTCCTCGCCGCCGAGCAGCTCCTCGACGAGGTCGGCCAGCGGCCAGGCCACCACCACGCCGTACCGGGCGAGGTAGAGGGCGACGGTGCGGATCCGGTAGGCATCGGCGGTGTCGAGCCAGGCACAGCCCACGAGCCGCCAGATCCAGCGCCGCGCGCGGCGCGCGTCGTTGACCTTCAGTACCGAGGTGACGTCGATGAGCGTGGCGCCGCGCGGGCCGCCGACCAGGATGTCGTTGTCATCCCACTGCGAGCCGAAGACCGGCCAGGCGATCCCCCAGGGCCGCCCCGGTGGCGGGTGCCCGGCCAGCCGGCGCATCTCGTGCAGGGCGCCGGAGCCGTGCAGGCGTTCGACGAGCTGCACCAGCTCGGTGACGGCGTCCTCCTCGACCGCGGCGTGCAGTTGCTCGACGGTCGGTACCCCGTCCCGGAAGGCGCCGAAGAAGGGCTGGTCGACCGGGTCGTTCCGGAAGACGTACGAGAACATCGCCAGCAGCCAGCACAGGCGGGCAAGGCCCTTCTCCGCGCCGACCTGTCCGAAGGGCGCGTATGTCGCGAAATACGCGCGCATCCGGTCGAACAAGTCGTCGAGCACGGTTTCAGCGGTGGAATAGGGGAACCTGGCGTATCGCGCGGCCCCGTCCTCGGCCACGTACCGGTCCACGCCGTGTTCGTTCGCCAGGTCCAGCCACCCGGTGAACGTCGGCCGCAGATCCAGCGCCCTGTGGCGCTCGTCCTTTCCGAGGCGAATATGCGTCGGGTAGAGCCCGGCCTGCCGATGCGCCCAATCCCGACTCGCGAGGCCGCCGCGCACCAGTCCGTACAGCACCGAATACGGCGGAGCCGACTGTACGAGCGTGGCCATCCGCATCCCGAACGCCCGATCCACCTGCGCCCAGTGTCGCCTCCCGACCCGCCCGGCCGGGCGCACGACGGGCAGGCCCTTGGTCTCCGCCGTCAGGCGCTGGACGACCTCGCCGGTCCCGGTCATGCGTTCGGCGCACCATTCCCCGAGCTCACCGAAGTACAAATGCGAGATAAGCGACACAATGGCGACTATAACCGTCACTTTCAAAACGACATCTGCGGTCGGCCGCGCGTTCGCGTACAGATCGCTCGATGAAAGCGGCGCCGCGTCGGCGATTCGTACCGTTTCATCCCCATCTACGCCCGTGATCGCCGAGCATTCGGCGTCTCCGCCGCCTGGCCATGGTGGAACGGCCGCGTCGGACCCCTGGCCGGTTGCGGACTGAACCCGGGCCGGTGGGGCACGGGTGACTCATGCGGGTGCTGCTGACCGGATGGTTCAGCTTCGTCCATGGCGAGGTGACGGCCGGGGACGCCCTCGCCCTGGACTCCGTCGCCTCGGCGCTGACGCGGGCCGGCATCCCGTACGACGAGGCGTGGAGTCCGGTGTTCCGGCCGGACGCCATGTCACTGCGGGAGGCCGACCCGGCGCGCTACACGCACCTCGTCTTCGTGTGCGGGCCGATCCACGGCGACCAGGTCCGCGGCCTGCACGAACGGTACGCCGGCTGCCGTCGGATCGCGGTCGGCGTCTCGGTGATCGACCCGGCCGACCCGGCCGTCACCGGCTTCCACCGTGTGCTGGCCCGCGACGGGCTGGGCGAGCCGGGCCGCGATCTGGCGGGCCCGCCCGAGAGCGCCCCGCCGGTCGCCGGGGTCGTCCTGGCCCGGGGACAGGGAGAGTACGGCGCGCGCCGCCGGCACGACGACGTAGCGGCGCGGCTGACCGGCTGGCTCGGCGGGCGCGACTGCGCGGCCCTCCCCCTGGACACCCGGCTCGATCCGCGCGACTGGCGGTTGTGCTCGACCGCCGACCAGTTCGTCGCGGTCGTGCGGCGGCTCGACGTCTTGGTGACCACTCGGCTGCACGGTCTGGTCCTCGCCCTGCGCTCCGGGGTGCCGGCGCTGGCCGTCGACCCGGTCGACGGCGGCGGCAAGGTGTCGGCGCAGGCCGGCGTCTGGGAGTGGCCGGCGCTGCCCGCGAGCGCGGGCACCACCGAGTTCGACGCGGCCTGGGCGTGGTGCCTGTCCGAAGAGGGCCGGCGCACCGCCCGCGACCGCGCGGCCACGCCCCCGGCCGCCCTCGACCGCCTCGTCGAGGAGTTGTCTGCCACCCGCACCCTGAAACCGACCTAGATACCGACCTGGATCCGGCCCGACGGACGATCCTCCTCCGCCCGCGCTCCAGACCAGACCCAGGGGCGCGTCGCCGCCGCCCGCGCCCTCAACGAACGTGCCGCCGCCCGCACGTCCTGAACCGCCGTCAGCGGCGGCTGGTCAGCAGTTCGCGGAGCCGGCCGCCGGGCGGGTGGGGCGTCAGGGGCGGCGTCGGGAGGCCGGCACCCGTGCGGAGGCCCTCGAGGAACTCGCGCAGCGCGTCCAGCGAGGAGTACCGCGGCGACCAGCCCAGGTCACGGCGGGCGCGGCCGGTGTCCATGATCGGTATCCGGAGGACGGCGTCGAACAGGCCGGGTGAGGCGGGCACCAGGTTGAGCTGCCAGCCCGCCCAGACCGCTCCCCGTACGAGTGCGGCCGGGACCCGGACCCGCCGGGCGCCGAGCAGTTCGGCCAGTTCGGCGGCGCCCACGATCGGGTCGGCGGCGACGTTGAAGGGCCCGCGCGCGTCGCCCAGCGCGGCCAGCCGGTACGCCTCGGCGGCGTCGGTGGTGTGCAGCGTCTGGAAGCGCAGGCCCGGGATGTCGGGAACGACCGGCAGCAGCCCGGCCCGGAGGTTCGGCACCAGCGGACCGCCGAAGATCCGCCGCTGTTCCTGGGCGGCCTCCCGCTTGAAGATGAACCCCGGCCGCAGGCGTACGACCCGGCGGTCGGAGTGCGCCGCCTCGAAGGCGTCCAGGACGCGCTCGACGTAGGCCTTCTCCCGGGTGTACGAGGCGCCGGGCCAGCCGTGCGTGGGCCAGGACTCGTCGACGGCGCGGTCCTTGGGGCCCGGGGAGTACGCGCCCACCGACGAGGCGTACACCAGGGCCGGCACGCCGGCCGCGGCGACGGCGTCGAAGACGCGCGTGCTCCCGATGACGTTGGTCCGCCACGTCGCCGCGGAGTCGTGGGTCGGGTGGAACGCCCACGCCAGATGGATGACCGCGTCGGCGCCTCGGAAGAGAGGCGCGAGGTCGGCCGTCGCGACGTCGGCGGCCGCCCATTCGGTCTTCGGAGCCGTCCAGTCGGGCTCGCGCCGGGCCAGTCCCAGCACCGAGTCGACGCCCGGGTCCCCGCCGAGCGCCTCGACCACGCTGGTCCCGACATTTCCGGTCGCTCCGGTAACCACGATGCGCATGCTCAAGCGCTACCCGGCCGGGCCCGCCCTAACCCGTCACACCATCTGCCCTGGTAGCGGCGTGGTTGAGCATAAAACCGCTCTATAGGGGAGAAAGCCCGGCATGAAAAACGGCAGAACGATCGAGACGAGAATCCCCGCACGGCTCGATCGACTTCCCTGGGCGCGCTGGCACTGGCTGATCCTCCTCGGGCTGGGGACCGTTTGGATCCTCGACGGCCTTGAGGTGAACGTCGTCGGCGTCATCGGGCCCCGGCTGACGGACAAGGCCGGGGGCCTCGGGCTGACCGACTCCCAGGTCGGGCTCGGGGCCGCGTGTTACGTCGCGGGGGCCTGCGCCGGCGCGTTGTTCTTCGGCTATCTGACGGACCGGTTCGGGCGCAAGAAACTGTTCCTGATAACGCTCGCGGTCTATCTGCTGGCCACCGTGGCGACCGCCTTCTCGTTCAATCCTCTCTGGTTCTACGCCTGCCGCTTCGTCACCGGGACCGGCATCGGCGGAGAGTACGCAGCGGTGAACTCCGCGGTCGACGAACTGATCCCCGCGCGGCTGCGCGGCACCGTCGACGTGGTGGTCAACGGGTCCTTCTGGCTCGGGACGACGTTCGCCGCGCTGTTGTCCGTACCCGTCCTGAACGCCTCGGTGCTGCCGAAGGACGTGGGCTGGCGGCTCCTGTTCGGGATCGGCGCCCTCCTGGGCGTGGGCATCCTGTTCGTCCGGCGAATGGTTCCGGAGAGCCCACGCTGGTTGTTCATCCACGGCCGGGCCGACGAGGCCGAGAAGATCGTCGGCGACATCGAACGCACCGTCTCGGAGGAGACGGGCAAGAGGCTCGACGAGCCCGACGAGAGCATCGAGATCCGGCAGCGGCGGACGGTGGGCTTCGGCGAGATCGTCCGGACGGCCGTCAAGCTCTACCCGAAGCGGACCGTCCTGGGGCTGTCCCTGTTCGTCGGCCAGGCGTTCCTCTACAACGCCGTGTTCTTCACGTACGCGCTGGTCCTGTCGAAGTTCTTCAAGGTCCCCGACGACCGGACGGGCTGGTACCTGGTGCCGATCGGACTCGGCAACTTCTTCGGCGCGTTCGTCCTCAGCCGGCTGTTCGACCGGCTCGGCCGCAAGATCATGATCTCCGGGACGTACATCCTCTCCGGGCTGCTGCTGATCGGCACGGCGATGCTCTTCCGCGGTGGGCACCTGTCCGCCACGACGCTGACGGTCTGCTGGGTGATCGTGTTCTTCTTCGCCTCGGCCGGCGCCAGCTCCGCGTACCTCACCGGTTCGGAGATCTTCCCGATGGAGACCCGGGCCATGGCCATCGCGTCGTTCTACGCGATCGGCACGGCGGTGGGCGGCATCATCGGCCCGGCGCTGTTCGGAAAGCTCGTCGACACCGGCAAGGAGTCGGCGGTGAGCGACGGCTACCTGCTGGGCGCGGCACTGATGATCGCCGCGGGCATCGTGGAGATCTTCGTCGGGGTCGAGGCGGCCAGCCGGTCGCTCGAGGAGGTCGCGGCGCCGCTGTCCGCCCAGGAACAGCCGGAGAAGGCCGCAGCCTGAGCGCGTCAGGAGATGAGGCGGGCGACGGCGGTCATGGTGCCGGGGGCGACCTCGGTGAAGCCGCCGTCCCGTACCGCGACGTCGGCCTCGGCGACGCTTCGATCCCAGTCGCCCGCCTCCACGACCCGGACCCGCAGGCCCGGCCACTCGCCACGGGCGCGCAGCAGCAACTGCGCCGCGTGACCGCACTGCGCGGCGATCTTTCCGGTGGTCATGGCGACGCCGGGATCGACGGTGACCAGGGCGTACGGCGGCTCGGGCGGAGGTTTCGGCTCGTCGTCGCGCGGCAGGTCGGTGCCGCCGACCTGCAGCTTGGCGATCTCCGGCGGCACCTCCGTGACCGGTCCGGGCACGAACGCCCGCGCCAGCGCGCCGTCATGGTCGGCCAGCACGCCGGGCAGCGCGTCCAGGGCCTCCCAGCGCGCGCCCCGGGCCCGGCGCGCCACCTTGCGGATGCGCCGCGACTCCCAGGCCGCCACCGCGTCGTGCCACTCCCCGCCCGGCGCCGAGCGCGGGTCGGTCAGCAGCCGGACGACGGCCATCGCGGCCGCCTCGCAGATCGCCAGGTGCGACGGCGGCGCGGCCTTCTCGATGCGCAGGGCGAGTTGCATCGCCCAGGCGGGTTCCTCGGTCACGTCCCAATGTCTACCAGCCCCCGCCGGTCGTCCCGCCGGGAGTCTCCCTCGCGTACCGCCGGGCCGGCGTGCCAGGGTGAGCGTATGAAGGTGGTCTTCGGCGCGGACGACGAGAACGAATGCACCCGTGCGGTGCTCGAGCACCTGGGCAAGGTCGCCGAGCTGCGCGTCATCGACGACCTCGAGAAGTGGCCCGACTTCTCCCGGGAGGCGGGCCGCGCGGTGGCGAGCGGCGAGGCCGACTACGGCGTGCTGATGTGCTGGACCGGCACCGGCACGTCCATCGCGGCCAACAAGGTCCCCGGCGTACGCGCCGCGCTCGCGTGGGAGCCGTGGATCGCGCGGAACGCCCGGCTGTGGAACGACGCGAACGTCCTGGCCCTCAGCCTGAAGCGCCTCGCCCCGGACGTCGCCGTCGAGTGTGTGAAGGCGTTCCTCGAGACCGAGCACGAGGATCCCGAGGAGACCCCCAACATCGACCTGATCCGCGACCTCTGACGATCCTGTGGGACGCTGACCGCATGATCCAGATCTCCAGTCGTGTGGTCTATCAGAACCGGTGGATGACGGTGCGGGAGGACGACATCCGGCTGCCGGACGGGTCCCCCGGCATCTACGGCGTCGTGGACAAGCCCACCGCGGCGCTGATCATCCCGATGGAGAACGACGGGTTCCACCTCGTTGAGCAGTACCGCTACACGCTGTCCCGCCGGTCGCTGGAGTTCCCGCAGGGCACCTGGCCTGACGACCGGGAGACGAGCGTGGAGGAGCTGGCGACCGCGGAGCTGGCCCAGGAGACGGGCCTGCGCGCGGCGACGCTGGAGCGCATCGGGTCGTTCGGGATCGGGGTGGGGTTCACCAACCAGCGCTGCGACGTGTTCCTCGCGACCGGCCTGACGCCCGGGGACACGGCCGACCGCGACCCCGAGGAGCAGGGGATGACGCAGCGCTGGGTCGCCCGCACGGACCTGGAGCGGATGATCCGCGACGGGGAGATCGTCGACGGCTGCAGCATGGCCGCCTACACCCTCCTGACGCTGAACGGAACGGGCGGGCGATAGCCGCCCGGAGGAGTCCGCGGCGCGGGAGTGCCCAGGGAAAGGCCGATCCCCACGATTGGCCATCGACACGCGACGAATCGGCGTGATCGGCTACCCGCATGAGTCTTCCCCTCGACGACATCCACGCGACCGGCAAGGCCCTGGAACTGGTCACGGAGGCGGCCGTCCCGTACCTGGACTCGCTGTCGACCCGGCCGGTGAGTGATCCGGACACCGCGGCGTTGATCGGTGAGCTCGGCGGGCCGCTGCCCGAGCGAGGCGACGGCACCGTCGACGGCGTCGCGCGTCTGCTCCGGATCGGCACCTCCGCGGCCACCCACTCGGCCGGGCCGCGCTTCTTCCACTTCGTCGTCGGCGGCAGCACTCCCGCCGCACTCGCCGGTGACTGGATCGCCTCCCTGCTCGACCAGAATCCGGGCAACTGGGCGGCCTCTCCCTTCGGCACACAGGCCGAGACGGTGGTCCTGGGCTGGCTGAAGGACCTGTTCGGGCTCCCCGAGTCCTACGGCGGAGTGCTCACCACCAGTGCCACCTCCGCGAACTTCACGGCGCTGTCGGCGGCGCGGTTCTGGTGGGCGGAGCGGCACGGCGTGAACGTCACCGCCGACGGGCTGGCGGGGTTGCCGCCGCTGCCGGTCTTCTCCAGCGGATACGTCCACGTGAGTACCCGCAAGGCCCTGCAGATGCTCGGCCTGGGGCGTGACACGGTACGCAGGTTCGCCCGGGACGACGCGGGCCGGATCGACCTCACCGCGCTCGACCGGGCGCTCGCGGAGGCCGACGGCCCCGCGGTGATCGTGGCGAACGCCGGGGACGTCAACACCGGCGACTTCGATCCGATCGACGAGATGGCCGAACTCGCCGAGCGGCACGGCGCGTGGCTCCACGTGGACGGCGCGTTCGGACTGTTCGCGGCCGTGTCACCGCGGACGCGGCATCTGGTGAGCGGGATCGAACGAGCCGACTCCGTCATCAGCGACGGGCACAAGTGGCTGAACGTCCCGTACGAGAGCGGGTTCGCGTTCGTCCGGGACCCCGCGCTGCTGGGCCGGGCCTTCGGGGCGTGGGACGCGCCCTATCTGCCCGGGGAAGGGGACGAGCACGTCAACTACCAGTTCCTCGGCCCCGACTCCTCGCGTCGAGCGCGAGCCCTCCCGATCTGGGCGACGCTGCGCGCGTACGGGCGCGAGGGTCACCGGGCGATGGTGGAGCGGCATCTCGACCTCGCCGCGCACCTCGGCCGGCTCGTCGAGGAGGCCCCGGACCTGGAACTGCTCGCGCCGGTGCGACTGTGCGTCGTCTGCTTCCGTTACCGGCGACCCGACGTCGCGGGTCTGGACGCGCTGAACACCCGGCTGGGTGCCGAGCTGCTCGCGGACGGGCGGGTCTTCGCCGGTACGACCGTCTACCGGGGAATGACCGCGCTCCGGCCGGCGATCGTGAACTGGCGGACCACCGAGGCCGACGTCGAACTCCTGGTCTCGATCGTCCGGGAGATCGGCGCGCGGCTCAGCGGATGAGGCTCAGAACCGCGCTGCGATAAACGACGTCGGCCCGCCCGAACGGCGTCCTCGATCCAGCGGGAAGGCACTCCGCCGTTCGCTTCTTGTAACTCCGCCGTAACCATGCCGGCACGCGCAACACGAAAGTGCGTCATCCACATGCGAGCGCCGAAAATGACCATTGACGCGGATATCGGTCATCAGTATCTTGATTTTCGCCAAGACCGAATAAGGGTGCACTGGGCATACCTTTCTCCGGCCGCAGGCTTCAGGAGGATCATGAAAATCAGGAGCATGGCCGCAGCCGTCGCCGCGACCAGCGCGATCGCCGGTGCCGGCGTGGCCATCGCGCCCGCCGCGATGGCGGACACGATCTGCGGATCGGGCTACACCCAGTTCTATTCGTCGAATGTCTATACTTCGGGTGGCCTGTTCGCCGGCACCGTGAAGGTTTTCGACTCACCGAACAACTACAAGTGCGCATACTTCACGGTGAGCAGCGGCACTAAAGGCTCCGCTGGATGGGGCCACAGCGTCAATATTGAGCCTAGTTCCGGCGGGACCGCACACCACGACTCGGGCTATTACAACAGTTACGCCGGACCGCTCTACGCCGGCCCGGGCTGCGTAGACGTCTGGGCAAGCGTGTACGGGGCGGAAGACGGCTTCTTCTCCAAGTCGAACCTCTGCCATTGATCCTGCCGAGGCCCCGCCTCGAGCTTGCGTAAGGTCGGTTGGGCCGCACCACGGCCCAACCGATCTGCTTTTTCCAGACCGGCTCCAGGTCGGTGCCCAGCCGTGGATACCGGGATCGGCCGCTCGCCGAAGGGCCGGGCCGGGGTCTCCCGCATCATGGGCCGCAAGACACTAGACGGCGGGGAGTTCGCCGAGGAGCGTGTCGGCGCGGTTCTTCGTCAGGCCGCCTTCGCCGAGGCGAGTGATGATCTTCTGGCGGAGGTCCGTCAACCGCTGCCGCAGGTCGACGCGCTGCCCGGCGGCGACCTCGTTCGTCAGGGCGGTGATGATGTTGTCGAGGTCGACGGCCACGTCGGAGCGGACCTCGCGAACGGCCATGCCCTCGTCCACCGTGCGCCGCATCTGGGTGAGCGCCTCGACCGTGCCGGACGGGGTCGGCGCCATCCGGGTCCGGACCCGGTGGGGCGGGGGCTGCGCCGCCGGCGGTGCGGCCGCGGGCGTCGTCGACGACGAGCCGGCGGTCGATGCGCCCGGTGTTGCGGCGGGTGTGACGGGCCCCGAGGTGTCGGGCGAGGCCGAGGACTCCGCAGGGCTGGACGGCGCGGTCAGCGCGGCCTTGGAGCCGGGGTCGCCGGAGCTCAGCACGATGGCGATCACCGCGGCCATGATCGCGGCGGCGGCGCCGGCGGCCAGCGGCACCCGGCGCCGCTGGACGGCCGGGGCGGTCAGCACCCGGGTGATCGGGTGCACGTGCCTCCTCGGCGTGGCGGCGTCGGGATCGACGGCGGCCTCGGTGTCCACCCCCAGTGTCCTGGCGATCTCGGCGGCGGTCGGCCGGTCCGGCGCGGAGCGGGCGACGCAGCGTGCCTGCAGGCCGCCGAGGGTCTCCCCCGGTTCGGGGCGGCGGCCCTTCACCGCCTCGAACCACACGACCCCGAGGGAGTACACGTCGGCGGAGGGCGACAGGTCGTTCTCGGGCGGCAGGTAGTCGGGCGTGCCCATCCGCGCGTCACCGGCGATGCCGAAGTCGAGGACCTTCACGCCGGACGACGTGACGAAGATGTTGGTGGGCTTGATGTCCCGGTGCACGATGCGCGCGGCGTGCGCGGCGGCCAGCGCCGAGGCGATCTGGCCGATCACCCGCTCGACGTCGGGGACCGGGCGCAGGTCGGCGAGCGTCGAGCCGGTGAGCAGCTCCATCACGATGTACGGCGTGCCGTCCGACTCGCCGTAGTCGTGCACGGTGACGATGTGCGGGTGGGACAGGGCGGCCGCCGCGCGCGCCTCGTCCCGGAACCTCCTGCGGAACTCCGGGTCCCGGGCCAGCTCCGGGTCGATGAGCTTGACCGCGACCTGCCGGACCAGGACCTCGTCCCGCGCAAGCCAGACGGATGCCATGCCACCACGGCCGATCCGCTCACTGAGGCGGTACCGGCCGGCCAGAAGTGACTGCATCGGCTCAGTCTTCCCCAACTACCGCGTTTCGCACGGGCTTTCAGTGAGAGCCGGACTTCGCGGCGCCGAGGGAGGATTCGCGGGGCACCAGGTGGGTGTCCACGATGACCACGGGACGCACGATCTCCTCGCCGCGGATGCGGGCGACCAGCAGCCGCGCCATCTCCCGGCCCATCGCCTCCAGCGGCTGGTGCACGGAGGTGAGCGGCGGGTCGGTGTGCCGCGCCGTCGAGGAGTCGTCGAACCCCACGACCGCGACCTCCCGGGGGATGTGGATCCCGCGCTCCTTGAGCACCCGCATGGCGCCGACCGCCATGGGGTCCGAGGCCGCGAACACGGCGTCCAGCTCCGGTTCGCGGGCGAGGAGTTCACGCATCCCGCGCTCCCCGGACTCCTCGCTGAAGTCCCCCTGGACGACCGTGCCGGTGAGCCCGGCGGCGGCGAGGGCGTCGTGGTACCCGTCGAGACGGTCGACGCCCACCTGCATGTCCTGCGGCCCGGTGATCGCGCCGATCCGGCGGCGTCCCAGGCCGATGAGGTGCTCGACGGCCTGCCGGGCGCCACCCCGGTTGTCCGCGTCCACGCAGCTCACCGGCACCACGCCGACGGGCTTTCCGCCGAGCACGGTCGGCACGCCGTTCTCCTCCAGGTGGCGGGGCAGCGGGTCGCCGCCGTGCAGGGAGATCAGCAGGACCCCGTCGACGTGCTGGCCGGTGAGGTAGCGCTCGAACCGCGCGTGCTCGTCCTCCGACTGGGCGATCACCAGCAGCAGTTGCAGCCCGGTGTCCGCGAGACCGGCGCTGATCCCCCTGATGATGCCGGCGAAGTACGGCTCGCCGAAGACGCGCTCCTCCGACTCCGACACGAACAGCGCGACCGTGTCCGTACGGCGGGTGACCAGGGCGCGGGCCGCGCGGTTCGGGACGTACCCGAGCTCGTCGATGGCCCGCAGCACGGCCTCGCGCGCCTCCGGGCTGACCTTCGGCGAACCGTTGATCACCCGGGAGACGGTGCCGCGGCCCACGCCGGCCCGTGCCGCGACGGCCTCGAGGGTCGGTCGCCGCCCGCTCGTCACGTGGTCACCGGCCGAGGCGCCGAGAGCGCTCTCACGCCCGGTGAAAGGACCCGCGACGGCGGGCGACGTGATGGTCGGTCGACAGTGTTCACGCGTTCATTCTGCCGAGCCCGCCCTGCCCGATCACCGAGGAGTACCACTGTGCGCTGGTCTTGGGGATCCGCGCCTGGGTCAGGAAGTCGACGTAGACGAGCCCGAACCGCTTGGCGTACCCCCAGCCCCACTCGAAGTTGTCCATCAGTGACCAGGCGAAATATCCGCGCAGCGGCACGCCCGCGCTGATCGCCGTGTGGCAGGCGCGCAGGTGCGCCTCGATGTAGGCGACACGGTCGGGGTCGTCGACCAGCGGCCCGTCGCCGTTCTCGCCCTCCGCCACGACGTCGTCGAACGCCGCGCCGTTCTCCGTCACGTACAGGGGCACGGACGGGTACTCCTCGGCGACGCGGGTGAGCACCTCGGCGAGCCCGGACTCGTCGATCTCCCAGCCCATCGCGGTGACCGGCCGGCCGACCTGGACGAAGCCGACGTGCTCGCTGCCCGGCCACGGCGACGCCTCGGCGAACGGCGAGGTGATCGCGCGCGCCGCGCCCTCCTTGCCGGTGACGAAGAAGCGGTTGTAGTAGTTGATCCCGAGCTGGTCGACCGACCCGCCGATGAGCTCCATGTCGCCGTCGTGCACGTCCGGGGCGTGGTCGCCCAGGTCGGCGATGACGTCCTC
Source organism: Actinoallomurus sp. NPDC052308 (assembly GCF_040679195.1). Classification (NCBI taxonomy): domain Bacteria; kingdom Bacillati; phylum Actinomycetota; class Actinomycetes; order Streptosporangiales; family Thermomonosporaceae; genus Actinoallomurus; species Actinoallomurus sp. NPDC052308. The sequence goes on along the minus strand of NZ_JBFAUM010000012.1, from coordinate 170,070 downwards.
GGGGTACTCGCCGCGCAGCAGGGCGTCGAGGAAGAGGCGGTTCTGCAGCCCGTCGATGCGCCGGGCGGCGTCGACGTCCTCGGGCGCCTCGCTGGCCGGCGACACGGCGTACAGGTTGACCGACGCGCCGACGTTCCTGCCCTCGCCGCGCAGCGACTGCGCGGCGAGGCCGTGGCCGAGGAGCAGGTGGTGGGCGGCGCCCACGGACGCCCCCGGCTCGCGGCGGCCCGGCGCGTGGTCCCCCGAGGCGTACCCGAGGAAGGCCGCGCACCAGGGCTCGTTGATCGTCGTCCAGTTGACGACCCGGTCGCCGAGCGCGTCGCAGAGGAGCTGGGCGTACTCGGCGAAGCGGTACGCCGTGTCGCGATTGGGCCAGCCTCCGGCGTCCTCCAGCGCCTGGGGCAGGTCCCAGTGGTACAGCGTCGGCCACGGCTGCACGCCCGCCTCGAGGAGGGTGTCGACGAGGCGCCGGTAGAAGTCCAGGCCCTTGGCGTTCACCGGTCCGGTGCCGTCCGGCCGTACGCGCGACCAGGAGATCGAGAACCGGTACGCCGTCAGGCCGAGGGAGGCCATCAGCGCGACGTCCTCGCGGAACCGGTGGTAGTGGTCCGTGGCGACGTCGCCGGTGTCGCCGCCGAGCACCTTGCCCGGCGTGTGGGCGAAGGTGTCCCAGATCGACGGTCCGCGCCCGTCCTCGTCCACCGCCCCCTCGATCTGGTACGCCGCGGTCGCCGCGCCCCAGACGAAGCCGGTGGGGAACCTGATCTCCGTCTCCGCGCGTGATTTCTGGATCGTCATGCCTTCACGGCCCCTTCCATGATTCCGCCGATGATCTGGCGGCCGAACACCACGAAGACGACGAACAGCGGGATGGTCGCCACGACCGTGCCGGCGAACATCAGCGTGTAGTCGTTGAAATAGGCGCTGTTCAGCAGTGCCAGGGAGTACTGCACGGTCGGGTTGTCGGGGTTCAGCACGGCCCGCGGCCAGATGAACTCGTTCCAGGTCGACATGAAGGTGAACAGCGCCAGCACCGAGGCCGCGGGCCGCAGCGCGGGCAGCACCACGCTCCAGAAGATCCGGAAGGTCGACGCCCCGTCGACCCGGGCGGCCTCGATGAGCTCGTCCGGGATGGCCTGCGACGCGTACTGCCGCATCATGAACACGCCGAAGCCCGTGACGAGGAACGGGACGATCACCGCCTGGAGCTTGCCGGTCCAGTGCAGGTGCACCATCACCATGTACAGCGGGATGATGCCCATCTGCACCGGCACCATCATCGTGGCGATGACGACCAGCAGGAGCGCGTTCTGGCCCTTGAAGCGCAGCTTCGCGAAGGCGAAGCCGGCCAGCGACGCGAAGAACACCGTGGACGCGGCGACGACGGCCGAGGCGATCGCGGAGTTGACCAGCGCCTTGGCGAAGTGCGCCTGCTCGTTGTCGAACACCCGGCGCAGATTGTCGCCGAGGTGCTGGCCGGCGATGAACGGCGGCGGCACCGCGCCGACGACCGCGTTGGTCCGCGTGGCCACGACGAACATCCAGTACAGCGGGAACGCCGACAGGACGATCGCGAAGATCAACACGATGTACGTGAGCGGGCTGGCGGCCCACAGCCGGGCCGAGCCGGCGACGGCCTGCCGGGAGCGGCGGGCGACGGCTTCCTTCACTTGTCACCACCTCCGGCGAACCGGCGGATCAGCAGGAAATTGACCACGGAGAAGACGAGGATCAGCAGGAACAGCATCCAGGCGACCGCGGAGCCGTAGCCGTACTGGTAGCGGTTGAAGGCGTTCTCGAACATGTACATCGCCACGGTCTGCGACTGCCGCAGCGAGCCGCCGTTCATGTACCCGAAGTTGAACAGCAGCGGCTCGGTGAACAGTTGCAGGCCCCCAATGGTGGAGATGATCGAGGTGAAGATGATCGTGGGCCGCAGCATCGGCACGGTGATCCGCCAGAACTGCTGCCGCCGGGACGCGCCGTCGATCGCCGCGGCCTCGTACAGGTCGCGCGGGATGGCCTGCATGCCGGCCAGGAAGATCAGCGAGTTGTAGCCGGTCCACCGCCAGTCGACCATGGTCGAGACGGCCACCCAGGAGGCCCACCGGTTCGCCTGCCAGTCGATCTTGTGGACGCCGAAGAAGTGCAGGACCCAGTTGGCCATGCCGTAGTCACGGCCGTACAGCTGGGTGAACACGATCGCGACCGCCGCGACGGACGTCACCAGCGGCAGCAGCACGCCCATCCGGAACAGCGTCTGGAAGCGCAGCCGCCGGTTCAGCGCGTTGGCCAGCAGCAGCGCGAGCAGCAACTGGGGCACGGTCGCGATGACGAACATGCCGAAGGTGTTGACGACGGCGTTCCAGAACTGGTCGTCGGTCATCAGCCGCGTGTAGTTGCGCAGGCCGACGAACTCGTGGCCGCCGATCATCTCCCAGCGGTGCAGGGAGACCCAGAAGGTGTACCCGAGGGGGAACAGCCCGAAGACCAGGAAGAGGATGTAGAACGGCGAGATGTAGAGGTAGGGCGAGACCTTCAGGTCCAGCCGGGAGAGCCGGGCGCGCAGGCGGCTCCGCTCGGACGGCGCGGCGCGCGGTGCGGCCGGGGCGGGCCGCAGGTCGACGGCCATGTGCGAGGTCCTTTCGTCGAAGACGGACGGGCGTGGAGACGGGCGGCGCCGGCCGACGCGTCCTGGGGAAGGCCGGCGCCACCCGCCGGTCTCAGAGCCCCGCCGCCTTCTTGGCGTCGGAGACGGCCTTGCCCCAGCCGGACGACGCGGACAGCTTCTTCTGCGCGATCGCCCGCAGGTCCGCCTCGACCGCCTGCCGGACCTCCTGGTTGTCCGCCCCGAGGTAGACGGGCTTGAGGCTCGTCGCGGTCGCCCCGTAGATCTGGCCCACCGGGGCGTTGTTGAAGTACGGGTTGTTGAACGCCTTGACCGCCGGGTCGTTCAGCGCCTGCGGGGAGGACGGCAGGTTGTTGGCCGCCTTGAACGCGGCGATCTGACCCTGCGGGCTGGTCAGGAACTTGACCAGCTCGGCCGCCTCCTTGGGGTGCTTGCTCTGCGTCGGCACGGCCAGCCAGGAGCCGCCCCAGTTGCCGCCGCCGCCCGGCACGCCGGCGACGTCCCACTTGCCCTGCTGCTCGTCACCGCCGTACTGCTTGATGAGACCGAGCATCCACGCCGGGCACGGCGCGGTGGCGAAGGCGTCCTTCTTGAGCGCCTGGCTCCAGGGGTCGGACAGGAACTGCACGCCGTTGGCGAGCCCGGCGTCCGACATCTTGACGGTCTCGTCGAACGCCGCCTTGACGGCCGGGTTCGACTCCATGACGAACTTGTTGCTCTGGTCGAAGTACGTCTGGTTGGAGGCCTTGCCCGCCTCCTGCATGAGGATCGTGTTGTAGTACGTCTCGGGGCTGTCGATGAACTTCGTGCTGCCGCCGATCTTCGAGGTGAACTTCTGGCCCACCTTGATGAAGTCGTCCCAGGTCGGCCAGAGCTTGGTGACCTCGTCGCGCTGGGAGGGCAGACCGGCCTTCTTGAACAGGTCGGCGCGGTAGCACAGCGACATGCTGCCGATGTCGGTGCCCAGGCCGATGAGCTTGGAGCCGTCCGGGCTCATGCCCCCCTGCCACTTCCAGGGGATGTAGTTGCTCTGCAGCGACGACGCGCCGTACTGCTTCAGGTCGACGAACTTGTCGGGCTGGCTCTTGAACTTCACCATGATGCCCTCTTCGATCGCGACCACGTCGCCGGCGCCGGCGCCCGCCGCGATGTACTGCTGGAGCCGCGGGGTGTAGTCATCGAGCTTCGGGACGTTCCGCTCGTTGATCTTGATGTTCGGGTGCTGGGCCTGGAACTGCTTGTACAGCTCCTGGTAGCCGAAAGTGCCGAAGTCGTCGACGTTGAGCGTGATCTTCTCGCTCGAGCCGCCGGAGTCGTTCGACTTGCCGTCGTCGCTGGAGCACGCCGACGCCGCCGCGAGCGCGGCGGACAGCACGATCGCCAAGGCGCCGACTCGCCCGCGATGCATGTTGACCCTCATGACGGACCCCTCTCAGGTCGTCTCCATAAGCGGGGGGTTCTACCGGACTCCTCGGTGAGCCCGGTTCGTTCTGTGGGAGCGCTCCCACGAAGCGAAGCCGGGAGTCATAGGGGATGTCAATAGCCCGAAACATATTCGTTACGCGGCCGTCACGGCCTCCTTGCCTTCGGCGACACGGCCCCTCCGCCGCACGCCGCCTGCCGTCCCGGGCCGTCCTCCCGTGGCAACCTCGAAGAATGAGGCTCCCGGAGCAGATCGCGCGCACCCGTTTCGCGTCCGCGCGCGCCGTGCGCATGGCGACCGTGGATGAGGCGGGGCGTCCGCATCTGGTCGTCATGACGTTCGCGGTGGACGGCGACCGGATCTACTCCGCCGTCGACGCCAAGCCGAAGCACACCCGGGACCTCAAGCGGCTGCGCAATATTCAGGCCGACCCGCGTGTCGCCGTGCTCGCCGACCACTACGAGGACGAGTGGTCCCGCCTGTGGTGGGTGCGCGCCGACGCCACCGCGCAGATCATCGAGGACCCGGAGGCCATGGCCGAGCCGATCGGCCTGCTGCGCGGGCGTTACCGGCAGTACCGCGCCCACGCCCCCGAAGGCCCGGTCATCGCCCTGACCGTCCACCGCTGGACCGGCTGGTCCGCCTCCTGACCGGCGCGGACCCGCGTCGCACCGCCTACGACCGCCTCCTCGGGCGATGGCGGCGCAAGAGCCACAGCGCCAGGACGACGGCCGGCACGGCCCCGCCCACCATGAGGCCGTCGGTCAACCGGCTGGAGCTCAGCCGGATCGCCGATCCCGCGGTGTCGGCGACGGCCGGAAACGTGAGAGTCGCCGATACGGTCCGCTTGATCATGCCGCTCTGCAGCGTCAGCCGGGCCTTCCACGGACCGCTCGGCAGTCTGGGGTCCAGGACCACGCTCACCGGTGCGCTGTCGCCCGGGACCAGGGTGGTCCCGAGCGTCGCGGCGAACGGACCGGCGCTCATCTTGCCGGGACCGTCCGACAACGTCAGGGCACCGCCCATCTCGAGGACCCGGCCGCCCGTGTTACGGACCTGCGCGAGAACCTCCGGACGGCCGTCCTTGCCGCGCGCGGGTGTCAGGCTTGTGATCTGAAAATCCGAGGCGGGCTCCCCGCCCGGTCCGATGTCCAGGTAGGTGCGGATACCGACCCTGTTGATCGCTCCCAGGTTGTGCCGGGCGTCCGGCGCGGCCTCGGCCTGAGCCCAGACGACACCGTAACGCTCTCCATGCGAGGCCGACGGCGGAACCTTGATCGTCACGCGTGCGGTCCCCTCGCCATGCGGGGACAGATCGAGCGACGGTTCGTCGAGCGACGTCCATGTCGTCAGCTCGTTCGGGGTCCGGCCGATCAGCGGAATGAACCTGTGGCCGAGGACCTGCGCCGCACCCACGTAGAGTTGCACTCGCAACCGCCTGGCCGACGCGTTCTCGACGAGTATCCGCCGGTGGATGGTCGTACCGGGCGCGATGTGGTCGACGATCTGATAGTAGGCGCGCGGATCCTTACGACGTGCGACCGGAGCTTCCAGCAGACGGATTCCGAAGCGGCCGTGCGAGTCGTGCGACGCCACCGCCGCCGACGCACTGCTGGTCGTGTTCGCGGAGAGCACGACCAGCAGCATCACGGTCAACCATGGTGGTACGGGATCACGCGACCGAATGGGTCACCGTCCCCGTATAGGTCCGCCCCGCTGTCGCGGTGACGGGAATGACGACGGTCAGGGCCGGACTCCAGGACGCGGTGTTGCCACCCACGCCGCCCGTGTGGGTGTAGACCGGCTGCGGCGTAGCGCTCAACGTCTGCGTGGTCGGCGTGAAGGTGCCGTCTCCGGTCGTCGTGGCGGCGCCCGGGACATAGGTCACGGCGGACTGCGGGATCGTGGGGACGTCGGGTCCTCCGTCGAAGGGCGACGCCGAAACACTCGCCGTCCAGGACGCGGGGCTGGCACCCCGGGCGTCGGTGACCGTCACCGTGCCGAACACGCCCGCGGCGTTCGTGACGGTGGCACCGGGCGCCCCGTTGTTCAGCGCCGCCGTGTCCGGAACGGTCAGCGACAGATCTCCCGCGTTGACGGTGAACGTGGTGATGGTGCCCGTGGAACAACCCGTCGGGCTCCCACAGGTACCCGCACTCACCGGTTGCGACGCGGTCACCCCGAGAACGATGGCACCGGCGACCGCCAGCGTTATATGACGCACTTATCCCTCCCCACTCTGAAATGCTCGGCCATGAGAAGTCACGATGGATGTGGGATGGCTCCGCGAATCATTGCGCCGCACCATCACCCAAGATCGCAGCCATAGGCTACCCACCCAGCGGGTCGGCTACACCGCATGGTATATACCCGCCATCACCCGAATTCGCCGCCTTTAAGATTATGACCGAGCTATCCGCATATGGGGCGCTGGTCAAGGGACGCTCGAGGATGATCCCCCGAAATTCATCCCCGGGCGTGTCCCGATGAGATTCGAAGACACGCCGCGGTAGAAGAACCCTGCGGTGAGATCGTCGGGCAGCCGAAATGCGTTGACGGGAGGCAGTGAACCGGATGATTCCTGTGCGCGGCGGGCGCATCCTGGCGCTGTGGGCGACCGGCCTGATCGGTCATGCGCCGGCACCGCCGGCCAACGCCTCCGCCGACCTCGCCTCGGTGATGCCCCTGCATTCCGGAGCCGTGACGATCACTGCTCCGACCTCTTTCTCTCTCGGTAAGGCCAGGCCAGGACAGACAATGGTGAGCCGGCTGAAACCCGTCCGGGTCGACGACACGCGCGGACCTGGCGCCGCCGACTGGACCGCCACCGTGTCGGCGACCGAGTTCAGCCCCGGCAGCGGAAGGGCCATAACGAAGGCCCACATCTCCTACTGGTCCGGTCCGGCCATTCGAACGACCGGCGACGGCGTATTCACCCCCGGGCAGCTCTCGCGAGGAAGAGCACAGTCACTCAGTACGACCCGGGTCGCGTTCAGTCATTTCGAAGGCAGTAGCGAGAACTCGGCGAGCTGGCGCCCGTTTCTGGTGATCTCCATTCCGGACACCGCGGCCGCCGACGAGTACGCGGGCTCCATCATCCACTCGGTCGCCTGACGTCCCCGGGCCTGTCAGAAGACGTCGAGCAGCGCGCGAGTCCGCTCGACCGAACGGAAGACCTCGGCGCGCATGCCGACCTCGCGGGCGGCCACGACGTTGACCTCGCTGTCGTCGATGAACAGGCAGTCGGCCGGCGCGACCCCGAGGCGCTCGGCGGCGATCTCGAAGGCGCGGTGGTCGGGTTTCGCCACGCCGATGGCGCAGGAGTAGGTCAGCGCGTCGAAGTGCGCGAGCCACGACCCGTGCCGCTCCTCGAACACCGGGACCAGGTCGGCGATGATGTTCGACAGCAGGCCGAGCCGGCGGCCCTGCCCCGCCAGCTCGCCGATGAGGGACACCATGGCCGGGTCGGCGTTCGTCCAGCTCGCCAGGTCGGCCGCGGTCAGCGCGTCGATCGTCGCGGCCGGGAACCGTACGCCGAGCCGGTCGGCGACCGCCGTCCAGTACTCCGCGCTCGACTGTCCCGCGTCGTACGGTTTACGGAGCGCCCAATAGGCGTCCCAGAGCGCGTCGGGTGCGACGCCGGCGATGTCCTCGATCCGGCGCTTCGCCGCGGGCGTCTGCGTCAGGGCGATGACACCGAACAGGTCGAACACGATCGCACGCGACATGCGGTCCTCTTCTCAGGCGGTGACCAGGGGCGATGCGAGCCTATGCGGCGCCGGGCCGGCCGGCGACGGCCGGTGCCCGCGCGGATCACCGAGCCGGTGACGGGACGTGACCCATTCATTTGAACAAGCGGTTGGGCAGACGGGCCATAATGAGGGGGTGACGACCACGCGCAAGGACAACGGACGGCCGCGGGCCGATGCCCGCACCGGCACCTCGGGGGGCGCCCGCCGTCGCGCGAAGGGCTCGTCGACGCTCGCCTCCGAGCGCCGCGAGCACCTCGTGAAGCTCGCCGCCGAGCTGTTCGCGGAGAAGGGCTACCAGGCCACGACCGTTCGCAACATCGCGGACGAGGCCGGGATCCTATCCGGGAGCCTCTACCACCACTTCGACTCCAAGGAGTCGATCGTGGATGAGATCCTCACGTCGTTCTTCGACGAGCTGGCGGCCGCGAACCAGGCGGCCCTGGCCGAGGGCGGCGAGCCACGCGAGGTCCTGTCCGAGCTCGTGCGCATCTGCTTCGGCACGCTGGTCCCGCACCGCGCCGCCATCATGGTGCTGCAGAACGACTGGAACTACCTCAAGCAGTTCGACCGGTTCGACTACCTCAACAAGGCCGAGGCCGAGACCGAGCGGCTGTGGGTCGGCCAGATCAAGCGCGGTCAGGAGAGCGGGCTGTTCCGCGAGGACATCGATCCCAAGCTCACCTACCGGATGATCCGCGACACGATCTGGGTGACGGTGCGCTGGTTCCAGCCGGAAGGCCGGCTCGACGCCGACGGGCTCGCCGACCACTACATCAAGGTCCTGTTCGACGGCATCTCGCGGCATCGCTGAGGCCCGCCGCCGGGTGCCTCAGGCCGATGCCGGCATCGGCCCGAGGCGCCCGGCGGCGTGGTCAGGTCCCTGCCGGGGGCTCGTCGAGCTTCTTCAGCTCTTCCGGCAGGCGTTCGAGCAGGCCCCGCAGGTCGTCGGCGTGCTCCTCCTCCTGCGCGAGGATCGTCTCGAACACCCGCTTGGTCGTCGGGTCGCCGTCCCCGATCCACTGAATGATCTCGGTGTAGGACATGATCGCGACGCGCTCGGCGACCAGGTCTTCCTTGATCATCTCCACCAGGTCGAGGCTTCCGGCGTACTCGGCGTGCGCCCGGGTCGCGAGCGTGTCGGGGTTGAAGTCCGGCTCGCCGCCGAGCTGGACGATGCGTTCGGCGAGCATGTCGGCGTGGTTCTGCTCTTCCTGGGCGTGCTCCAGGAACTCCCCGGCGACCGCCTCGGCGTGGATGCCGGTGGCGGTGAAGTAGTGCCGCTTGTACCGCAGGACGCAGACGATCTCCGTGGCCAGCGCCTCGTTGCAGATCTGGATGACGCGCTCCAGGTCGGCGCCGTACGCGTCGGTCACGGGGCCCTTGTCGATCTCGGTCTTGGCCCGCTCGCGGATCGTCTTGATGTCGGTCAGGAATTCGGCCATGGCGTTCGTACCTCCCGCCCTTGACCTACCTCAGCGCGCACGGTCTACACCGGTGATCGGTCATTCGCTCGGGCGTTCATCGCCCGGACTCGACGCGGGCGGGTACGGCCGGTGCCGCGACGGGTGGTTCGGCGACCGGCAGCAGGCGGGCGAGCCACCCCGGCAGCCACCAGTTCACCGCGCCCAGGAGCTCCATGACGGCGGGGACGAGCACCATGCGCACGACCGTCGCGTCGATGAGCACGGCCACACCCAGGCCCAGGCCCATCTGCTTGACCGCGATGTCCGCGCCGAGCAGCACCGACAGGAACACGCACACCATGATGGCCGCGGCGGCCGTGATCACGCGGGCGGTGCGGGCGAGCCCCCGGGTGACGGCCTGCCGCGTGGGCGCCCCCGCGTCGTACTCCTCCCGGACCCGCGAGATGAGGAACACCTCGTAGTCCATCGACAGCCCGAACAGGATCGGGAACATGAACAGCGGCACCCACGCGGTAACCGGCATTCCGATCGGGAAGCCGAGCGCACGCCCCAGCCAGCCCCACTGGACGACCGCGGTGAGCACGCCGTACGCCGCCCCGATGGACAGCAGGTTCATCAGCGCGGCCTTGATCGCGATGGCCACCGACCGGACCAGCGCGAGCAGCAGGATCAGGGACAGCCCGACGACCACCGCGATCAGCCACGGGAGCCGGGAGATGACCGCGTCGGCGAAGTCGATCGTGCCGGCGTTCGGCCCGCCGACGTAGACCCGCGGACCGCCGGCGCGGTGCCGTTCGGCCATGGCGTCGCGGAGCCGGTGCACGAGCCGCGGCGTCGCGGCGTCCTGCAGCCCGGTCCTCGGGTACGCGACGAACATGGCCGTCGTACCGTCCTGGCTCGTCCGTACGGGCGTCACCGAGGCGACCCCCGGCGTGCCGCGGACGGCGTCGGCCACCGGCCGTACGTCACCGGGGAGCCGGGCCACGAGGACCAGCGGCGCGTCGTACCCGGCGCCGAACCCGTCGGCGAGGATCCGGTGCGAGGCGTAGGCGCTCGTGTCGTGCGGCTGGGTGCTGGAGTCGGTGAAGCTCAGCCGCATCGACAGCGCCGGCACCGCCAGGACGAGCAGCGCGATCGCCGAGACGGACAGGGCGACGACCGGACGCCGCTGGATCACTCCGGCCCACCGCTCGGACAGGGGCCGGCGCGCGTGCCGCCGGGTCACGCGGCGCAGCCCGAACCGGTCGATGTTCCGGCCGGTGAAGCCGAGCAGCGCGGGCAGCAGGGTCACGGCGGTGACCATCGTCATCAGCACCGTCAGCGACGCGGCGACGGCGACGGCGTTGAACAGCCGCTGGCCCATCACGAACAGCCCCATCAGCGCGACGACCACGGTGGTGCCCGCGAACAGCACCGACCGCCCTGCGGTGGCGATCGCCACGACGGTGGCGTGCTCGGGGTCGGCGCCCTCCTCGGCCAGGGCCTCGCGGTAGCGGGTGACGATGAACAGCGCGTAGTCGATGCCGACGCCGAGCCCGATGAGACCGGCGACGATCGGTGTGAAGCCCGGCGCGGGCAGCAGGTGGCCGAGCAGGGAGATGCCGGCCAGGCCGGTGCCGATGCCGAAGATCGCGGTCACGATCGGCAGGCCCATCGCCAGCAGCGAGCCGAAGGCGATGAGCAGCACGATCACGGCCGCGAGCAGTCCGATGCCCTCGGTCGGCCCGCCGCCGGGGGTCTCCGCGTTGATCACGGCGCTGCCGCCGAGCGCGAGCGTGAGGCCGTCTCCGGACGCCTTCCGCACGTCGGCGATCATCGCGGTGACGTCCTTCACCTGCATATCGTCCGCGCTCACGTCGAGCTGGACCGGGGCGAACGCCGTCCGGTGGTCCGGCGACACCTGGCCGGGCACTTGGTACGGCGAGCTCACGGACGCGACGTGCGGGGCGTGGGCGAGGTCGCCGAGCACCTTCTCCACCCGGGGCCGCGCGGCCTCGACGCCGCCGTCGGCGCGGACGGCCAGGGTGAGCGTGTCGCCGTTCCGGCCCGGGAAGTGCTGCTCGATCAGGTTCTGCGCCTTGGCGGACTCGGCCTTGCCTCCGGAGAAGTCGTTGTCGGCCGGCGCGGCGAAGCCGAACCCGATCGCGATGACGATCGCGGCGCCGACCGTCCAGGCCGCGAGGACCAGACGCCTGCGGCGGTAACAGAAACGGGCCAGCCGCGCGAGCGGTCCGTCGTACATGGGATCACCTCGTGGGACGTGTCAATGACGCCCTGAGATTCGCGGTCGATCGTGCCTCCGCGCGTCAGTCCGGCGATGACACTCCAACGGCCGCCGTACTCCGCGGGGAGTACGGCGACCAGGCGATCGGATGGGCGTTCACCGCGTCGCGGCTCAGGCGGAGACCAAGGCTTCGGACTCGTCCGTGTCGAGCCGGCGCTGCGCGGTCACGGTTCTGGCCAGTCGCATCGCCAGCACCGTCATCGTCAGCACGAGGGCCAATGCGATCCAAGCGGCCACCTCCGCGGCGGTGGCGTACCCGCCGTGGTCGAGCACCGCGAAATAGATCCCGCCCACGACGGCCACCCCGGTCACGCCGGCGAACTGCTGGGTGGTGGAGAGCGTGCCCGAGGCGACACCCGCCTTCGCAGGGGCGATCCCGGTCATCGGCGCACCGATCAGTGACGGCAGGATCAGGCCGTTGCCGATCCCCATCAGGCCTGTCGCGGTCAGCAGCCACGGAACGGCGATGTGGTCGCCTTCGGCCTGCAGTCCGACCGCGATGAGCAGCACGCTCAACCCGGTGATCACCGTACCGGCGGTCATGACCCGCAGGCCGTACTTCGCGATGAGGCGCTTTCCCGTCAGTGAGGCGACCATGGCCAGCACCGCCGTGGGCGTGAAGATGAGTCCCGCGCCGAGCGCGCTGTACCCGAAACCGGTCTGCAGGGTCAGACTGATCACGAAGATGAAGCTGGTGAAGAAGGCCATGAAGGCGGCGTTGATGGCGAGGCCGATGGTGAAGACCTTGCCGCGGAACAGCGTCAGGTCGAGCAGCGGCTGACCGCCGCGGGCGGCGAGGCGGCGCTCCCATGTGAGGGCGGCCCAGAACACCGGCACGGAGGACACCAGCAGGACCCAGGCCCACACCGGCCAGCCCTCCTGCCTGCCGAGGACCAGGGGTACGAGTGCCAGCGCCAGCGACCCGGAGACGCCGAGGACCCCGATCCCGTCCACGGCCGGGCGGCCGGCGACGGTCGTGCGCGGCAGCGCGGCGGAGGCGAGGGCGAAGACGGCCAGGCCGACGGGGAGGTTGATGAAGAAGATCACCCGCCAGCCGAGGCCGAACACGTCGGCGCCGAGCAGCAGGCCGCCCAGCAGTTGGCCGCACACGCCGCTGAGTCCTCCGGTGACGCCGAACCACGCCAGCGCGCGTGGCCGCTGTTCCGCGGGGAGGACCGTGGTGATCAGGGCGAGCACCTGGGGCACCATGGCGGCGGCCGTCAGCCCCTGGAGCATGCGGGCCAGTACGAGCTGGGTGGAATCCTGCGCCAGGCCGCACAGCACGGAGGCCACGGTGAAGGCCGCCACTCCCGTCAGGAACAGCCTGCGGTGGCCGAAGATGTCGCCGAGCCGCCCGCCGAGGACCAACCCGGCGGCATAGCTGAAGACGTAGCCGCCGACCACCAGTTCCAGCGCCGCCGCTCCGGCGCCGAGGTCGGACTGGAGGGCGGGAAGAGCGACGTTGACCACGTTGCCGTCGAAGCCGTACATGAAGAAGGCCGCCAGGATGACGGGTAGCAGGAGCATGGATCCTCCGTTGTTGATGGATCAGTCAAAAACTTGGGCATGCGAAGGCCGTATCCCCGGCCCAGGTCAGGCGCGCAGGTCGGCGATCACCGCTTCGACCGTCTCGTGCAGCGACTGCCGGTCATAGCCGGCCTTGGCCTGCACGAGCAGGCCGTGGAAGGTGCCCATCACCTGGCGGGCGAGCAGACGGGCCGGGCGGTCCACCCGGATCTCACCCTGCGCCCTGCCGTCCTCGATCGTCTCCACCAGCACCGCTTCGAGCTGCGTGAGGCACCGGCGGGCCAGCGTCGCCAGCTCGGGGTCCACGCTCGCCAGTTCGGTGACCGTGTTGACCGCGAGGCAGCCGCGACGGTCGGCCGCCGCCCGATCCACACCACTGAGCATGAGCCGCCGGATGCGCTCCAGCGGTGGCCGGTCCGCCTGGATGGCGTTCTGCCCGGCGGCGCCCTTCTCCCGGTAACGGTGGAGCGCCAGCTCGAACAGGCCCCGCTTGCTGCCGAAGGCGTTGTAGAGGCTGCCACGAAGCATTCCCGTCTCCGCGAGCAGATCCTCGGTCGAGGTCCCGGTGTATCCCTTGGTCCAGAACGTCTCCATCGCCGCCTCGACGGCCGCGTCGGCGTCGAACTTCCTCGGACGTGCCATGAGAGCAGGTTGCCAGTTTTTGATAGATCCGTCAAAAACGCGGCGTCGAGCCGTCGGCCGCCGAGGCGGCGGAGCGCTCACCCGCGCGGTGGCGGTTCCTCCGGAACGCCGGTGACCGGCAGCCGAGCCGACACGGTGAACCCTCCGGCGTCGCCCCGCCGCGCGGTGAACGAACCGCCGACCGCCTCGACGCGCTCCCGCATCCCCGTCAGCCCGTTGCCGGGGCGCCCGTGGTCGGGCGGGCCGACGCCGTCGTCGGCGACCTCGATGACGAGCTCACCGCCGGCGTACGTCAGCGACACCCGCGCGGCGGCCGACGGTCCGGCGTGGCGCAGCACGTTGGTCAGCGACTCCTGCACCAGCCGGTACGCGGCGTGGTCGACGTCGGCGGCGAGCCGTCCCGAGCCCGCGCGGGCGACGTCGACGGACAGGCCCGCCGCGCGTACGGCCTCGACCAGGCCGGGCATCCGGTCGAGGCCGTGCTCGACGGCGGATGCGCCGTCGCGGAGCATGCCGAGGGTCGCCCGCATCTCGGCGAGCGCTTCCTTTCCCGTCTTCCGGATCGCGGCGAGCGCCGCCCGTGACCCGTCGTCGCCGTCGCCGAGCAGGTGCAGGGCGCTGCCCGCCTGCACCGTGATCGTCGCCACGCTGTGCGCGACCGTGTCGTGCAGCTCGCGGGCGATCCGCAGCCGTTCCTCCGCGACGCGCCGGGCCGCCTCCCGCTCGCGACTCTCCTCGGCCTGCCGGAGTCGCTCACGCGTCTCGGCGGCCAGCTCCCGGCGGCTGCGAGCGTACTCGCCGAACAGGATGATCCCCGCGAGCAGCGTCACCTGCGGCAGCGAGTCGCTGAGCGTCCGCAGCAGCGCCTGGTCCTTGAGACCGAGGAGGACGATGTACCCGGCGACCAGGTAGAAGAGGGTGACACCGGCCGCCCAGCGCCACTTCCCGGCCAGGGAGGCGAAGTACAGCTGGACCGACAGCGCGAACGCCGGGGAGAAGCCCGGATACCCCGTCGAGTAGTAGACGAACAGCAGCGCGGCGGAGGTCAGGAGAACCCCGAGCGGCCGACGGCGGTGGAACGGAATCGGCAGCGCGATCAGCCCGGCCATGAGGTACGCCCCGAGATCCACCGGCCTCGCCCGGGGCTCGTTCGCCACGGAGACCGTGATGCACAACCCGACCACCACGCCGATCGTCAGCACCAGATCGATCAACACGGCACGGGACAGGCGCATCCGCCAAAACTACCCCCCGCCGCCCCTCAAGACAGTCGGGCTGACCCCACTTCCGTCGCAGCTCAGGAGCCGTCGTCCGGGCGGATGAGGAGGGCGGCGCTGCCGTAGGAGCCGCCGAAGCCGGTGCAGAGCGCGACCTCGGCGTCGGAAACCTGGTTCACCCCGTCGCCGCGCAACTGCCGGACCGCCTCGGCGACGTTGTTGAGGCCGTGGACGTACCCCTCCGACAGCAGCCCGCCGTGCGGGTTGACGGTGGCGAGGCCCTCGCGGAGCGTCCCGGCCAGGTCGGAGCGGGCGCACAGCCCGAAGTCCTCCAGCTGGCGCGGGACCAGCCAGGAGTACGCGTCGTACAGCAGGGCCACGTCCACGTCGGCCGGCGTCATTCCCGCGGCGGCGTAGAGCGGGCCGGCGACGTAGGAGGAGAAGATCCTCGTCATGTCGTCGGTCTTGTCCATGGCCGAGGCGCCCGGGCCGCCGCCCCGGACGACGGCGTGGATGCGCGGTGCGGCCGGTGCCCGGTCGGCGGACGTGATGACGAGCGCGCAGGCGCCGTCCGTCTCCTGGCAGCAGTCGGCGCGACGCAGGGGCGAGGTCACCGGCGGGCTCGCCCAGTAGTCCTCCTCCGCCCGGCGCAACGCGCGGGGATTGGCGGCCGCGTGCGTGCGCGAGCTGCGGACGACCGCGCACAGGTCCTTCTCGGTGAGGCCGGTGTCGTGCAGGTAGCGCTGGGCGGCGAGCGCGAACTGCTGCACCGGACCGGCCGACCCGTACGGGTGGGTGAACTGCTCCTCGACCCCCTCCCCCAGTTTCAGGGAGAGGGTGTTCATCCGCCGTCCCGAGCGGCCGTTCAGGGCGCGGTAGACCAGCACCGTACGGGCCAGGCCCGCGTCGATGAGCATGGCGGCGTCGCCGAGGATCGAGGCGCACTGGGTGCCGCCGCCGTAGATCTCGTTGTGCCAGCCGAGCTCGATCCGCAGGTCCCGCGCGACGTGGATCACCGGGGCGGAGTCGCCGAGGTGGTAGCTGAGGATCGCGTCCGGCCGCTGCCCGGCCTCGTCGATCGCGCGGCGGGCGGCCTCGACGGCGAGTTGCAACTCGGACCGGCCTGAGTCCCGGGACAGGTCCGTCATCCCCACCCCGGCGATCGCCGCCTTACCGGAGAAGCTCTGCATCCGGCCAGTCTGCCCCAGACAAGCGCTTGCTCGCCACATCCTGTTCCGGTCCGCGGCCCAGGGCGCACCGAATACTCGGCAACCGCGGCACAGAAAGGAACCAAAGCCCGCATATCAGCACTGCGGCGAGCCCTTTTCCGAGCATTCGGCACGACGCGTCCGCTACGGGTGACACAAAGCGTCACCGACAAGTCAAGTTCCGTGATCATTAATAGCCGATTCGCGATCGCGGCAGCCGGCCGACTTCGCTGCGCTCGCCCCTACGGGGTGGCCTACGGCCATCAACCGGCCTCGCCTCCCGTAGTCAGGGAACGGCCGGACGGGAACCGGCAGGCCCGCCGGAATCCGGGCTGCGGGCGGCGCTTCGCGCCGTCCTCGCCCGTCCCGGCGGCCTGCCACCCCGCCCTCCGGGCCTGACACCAACCGCCATCCACGGCCGCACACCCCGCTCGGGGCTATAACTCCAGCAACAGATCGCGATGTTGGCTCACATCAACGCCAGACGCTAGTCTGTGATCTTGTAATTCGCCCTACGTAGCAGGAGTGTGGCGTGAAAAAACTTCTTCGCATTGCTCTGCCGGTGACGATTGCAGGCACAGCGCTGTTTGGAGTGACGACCACGGCCCAGGCGGGTACTTGGATCGACGTGGACGAATTCAATACTCTCAGCCAGTGCAAGGCCGCCGCGCCCGCTGCAATGCAGCGATACGGCGCCGACACCTACACGTGTGACACGGATTCCGGGCGTCTACCCTACCTCTTGCGCGTTTTCGTCCGCTAAACGCTCTGACAAGGCGCAGCAGATTCACCGATTGGTGGCTAGCCCAGCAACCAGTCCGCTTAACGCTCGATCCCCCCGGCTGTGACAACATGGCCTGCTGGCGCGCCGACGGACCGGAGATCCCGGGCGGCCTCGTCGGCGTCGCCCGCACGCCGACCGGCTGAGCCGTCAGCCGGTCGCGAGGCGCGAGTACGTCACCGGACTACTCGCCGGCCCGGGCCAGTGCTTCGATGAGACGTTCGCGGACGACGTCCAGAGCGGCGATCTTCTCCTCCACGTCGGCGAGCCTCCGGGCGATGACCCGCGCACTCGCGGGACAGACGGGACCATCGGCGATGTCGCCATCGAGACAGAGCAGGAACGCACGGACGTCATTGGCCGTGAGGCCGAGCGAGAGCAACAGCCTGATGTTGCCCACCCGGCCGACCGTCGTCTCCTCATACTCCCGGTAACCGTTCGGCGCTCGCCGGGGGCGCAGCAGACCCTGCTGCTCGTAATACCGCAGGGCCCGAATGGTGGTGCCGGCCTCGTTCGCCAGTTCTCCGATCAGCATCGCTCTATTGTCATCCGGCCACGCTCAGCCCGCCGTCGACGCGAATGACCGTACCTGTGAGGTAGGCGGCTTCGGAACGCGTGACGTTCACGATCCACCAGGCGATCTCCGCCGGCTGAGCGATACGCCCGAGTGGGATTCTGGCCCGAAGCTCCTTGCCGGCCACGGCGATCTGCTCGTCCGAGAAACCGGCATGGCTCAGCACGGGCGTCGCGGTTATCCCGGGGGCCACCGACACGACGCGAATTCCGCGCTGCGCGAGCTCGACGGCCCACGTATGGGTGAGGAAGTCCAGAGCCACCTTCGTGGATCCGTAGACCGAGTTGTTCGGCCAGCCATAGTAGGGCGGGTTGGACGTGACGTTGACGATGGTGCCGCCGGCCTCCAGATACGGCACGGCATGTTGGGTCAGGAACACCGGGGCGAGGAGGTTCGTGGCGAGTTGTTCCTCGGCGACCTTCCGCTCGATCGCACCGAGCGGGGCCGGACGAGTGATCGCGGCATTGTTGACCAGGACATCGATGCGGCCGAACGCCTCCACCGCGGCGGCGACGATGTCGGCAGGGGCGTTCGGTGCGGCGACGTCGGCCACGAACGTCCGGATGCGCGGGTGTCCTTCGGCCGTCTCCGCCAGGCGTTCGGCGGTCCGGCCGACGATGAGAACCTCGGCGCCCGAGGCGGCGAACTGCCGGGCCGTCGCACGACCGATCCCGGTGCCTCCTCCGGTGATGAGGACTGCCCGACCATGACGGGGATTGGTCTCTTCCATGCGCGAGACGCTAAGCCCTGACCTCGGCGTCAAGGTCAAGGGCGGGAGACGGCTCGATACGGGCGGCGAGCACCGGACTGCGGACCGAATATCCTTCGGCGAACGAGCCGATGAGCCGACGTATCGCGTACGGCGTTCGGCGTGGCGGCGACGAGTGGGGGATCACATGGACGCGGTGGATCAGGCGATCCTGCGACGGCTGCAGCGAGACGGGCGGCAGACGAACCGGGAGCTGGCCGAGGCGGTCGGGATCGCCCCGTCGACCGCGCTCGAGCGGACGCGGGCGCTGCGCACTCGCGGCGTCATCACCGGCTTCCACGCGGCGGTGGACCCGGCGACGCTGGGCCGGAGCGTGCAGGCGCTGATCTCGATACGGATCCGGCCGCAGTCCCGCGAGGCCATCGAGTCGGTCCGCGACACCATGGCGGCACTGCCCGAGACGCTGGGCGTCTTCGTGGTCACGGGGAACGAGGACGTCCTCGTGCACGTCGCGGTGCCCAGCACGGCGTACCTCCGCGACTTCGTGCTCGACCGGCTGGCCCGGCGCAAGGAGTTCGTGGACGTCCGTACGACGGTGGTCTTCGACTACGTCCAGCCGGTCGAGCAATCCGAACTTCCGTCGACATAGGACCGCCATCGCCGAAGCGCGTTCGCCTGAATCACTCCGATGACGATCTCGGCCGAAGGATGCTCGGCTCATACCTCCTCAATCGAACGATCGACGGCCGAACAGCTGTTCCTCCGCAGTTCCGCCTAGCGTTCTCCGCATGGAGCAACGAAATGACCTGTCCGGAGTGGGGCTCGTGCTGGCGACCGGGGTGCTGTGGGCGACGGTGGGGCCCGCGCAGGTTCTCGCGGACTCGGCGGCCGGGCCGGTGGCGCTGGGCGGGGCCCGGATCCTGGCGGGTGGAGTGGTGCTGGCCCTGGCGGTCCTGGCGACGCGCCGGGGAGCCTTCCGTACGCTGACGCGGAGCGCGTGGCCGTCTCTGCTGGCCGCCTCCTGCGCCACCGGGATCTTCCAGGCGGCGTTCATGAGCTCGGTGGCCCGTACCGGCGCGGCCGTGGCCACCGCCGTGACGTTCGGCGTGGCACCCGTCAGCACCGGCGTCGTCGAGCGGATCGCGCTCGGCACCCGGCTGTCGCGTGGCTGGGCGGTCGGCACGTGCGCCGCCGTCGTCGGCTGCGCCCTGGTGATGACGCCGGACGGACCGGTGCACGTCGACCCGTACGGCGTGCTGCTCGGCGTCGTTTCCGGCGGCTGCTACGGCGTCTACACGGTGGCGGCCAAGCGGCTCACCGGCGGTCGCGTCGACATGCCGGCGGCGGTGTCGGTGACGCTCCTCATCGGCGGCTCGTTCCTGGCGCCGTGGACGCTGTCGCGACTGC
This sequence comes from Actinoallomurus sp. NPDC052308, assembly GCF_040679195.1. Classification (NCBI taxonomy): domain Bacteria; kingdom Bacillati; phylum Actinomycetota; class Actinomycetes; order Streptosporangiales; family Thermomonosporaceae; genus Actinoallomurus; species Actinoallomurus sp. NPDC052308. The sequence continues at coordinate 150,493 of NZ_JBFAUM010000012.1, read as the reverse complement.
CGGCCCTCGGCACGGCGCGCTCTCTCCTGGTGGTCGGCTGGCTGGGCCCGGTCACGGCGGCGCTGGCGTACTCGCTGTTCGTCGCCGGGCTGCGCCGGGTCACCGCGGCGACGGCGGGCACCCTGTCGCTGGCCGAGCCGCTCGTGGCCACGGCGCTGGCCGTCCTGTTCCTCGGCGAGCGGATGTCCGTGCCGGTCGCGGCGGGGTCCGTGCTGCTGCTGGGCGGGTTGGCGGTCGTCTCGGTCCCCGGGCGCCCCTCCCGGCGCTCGGCGCGCGCGGGAGGGGACGCGGACGCGCCGCGGGTCAGAGTTCGTACTGGACCGCGGCGCGTTCGGCGAGGATCGGCGTGACGTACTCGTCGATGACCGCGCGGTGCACCGGGTGGTCGCGGTAGACGGTGTAGGCGTCGCGGTCGGCGAAGTCCGCGACCACGGCGAAGTCGAAATTGCCGGGGTTCACGCCGGCGTCGGCGCCGACGTGGTACCCCTCGATCTCGGGGATGGCGCCGGGCAGGGCGGTCAGCCGCTCCACCAGGTCCCGCTTCCGCTCGTCCGTCGCGCTCTCGTTCCAGCGGAATATCACCACGTGCCGGAATCCGGCCATGTCGCCTCCTCGATCGATGCTTCGCCGACGACGATACGAGAAGGGCTCCGGCGGGCGGCGCGCGCCACCCGGTTCACGCGGCGAGGTGCGCCGCCGAACGTTCGGCCAGGTCGAAGGCCTGCCGGAGGTCGGCCCGCACCAGCCGCCCGCCCTGTTTGACGATCTTCCCGCCGACCAGGACCGTGTCCACGTTACTCAGGTCGGCCGCCGTCACCACGGCGGTGATCGGGTCCCCCAGCGGTACCAGGTTCGGGGTGTCGGCGCGGAGCAGGACGAGGTCCGCCTGCTTGCCGGGCCGCAGCGACCCGATGCGGTCGTCCAGGCCGAGCGCGACGGCGCCGTCGAGCGTCGCCATCCGCAGCACGTCCGCCGCCGAGACGGTGGGGTCGTCGGCGCGCGTCGCCGCGAAGGCCGCCCGCATCAGGCCGAACATGTCACCCGCGACGCTGGTCACGGCGTCCGCGCCGAGCGTCGTCCGGACCCCGGCGGCGCGCAGGCGGGCGAGCTCCGGGCGGCCGAGGCGCATCTGGTCCTCCAGGACCGGGGAGACCGAGGCGGTGCCGCCGCTGTCGGCGATGAGCGTGAACTCCTCGTCGGTGGCCCCGTTCAGGTGGATGTAGGTGGTGTCCGCGCCGAGCAGGCCCCGGTCGCGCAGCCGCTCGATCGGGCCGCGGCCGTTGACGTGGACGCTGATCCGCATACCCAGCTCGCGGGCGAGGCGCCAGTCGGCCTCGGTGTCCTCGATGCTCGAGAAGCCGGGCCCCCAGGCGGCGAGCGTCATCGAGACCCGGCCGCCGACGAGGCCGAGCGCCCGGCGCACCTCGTCGGGCCGTCGCGCGTCCGGCGCCGGATGGGCGTATCCGAAGACGGCCCGGATGCCGGAGTCGCGCAGGGCGGCGACGGCCGCGTCGGTGTGCTCGGGCGAGCGCTGGATGTGCGACCAGTCGAGCAGCGTGGTGATCCCGGAGTTCAGGCATTCGAGGGCGCCGGCGAGGTTGCCCGCGTGGACGTCCTCCGGGCGGAAGCGGGGCGCGGCCCCGTACACGATCGCCTCGAGGTACTCGCCGAGCGAGGCGTACGGGGCGGTGGACCGGAGCACGCTCTGCCAGGTGTGCCGGTGGGTGTCGACGAACCCGGGGAGCACGATGTGCCCTCGCGCGTCGATGACCTCGGCGCCCTCGGCGGGCAGGCCGGGGCCGACCGCGGCGATCACGCCGTCCTCGATCAGGAGGTCGGTCGCGGGCGTGGCGTGCGGCGCGGGCTCGGTGTCGATGACGAGCCCGTGCCGGATCAGGATCCGGGACATGGAAATACCTTTCTAGAAAGCTTTTTGGAAAGCTATCACGGCGAGCGACTAGGCTCAACGGCCATGGAACGGCCGGATCGCGTGGACGCCATGCTCGCGGCCTGGCGCGCGGAGGACCCCGAGGTCGCGACGCTGACGCTGGAGCTCACCAAGCGCGTCGGGCGCCTGGCCGCGCTGTGCGCGGAGGCGACTCAGCGGGCCCTGGAGGAGTTCGGCGTCACCTACGCGGAGTTCGACGTGCTGGCGACGCTCCGCCGGTCCGGCCGGCCGTACCGGCTCAAGCCGGGCACGCTCGCCGAGTCATCGATGCTGACGACCGGCGGCACCAGCAACATCCTGCAGCGACTCGGCGCGGCCGGCCTCGTACGGCGCGAGCCGGACCCGGACGACCGGCGCAGCTCGTGGGTGTGCCTGACCCCGGAGGGTCTCGACCTGACGAACCGGATCGTCGCCGCGACCGGCCGGCAGCACGAGGCGTTGTTCGGAGGGGTCACCGAGGAGACCGGACGGGCACTGGCGGACCTCCTTCGCGAGGTCCTCCTCACCCTCGGCGACGAGGCGCCGCGCAAGCGCTGACCGGCGCCTCGAGCGGACCGGCCGGGCCTGCGTCCCGAGAGGAAAGGCCTGGCCGGCGGCTCGGAAGGAAGGGCGAAGGGCGGCCGGGTCGTCGCCCGGCCGCCCCACCGCGGGGCCTATCAGGCCCAGGACACGCCGCCCATCGCAGCCTCCTTCCCCGACCGCCTATCAGGGTCGCCGCTCCCCCGAGCGTGTGCGTGGACATAAATGCTAAGGAAACGATCACTGCGGGCAAATACGTCGTTTGACATATTTTGTGGCGATCACCGCCTGTATGCGGCAATTCACCGCTGGTATTCCACCATTCGACCTTCGCCGGGACTCCATCACGGGCGTCAAGCCTGATACGCTACCAAGCGAGCGCTTGGTACGGAGGTGCCGCCCGCATGAAGTTCTCCACTTTCCAGCTCTTCCACCGGTTCGAGGGGCAGACCGTCCGGGAGGTGTACGACTACCAGATCGAGATCGCCGAGCTCTGCGAAGAGCTGGGCTTCGACGGGCTGTGGGTGGCCGAGCACCACTTCCGCGACTACGGCGTCGTGCCGAACATCTTCACGCTGCTGGCCAACCTCGCCGCGCGCACCGAGCGGATCCGGCTCGGCACCGGGATCGTCGTGCTGCCCCTGCACAACCCGGTGCACGTGGCCGAGGAGGCCGCGATGGTCGACCTGCTGTCCGACGGCCGGCTGGAGATGGGCGTCGGCCGCGGCTACCAGAGCGTGGAGTTCGAGAGTTTCGGCGTCGACCTGGGCGAGGCCCGCGAACGCTTCAACGAGGCGCTCGACATGATCATCGCGCTGTGGACCCAGAACGACGTGCACTTCCAGGGCAAGTACTACGGCACGGGCAACGAGGTCTCCCTCACACCGCGGCCGGTGCAACGGCCCCACCCGCCCCTGCACGTCGCGGCCGTGAGCCCGGAGACGGTGGAGCTGTACGCCGCGCGCGGCCTGCCGATCCTCGCCGACCCCGCCGCGCCCTTCAAGAAGATCGCCAAGGCGGCGGAGACCTGGCACGCGACCGCGCGGGCCAACGGCGTCGACACCGAGGGGGTCGAGCTGGTGGCCAGCCGCTCGGTGTACGTCGCGCCGACCGTCGAGCAGGCCCGCGCCGACCAGGCCCGCTTCGAGAGCTCCTTCGACCGGTCGCGCATCTTCAACCGGCAGAGCGCGCCCATCGACTCCAGGACCGGTGAGGTCGCCAAGGGGTTCGAGTACTGGCAGGACCGCTACCTCAAGGGCGGCGAGGTCGGCGCCGACTTCCGCTGGGAGCAGCTCGAGGTCATCGGCGACCCCGACCGGGTGATCAACCAGATCAAGATGATCGCCGACTTCGGCTTCACGAACCTGATGTGCGACTTCGGCAGCACCCGGCCCGTGCCGATCGAGGAGATGAAGAAGGTCCTGAGGTTCTTCGCCGCCGAGGTGATGCCGGCCTTCCGCTGAGGAGCCGCCTCCCGCGGCGAAACCCCCGCCCATCCCCTCGGCATCCTCGACAGGAGACGCGATGTCCGTACACGGGTTGACCCTCGGAGACGTCCTCGGTGAGCACCGGCGCGGTCGGCCTCTCGGCCTGGCGGTGGTGGACGCGGACGTCCGGCTGACCTATCCGCGACTCGACGAACGGGTGAACCGGCTCGCGAACGCGCTCGCCGCCGACGGGGTCGGCCCCGGCGAGCGTGTCCTGTGGCTCGGCCGCAACTCCTTCCGGATCCTGGAGCTGCTGCTGGCCGCCGCCCGGCTCGGCGCGATCCTCTGCCCGGCCAACTGGCGGCAGAGCGCCGACGAGCTGACCTTCGTGCTGGACGACCTGCGGCCCGCCATCGTCGTGTTCGAGGAGTCCGAGGCCGCCGGGCAGGCCCGCGAGCGCGCCGCCGCGCCGTCACGCTGGATCGCGGCGGGCGAGGAGTACGAGGCCTACGCCGCCGCCGGGGCAGCCGAGGAGCCGACGGTCGCGGTCACGCCCGACCTGCCGGTCCTCGCCCTCTACACCGCGGCGTTCGACGGCCGGCCCGCGGCGGCGCTGCTGAGCCACTCGGCGCTGATCGCGCACGCGATGGCGATGCTGCACATCCGGCAGATGGAGGACGGGTTCACCTACCTGGACTGCGGGCCGCTGTTCCACGTCGGAACCATGATGTTCTGCCTGGCCACCTTCCAGCTCGGCGGAACGAACGTCTTCACGCCCGCGTACGACCCGAAGGAGGTCTGCCGGCTGATCGAGGCCGAGCGCTGCACGCAGGCGTTCCTGTTCGGGCCGATGATCGACCAGCTCGTCGAGGCGAACGCCGACGGCACCTACGACCTGTCGTCCCTGCGCTTCGTCGCCCACTCCCCCGAGTGGGACGCCATGATCACCGTGGACGACAGCCCGTGGTGCGCGTCCACGATGGGCGGGTACGGGCAGACCGAGGTGGGAGGCATGCTGACGTTCCTCGGCCTGGCGCCGGGCGGGCAGGGGTACGCCGGCCGGCCCTCCCCGCTCGTCCACGTACGGATCCTGGACCCGGCTGGCTACGAGGTCCCTCCGGGCGAGACCGGCGAGATCTGCGCGCGTGGCGCCACGATGTTCGGCGGCTACTGGAACCGGCCCGAGCTGAACGCGGCCAAGGCCGCGGGCGGCTGGCACCACACGGGCGACCTCGGCCGCCGGGAGCCGGACGGCACCATCACGTTCATCGGCCCGCGGCTACGGATGATCAAGTCGGCGAACGAGAACATCTACCCCGCCGAGGTCGAGCGGGCGCTGAAGGAGCACGAGGCCGTCGCGGACGCGGCCGTGATCGGCGTGCCGGACCCCGAGTGGGGCCAGAACGTCAAGGCGATCGTGGTCCTGAAGGACGGCGCGTCGCTGACGCGGGAGCAGGTCGTCGAGCACGTGCGGTCGCGAATCGCCTCGTACAAGAAGCCGCGGCACGTGGAGTTCGCCGCGTCCATCCCCAAGAAGGGCTACACACCGGACTACGACGCCCTCGACGCGGCCTACGGCGGTGGAGGTTACCCCGGCGGCTGACCGCCGTGTTCAGGTGACGAGGGCGTGGAGTAGATCGCGCAGGGACTCCTGTTGCGTCGGGCTGAGCGCGGCCAGCGGCGAGTGGGCGTTCAGCCGGTCCAGAACGTCGGCCCGGCGGCGTTCGCCCGCGGGTGTGAGCACGATCCGCTTGGCGCGCCGGTCGGTCGGGTGCGGCCGCCGCTCGATCAACCCCTGCTCCTCCAGCCGGTCGAGAACGAACGTGGCGTTGGAGGCCTCGCAGACCATCCGCTTGGCCAGCTCCCGCGCGGTGATCGGGTCCGACAGCTCTCGTAGTGCGATCACCTGGGTGGGGGTCAGACCCAGCTCGTCGGCGACGGCGCGCACGTGGACGTCCAGCTTCTGGGTGAACCGGTGGATCAGCTTGCACACGTCCCGGTCGATCTGCCCCTCCGTCACCGGATCCGCCACCGCGTCACGCCGCTCCGCCATGCCAGCAGTCTAGTCGAACTGCTTCGAGTCATGATAGTTATGACTCGGAACATATGAGTTCGAACTATATTGGGGCGATGCCATGCCGCTTCCGGTCTTCTCTCTCATGCTGGTGGTCTTCGGCCTGACCACCGGGGAGTTCGTCATCGCCGGGATCCTGCCGGAGGTGTCACGCGCGTTGTCGGTGTCCGTCCCGGCGGCCGGGCTGCTGGTCAGTGCGTACGCCCTCGGCATGATCGTTGGTGGGCCGGTGGTCACGACGCTGACCGCGCGGCTGCCCCGCCGCCCGCTCATCGTCGGGCTCATCGTCACCTCCATCGCCGGGAACACCGCCTCGGCCCTCGCGCCCGGCTACCCGGTCCTGCTGGCCGCGCGCTTCGTCGCCGGTCTGGTGGTGGCCACCTTCTTCGCCGTCGCGATCTCCACCGCCGTCTCCACCGCTCCCCCAGGCAGGCAGGCCTCCACCGTCGCGCGGTTGACCCTGGGCATGAACCTGGGGATCGTCGCCGGCACTCCGCTGGGCACCCTCATCGGCCACGACCTCGGCTGGCGGGCGACCTTCGCCGCGGTGGCCGAGTTCAGCGCCGCCGCCCTGATCCTGGTGCTGTGGTCGATCCCCGCCCGGCCCGCCCCGACCGTCGGCTCACTGGCCGGCGAGCTGCGCGTGTTCACCGGACGGGACGTCATGCTGGCCATCGCCCTGACCGCGGCGGGCAACCTCGGGATCGTCACCGTGTTCAGCTTCCTGGCCCCACTGGCCACCGACGTCAGCGGGTTCTCCGACGAGGCGGTGCCGGTGCTGCTGCTGGTGTACGGAGCCGGCGCGGTCATCGGCAACTTCCTGGGCGGATGGCTGGCCGACAAGGCACTCATGCCCTCGCTCGCCGGCCTGCTGGCCGTCCTGGCAGGGGTGCTCGCGGTGGGCGGGGCGATCAGCGGTCACCGGCTGCCCGCCGCCGTGCTGTGGTTCGTGCTCGGCGTCCTGGCGTTCGCGATCATCCCGGGCATGCAGACCCGCGTGCTGGCCACCGCCCAGGCCGCCCCCACTCTCGCCATCGCCGTCAACGCCTCCGGCTTCCAGCTCGCCGCCGCGTTCGCCGGATGGCTCGGCGGACGGCTCATCGACGGTCCCGGACCGCGTTCGATCTATCCCGTCGCCGCCGCCCTCACCATCGTGGGCCTGCTCATCGCGCTCTACTCGCTACGACGCGACCGCCGTCCCGCCGCAGCGCCCACCCCCCAGGAACCGGCCGCCCACCACTGACGCCCACCACTGGCGGTCGCACGAGGAAACAGATCATCCATGCATACGACGGAACGGCCGTTGAACGGCAAGGTCGCCCTGGTCACCGGCGGATCGCGAGGCATCGGCGCGGCGACCGCCCGCGCGCTCGCGGCCGACGGCGCCGCGGTGGCGATCAGCTACACCGCCTCCGCCCGCAAGGCCGACGACGTGGTCACCGCCATCGAACGCGCGGGCGGGCGCGCCGCCGCCCACCGTGCCGACCAGAGCGACCCACGCCAGGTCGCCGACCTGGTGCACCGTGTGGCCGCCGGCTTCGGCCGGCTCGACATCCTGGTCAACAACGCCGCGGTGTTCGTCACCGGCAGAGTCGACGACACCGAGGCCGACCTGGCCGCCCTCGACCGGCAACTGGCCGTCAACCTCGGCGGCGTCACCGCCGCCGTCCGAGCCGCCGCCGCCGTCCTGCGGGACGACGGCCGCATCATCACCGTCGGCTCCATGCAGGCCACCCGGCCCGGGTTCCCGGGTGTGGCCGACTACGTCGCCACCAAGGCCGCCATCGTCGGTTACACGAAGGGAGCCGCCCGCGACCTGGGGCCTCGCGGCATCACGGTCAACGTCGTCCAACCCGGCTCGGTGGCCACCGACATGAACCCACCGCACGGTCCTTTCGCGGACGTCCAACGTGCCGCCAACGCGATGGGACGCTTCGGCACCCCGGAGGAGATCGCGGCGGGCATCGCCTTCCTGGCCGGTCCGAACGCCTCCTTCATCACCGGCACCGTCCTCGACGTCGACGGCGGCTACCTGGCGTGAGCTGCGGGAACGGTCACAAGACGGCCAGGGGGTTGATCGGGCTGGCGGTGCCGCCCTCGATGGCCAGCGGCGCCGCCACGAACAGGAAGTCCGTACGGCCGGTGGCGGCGAGTTCCTCCAGCCAGAGCATCTCGGCCAGGTGGATCCCGTGCCGCCACAGGAAGATCAGGTGGAGGTCGTCGTCGAGGTCCTCGTCGGCGAGCTGACGCTCGTTGAGGCCGCCGATCGCGGCGTTGTCGCACGCCACCATCGCGACGTCCCGGGCCGCCAGCCAGCGCCCGGCGTCGGTCGACAGGCCCGGCTGCCCGGCCCAGTACGCCTCCGGGGAGTCCTGCCAGGTCAACGGCCAGCCCGTACGGACGACGGCGATGTCCCCGGGGCGGACCTCCACCCCGCACGCCGCCAGGTCCTCGGCCGAGACGCGGTCCTCGGCGGCCAGGTGACGCACGCGCCGGAGTCGCGGGACGTCGAACAGCACCCCGCGGCCGACCACCGGACCCGCCTTGTCGATGCCGCACCGCGTCGCGCCGTACGAGCGGACCCGCCCGGCCGGGTGCCCGTTGTAGAGCCGGTCGCCGGTCCACATGTGGCACAGCGCGTCCATGTGCGTGGTCGTTCCGTGCGGCGTGACGACGATGGCGTCGTCGGCCATCCGCAGGCCCGCGCCGATCGGGCGGGCGCCCGCGGCGTAGTCGCCCGCGTCGACCGACATGAAGTGCTGGGGCAGTGGCCGTCCGCGCAGGTGCGGGACGGTGGTCGGCGCCGGGGAGGACGTGGCGCCGCGGATCGGCAGCGACAGGCTCAGCGGCCGGCCCTCCCGGACGCAGGCCGCGGCGGCCCGCACGACCTCCGGGGTGAGGAGGTTCAGCGCGCCCCGTTCGTCGTCGGTCCCCCATCGGCCCCAATTAGACTCGCTCACAATTGTTCCCTCCAGGAGTGAGGCACATGATCGAAGGTCACTGCGATCCGGCGTTCGAAGCGGTCCGGACGGCGTTCACCGACGGCTTCGAACGCGGTGAGGAGTTCGGCGCGGCCGTGGCGGTCTACCTGGGCGACCGGTGCGTCGTGGACCTCTGGGGCGGTGTCGCGGACCGCAGGTCCGGCCGGCCCTGGGAGCGCGACACCCCGTGCCTGGCCTTCTCCTGCACCAAGGCGGTGACCGGCACGTCCGCCCTCCTCCTGGCCGAGCGCGGCCTGTACGACCTGGCGGCCCCCGTGACGTCGTGGTGGCCGGAGTTCGGCGCCGCCGGCAAGGAGGCCGCGACCGCCGAGCACCTGCTGTCGCACCAGGTGGGGCTGCCCGCGCTGAGCCGCGACGTCCCGGTCGCCGAGGCCCACGACCCGGCCGCGGTCGCGGCGCTGCTGGCGGCGCAGGCGCCGGAGTGGAAGCCCGGCACCGCGCACGGGTACCACGCGCTGACGTACGGCTGGCTGGCCGGGGAGATCGTCCGCCGCTGCTCCGGCCGTACCGTCGGCGAGTTCGTGCGCGACGAGATCGCCGGGCCGCTCGGCCTGGACCTGCACGTCGGCGCGCCCGATGACGTGATCGAGCGGACCGCACGGCTCAGCGCGGGCCGGAAGGTCGACAAGGGCGCGTCGGCGCGCAAGGGCGGCCCCAGCGCGACCGGCGAAGTGCCCCGGCCGATGAACCCGAACGACCCCCTCGCCAAGATGATGGCCGGGTTCCGCGACCCGGACAGCCTGCTGAACCGGACGTTCGGCAACCCCGACATCAACCGCCTGCCCGGCGGCAACAACAACCCGGAGATGCTGCGGGCCGGCTGGCCGGCGCTCGGCATGGTGACGACGGCCCGGGCCCTCGCCGGCTTCTACCGCGACCTGCTGGCCGGCCGGATCGTCTCCCGCACGACGCTGCGCGACGCCGTCGTACGCCGGGTGGCCGGCCCGGACCGCGTGATGTACATCGACAGCTCCTTCGGCCTGGGGTTCATGCGGCCGTCGCTGGTCTTCCTCACGCCCAAGGCCGGCTGGGACTCGGCGTTCGGGCACACGGGCCTCGGCGGCTCGATCAGCCTCGGCGACATCGAGAGCGGCCTGGCCCTCGCCTACATCCCGAACCGCATGGGCGACGAGGTCTCCGGCGGCGTCCGCGCCTACCGCCTGCTCGAGGCGGCGTACGCGAGTCTGTAGGCGGTCCACGTCAGAACATGGTGATGCCGCCGCTGACGGACAGGGTCTGGCCGGTGATGTAGCCGGCCCGGTCGGTGCAGAGGAACGCGACGAGGCCCGCCACGTCGGCGGGCCGTCCGATGCGGCGCAGCGGGATCTGCCGGGCGAGCTTGTCCACCAGCCCGGGATGGCGGTCGGCGACGGTGCGCACCATCGGAGTGTCGGTCGGGCCGGGGCAGACGACGTTGCTGGTCACGCCCTGCCGGGCGGCCTCGCGCGCCAGGGTCTTGGCCAGCCCGAACAACCCCGCCTTCGTCGCGGCGTACGCCCCCTCGCCGCCGGAGCCCGCCCGCGCGCCGTCGGAGGAGATGAACACCAGCCGCCCCCAGTCGCGCATGCCCGGCAGCAGCAGGCGCGTGAGGTACATGGGGGCGCGCAGGTTGATCTTCCACATCAGGTCCCAGGACGCCGGGTCGCTGTCGACGAACGGCTCGACGATGCTGATCCCGGCGTTGTGGACGAGGATGTCGGCCGCGCCGACGCGGCCCGCCAGGTCGTCGATGCTCCCCGGGTCGGCCAGGTCGACCCGCTCGGCGACCGCGTCCGGGAGACCGGCGGCGGTCGTACGGGCGGCGTCCTCGTCGAGGTCGGCGACGACGACGCGGGCGCCCAGCCCCGCGAGGTCGGCGCAGATCGCCGTGCCGATCCCGCCCGCGCCTCCGGTCACCAGCGCGGTGCGCCCGGCGAGCGACAGCCCTTCCATCCGGCCTCCTAGGGGGTCTTCCAGGCTCGTACGAGCTCACCGGCGGTGGCGCGGGCGGCGAGCAGGCCGACCGTGTTGGTCAGGACGGCGTCGGCGTAGTCGGCGGGGACGCCCGCCATCGCGTCCGTGACCGCCACGACCCGGTAGCCGAGGTTCACCGCCTCGAGGCACAGGCCCGGGACGCCGAGGTTGAGCGAGACGCCGACGGCGACGACGGTGCGGACGCCGAGGGAGCGCAGCGTCTGGTCGAGTGAGGTGCCGGTGAACGGCGAGAAGCCGTGGTAACGCCGCGACTCCAGGTCCGCCGGGTCGGCCAGTTCGGGCACGACCTCGATCGCCGGGGTCCCCTCCAGCATGTGCGCCGGATCACGCAGCAGCCTGCGGATGAACGGGGCGTTGTCGGTGTGGCTGCCCGCGCGGTCGGCGCGGAACGCCGCCGTGCACTGCACGACCGGGACGTCGGTGGCCCGCGCCGCCGCGGCGACCCGCGCGGCGTTGCCGACGACGTCGCGCTCGGCACAGGCCTCGGCGAGCGCGGGGAAACCCGTCAGGTCGCCGACCACGCCCCGCTGCATCTCCATCACCAGGACGGCACTGTGCCGCGGCGCCGCGAGTTCGGTCAGGGTGATCGGCATGCCGCAACGATAAGCGAGCGAGCACTTGCTTGGGTAGCCCGATCGGCGGTCCGGCCGGATGCCGGTAGCGTGAGCCCTCGTGGATGTACCGGATCTCCCCCCGTGGCCGGCCACCGTCCGTGAGGCCGAGGCCGTGCAGGACCGGCTGCGTACCCGCGTCGACCTGACCTGCCCGGACCCGCCGTCCGTACGGACCGTCGCCGGGCTCGACGTCGCGTACGCCGAGGACCGGCTCGCCGCCGCCGTCGTCGTCCTGGACCTGGACGCCCTCGAGGTCGTCGAGGAGACCGTGGTCCTCGACCGGCCGACGTTCCCGTACGTGCCGGGGCTCTTCGCGTTCCGCGAGCTGCCCGCGCTGGTCGAGGGACTGCGACGGCTGAACGTCACTCCCGACCTGCTCATCTGCGACGGCCACGGGCTCGCCCACCCGAAGCGGTTCGGCCTCGCCTGCCACCTGGGCGTGCTGACCGGCCTGCCGGCGATCGGCGTCGGCAAGACGCGGCTGGTCGGCGCGTACGACCGGCCCGGCGCCGACCGCGGATCCTGGAGCGCCGTCACGGAGGGCGACGAGGTGGTCGGCCGCGCGCTGCGCACGCAGACGGGCGTCCGGCCGGTGTTCGTCTCCGTCGGTCACCGCGTCGACCTGGACACGGCGTGCGCCGTGACCCTGCGACTGACGCCGCGCTACCGCCTGCCGGAGAGCACCCGGCGCGCCGACCACCTCTCCCGCAGCGCGCTCGCGGCGGGCTGAGCCCCGGGCCGGGCGCCTCGGCCCGGCGGCGAGGGCGCGGTGCCGCGCCCTCGCGTCACCGGTGCCGAGGGAGTGTCCGGTGGACCTTCGGCCGGCCGCGCGGCCCCTAGGCCCTAGAGCGCCTTGAGGAAGCGGGCGGCGATGGGCGCGGCGGCCTTGGCGCCGAAGCCGCCGCCCTCGACGACGACGGCGAACGCCACGTCACCGCGGTAGCCCATGAACCAGGCGTGCGTCGGCGGCTCCTTGCCCTTCTGCGCCGAGCCGTACTCCGCCGTGCCGGTCTTGCCCGCCGTACCGGACGGCAGCCCGGCCGGCTTGGCGGTGCCGGAGGTCACCACGGCCCGCATCATCCCCTCCAGCCGACTCCTCGCCGTCGAATCAAGCGGAGTCGCCTTGGCCTTCTGCGGAACGTGCGGTTCGGTGACGAACACGGGCGGCCGCCAGGTGCCGTCCGCGACGCCGGCCGCCACGCCCGCGATGCTGAGCGCGTTGGCCAGGTCACGGCCCTGACCGAAACCGGCGACCGCCTTCTCCGCGTCGCTGGTCGGCGTGGGGAAGCTGCCGGCGGCGGCCGTGACACCGGGATCGATCTTCTGGTTGAAGCCGAGCGCGGTCGCCGCGCTGCTCAGCTTCGCCGCGCTGAGCAGCTTCTGGGTCTGGAGGGCGAACGCCGTGTTGCAGGACTCCGCGAGCGCGTCCTTGAACGTCATACTGGCCGCGCCGCCCTCGCCCTCGGAGTTGTGGATGACCTGCCCGCCGACGTTGGCGGTCTTGGGGCACTGGACGGAGGACGAGGGGGTGAGCCCGGCCTGCAGCAGCGCGTACGCGGTGACCACCTTGAAGGTGGAGCCGGGCGGGTAGGTGCCCTGCAGCGCGCGGTCGAAGCCGCCCGGGATGTTGCCGACCGCGAGGATCTGCCCGGTCGCGGGGCGGATCGCCACCATGGACGTCGGCTTGCCCTGGCCCTGCAGCGCGTTCGACATCGCCCGCTGGACGTGCAGGTCGAGGCTGGTCTTGACGTTCTGGCCGGGCGTGCCGGTGAAGCCGCCGACGGACTTCACGATGTGCCCGGACGCGTCGGCGGTCGAGATGGTCGTGGTGGGCGTGCCGGCCAGCCGCTTGTCGAAGCGCTGCTGGATGCCCCACTGCCCGACGACGTCACCCTTGGCGTACGGCGTGCCGAGCTTCTTGGCCTGCTTGTCGGTCAGCGGCGCGGTGCCGCCGACCAGCTGCTGGACGGAGCCGGAGACGTCGGGGCCGTCGATGGGCGTACCGTCGGCGGCGAAGACGCTGCCGCGCTTGAGCCACTTGGACGAGGTCGTGAAGTGCTGGCCGGCGTGCAGTTCCGGATGGACGGCCTCCGGCGCCCAGGCGACCTTCCACTCGCGGTGGCTCGTGACCAGCCGGAGACTCCCCTGGTACTTCCAGTCCCCGGCCGGCAGCGCGAGCGTCGCCGTGAAGGGGGCGGTCGCCTGCTTGCCGTGTTTCGTGACCGTCCCGAGTGAGACCCCGACCTTCGTGGTCCCCAAGTCGGTGCGCAGCCCCTGGTAGTACCGGTCGAAGTCGGCCGGCGGTGTGACGGTCGCGGCCCGCATCGCCGCCAGGTCGCCGCGCCGCCAGCCCGCCAGGAAGTCCTCGGCCGTCTGCGCCGGGCTGCCCTTCGTACGCAGCAGGACGTACGCCCCGCCGCCCGCGACGCCCAGAACCACCACCAGCGCAGCAGCAATGATCAGCCAGACTTTTTTGTTTCCCATCAGCCCCGTTTTTCACTGCGTTTACATTTGCCCCGCGCGGACAATCGTAGTGGCCCACGTCAAAGCGGTCCGGGGACGGGCGAATCGCACCTCTTGCCGACCAACCAAGCGTGCGCTAGCTTGGCGAACGATGGACCCGCGCCCGCTGCCCCGGCCGAGCGCGCTGACCGCGCCCTACTGGGAGGCGTGCCAGCGTGGCGAACTCGCCGTTCAGCGCTGCCGCGACTGCGGCCGTCGTGTCCACCTCCCCGAGCCCGCCTGCCCGCACTGCGGTGGCGTGGACCTGCCGTACGAGGCGGTGTCCGGGTACGGCCGGGTGCACACCTTCAGCGTCGTCCACCGCGCGTTCCTGCCGGGGTTCCAGGTCCCGTACGTCATCGCCTGGATCGACCTGCAGGAGGGCGTCCGGGCGTTCGGCGGCATCGTCGGCGACCTCGCGCCGGAGGACGTGCGGATCGGCATGCCCGTGCGGGTCCGCTTCGACGACCTCCCCGGATTCGGCCGCATCCCCAACTGGAGGCCAGCGTGAAGATCGGCAACGTCCTCTATCCGGTGCGCGACGTCGACCGGGCCATCGCCTTCTACCGCGACGGGCTCGGGCTCGCCGTGAAGTTCACCGACGGCGGCCGGTTCGCCGCGCTGGACGCGGGCGGCACGACGTTCGCGCTGGCGGGACCGGCCGAGGACGTCACCGGCGGGCACCCGGCCGCCTCGTTCAAGGTGCCCGACGTCACGGCCGCCGTGGAGCGGCTCACCGCGGCCGGCGCGCGGCTCGTCGGCGGCCCGGACGAGGGGCCGCACGAGACGCGCGCCGTGCTGCTCGACCCGGACGGCAACCCCCTCGTCGTCTACGCGCCCCGCTGACCGCTCGACCCCGAACCAGGACCCTCCCCGCACCAGGAGACCCCAGTGGCGCGATCACCATTCGGCAATTACGGGCATGCGATCCTCACCGCCGGCGCGCTGCGCGCCCCCGACAAGGTGGCGCTGACCTACTGCGGCGGGCCCGGCCTCACCTACGACGGACTGAACCGGAAGGTCAACCGGGTGGCGCACGCGCTGCTGGAGGCGGGGATCCGCCCCGGAGAGCGCGTCGCGTCGCTGCTGAACGAGACGCTGCACGTCGCCGAGGTCTACCTCGCGCAGATGAAGCTGGGCTCGGTGGTCTGCGCGCTCAACCCCTACTGGCCGGAGGACACGCTCGCCCAAGTCGTCGAGCACTCCGAGTGCACGGCCTTCGTGTACGACGCGAGCGTCGAGAAGCTGGTCGCGGCCGTACGGCCGAGGCTCCCGGGCGTACGGCTGTGGCTCCGGGTGGGCGGGGCCGCCGAGGACGCCACCGACCTGGACGCGCTGGCGGCCGCGGCGGCGGAGGACGAGCCGCCGCTGGGCGGGCACGGCGACGACCTGATGGCGCTGTTCTATACCTCGGGGACGACCGGCCTGCCCAAGGCGGTCCGGCACACCCACGCCTCGAGCCTGGCGTCGGCGCAGATCTGGCTGGACATCCCGCACGGCGCCGACTCGGTGATGGGCACCGGCGCGATCATCTGGGGCATCGGCTTCCCGGCGCTGGTCGGACCGGCGTTCTACGCGGGCATGCGGCTGGTGCTCGAACAGGACTGGGGCCCGGCCAACTTCCTCAAGGTCGTGCCGCGCGAGCGCGTCACCCATGTCAGCCTGATCCCCAGCTTCTTCTCGGCCCTGCTCGGCTCCGACGAGCACGCCGACGTGGACCTGTCCTCGCTGACCGCGATCGTGCTCGGCGGCGAGCCGCTGCTCCCCTCCCTCCGCGAGAAGATCATGAAGCGGCTGCCCGGAGCGGCGATCTTCAGCTACTACGGCCAGACCGAGGCTCCGTACACCTGCATCGGCCGCCAGGACGACGGCAGCCAGGACATCGCCTCCGTCGGCCGGGCCCGGACGTCCACGGCGGTGCGGGTGACCGGCCCGGACGGCGAGCGGCTCGTGAACCAGGTCGGCGAGATCAACCTCACCGGGCCGAACCTCATGCAGGGCTACGACAAGCTGCCGGACCGGACCGCGCAGGTCCTCCGCGACGGCTGGTACGTCGGCGGAGACCTCGGCATCCTCGACGAGGACGGCTTCCTGACCGTGCTCGGCCGCCGCGAGGACGCCATCCTCAAGAGCGGCGTCTGGTCCCAGCCGAGCGGTCTGGAGGACGCGGCCATCGAGCTGGACGGCGTCGCGGAGGCGGGCGTCGTGGGCGTTCCGGCGCAGCCGGAGGGCGAGGACGCGGTCGAGCAGCGCGTCCTGGTGGCGGTCGTCCCCCGTGCCGGGACGACTCTGGACGCCGATCAGGTCCGGGCCCGGCTCGCCGCCCGGCTGCCCGCCCACCAGGCTCCCGACCTCGTCGTCGTCGCGGACGAGCTGCCGCACACCCAGGACGCCTCCGGCGGCCCGGGCAAGCTGTTGCGCCGCGAGATCCGCACCCGCTACGCCGACCTCCTGGAGCGCCCGTGACGCAGGTCGAAGAGCCCGGCGTGGTCGCCGAGCATGTCGTCAAGGATCTGATCTCCGGGTTCGGGATCGCGGTGCCGCGCGGCGCGACCGCCCGGGCCGCGGAGGACGTCGTCGCCGCGGCGAGCGGGCTGACCCCGCCGCTGGTCGTCAAGGCGTACGGCCCTGGGCTGGTGCACAAGAGCGACGCCGGGGCCGTGCGGCTGGGGCTCGGCTCACCGGTCGAGGCCGCGCGGGCCGCCGCCGCGATCCGGGCGGCGCCGGCCGCCGCGGGCATCGCGATCGAGGGCTACCTGGTCGAGGAGCAGGCGGCGCCGGGCGTCGAAGTGATCGTCGGAGCGGTCCGCGACCCGTCCTTCGGGCCCGTGGTCCTGGTCGGCCTGGGCGGCGTCTGGACCGAGGTCCTCCACGACACCGCCCTGCGGCTGTGCCCGATCACCGAGGACGACGCCCGGGAGATGCTGTCGGAGCTGCGCGGCGCGGCCCTCCTCGACGGCCTCCGCGGCTCGCCGGCGGTCGACCGGGACGCCCTGGTCAAGGTCCTCCTCGCGGTCGGCGGCCCGGGCGGCGTCGCCGAGAGCCTGGACTTCCGCGAGTTCGAGCTGAACCCGGTCATCTGCACGCCCGGGGGCGCGGTCGCGGTGGACGCCCGCCTCCTGCGCCCTGCCCCCGCGACAGTGGAGGCCCGGCTGCCGCGCCCGGAGGCGACGCCGCAGGACTTCGCCCGGCTGTTCGCGCCGCGCGGCGTCGCGGTGGTGGGCGCCTCCACCAAGCGGCCGAACTTCGGCAACATGTTCCTCGGCTTCTACCGCGCGGCCGGGTACGCCGGCCGACTCGTAGCCGTCCACCCGACCGCCGACGAGATCGACGGGGTGCCCTGCGTGCCCTCCCTGGACGGGTCCGGCGTCGACTACGCGCTCGTCGCCGTCCCGGCCGAGCGCTGCCCGGACGTCGTACGCGAGGCCCGCGGCGTCCCGTTCGTCCAGGTGATGAGCGGGGGCTTCCGGGAGACCGGCGCGGCCGGCCTGGAGGAGGAGCTCGTCGCCGCCGCCCGCGCGGCGGGCGTCCGGCTGCTGGGTCCCAACTGCATGGGCGTGTACTCCCCGGCGGGCGGCCAGACGTTCATCGGCGGGCGGCCGGGCCCGCCCGGGCGGATCGCGCTGGTCTCGCAGAGCGGCGGGCTCGCCGGCGAGGTCGTCAGGGTCGGCGAACGCCGCGGCCTGGCCTTCTCCAAAGTCGCCACGGTCGGCAACAGCGCCGACGTCGGACCGGCCGAGCTCCTGCGGTACCTCGCCGCCGACGACGACACCTCGGTGATCGGCCTCTACCTCGAGGACCCCCGGGACGGCAGGGCGCTGTTCGAGGCGCTGCGGGCGGTGTCCAAGCCGGTCGTCGCCCTCGTCGGGGGGCGCTCGGCGCAGGGCCACCGGGCCGCCGCGTCGCACACCGGCGCGATGGTCGGCGACGCGCGGATCTGGGCGGCCCTCGGCCGGCAGGCCGGGCTGCCGCTGGTGACCGCCCAGGACGACCTGATCGGCGCGCTCGACCTCCTCGACCTGCACGCCGGGCGGGACGTGCCCGCGTCCCCCGACGTCCTCGTCATCGGACCGAGCGGCGGGGCGGGCGTGCTCGCCGCCGACGCCCTCGACCGAGCGGGGCTGCGGCTGGCCCCGCTGCCCGACGTCGACCTCGGCCTGCCCGTCGGCGCCGTCCCTGGCAACCCCCTGGAGATCCCGGTCGGCCCGCGCGGCAGGCCGGACCTCGTCGGGCAGGTCGTCACCGCCATCCAGCGGGCCGCTCGGCGGCCGTACCCGGACGTGATCACCCACGTCAACGTGCAGAGCTTCTTCACGTTCGGCGACAGCGCCGACCCGCTCCTCGCGTACGCGCACGCGGTCGGGGAGCTGCAGCGCGGGCTGACCGGCACGAGGGTGACCCTCGTGCTGCGCAACGCCGAGTACGCCCCGCCCGGCATCGAGGACGAGCTGCGGACGATCGCCCGGACCGCGGGCGTACCCACCTATCGGAGCATCGAGGCGGCGGCCACGGCGGTCGCGGCCGCCAAGGTCCGCGACCAGCGGCGGGAGTGTGTGTGATGGGCAGATTGGACGAGAAGGTCGCGCTGATCACCGGCGGCGCGCGGGGAATGGGCCGGGCGCACGTGAGGCGCTTCGTCGCCGAGGGCGCCAAGGTGGTCTTCGGCGACGTCCTGGAGGAGGAGGGCGGCAAGCTCGCCGCCGAACTCGGTGACGCGGCGCGGTTCGTGCCGATGGACGTGACCAGCCCGGAGGACTGGCGGACCGCCGTCGACACCGCCGTCACCGCCTTCGGCGGCCTCACCGTGCTGGTGAACAACGCCGGGATCATCAGGCACAAGCCGATCGAGGACATGTCCCTGGAGGAGTGCACCCGGGTCATCGAGGTCAACCTCATCGGCCAGTGGCTCGGCGTCAAGTCCGTCATCGAGCCGATGCGGGCGGCCGGCGGCGGGTCGATCGTGAACGTCTCCTCCACCGAGGGCTTCATCGGCGCCGCCGGGCTGGCCGCCTACAGCGCCAGCAAGTTCGGCGTCCGGGGGCTGACGAAGGCGGCGGCGCGCGAGCTCGGCCAGTACGGCATCCGGGTGAACTCCATCCACCCCGGCGCCATCATCACCGCGATGACCATGGACCCGGACGTCGTCGCGGCGACCGCGAGCAGCGCCGAGGCGTTCTTCAACGCCCTGCCGCTCAAGCGGATGGGCAAGGCGGAGGAGGTGCCGGGGCTGGTCGTCTACCTCGCCTCGGACGAGTCCGGCTACTGCACCGGCAGCGAGGTCCTCATCGACGGCGGCATGCTCACCGGCGCCGGCTACTGACCGCGCGAACCCACCGTACGGTCCAGGAAGGCCCGGATCCGGCCGTCGGTCGCCGCCCTCGTCCACAGCTCCACGGTGGTCGGCTCGGCGACGCGATCGAGCCGTTCGTTCACCTCCTGCCGGAACTGCGCCTTCGTGTAACGGAAGGTGTCGGCCGGGATGTCGGTGGCCGTCCGGCCCGCGACGGCCACCGCTTCGTCCACCAGGGCGTCCGGATCGGTCAGTTCGTCGACCAGGCCCAGCGCCAGGGCCGCGTCCGGCTCGTGGTTCGCACCGTCGAAGATCACCTGACGGGCGCGGACCGGTCCCAGCGCGAACCGCATGATCTCCAGCGCCGGGGCCGGGAACGGCACCCCGACCCGGAGCTCGGGGACCCCGATCCGGCCGGCCCCCGAGGCCATGATCCCGCGGTCGCGGGCCGCGGCGAGCACGCAGCCGCCGGCGATCGCGTGCCCGTTGAGCGCGGCGACCACCGGCTTGCCGAGGTCGAAGACGGACCGGAACGCGCCGCCGAGCGCGGGCAGGAACTCCGCCACGTACGGGGCGCCGCCGTCCACGACGCGCTTGAGGTCGACGCCCGCCGAGAACACCCGTCCGGTCCCGGTCAGCACCACGGCCCGGGCGGGTCCCTCCGGGTCGTCCAGCTCGCGCATCGTCTGCTCGATCGCCCGGCACAGCTCCAGGTCCAGGGCGTTGACCTTGCCATGGGCGAGCCGTACGACCGCGACGCCACGCGCTGCTCTGGGGCTTCCCGGCCCTCACCATCGTGCTGGAGCCGCTCAGCGCTCGGCGGCCTTGCGCAGGGCCAGGGTCACCCTCGCCAGCTCATCGGCGGAGGCGATCGAACTGGCGACCACCCCCACCGTGGAGCCGTCGCCCCACGCGCAGCCGGCGCCGCCGTGCGATCCCGGCGCACAGCGCAGGACGCCGCCGAGCGGCCCCGGCGGGTAGTCCTTCGGGCCGGACAGCGGCATGGCCGCGAGTGCGGAGTCCACCTCGAAGGACGGCGGGTTGGTCCGGAGTTCCTGCGCGATGGTCGGGTGGTCGCCGGCCGCCAGCCCGAGGAAGGCGAGCCGCTGCCGGGCGTCCCCACGCCGCTGATAGACGCCGATCTTCATCTTCGCGGCGTACACCGAGTTCTGCTGGGCCTGGGCGTTGCGAATGGTCTGGATGACCCGGTCGGCGTCCGCGCCGGTCATCCGCGTGTAGTCGTCGAAGGAGCCCGGAACCGTGATCATGTGCTGCGCACCGGCCGGATGCGAGGAACCCGCCGTCCGGCCGTACGCCGCCGGCCGCACGCCCGACGACCCGCAGCCGACGAGCACCATGCCCGGTATCAGAGCGAGCGCCCCGACGGACGGCCGGAAGGCCGCCCACGCAAGCTCCCTTGACCGCCTCCGACCGCTGAAGGTCGCCATATCCGCCAAGCTACGCGGCCGAAGCCCGACGATTACCCGCTGAAGGAACAGATCACTTAAACGCACCCCCAAGCCGGACAAGACCGAAGAGTCCTCACCGCTTCGAGCCGCGCCGCCTTGATCCCTGGCGTCTGCTGCGCTTAGGGGGCAGCGGACGCCGGGGATCAACGGATACGGGTTCCGGCGCTACGCGACGCCGTGGACGGTTTTCTCGGTGTCGGCGGGGTGGCGGTCGGGCCAGCGTTCGGCGGCCTCGAGCTGGGTGGCGAGGGACAGGAGGGTGGCCTCGTCATTCTCCCGGCCGAGGAACTGGGCGCCGATGGGCAGGCCGCCCGCGCTGAGCCCCGCGGGGACGCCGATGGCCGGCCAGCCGAGGACGTTCCACGCCCAGCAGAACGGGCAGGCCCCGGCGGCCAGGTGGCCGGTCGCCAGCCAGCCGCGGCCGGTCAGCGCGCCGATGCGCAGCGGGAGCCGTGCGGTGGCCGGGGTGAGCACGACGTCGGCGCGCTCGAAGATCCGTCCGATGCGGCGGGCCGTCCGGGGTTCCAGGCGGCGCGCGATCGGCACCAGCCGGCGCCCGAAGTGCCGGCCGAGGAACGCCTCGGTGATGGTCGCGGGTTCGGGCTCGGCGTCGGGCGTCGCCTCGAGCCAGTCGGCCACCCCGGCGGTTCCGCGCGGGAGGAAGTTCAGGCCGATCAGGCCGTAGTCCGGGTCGGCGGGGAACACGTCGTGGCCCAGGTCGGTGAGCACGTTCGCGAGGCGCAGCACCGCGCTCCGGATCTCCGGGTCGACCGCCGACGGCACGCCGAACGGCGTGCGGAACGACAGCGCGATCCGCAGCCGCCCGGGCTCACGCTCGACGGCACGCCGGTACGGCTCGGCGGGGGCCGGCGGGCGGTGGATGTCCTCCGGGTGGTTGCCGGTGAGCACGTCCAAGAGCAGGGCGGCGTCCTCGACCGTACGGGTCAGGGGGCCGGCGACCGCGATGCCGTAGAAGGAGTCGATGTGCGGCCAGATGGAGACGCGGCCGCGCTGCGGCTTGAGGCCGACGAGCCCGGTCCACGCGGCGGGGATGCGCAGGGAGCCGGCACCGTCGGAGCCGACCGCGCCGGAGACCATGCCGGCCGCGACCGCCGCCGCCGAACCCGCGCTCGACCCGCCCGGCGTGCGCTCGCGGTCCCAGGGGTTGCGCACGGTCCCGAAGCCGGTCTCCCCGGTCGGCCACTGGCCGAGCTCGCTCGTGTTGGTCTTGCCGACGATGATCGCGCCGGCCGCGCGCAGCTTGCGCACGACCTCGCTGTCGGCGGTCTTCGGCTGGTGGCTGCCGCGGCAGCCGAAGGGCGTGATGTGCCCGGCCAGGTCGGTGTCGTCCTTGATGGCGACGGGGACGCCGAGCAGCGGGGGGCGCTTTCGTCCGCGCCACCGGTCGGCCCGGTCCGCCTCGTCGAGGGCCTGCTCGGCACAGGTCACACGGAAGGCGCCGAGCGTGTCGTGCTCGATGCGGTCGAGGGAGTACTCGACCAGTTCGCGGGCGGAGACCTCTCCCCTGGCCAGCCGGGCGGCGTCCGCGGTGAGTCCTTCGATCACAGGATCCCCCCGAAGGCTGGATTCGTTCGTTCGAACGAACGATAATCCGAGAAGGGCCTCGAGGAGAAGGCCGGAATACGCCAGACTTGCCCCGCGATGGAAGACACACGAGAACGCATCCTGCTCGCCACGTTGCGCCTGATCGGTGAGCACGGCGTCGGCGCGGTCACCAACCGGCGCGTCGCGACCGCCGCCGGCGTCGCGCTCGGCTCGCTGACCTACCACTTCCCCAACCAGGCCGAACTCCTGCGCGAGACCCTCAATCGGTACGTCGACGAGGAGATCGGGCGGATCAGCGAGATCGCCGCGCGGCTCGAGGGCATCGGGCCGGAACAGGCCGTCGTCGAGACCGAGCGCGCCATCGCCGACCTGCCGGACGGCCCCGAAGAGGTCGCCACCCTGGAACTGCACCTGCACGCCTCCCGCGACCCGCTGGTCCGGGAGGCCGCGGTCCGTTCGGTGGCGGCCTACGACCAGTTGGCGACGGCGATCCTGACGGCCCTGGACATCCCCGATCCGGAGGCCAAGGCCCCCACCGTGGTCGCGCTGCTGTACGGCCTCGCGGTCCGCCGTCTGGCGACCGGCGACCCCTCCGGCACCGCCGAGGCGCTCCGCCTGCTGTTGTACGGCGCGACGGGGCCCCGCCCAGAGTGATCCGAGGACGGTCCGCCCGCCCTGGGGCGTTCCTTCCCCGGCCGGAGTGACCCGAGGACGATCCGCCCCCGCCGCGGGGCGCTCCTCTCCCGGCCGGAGTGGCCGGGGATGGGCCGCCCGCCGCCGGGGCGCTCCTCTCCCGGCGGGCCCAACGGCGGCGGGCGCGTGCACGGCGCACCGGATCCGTCCCCTCTCACGGGTCCAGGCTGACCGCCACGGACGACCGCGGCCCGGAGCGGAAAGGTGACGCCCCGTTGCGGTCGCGGAACGTACGGTAGACGAAGCAGGGTTGCAAACACGTTGCAACCGGCCGATGACCCACGGCGATGATCGCAGGTCGCCAGTTTGGCCGAATCGCTTGCGGCCGGGGGCCGCAGCCCCAATGCTCGGGGCAGACACGCCCCCAGTGGAGAAGCGCCATGCGAAGCAGCCACGTGTGCGACAACCCCGCGGACTGCGATCTCCGGACCGCCGTGCTGCACGAGGCGGCCGGCGCCGGGCAGGCCCGCACCGACCGCACGCTGATCCGTGAGTCGTGGTGTCGTTCGCTGGACGCGGGGGTCGACCCGGAGATGCGCGCGGCGCCGCAGGCGATCGACGCCGCGCGGGTCGCGGACGTACGGGCGGCCCATCCCCTCGACCGGCACCTGCCGCGGCTGCGGGACACGTTGCGCGGCGTCGCCGACGCGACCACCCAGCTCATGGTGATCACCGATGGCGACGCCCGGGTGCTGTGGAGCGAGGGCCCGAGCGACGTACGGCGGTGCGCGGACGCCGTCGGGCTGATCGAGGGGTTCCGCTGGTCCGAGGAGGCCATCGGCACCAACGGCATCGGCACGGCGCTCAGCACCCGGGCCCCGGCCTACGTCCAGGCCACCGAGCACCTGGTGCGCGTCCTTCAGCCCTGGTCGTGCGCAGGCGCGCCGGTCGTCGACCCGGACACCGACGAGGTGATCGGGTGCGTGGACATCAGCGCGACGGTCGACCAACTGCACCCGGCCGTCGTCGCGCTCGTGGAGGCCGCGGCCCGGCTCGCCGAGGCCTGGCTGACGCTGGAGATGAACGACCGCGACGAGTGCCTGCGCGCCCGGTACCTCCGGCACGTGCGCGGCGACACCCGTGCCCTGGTGACGACGACCGGGCGGATCCTGGCCGCGGATCCCGACGGGTGGCGGGGCGGACGGGTCGTGGTCCCGGAGGCCGGGGCCCGGGTCGCGCTGCCCGACGGCCGTACCGCGGTGGCGGAGACGCTGGGCCAGGCGTACCTCCTGCGCGCCACCGGCTCCGACGACCGGTGCTCGCTCACCCTGCGGTTGCTCGGCGACGAACAGCCGTGCGCCTTCCTCGACGGCCGGCGCGTCCCCCTGTCCCTGCGGCACGCCGAGCTGCTCGCGCTGCTGGCGCTGCATCCGAGCGGTCTGTCCTGCGAACAGTCGTCGCTGTACCTCTACGGGGACGAGGGCAATCCGGTCACCGTGCGAGCGGAGATCCATCGGCTCCGCGGCCAGCTCGGGAACATCGTCCGGGCCAAGCCGTACCGCCTCGACTGCGAGGTGGAGGCCGACTTCCTGACCGTACGGCGGCTGCTGGCGGCCGGAGACGTCGCGGCGGCCGTACGCCTGTATCCGGGGCCGCTGCTGCCCCGCTCGGAGTCCCCTGCCGTGCAGGCGGCGCGGGACGAGCTGGCCGCGCAGCTCCGCCGGCAGCTACTGCACCGGGGCGACTCCGAGGCGCTGTGGTGTTACGCGCAGGCGGCGGCCGACGACCTGGAGATCCTCATGAAGCTGGCGGCTGTGCTGCCGCCGGGCGATCCGCGGCGGGTCTCCGCGCAGCTCCGGCGGGACCGCGCCCTTCAGGACGGCTGACCGCCGCGCCGGGCCCGCCGCTCCCGTCCGCGCGGCGGCGGACGGCTCCGTCAGGAGCTCTGCGGGGGCTTCGGCGCGTCCTCCACCATGTCGTCGAACTCGCCGTCCTTGACCCCGAGGATGAACGCCTCCCACTCGGCGGGGGTGTAGTACAGCGCGTCGCCGTCGGGCTTGGCGGCGTCGCGCATGACGATCATGCGGTCGGCGTGCTTGTGCTTGATGGGCACGTCTGCGCCGTCGACGAACAGGATCTCGACGGATCCGGACTGCTCGCTCATGCCGTCCCTCTTCTGCTCGGGTGCTCGGGGGAACGCTCCCGCCGGACGCGACTGACCCCCAGGCTATCGGGCGCGTGCGTCGCTACGGGGCCGAAATACCGGTGGAGCCGGGCCGGACCCGGACGTCCCCGTCTCCGTCCGTTCGTGCCGCCACGCCCCTGCCCTGACAGGCGCGGAGATGAGATGCTCGTCCCAGCAGTTACTCATCAGTAGCAACGGGAGAGACGGCATGATCGAGCTACGGCGGGACGGGGACGTTCACATTCTTCGCATGGACGCGGGCGAGAACCGCTTCGGCCCCGACTTCCTGGACGAGCTCGAGAAGGCGCTCGGCGAGCTCGAGTCCGCGGACGGGCGGCGCGCCCTGGTGACGATCGGCACCGGCAAGTTCTTCTCGAACGGCCTCGACCTCGAATGGCTGTCCGAGAACCCCGACCGGCTGGAGCCCTACCTGCACCGGGTCCACGCGGTGTTCGCACGGTTCCTCACCCTGCCGATCCCCACGGTCGCCGCGATCAACGGTCACGCGTTCGCCGCCGGGGCCATGCTCGCCCTGACTCACGACCACCGCGTCATGCGCGGCGACCGCGGCTACTTCTGCCTGCCCGAGGTCGACCTCGGGCTCTCCTTCACGCCCGGCATGGCCGCCCTGATCCAGGCCCGGCTGTCGAACCTCGTCGCGCACGAGGCCATGCTCACGGGCCGACGCTACGGCGCCGAGGAGGCGCGCGAGGCGGGCATCGTCCACCGGACCGCTCCGGAGGCCGAGGTCCTGGCCACCGCACTCGAGGTCGCCGCTCCCCTGGCCGCCAAGGACGGCGCGACGGTCGGCAAGATCCGCACGGCCATGTACGAGCCGGTGCTGGCCGCCCTCTCCGCCCGCTGACGCCGACGGACGACGGCAGGGGGTTTACTTTGCAATCCCGATCGATATAGTAGACATATGGGCCGGCGCTCCTGCGGCAGCCATCGCGGGCTGGTCCTCGGGTGAACCGTCTCGGCGGCCGAGCGCGTCCGGTTGAACGAGACGGCGGCGGGGTGGGCCCCGAGTGGCAGCGGGGCCGCCCCGCCCTCCCTCTCGACGCGCGAGCGCATTCCCTGGCCTTTTCTCGTCAGGCTCGATCCATTCCTGCGGCGACCTTCTGTTGCTCAACACCAAGTGCACCAAGTCGTGGTGACGCCGCCGCGTCAACGACGGGCGACCCCGTAGTCGGCGGCGAAGCGCCGTAGCGCGTCGAGGGCCTCGCCGGTGCGTGTCCACGGCCGTACGATCATGCGGTCCACGCCCAGCGCGGCCCACGCGCCGACCTCCTCCGGCCCGGCCAGTTCGTACGCGTGCACGGTGATCTCGAAGGGCCGGTCGCGGTCGCCGAGGTGGCGGCGGAGCCGGTCCAGTTGCGGGCGTGCCGACTCGAGGGTGTGCGGCATGCCGATCCAGCCGTCGCACCGTGCGACCGCGCGGCGCAGGGCGGCGGGCGACTCCCCACCCGCGAGGATCGGGATGCCGCGTGGCTTCGGCTCGAAGGCGACCTCGCCGAAGTCGAAGAACTCGCCGTGGTGCTCGACGACGTCCTCGCTCCACAGGCGGCGGGCCACGTCGATGGCCTCGTCCAGGCGCCGGCCCCGGCTCCCGAAGTCGATCCCCGCCGCCTGCCACTCCCCCGCGTACCAGCCCGCGCCCACGCCCGCGATGGCACGCCCGCCGGAGACGTGGTCGAGCGTCGCGAACGCCCGCGCGGCGACGAACGGGTGGCGCAGCGCGAACAGGTACACCGCCGTGCCGAGCCGGATCCGTTCGGTGACGGCGGCGAGCGCGCACAGGTGGGCCGGCGCGTCGAACAGCGGGGTGGACGGCACGATGCCGGGCCGGCCGGTCCCGGGGTACGCGGCGGTCGACAGGTCGGTGGCGAAGACGAGGTGCTCGGGCATCCACACCGACTCGAAGCCGAGGCGGTCGGCCTCGACCGTCAGGTCCCGCCAGATCCCGGGATGCACGAGCCCCAGGGGGACGCCGAATCTCACGGGGCGACCCTCCCGTCGCGCAGGTCCCGCGCCGCGACGTCCGGATCGCGGTCGGCCGGGTCACCGTAGCCACCGCCACCGGACGTCTCGACCACGAACGCCTCGCCCCCGCGCAGCGGAGAGCGCGTCGCCTTGGGCGGCAGCGGCTCGCGGGCGCCGTCGGCGCGTTCGCGGAAGTAGCCGCCCGCCCGGCCGGGAGCGCCGCCCTCCGCCCCGGCGGGCGGGTGGCTCAACCGGTCGCCGCGCGTGTCGACGTGCGCGTCCTCCAGCACCCGGATCACCGTGCGCGTGCCGAGCCCGCCCCGCCAGCGGCCCCGTCCGCCGGAGTCGGGGATCAGCGCGACCTCCTCGATCCGCACCGGCAGCCGCGCCTCGATGGGCTCGACCTGCGGGATGATGTTGCGGCCGCCGCCGAACAGCGCACCGGTCGCGTCCGGCCCGTCGCGGCCGTACCGCGCGCCCATGCCGCCCAGTTCGAACGCCATGTGCAGCCACGGGCGGGTGACGCCGCTGACGCTGAAGGCCTGCAGGATGCCGGAGGCGGCCGCGCCGCGGCCCGGCAGCGCCCGCGTGAGCGCGGCGAAGACGGCCTCCTCGGCCGCCGCCACGGTGGCCCACCGGCCGCCGCCCGGGTACGGCTTCGTGCAGTTGACGAGGCTCCCCTCGGGCATCCGTACCTCGACCGGCGCGAAGCAGCCCTCGTTCATCGGCAGTGCCGGATCGACGAAGCAGCGCAGCGCGTACATCACGCCGCCGAGCGTCTGGGAGAACCCCGAGTTGACCGGCCGGGCGACCTGCGGATCGGTGCCCGCGAAGTCGACGAGCACCCCGTCGTCGTGCACGGTCACCGCGACGCGGACCCAGTGCCGGCCGTCGCCGTCCTCGACCGCGTACTCCCCCGTGTAGCCGCCCCTCGGCAGCCGCGCGAGTTCCTCGCGCATCCGCGCCTCGGTGTGGGCGAGATAGCCGTCGATCCCGGCCGCGAGATCCTGTTCGGCGGCGAGCGCCTCGACCCGGCGCGCGGCGACGTTGACTCCGGCGACCAGCGCCCGCAGGTCGCCGAGCAGCCGGTCGGGGGTGCGGCTGTTGGCGGCGAGCACCCGCGTGAGGCCCTCGTCCCACCCGGCGGCGGTGGCGATCCGGACCGGCGGCAGTTGCAGTCCCTCGAGGAACACGTCGGCCGCGTCGCTGGCCATCCCGCCGGCGGACAGGCCCGACAGGTCCGCGACGTGGATGAGCGTGCCGGTGAAGTAGGCCGGGCCACCGTCGACGAAGACCGGCCGGAAGACCAGGAGGTCGTTGGCGTGCACGCCGCCCTGGTAGACGTCGTTGGAGCAGAAGACGTCGCCCGGGCGCATGCCGGCGAGCGGGTAGGCGTCGATGACGTACGGGAGGGCGCTGCGCAGGCTCGCGCACTGCACGAGCGCGGTGGACAGCGAGTGCGCGACCAGGCGCCCGCTCGCGTCGAGGATCGCCGCCGCCGCGTCCGCCCCCTCGACGATGAAGGTGGAGTACGCCGAGCGGACGACGACGATGCTCGCCTCCTCGGCCGCGACGCGAAGGGCGTTGCGGAGGATCTCGGCGGTCAGGTCCTCACGCATCCGCGTCCTCCCTCTCCAGCGAGACGGCGCCGTGGTCGTCGAGGACGCCGCTCCAGCCGGGCGGCACGACCAGCGACGCCTGCGGTTCGGTGACGACGCACGGGCCGGTGAACCGTTCGCCGGGGACGCAGGCGGTCCGCTCGCGCACCGGCACCTCGCGGAACGCCCCGCCGAACCACGCCCGCCGGGTCCGGTCCGGAGCCGGGCGCGGTGGGTCCGCCCCGCCCGGGTCCGCCGCTCCGGCGGGCAGGGACACGCGCGCCCGGGCGACGGTCAGCTCCGCGGGGTCGCGCAGGTCGATGCCGTACGACTCGCGGTACCGGGCGTAGAACTCCTCCACCGCGGCCTCGATGACGTCGCGGGTGACCGGTCCGGGGCGGAGCTCGACGGTGAAGGCGTGCGCCTGCCCGGCGAACCGGAGGCCGACCGAACGCGTGACCCGGCCGCGCGCGTCGCCGAGGCCGAGGTCGGTGCGGCCGGCCGCCTCCAGGTCGGCGAGCACCGTCTCCAGCGCCGCCGGGTCGGCGGCGGCGGCCGGGGCGAGGAACGACCGCGACCGCTCGATCGCCAGGTCGGCGTGCAGCAGCCCGGCCGCCGATCCGACGCCGCAGCGCGCCGGGACGAGCACCCGGCGGATCCCGAACCGCTCCGCCAGCCCGGCGGCGTGCGTCGGGGCCGCGCCGCCCAGGGCGACCAGGGTGAAGCCGCGCGGGTCGATGCCGCGCCGGACCGTGACGACGTGCACGGCGGTCCCCATCTGGGCGCCGGCGATGTCGTGGACCGCCGCGGCCGCCTCGACGACGTCGACGCCGAGCGGCTTGGCGACGTGCCGGGCGAGGGCCTCCTCGGCAAGGTCGGGCCGCAGGCGGAGGTCGCCGAAGCCGTCCGGGTCGAGGTAGCCGAGCACGAGGTCGGCGTCGGTGACCGTCGGCAGCGTGCCGCCCCGCCCGTAGCACGCCGGGCCGGGCGCGGCCCCGGCGGACCGCGGGCCGACCCGCAGCGCGCCGGCCTCCACCCAGGCGATCGAGCCGCCGCCCGACCCGACTTCTGCCAGGTCGATCGCCGGGACCTTGATGGGCACGCCGGTGCCCGGCCGCCGCCCGCCGAAGCTCCCCTTGCCGCCGACCTGGAACTCATGGGTGACGCCCGGGCGCCCGTCCCGTACGAGCCCGGCCTTGGCGGTCGTGCCGCCCATGTCGAAGGAGATGAGGTCGGCGAGGCCGTGGCGGGCGCCCTCGCGGGCGGCCGCGACCACTCCGGCGGCCGGGCCGGACTCGATCGTGTAGACGGCGCGGGAGGCGGCGAGCCCCGCCGGCAGCACGCCGCCCGCCGACTCCATCACGTGCACCGGCGCGGTGATGCCGGCCTCGGCCAGGCGATCGCGCAGCCGGCGAAGGTAGGCGCCCATGACCGGACCGACGTACGCGGACATGAGCGTGGTCGTCGCCCGTTCGTACTCGCCGACCTCCGGCCAGACCGCCGAGGAGGCCACGACGGGGGTGCCCGCCGGGAGCCGCTCGGCGATGATCGACGCGAGTCGTCGCTCGTGGGCGTCGTTGGCATGGGAGTGGAGCAGGCAGATCGCCACGGCGGCGACGCCGAGGTCCGCGACGCGCTCGGCGACCCGCCGGGCGGCGTCCTCATCCAGCGGGGTCAGGACGGTGCCGTCGGCGGCGAGGCGTTCGGGGACCTCGAAGGTGTGGGTCAGGGGCACCGGCGGCTCGCCGGGCGAGTACGCCAGGTCGTACCGCTCCTCCTCGACGCGCGCCTGGCGGCCGAGCGCGAGCATCGAGCGGAAGCCCCGCGTCGTGACGAACGCGACGGCGGCGCCCCGGCGTTCGAGGATGACGTTGGTGGCGAGCGTCGTCGCGTGCGTGAACCGGTCGACCGACGCGGGCGCGACTCCCGCGTCGGCGAGCACCCGGCGGACGCCGCGCAGCAGCCCCTCCGTCGGATCGTCCGGGGTCGTCAGCGTCTTGGCGACGTGCACCCGGCCGTCCGCGACGAGGACCACGTCGGTGAAGGTGCCGCCGATGTCCGTGGCCAGTGCCGTCACGCGACCTCCACCCAACCTAGCGACCGCTTGGTGAAGCGTAGAAAGCAGTCCGGCCGCTGTCAACGGCGGTCCCCGCTCGGCAGGGTCGTACGGCTCGGGCGGACCTCCACCGTCAGGCGGAGGTCACTTCCGTTCGCCCGCGGTCTTGCTCGGAGACTCCCCTTCGTGCCGGCGCAACTGTCCGCCGTGCCCCTCGGTCAGCTCGCGCTCCAGCCTGGGCTCGCGCCCCGTGATCTCACGAGTGGGCCTCCCGACCCTGGCCTGGCCAGGCCTCTGCCCCGCTTCTCGCGCTCCTCGCCCCGTCTTTCGTCCCTCTCCCACGGTCGGCCAGGCCTTCGTCTCCCAGAACTTCCAGCCCTCCCGGATGGTGGGGAACGTGGCGACGCCCGTGTTGATCCTCAACCGGCCGCAGTTATGGAAGATCTTCCACTCGTCGAAGCCGACTTTCAGGCCGAACACCCGGTACCGCACATGTCCGATCATTCCCTTGGTGACGTGGACGGTGTACTGGTGCCCGCTCTCCACGGAATGCTCCTGCTCGACCTCCGGCCGCAATTCCTTTCTGACGCGGGCGAGGAAGTTCTGCACGGTGACGTCGGTGTCGACCTCTTTCTCTAGCTCGACGTGCAGCCGAACGAGGTGGACCCGCCTGATCCAGACCTGGATGTCACCGCCGGGGCCGTCGACGTAATAGGAGTCCGGCACGAACAGGTCGACGGGCTTCTGGAATCGGAGGCGGAAGTAGACGCGCGGATCGCACCCCGCGATGAAGTTCTTCAGCGGCGTACGGCGCGGCCGGGGGAAGGCGGTCGGCGTCCGCGAGGCGGACGCCGACGGACTGGCGCCGATCGAGACGTTGATGCCGTCGGACTTCGCACTGGCCGACGTGGTGGCACTGGCCGACGCGGTCGCGCTGGGGGACGCGGTGGCGGTGACGGTCGCAGTCGCAGTGGCGGTCGCGGTGGGAGACGCGGTGACGGTGGCGGTCGCGGTCGGGGCGGGGGTGGGCCGCGGACGCGGCCCGGGATCGGCCATGGGGGCCCTCACGGTCCGGCGGGGTTCGCGCCGTCTCGGCCCGGCACCGTCGGGCGCGCCGGCGGCCGGCCACGGGTCCCGGCCGGCCGCGGACGCGGTGACGCCGCCGCGGTCCGGAGACGCGGTGGCGGGGGCGAGGGACGAGACGGCCGCGGCGACGAGGACGCACAGGGACCCGATGGCGGCCGAGGCCGTCACCGTCGCCAGAGGAGATGGAACCACGGCGCTCATCCGAGGATTACGCATTGGTGCACCATTCCCTTGGAACGCAGCATTGCGCGATAAATACCGTAGGCGAAGATCTATTCTTTCCCAGGGCCGACGGTAACACGGGGTCGACAGAAATCCCGGAAGGCGCGTTCGCATGTTTCCCGGGCAGACATTTACCGCAATTCCGCTTCTCCGGTTGATTCGTCGGAGTGACACTGAGCTAGCGTCCGCTTGGTACGATGCGGCGTCGCGCTACCTTCGGGAGGTCCAGTGCTGTCCGGAAAGGTCGCTGTCATCACCGGGGCCGGCCCGGGCCTGGGCCGCACGCTCGCCGGGCTGATGGTCGAAGAGGGCGCGCGGGTCGTGGTGTCCGCGCGCTCGCGGGCCGCCCTGGAGGAGACCGCGGCCGCCGCCGGAGCGCTCGCGGTGCCCGCCGACGTGCGGGACCCCGACCAGGTGCAGGCGCTGGCCCGCACGACCGTCGACCGGTTCGGCCGGATCGACGTGCTCGTCAACGCGGCGTTCCCCGGCACCCATCGCAAGAACGTCCTCGACATGGACCCCGACTACCTCGAGCTCTGGCGCTCGGCGGTGGAGACGGCGACGTACGGCACCCTCCTCGCGTGCCGTTACCTCGCCCCGTACATGGTCGAGGGCGGCGGCGGATCCATCGTCAACGTGACCTCCCTGTCGAGCCGCACCGGCTATGCCGGCCGGAGCGACTACGCCACCGGCAAGGCGGGCGTCCACCTGCTGTCCCACTGCCTCGCCGACGAGCTCGGCCCGCTGGGCGTCCGGGTGAACTGCGTCGCGCCGGGCTGGATCGCCAGCGACGCGCTCACGACGTGGATGGAGACGCGCGCGCGGGACGAGGGCACGACGTTCCAGGCCGTGTACGACCACGACGTCGACCGCATGGCGCTCCGGCGGATCGCAACCGAGGAGGACGTCGCCCGTGCGGTGATGTTCTTGGCCGGCGACGGGGCCAGGGCGATCACCGGCGCGACCATCGATGTCAACGGGGGTCAGCTGTTCACGTGAGGTCGAGGAAACCCATACCGTCGTGGCCGCGTCTTACGATGGTGATCGTGCCGGGGTCGTACACATGGTCGCGCCTGTCCGAGGCCGACGTGGTCGAGTTGCGCGATCTCGTGTCCGGACGCTCCACCGTGCTGCGCCGCCCCCCTTCCGACCTGCTGGCCATGGACGACATCGTCCGGCTCGAGGCCCTCGCGTTCCGGGAGAGCGCCGGGCCGCAGGCGGAGCTGTTCGGCGCGCTGGACACCGACCCGCTGCGGGTCCTCACCGGCATGAACTGGCTGATCGCCTTCTGGGCGGTGCTGTGGGACCTGCGCGCGGGCGAACCCGCCGGAGACCTGATCCGGACACTCGACTACGACGGCCCCTGGCGCAAGGGCGCCACCCCCGAGCAGGAGCAGGTCTGGCGGTCGATGAGCCAGCGGGTCCGCACCGGCGTGTTCGCCGCCCTCACCGGGAACCCGGAGTCCCACCGGGTGTACGCCGACGACGTCCGCCGGCTCGCCCCGGACGTCTTCCTGCACGTCACCCTGACCATCATGGACGCGCTGAGCCGCAACCTCGGCCGGCAGGGTCTCGAGCTCTCGGGCATGGCGGCCGAGCTGGAGGCCTACACCGAGCCCGGCCGGCCGGGCGGCGGGCCGTCGTTCAGCCCGCCACGCTGAGCACCCGTTCAGCGGGTCGGCATGACGAAGACGGCGGTCGCCTCCGCGGTAACCCGCCCGTCCGGTCCCAGGATGCGGCTCTCGACGAACGTCTTGCGGCCTTCCACGCGGACCGCCTTCGCCTCGGCGGACAGGGGAACGCCGAGCGGCGTCGGCCGCCGGTAGCGCAGGTCCAGTCCCGCGGTCATGCCGGGCGTGCCGTTGGCGGACGCCGCGACGCCGGACAGGTGGTCGAGGACCATCGCCGACACACCGCCGTGGACGAAGCCCGGCGGCCCCTCGTACAGCACGCCGAGGGTGAACTCGCTGCGTGCGGTCCCGTCGGGCGAGACGCTGATCTCGATCGGCGGGGCGAGGGGGTTCAGCGCGCCGGTGACCGGGCTGCCGAGCTGGCGGACGATCCCGCCCTCGCCCACCTGGGCGCCCGGCGGGATGCCCCGGCCGGC
Organism: Actinoallomurus sp. NPDC052308; assembly: GCF_040679195.1. Lineage (NCBI taxonomy): Bacteria > Bacillati > Actinomycetota > Actinomycetes > Streptosporangiales > Thermomonosporaceae > Actinoallomurus > Actinoallomurus sp. NPDC052308. The sequence continues at coordinate 116,238 of NZ_JBFAUM010000012.1, read as the reverse complement.
CTCGGCGAGCCGCCGGGTCAGCAGCTCGACCTCACGGGCGACGACGGCGACCTCGCTCTGGTCGGCGCGGGTCAGGACGACCAGTTCCGACAGCTCCCGTACGCGCGCGGCCAATTCGGCGAGGCCGGCAATCCGGACCTCATCGAAATCCTGCCGGTCACGCTCTTCGAACACCCGCTGCATGGCCGTCCACGCTCCGGTCACGGGACCTCCTTCGTCGGAGAAGTGACCAAAGGTGCTGTGCTCATGACTCGCTCGCTCCGCTCACTCACGCGGCCTCCTTCGTCGGAGAAGTGACCAAAGGTGCTGCGCTCATGGCTCGCTCGCTCCGCTCACTCACCCGGCCTCCCCGCCTCGCTGCCGAACTGGATTCTAGACCGACGATCCTCGGCGGTCACTCGACCAAGCAAATGCTTGGTGTTACCGTCCCCTCCATGGCTGGAGAACGGGTGGCCCGCGCGGCGGTGGTCCGGGAGTTCGGCGTTCCGATGGAGCTGACCGAGATACGCGTCCAGCCGCCGCAGAGCGGTGAGGTCCTCGTACGGATCGCCGCGTCCGGGGTGTGCGGCTCCGACATCAAGGCGCTCGACGGGCACAGCCCGGTCGCGCGGCAGCCGCCGCTGGTGCTCGGTCACGAGAGCGCGGGCGTGGTGGCCGAGGTGGGTCCGGGCGTCACGAGCGTACGGCCGGGCGACCACGTGGTCATCGCGATGAACGGCCCGTGCGGGCGCTGCCGCAACTGCTCGCGCGGCCGCGTGCACCTGTGCTCCGGCCCCGCACGACTCAACGCGATCATGGGCCTGATGGGCGACGGCACCACCCGCCTGACGGTCGACGGCGTCCCCGCCCGGCCCATGATCGGCATCGGGTCGTTCGCGGAGTACGCGGTGGTCGGCGAGGCCGCCTGCGTCAAGGTACGCGCCGAGGCGCCGCTCGACCTGCTCGCCCTGACCGCGTGCGCCGTCGTCACCGGGGTCGGCGCCGTCCTGAACACCGCCCGCGTCGAGACGGGGGCGAGCGTGCTCGTCGTCGGCTGCGGCGGCGTCGGCCTGAACGTCGTCCAGGGCGCGGTCCTCGCGGGCGCCACGACGATCATCGCGGCCGACGTCGTGCCCGCCAAACTCGCACTCGCCGAGGGGTTCGGCGCGACGCACACGATCCTCGCCGAGGACCTGCCCGCCCAGGTCGGCGAGATCGTACGCGGCGGCACCGACTACGCCTTCGACGTCACCGGCAACGTCGACGTGCTCGCTCAGGCGTTCGCGGCGACGCAGCCGGGCGGCACCACCGTGATGGTCGGCAGCCCGCCCGCCGGCCGGCCGCTGTCGATCCCCCCGCAGACGCTGTTCGCCTCCCGGCGTCTGCTGGGCACCCAGGGCGGCGACGCCGTGCCACGCCGCGACCTCCCCCTCCTGGCCGACCTGCACCGCCGCGGCCGCCTCGACCTGGAGCGCCTCGTCAGCGAACGCGTCCCCCTCGACAAGATCAACGACGCGATCGACCACGTACGCTCCGGCGCCGTCGCCCGCTCCGTCATCGTCTTCGACTGATCAGCCCGCCTGCAGCCGACGCCCCAGCAGGTGCCCGTTCCGCACGTCCTGACCAGGCTCGAGGTAGACGGTGAGCCCGCGCAGTCCGACGAGCGGCGCCAGGTCGATCCCCGGCGCGACGCCCTTCAGGAATAGCCGCCGCAGCTTGCGCAGGCCGCCGAGCGGGCTGAGATCGGTGACATCACTGCAGTGACGGAGCCAGAGCGTCTGCAACTCCGTCAGTCCGGCCAGCGGGCCGAGGTCGTCGATGCCCGTGTCCTCGAGGTCAAGGAAGTACAGGCGGCGAAACGCGGTGATCGGCGCGAAGTCGGTGACGCCACGACAGCCCCAGATACCGAGTTCCTCGAGATCAAGCCCGGCGAGGGGACGCAGGTCGGTCACCCAGGACGAGTGGTTGACGTGCAGGAACTGCAAGTTCGCCGCCCGCCGCACCAGATCCTCCAGCCCTGACTCGAGAGATGAGCCGATGAGGCGCAGGCTACGGAGGCCCTCCAGCGGAGGAAGCGCGTCCAGATCGGTCAACGCCGGGCATTCTTCGAGCGTGAGGTCTCTGAGCGAGATCTGCGCATGCAGCGGAGAGAAGTCGGTGACCTCCTCGAGGTGGACGAGCCCGATCGCGTCCAGCGCCGGGAGGTCGCGAACGAATTCCAGGTCCCGCAGGCCGGACGACGAAAGCCGAAGACTTCGCAGGTTCGACAGCCGGCGCAGCGGCGCCATGTCGCGCACGACGGCCGAGGTCGAGATGTTGACCCAGGTGAGGCTGTCGGCGTGGGCTGTGAGCGGGCTCAGATCACCCGACTCCATCTGGCCGAGGATGAGCTCGCTGATCGGTTGATCGAGGTCGTGGAGGAACGAGAGGTCGGCCAGCCCTTCGCCGGCGGAGTTCAGCGATCTCAGCTGCCGGACGTGCCGAGCCGCGGTCAGGAGCCGCGGCGGGACGGTCACCCAGCGGTCGGCCAGCGGGGCGTCGGCCAGTACGCGCCGGGCGTAGTCATCCGGGTCGAAGTACTCCCAGCCCTTGATCAGCTCCTCCTGGACCAGGAAGCGGGAGTCGGCGCCGTAGCCGGCGAGCAGGTCGAGGGCGTGCGGTCCGTTCACCAGCCAGGCGGTGCGGACGACGGCGCGCGCAGCGGCGGGCGTCAGGGCGTCCAGGCTCTTGGGCAGGCGGTCGAGGATCGTCTCGCCGACGCTCGACAGGGAACGCGCCGAGGCCAGGTCGCGTGGCGGAACGAGGTCGTCGAGGCAGGCGTCGATGGCCTGTCGCAGCTCGGCCGGGATGGCGGGAAGGGTCTCCAGGCAGCCGGCGACGAGCAGTTTGAGGCGCCGGGCGTGGCGCGGTTCGCCGTCGATTCGGCGGAACAGGCCGCCGAGCAGTTCGGCGCGTTGGGGGGCGTTGGCGTGGCCCGCGGCCATGATGATCGTCTCGCGCCACTGGTCCTTGTGGGCCTGGGTCAGCAGGGGTTCGAGGTCGCCGTCGTCGGCGAACTGCTTGGCCGTCAGGTACTCCTGCACGGTGCGGTGGACGAAGTCGATCCGCCCGGGCACGGGCTCGCGCAGCACGCCGCTGCGCTCCAGCAGGTGCTCCAGCACCGCTGCGCCGTCGGTGGGCGCGCTCGGCATCGTCGCCAGTCGCGTGCCGATCCAGCGGATCACCGCGTCCTTGGGCAGTTCGGTCCGCCCGGTGATCGACAGCCGCCAGGCCAGGTCCTGCAGGATCAGCATCTTCTGGGCGCGTTCGAGGACGATGGCGTCGTCGAGCGCGATCTGCCGCTCGACGTCGCGGCGTTCGAGCAGCAGCTCCAGCGCCGCCGCGTACAGGCCCATCCGGTCGCGCGGCAGTTGCTTCTCCCGGTCGAGGTTGAGCGCGCACAGCATGGCGGCGAGCAGCGGGCTGCCGGCGAGGGACCGCAGGTGCGGCGCCGACTCCAGCCGTGCCAGCAGCGCGGCCTCGAAGCCGGGCAGCTGTTCAGGAGCGCAGGGCAGGTCCCCCGCGTCGCGCACGGCCTCATGCCAGTGCCGGATCAGCTCCCTGACGTCCGCCGGGGTCATCCGCTCCAGCAGGGCGGTGGCGAACCCCTCCCCCGCCAGCCAGTCGGCGCTCGCCGCCGCGGGCCGGGAGGTGACGACGGCCCGCAGCCCCGGGTACGCGGCGAGCAGCCCGCTGAGCCACGGCCGTAGTGCCCGGCGGCGCGCGCCCGGCAGCTCGTCGACCCCGTCGATCATCAGCAGCGCCCGGCCGCTGCCGAGCACCCGGTGCACCCAGCCGGCCGGCATCAGCCCGGTGATCGGGTCGGCGACGCCTTCGAGGAAGCGCTCGGGCGTCGGCAGTGTCCCGCCGGTGTGGCTGCGCAGCTTGATCAGGAAGGGCACGCACCCGTTCCAGTCCGCCAGGTCCCCGGTGAAGGTGCCTCGCGCGGCTGAGATCGCCAGCCAGCGCAGCAGCGTGCTCTTGCCCGAACCCGCCTCCCCGCGGATCAGCGTCAGCGGCGCCCGCCCGAGCGCGGTCTCGACCCGCAGCGTCGCCTCCGCGGCCTGCGGCTCGTCCCCGCGCCACTCGTCGATCGGCAGCGGGCGGGCGGCGGACCGCCGGGACCGGCCGTGCTCGGCGGGGTCCTCGTCCGTGGACACGCTGAGGCTGATGTAGGCCACGCTCAGCGTCGTACGGGGCCGGTACCGCTCGACCCGGACGCCGAACAGCTCCAGGACGTCCAGGGTCGTGCTGACGTGTTCGAGGTAACGCCGCCGGAAGGCCTCGTCGGTGGCCGTCCCCTCCGGCGCGTCGAGCGTGCGGACCGGAAGCCGCGCGAGCAGCAGCGACACCTGGTCCGCGACGGCCGTCAGCCGCGCCAGCGTCTCGGTGGACGCTCTGGGCCCGAACTGCGGCAACTGCTGGACGATGCGCGCGAAGCAGTCGCAGCACTCGTCCAGCACCACGTCGTACAGCCGCGCTCCGGCCTCCCCGAGCTGCCCGTCGAGCGCGCGACGCGGCAGCCCCGCCCGTACGTGCGCGGCGAGGCGCGTCGCGTCCAGGTCGGTCGCCAGCAGCGCCCGGTCCGACAGGTCGGCGTCGGCGAAGGTCTGGGCGACCTCGGCCAGCGCGGCGGCCTTGTCGTTCTCGCGCAGCCCGCCGTACTCGTGCCCGCACAGTGTGAGCAGCCGCTCGGCGACCTGGTCGGCGATGTCGTCGATCTGGCGCTCGAACCGGCGGCGCACGATCCGATCCGGGAACCTGGTCCGCATCAGGTCGACGAGATCTCGCGTCCGCTCGCGCTCGGCGGACCACCCGGTCAGCCAGGTCTGGGCCAGGTGGTGACCCAGCGCCTTACCGATGGCGACGGCCACGGCCTCCAGTGCCATGCGAAGCCTCCCAAGACAGCCCGAAGCGCATTATCGCGGAGTACTCCGCCTTAGACGCCCCTTCGCCGCTCAAGGCTCCCGAGACCACGATGCGGCGGAGCGCGGATCGGGGTGGGTCGGGCGGTAGGTGGCGGCGTAGGCGTCGAGGGCCGGGAGGACGACCTCTCTCGGGCCGGACGGGAGGCGGAGGACGACCTCCTCGATGCCGAGGGAGGCGTAGTAGTCGAGCTTGCCGGGGGTCGGGTCGGTGCCGAAGGGGATGATCGGGACCGGGTCGCGGCCGGCGCGGGCGCAGGCGTCGCGCAGGGCGGGCAGCGCCTCGCGGACGCCCGCGCCGCCGATGGGCAGCCAGCCGTCGCCGTACTCCGCGATGTGCCGGAAGAGCGTCGGGCCCGCCGCGCCGCCGAGCAGGACCGGGATCCGCCGCGCCGGTTTGGGCCACGCCCACGACGGGGTGAGGCGCACGAAGTCCCCCTCGTACGACGCCTCCTCACGCTCCCACAGGGCGCGCATGGCGAGGACGTGTTCGCGGGCGCGGTCACGGCGGGTCTCCCACCGCACCCCGTGGTCGGCGGCCTCCTCGCGGTTCCAGCCGAAGCCGACGCCCAGGGCGACCCGTCCGCCGCTGAGGTGGTCGAGGGTCGCGACGGCCTTGGCGGTGACGATCGGTTCGCGTTCGGCGATGAGCGAGACGCCGGTGCCCAGGACGATCCGTTCGGTGACCGACGCGGCGGCGGCCAGGGCGACCAGCGGATCGAGCGTCCGCGCGTACTCCTCCGGCAGGACCGGGTCGCCGGTCGGCGGCGGGGTGGCGCGGCTCACCGGGATGTGCGTGTGCTCGGGCAGGTAGAGGGAGGCGAACCCGCGCCGCTCGGCCTCGACGGCGAGCTCCGGGACGGCCATCGCCCGGTCGGTGGCGAACATCGTGACGCCAAGCCTCATCGTCCCTCCGAAGGTTGTTCAACCAAGCGATTGCTCGGTAATTATAGATTGATGTAGCGTGCGCTTGTTCGGTGCAGCCGGGCACGACGGAAAGGGGCGCGCCATGCCGTTCGCGGACCTCGCGGACCCGGGCCGGCCGGGAGGCGACGTTCGGCTCTTCTACACCGACGACGGAGCCGGCGACCTGCCGCTCCTCCTCGTGCACGGCTGGGGTTCGGACTCCCAGGAATGGGCCTGGCACCTGCCGGACCTGGCGGCGCGTCACCGCGTCATCGCCGTCGACGTGCGCGGCCACGGCAACTCCTCGGTCCCGCCGAGCGGGTTCCACCCGCGCGCCATGGCCGCCGATCTCGTACGGCTGCTGGACCATCTGGACGTCCCGCAGGTCATCGGGGTCGGTCACTCGATGGGCGGCCAGATCGTCAGCATCCTCGCGGTCGAGCACCCCGATCGGGTGAAGGCGCTCGTCTGCGTGGATCCGGGCTACGGCCATCCCCCCGAGATCTCGGCGGCCGCTCCGGCGCAGGTACGGGCGCTGCGGGCGGACGCCGGCGCCGCGCTGCGGATCGACGCGTGGTGCTACACGCCGGTCACCCCGCCAATGATCAAGGTGTGGCACGCCCGGCGGCTGCTCGCCATGCCGCCGCACGTGCTGGCCGAGGCGTTCGCCGGGCTGTTCACCGGCGAGGACCAGATCGGCAGCCGGCCGGCCTGCGACGACTACCTCAAGCGCCGCGAGTGCCCGGTGCTCACCTTCCGTTTCGACCCGGCCCTGTCCGCCTGGGACGAGTCCCTGTCCACGCATCCCGCCTCGACGACCGTGACCTGGCCCGGCTCGGGCCACCGCCTTCATGAGGAGCGCCCCAGGGAATTCCTGCTCGTCATGAACCGATGGATCAAAGGGGTAACGCAGTGAAGTTCGCCATCTTCCTCAATCCGCAGATTCCGGGGTCGGGCTACAGCGCCGAGGCGAACGCCAAGGCGAAGCGGCCCATCGGGCGGGACACCGAGTCGTACCAGAGACTGCTGCACGAGGTCCGCGAGATCGCGGTGCACGCGGACCGGGTCGGCTTCGACGCCCTCATGATGACCGAGCACCACTTCCACTCCGAGGGCATGGAGTTCTCGGTCAACCCGCTGATGTTCCTCACCGACCTGGCGGCCCGCACCGAGCGGATCCTGCTGGCCCCGCTCGGCCTGGTCCTGCCGGCGTGGGACCCGATCCGCGCCGCCGAGGACGTCGCGCTGCTCGACCAGTTCTCCAAGGGAAGGCTGCGCCTCGGCGTCGCCCGCGGCTATCAGAACCGCTGGATGAACGTGCTCGGCCAGCGCTGGCACGCCGCGGCCGCGCGGTCCGACGGTTCGGCGTCCGACAACCGCAACTTCGACGTCTTCGGCGAAGTCCTGAAGATCATGAAGATGGCGTGGACGCAGGACACGCTGAAGTACAAGAGCGACGTCCTCGACTACCAGGTGCCGTTCCCGTACGACGGCATCGAGGGGTGGCCGGCCACCGAGTGGACGAAGACGTTCGGCGCGCCGGGTGAGATCGACGACGACGGTGTGATCCGCTCGGTGGCCGTGTGCCCGCGGCCGTACCAGAACCCCTATCCGGAGCTGTGGCAGCCGTTCACGATCAGCGACCGGTCCGTGATCCGGGCGGCCCAGGAGGGCATCCTGCCGTGGCTGTTCACGCCGAACCCCGACGACCACGCCGCCAAGGCCCGGCTCTACCAGGAGGAGTCGGCCAAGTGCGGCCGGGACTACAAGCTCGGTGAGCACACCGGCATCCTCAAGATCGTCGGCATGGCGGACACGCGCGAGGACGCCATCGAGACGTACGGGCGTAACATGCCCAAGGACTTCGCCGCGTTCTTCGGGCCGTTCGGGTACCTCGAGGTCATGCGCAAGAAGGAGGACGACAAGCACGTCCCCATCAGCCCGGAGAAGGGCGATTTCAAGCGCATGAACGAGGTCGAGATGGCGCTGCTCGGCGGGCCGGACGACGTCAAGCGCGGCATCCAGCGGATGCTCGACCGGATGCCCGACCTGGAGTGGTTCGGCCTCTACATGCAGGGCCAGCAGGGCGTGCTGCCGCTCGACACCGTCAAGCGGAACCTGGAGCTGTTCGCCACCAAGGTCATCCCCGAGTTCGCGGACTGATCGGCCGTGGAATTCTGGCTGGGCGGATTTCACGAGACCGCGGAGTTCGTCGGGCTGGCGCAGGCGGCCGATCGGCTGGGGTACGACACCCTGACCGTCTCGGACCACCTGTTCCACGCCCGCTATGAGTCCCGCTACCCGTACTCCAGGACGGGCGAGCCGCCGTACGACGCGACGACGCACTGGCCGGACGCCTGGGTGACCATCGGTGCGATGGCCGCGGTCACCTCCCGGCTGAACTTCGCCACGAACGTCTACATCGCCCCGGCCCGCGACCTGTTCACCGTGGCGAAGGCCGCGTCGACCGCGGCGGTGCTGTCCGGGAACCGCGTTCGGTTCGGCGTCGGCGTCGGCTGGTGCGCGGACGAGTTCCGGCAGACCGGCCAGGACTTCCACACGCGCGGCCGTCGGCTCGACGAGATGCTGCCGGCCCTGCGTGCGCTCTGGCGCGGCGGACCGGTCGAGCACCACGGCGACCGGTACGACTTCGGACCGCTGAGCATCGCGCCGGCCCCCTCCGATCCGATCCCGGTGTACGTCGGCGGGGACAGCGACGCGGCGCTGCGCCGTACGGCCCGGTTCGCCGACGGGTGGATCGGCAACCGGATCTATTCGGAGGACCGGCTGGCCGAACTGCTCGAACGCCTGTCCGCGCACCTCGCCGACCACGGTCGCAAGCTCGACGACCTGCGGGTCATCGCGCCGATCGGGGCGATGCCGAGCCCGTCGCTGTACCGGAAGTGGCGGGAGCGGGGCGTCGACGGGACGATGGCCGCCCCCTGGTGGCTCGCCACGGAGGAGGAGAAGCGGCGCTGCTCCGGCCTGGCCCTCAAGATCGCGACCATGGAGCGCTTCGCCGAGGAGGTCATCGCCCGGGTGTGAGCGCCCGGCCGTGCGCCCTCATTCATTGCATCAGAGTCCGCCCGAGGGGACCCGACGCTTCAGGGCGGGGAGGAATCGGACATCTGTGCAGCAGGGCAGGGATAGCCGAATCCCTGCCGCGGCGATTCGGCGTCCCCAGCACTTGCGAGACATTGACATGATACTTTGCTGGTTATGACCACTGGCGTGAAGCGTGCTTTTAAGTACCGCTTCTATCCGACCGATGCGCAGGCAGCCGAGCTGTCGCGCACGTTCGGATGCGTCCGGAAGGTCTACAACCTGGCGCTTGGGGCCCGCACCGATTCCTGGGCGCTCAGGCAGGAGCGGATCACCTACAACGCCATCTCGGCGATGCTGACCGCCTGGAAGAAGACCGAGGAACTGGCCTATCTGAACGAGGTGTCCTCCGTTCCACTTCAGCAGGCGCTGCGGCACCTGCAAACAGCGTTCGCGAACTTCTTCGCTAAGCGGGCGAAGTATCCGCGTTTCAAGTCGAAGAAGAGGTCCCGGGCGTCGGCGGAGTACACCGCCAGCGCGTTCCGCTTCCGCAATGGAAAACTGACCCTGGCCAAGATGAGCGAACCGCTGGACATCGTCTGGTCGCGGCCCCTGCCCGAGGGGGCGGCGCCTTCCACGGTGACCATCTCCCGCGATTCGGCGGGCCGCTGGTTCGTGTCCCTGCTGTGCGAAGATCCCGGCGTCAAGCCACTGCCCGGCACCACCACGACGGTCGGGGTGGATGCCGGACTGGATCACCTGTTGACCCTGTCGACCGGGGAGAAGATCGCCAACCCCCGGCACGAGCGCAGAGACCGCGCCAGGCTCGCCAAGGCTCAGCGGGAACTGTCCCGCAAGGCCAAGGGGAACGGCGCAAACCGGGTCAAGGCCCGCAGGAAGGTCGCCCGCATCCACGCCCGCATCGCCGACCGACGCCAGGATTTCCTGCACAAGCTCACCACTCGGCTCGTTCGTGAAAACCAAACGATCGTGATCGAGGACCTTACCGTCCGCACCATGGTAAAGAACCACAAACTCGCCCGCGCCATCTCCGATGCCGCCTGGGCGCAATTCCGGAGCATGCTGGAGTACAAGGCCGCCTGGTACGGCCGTAAAGTGATCCCGGTCGACCGCTGGTTTCCCTCCTCCAAACTGTGCTCGGCCTGCGGAACCGTGCAGGAGAAGATGCCCCTCAACGTCCGCACCTAGACGTGTCACTGCGGCACGACCCACGACCGGGACGTGAACGCAGCTAAGAACATTCTGGCCGCCGGGCTGGCGGTGTCGGCCTGTGGAGCCGGTGTAAGACCTGGGCGGAGTATTCCGCCCAGGCCGTCGACACTGAAGCAGGAAAACCTGCGGCGCAAGCCGTAGGAATCCCACTCGTTCACGAGGGGGAGGAAAGTCAAGGAGAGGATGGAGCCGGCCGCCGCCCGCCGCGCGCTCGACGCCGCCAAGGACGCCGACCGGCGGCCGCGATGATCGTCACGCTGCTCCTCCTGGGGCACGCCCTGCTGCTGGCGACCGCCGGCACGGCCGCGCTCCGGCGCGCCGGGTGGCCGTCGCGCGCTCCCCGCCTCGCCATCGCCGCCTGGTCGGGCATGTCCGCCTCCGTCGTCGGCTCGCTGATCCTGGCCGGGCTGAACGCGACCACGGCCGCGACGAGGGCCGGAGTCGCCCCGGGCCGGTGCTACGGGCCCGTGCACTGGCCGTGCGCCCCCGGCACCTTCTCCGAGATGGGCGTCCTGGCCGCGACCGGCGCCGTCGTCGCCCTCGCCGTGACGGCCCGCGTCACGTGGTGCCTGATCGCCGAGTTCCGTACCGCCGCCCGCGAGCGAGGGCTGCGGCTCGACGCACTGGCCCTGGTGGGCCGCGACGACACCCGGCTCGGCGTGACCGTCGTCGACCACGCGACGGCGGCCGCGTACTGCGTCCCCGGCCGGCGGGGCCGGATCGTCGTCACCAGCGGCGCGCTGGCGGCCCTCGACGACGCGCAGCTGACCGCCGTCCTCGCGCACGAGCGGGCCCACCTGCGCCAACGCCACCACCTCGCGCTGACCGCGAGCCAGGCCCTCGTCCGGGCGTTCGGCCCGCTTCCGCCCTTCACCACCGCGCGGGAGCAGCTCGCCTTCCTGGTCGAACTGGCCGCCGACGACGCCGCCGCGAAGCGCTCCGGCCGTCTCACCGTCGCCGAGAGCCTGCTCACGCTGTCCGGCACGGTCCCGGCCGGGACGCCGGTGCCCGTACTGGCCGCAGGCGGTTCGGCGACGGGCGCCCGCGCGCGCCGCCTCATCGCCGGCACCCGGCCGCTCGGCCCCGTCCGCACCCTGCTGGGGTTCGCCGTCGCGGCGGCGGTCCTCACCGCTCCGCTCGCGGCTGCCGGACCGGTGCTCACCACCGCGGTGGCCTGCTGCGGCTCCTCATCCGCCGCCGGTCACGTCCTCTGCACACCGATCTGTCCGGGCCAGGCTGCCTGACCTTCCGGTTTCGGTCCCGCCGACCTGACGCCTCAACTCCGGAGACGGCTCGCGCGCCGAAGGCCGTCTCGGGGAGGCCGATCCGGATTGCACCGACGTCCGCGTGAACTACGACGTCTGGTCCAACATCCACTACGGCTACGTGGGCATGGCCGCGGGCTTCGACGAGACCACCGTCCAGGACACGCAGCAGAAGATCGACAACAACGACCCGGCGGACAACCTCTCGGTCCAGGTCGGCATCGGCCTCTACAAGAAGGCGAAGCCCGACCGGCTCACCCGAGATGACCTCGCCCAGGCGGTGACCCGGGCGGCGACCGACCGGACCGACGCCTGGGTCGCCGACGGCTTCCACGTCAGACCGCGGCCGACCGCCGGCCAGACCCTCCCGTACGTCATCGCCACGGCCGACGGCACGGTCGTGTCCAACCCCTCGCCACTCGGCCCCACCGCGCTTACGGCCATCGGACCCTTCGACGTGGGTGACAAAGGCCTCGTCTACTGCGCCGACGGAACCGGTTCCGACGCGGGTTGGTACCGCGTCCGCATCCACGGGCACGCCGGATACGTCAAGGCCGGTGCGCTGAGCCTCGTCAAGGGCGGACTGGCCGTACCGGCCTGCTGATTCCCCGCTCGTCGACGGAGCCTCACCAGGCGCGCGCCACCGTGTCGGCGGCGCGCGCCTGGACAGGCCTCCGACGAGCGGCGCGGATCTCAGCCGCCGATCGGAGCCGCCGTACCGCTCACTCGAATCCCGGTGTCCGCCCCGGACGGCACGTCCACGACCAGACGACTCGGCCGACCCATGTCCTCGCCCTGGTGGATCGTCACCCGGGCCGGCGGCACGACGAGGTCCAAGTCGCGCAGGTACGCGCCGAAGGCCGCGGCCGCAGCGCCGGTGGCCGGGTCCTCGACGACCCCGCCCGGCGGGAACGGGTCGCGCGCGTGGAAGACCGTCTCGCTCTCCCGCCACACGAGCTGAACGGTCGTCCACCCCCGGCGGGCCATCAGGTCGCCCAGCGCTTCGAAGTCGTAGTCCAGATCGGCGAGCCGCTCGCGGGAACCGGCGGCGAGAACCAGGTGGTCGTTGCCCGCGTTCGCGATCCGCGGCGGAAGGGCCGGGTCCAGCTCGGCCACGTCCCAGCGGAGAGCGGTCAGCGCCGCGGCGAGGTCGGCGTCGTCCGCCGCGCGAACGGCGGGCGGGACGCTGGTCAGGGTGGCCATGATCCGGCCGTCCTCCTCGCGGGTCCCGACCGCCACCTCTCCGGCGGACGTACGGAACACGACGTCGCCGGCCCCCTCGCGCTCGGCCAGCGCGACGGCCGTGGCGATCGTCGCGTGGCCGCAGAACGCCACCTCGGCCAGCGGGCTGAAGTACCGGATCCGGTAGCGGCGCTCATCCGCCGCCTCCTCGATCAGGAACGCGGTCTCCGAGTAGCCCACCTCGGCGGCGATCTGCTGCATCCGCGCCTCGTCCATCCCACGGGCGTCGAGCACGACACCGGCCGGATTGCCGCCCGCCCCGTTCACGTCGAAGGCGGTGTACCGAAGGACGGCCGCCGGGGCCGTCTGAGTCTGGGTCTGCGATGCGGTGTTCGTCATGGCCACAATTCTGCGAGCCCGGGTACCATCGCGTCCAACGATAAAGATCGATCAGGAGGATCGAGAACTCCGATGGACACGCGCCTGCTCCGCAGCTTCCTCGCGGTCGTACGCGCCGGCGGGATCACGGCGGCCGCCGCCGAGCTCGGATTCGTCCAGTCGACGGTCACCACGCACATCCAGGCGCTCGAACGCCTGACCCGCACCCCGCTGCTCGACCGGCACCCCGGTGGCGTCTCCCCCACCCAGGCGGGCACGCTGCTCGCCGAACGCGCCCAGCAGATCCTCGACCTCGAGGACCGCATGCTCGCCGAGCTGGCCGCCGACGCCGCCCGGCCCACCGGTCCCGTACGGCTCTGCGCCCCGGAGTCGGTGTGCGCCTACCACCTGGCACCGCTCCTCGCCACGTTCCGGGAGCGGCTGCCGGAGGTCCGCCTCTCGCTCTTCCCCGCCGACACCCGTACCGCGCTGACGGCGATCACGGAACGCCGCGCCGACCTCGCCCTCCTCCTGGAACCGACGGTCGACCCGCCCCAGGCCGACGTGGCCGACCTGGGCCGGGTCGAGCTGTCCCTGGTGGGGTCCACCGCCTGCGACCTCCCCCGCGACCGCCCGATCACCCCCGCGGAACTCGCGGCGACGGGCGTCCTCCTGCTGGAGGAGGGCTGCGCGTACAGTGACGACCTCGCCGCCCTGATGTCCGCCGCCGGAAACCCGGTGGCCCAGCCCCGGTTCGGCGGCGTCGAGACGGTGAAGCGCTGTGTCGCGGCCGGTCTCGGCCTCGCCCTGCTGCCGACCGTCACCGTCGCCGAAGAACTCGCCGACGGCCGTCTCGTGCGGCTGCGGCCTCCCGACCTCGCCGAACAGCGACTCTGGCTACTCCGCCCCCGCTCCCGCTGGGCCTCCCCGGCGATCCAGGCCGTCCAGACCCTGCTGACCGAGACCATCCCCGCCACCTCCGCGTCCCGACGACCGTGCCGGTGAGTTCTTCCGGGTCCGCCGCCTCGACGAGACTCCATCCGCTTCGCATGGGGAGCATCGCCACCAGCGCCGAGGGTGGGGACCGGCCACCGCACGGTGTCCGGGAAGCAACGCCGGAGGAGCACGGTCGGCTTTTCCAACGACGGCGACTGTGTCGAGGTCGCCGTCGTGGCGGCCGCGTACGGTTTGAGATCCCTGCCGGGATAGCGCCCCGGATTTCGGTGCCGTGAGCAGCGGAAATCCGGGGCGTTGATAACGTCTCCGAGGCCGCCACGTGCAGAGGTCTCGGATAACACGACCACCGCCACCCCGATTGCCCAAAAACGCCTCCCTCGCGAGTCGGCCTGCGCCGCATTCCCCGAGCGTCCTGCACGCTCTAGCAGCCCACGTCCTCGCCGAGCCCCCGCCATCGCCCACACCCACGCCATCGCCCCCGCACCCCGCAGCCCGCAGCCCGCCCAGCTTCGCCCCTCTCGGTGCGGGCCGACAGCAGACGAGCATCCTTGTCGTCATCGATCTCCCGCGCCTGCAGCGCTCGGCCACGCGGAACGGCCTGGCGCGAACGTGCCGGCCGGGAGCAAGGCCCGACCGGCGCGTCGCGCACTACGAGGCGGCGGTCCTAGCCGAAGTGCCGGGTGAAGAAGCGCAGCGCGCTATCGGTCTCGAACTCGGGGACCTCTCCGTGCTTGCCGGGGTTGGCATGCAGCGTCTTGTCCGACGACGCCAGAGCGTCGAACAGCGCCAGGCCCTGATCCCGCGGCACTCGATCGTCGTCCCACTGGAGCAGGAACTGCACCGGGGCGGTGACCTGGGCGGCGGCCTCGGCCAGCCCGTCCAGGCCGAGTAGGCCCAGCACCGCCGCGCGGACCCGGGGTTCCGCGGCGACGAAGGGGACACCGAGGCCGCAGCCCATCGACATGCCCAAGTAGCCCACCGGGCCGGCGCCGACGAGGTCGAGTTCCTGAACCGCGGTCAGGACCGCCTGCCACTCCGGGACGGCCTGGTCGGCCAGGAACTCGTGCATGGTGGCGAGCCGCGAGGCGACGTCCTCCCCCGCGACCATGCCGGCCCGCAACTCGGCCGCGATCCGGGCGAACTCCTCGGTCTTCGGCCTGTCGCCGTGGTTGGGCGCGTCGAGTGCGACCACCGCGAAATCACCCTCGGTGACGAAGCGGTGCGCGCGGGCCACGATGCCGGCGGCCTTCTTGTGCTGCCCGCCGCCGTGTCCCATCAGGATCAGGGGGCGAGCTCCGACGGCGTCTTCCGGCGTCCACAGCACACCGGGGATCTCGCCGAGGGTGAACAGTCGTTCGGTGACGCCGTCCAACGACGTCTGAGAGATGAAGCGCAAAGCGTTTCAAGCCTTTCGGGATGCCTTCTGCGGGCGCTCCCTAGGCCATGCATGGGAGGGAGGCCCGACCTGTCACAGCGTTGATCGGTCTCACCTCCTCAGTTCGCAGTGGTGCACAGCGCCGCAGAACGTATCACATGGCACACGTCGTCTGACGGGGCGCGCCGAGGATTCGGTGCCGCGAGCAGCGGCGATCCACGGCGTTGCCGGCGGCTCTGGGCTCTGTCGCGTGCAGAAGTCTCGGATGAGCGCCACCACCGCCGCCCCGGTTGCCGGGTCGACCGAGTCCCGGGCGCGCGCCGCCGGCCTCCCGGTACGCACCGTGGAGTCCGACATCGGAGCGGTGGTCGGCGCCCGGCTGCAGAGTCCGGGCTACACCGGCCGGGCGAAACTGGTCGTCGACGAGGACCGGCGGGTGCTGCTCGGCGCCACCTTCGTCGGCCCGGCCATCGTCGACCTCCTCCACGGGGCGACCATCACGGTGACCGCCGAGGTTCCTCTCGACCGGCTGTGGCACGCCGTCCCGACCTTCCCGACCACGAGCGAGATCTGGCTGAACCTCCTGGTGGACTACGGCATGTGACGCCTCCCCGGGGCGCGGGGCACTCACCGGCGGCGGTTAACCCGCGCGTCGTCTGAAGGACGCGGGGCGGCCACTCGTCATCAGCAGAATCCGGGTGTCGGATCGCGTGCCATCCACGAGGAGACGTTCGGATGAACCGTCGTGCCGTCGCGGCCACCGCCGCCGGAACGCTCGCCCTGTCCCTTTCCGGCGCGGGGATCGCCGCCGCCGGCGTGTCCCCCGCCCTGCAGGCGCGGGACGACGCCTACCGGGTACGGGCCGGGGGGACTCTCACCGTGCACGGACCCGGCGTCCTGCGGAACGATCGCGGGCGGACCGTCACGCTGGTCTCGCACACCTCCCCCGCGCACGGGTCGTTGAGCCTGAACCCCGACGGGTCCTTCCGGTACACCCCGGCCGCCGGGTTCACCGGGACCGACTCCTTCGGCTACACCGTCAGCGACGCGGTCCGGCTGTACGCCACCCACCTGCCGCCGCTCGCCACGATCGGCGGTGTGAAGATCACCGGCGGATCCTACGGGTCGGCGCTCGCGCCCGTGCCAGGTCACCGGGACGAGTTCTACGGCCTCACCGACCGCGGGCCGAACGTCGACGGTCCGAACGGCACGAAGATCCTGCCGCTGCCCGGATTCACGCCGTCCATCGGACGGTTCCGTCTCAAGGACGGCCGGGCCGTGCTCGAGCGAACGATCCCGCTGCGGGCCGCCGATGGCACGCCGTACTCCGGGCGCGTGAACCCGCAGGCGGCGACCGGGGAGACCCTCACCGACCTGAACGGGAACACCCTGGCGCCGAGCGCGAGCGGGTACGACTCCGAGGGCCTGGTGGCGATGCGCGACGGCTCCTTCTGGGTGTCGGACGAGTACGGCCCGTTCATCACGCGGTTCGACCGGAACGGCCGCACCGTCGAGCGGCTGTCGCCCTTCGACGGTTCGCTGCCCCGGGAGCTCGCGAACCGGGTGCCGAACAAGGGCATGGAGGGACTCACGGTCACGCCCGACGGCGGGACCCTGGTGGGGATCATGCAGTCGGCGCTGCAGCAGCCCGACCTGACGGCCAAGGCGAAGGACGTCACGGCGCTGCGGATCGTGACGTACGACCTGCGCACCCGGGCCACCCACGATTACGTCTACCTGCTCGACGACCCCAAGACCAACAGTGGGGCGGTCAGTGAGATCACCGCGCTGTCGAACACGACGTTCCTCGTGGACGAGCGGGACGGGAACACCGAGCCGGGCGCGTACAAGCGACTCTTCAAGATCGACCTGGACGGCGCGACGGACGTCGGGCCGCGGGCGTCGGTGCCCGGCGCCCGCTACGACGCGAGCAAGGGCGGGTTGCTCGTCGGCAAGGACGCCAGGACGATCGACGCGTACGTCGGTTCGGGCGACACCGCGACCGCGCAGGCGAAGCTGGCCGCCGTCGGCGTCACGCCGGTCCACAAGAGCCTCGGCCTCGACCTGGGCGGGCTGCTGACCGGCCTGGACCCGGCGGGCGGCTTCTTCGGGCACGACAAGGTCGAAGGGGTCGCCACGACCGACGGCGGACGCACCCTCGTGATCAGCAACGACAGCGACTTCGGCGTCGACGGGATCACCAACGACGCGCCGCCGTTCGCGCTGCACGCCAAGACGCTGCCGAACGGCCGGCAGGACGACGGGGAGTACCTGGCGATCGACACCACGAGGCTGCCGGCGGCCACCTCCGGCGCCACAGTGCGGATCACGGTGACCGGCTGAGGCCGCGGCCGCCCGGTCAGGTCTCCAGGAACGCCTTCAGGGCGCTCGCCAGGAGGTGCGGGTCGTCGGCCCCGCACAGCTCGCGGGCGGAGTGCATGGACAGGCAGGGAACGCCGACGTCGACCGTGGTGATCCCGTGGCGGGCGGCGGTGATGGGGCCGATCGTGGTCCCGCACGGCATCGCGTTGTTGGAGACGAACTCCTGGCACGGGACGCCCGCCCGGTCGCAGGCGGCGGCGAAGACGCCGCGGCCGACCCCGTCGGTGGCGTACCGCTGGTTGACGTTGATCTTGAGGATCGGCCCGCCGTTCGGCATCGGGCGGTGGGTCGGGTCGTGCCGCTCGGGGTAGTTCGGGTGGACGGCGTGGCCGGTGTCGGCGGAGACGCAGATCGTCCCGGCGAAGGCGCGTGCCTTGTCGTCGTACGAGCCGCCGCGGGCGAAGACCAAGCGCTCGAGGACGGTGCCGAGCAGCGGGCCCGAGGCGCCGCTGTCGGCCTGGCTACCGTTCTCCTCGTGGTCGAAGGCGGCGAGGACCGGAATGTAGGACAGGCCGGGTGAGCCGGCGACCGCGGCGAGCGCGGCCGTGCCCGCGTGCACCGACAACTGGTTGTCGAGCCGCGCGGCGGCCAGCAGCTCCCGGTCCCGCCCGAGGTAGGCGGGCGGCTGGACGTCGTGGGCCATCAGGTCCCAGCCGACGATCTCGGCGGCGTCGACTCCGGCCTCTTCGGCGACGAACTCGATCAGCATCCCCTCGTGGACGTCACCGATGCCCCAGATCGGCTGCGTGTGCCGCTGTCGGTCGAGGACGACACCGTTCTCGTTGACGCCGCGGTCGAGGTGGATGGCGAGCTGCGGCACGCGCAGCAGCGGGCGGTCGATGGCGATCAGCCGCGTGGTGGCGTCGCGCAGCACGATCCGGCCGGACAGGCCGAGGTCCCGGTCGAGCCAGCTGTTGAGCAGCGGCCCCCCGTAGATCTCGACAGCGACCTGACGCCAGCCCTGGGCGGCGAAGTCGGGACGCGGCTTGAGGCGGAGGTTGGGCGAGTCGGTGTGCGCGCCGATGATCCGGAACGGTGTCTCCGGCCGCGCCCCCTCCGGGACGTACCATGCGACGATCGCCCCGCCGCGTACGACGTATCGTCCGCCCGTCTCCCCAGTCCAGGGGTCCGTCTCCGCCACGTGGCGGAACCCGGCCTTCTCCAGGCGCTCGGCGGTGCTGGCGACCGCGTGGTACGGCGAAGGGCTGGCGGCGATGAAGTCGGCGAGGTCGTCCGTGTGGCCGCGGCCGAACTGGGGCTGTGCGCTCATGAGTCAAGAATAGGGACAGCGGCTCGCGCCGAGGTGTAGCTGGCGTCACCGTCCATGGGTGGCCACCCCCCGGGTCCAGCCGGGTGCTCACCGGCTGGGGCACAGGCCCCCGGATTTCTAGCGTCTTCAACGAAGAGACGTACCCGCCGGACGGTGAAGGGGAACGCGGATGAAGGAGAACCTGGCCGCTCGGCTGGGCGGCTGGAGCGCCCGCCACAGGAAGACGGCGATATTCGGGTGGCTGCTGTTGGTCGTCGCGGCCGTGCTCATCGGCGGAATGGCAGGGCAGCGGCAGCTGACCAACGGTGAGCAGGGCACCGGTGACTCCGGGCGGGCGATCCGCATCCTCGAAGAGGCCGGCGTCAAGAGTCCGGCCACCGAGCTGGTGCTGATCCACAGCGCGACCCCGGACGGGTTCCGCGCGGCGGCCGCGGACGTGACCCGCGCGATCCGGGACAGCGGGCGGGCGGCGACCGTGCGCGAGCCTCTGGTCTCCCGGGATCACCGCGACGCGCTGGTGCAGTTCGACATCGCGGGTGACCCGAAGACGGCGGCGGACCGGGTGGCGCCCGTCCAGGCGGCGGTGGCGCGGGCGGGAGTGGGCCACCCCGGCGTCCGGGTGGAGGAGTTCGGCGACGCGTCCGGCGAGCGGTGGTTCAACAAGACGATGGGCGCGGACTTCTCCCGCGCGGAGCTGACCGCCGTGCCGCTCGCGCTGGGCATCCTGCTCGTCGCCTTCGGCGCGCTGCTGGCCGCCGTGCTGCCGGTGGCCATCGCGCTGACGGCGTTCCTGGCGGCCAACGGGCTGCTCGCCGTGATCAGCCACGCCATGCACATGGACGGTTCGGCGAGCTCGGTGATGCTGCTGATGGGCCTCGCCGTCGGCGTCGACTACTGCCTGTTCTACCTGCGCCGGGAGCGCGAGGAGCGCGCCGCCGGACGGGACCGGGAGACCGCGCTGCGCATCGCCGCGGCGACCTCCGGCCGGTCGGTCCTGGTGTCCGGGCTGACGGTCATCGTGGCGATGGCCGGGATGTTCCTGTCCGGAATGATGATCTTCGAGGGCTTCGCGGTCGCGACCATTCTCGTGGTGCTGATCGCGGTGATCGGCTCGGTGACGGTTCTGCCCGCGCTGCTGTCGCTGCTGGGCGACAAGGTGGAGTTCGGGCGCATCCCGTTCCTGCGCCGCAGGCGGTCGACCGGACGGTTCTGGAACGCCGTCCTGCGCCCGGTGCTGGCCCGTCCGGACGTCTCCGCCGCGCTGGCCGGGGCGTTCCTGCTGGCGCTGGCCGCCCCCGCGCTCGGCATGCACACCGAGAAGCTGCGGATGGAGCAGCAACTCCCGAAGAACACGCCCCTGATCGTGACCTACCACCGCATCAACGCGGCGTTCCCCGGCGGACCCGACCCGGCCCTCGTCGTGGTGAAGGCCTCCGACATCCAGGCGCCCCGGGTACGGCAGGCGATCCAGTCGCTGCGGGACGCCGCGCGGCGGGACGGGGAGTTCGGGCAGCCGGTCCGCGTCCAAGTCCACGCGGCGGCGAACGTCGCCACGATCAGCGTGCCGCTCGCCGGCAACGGCTCGGACGCCACCTCACGGCACGCGCTGGCGACCCTGCGGCAGCGCCTGGTGCCCGCGGCGTTCGGCGGGATCGCGGAGGCGCGCGTCGGCGGCACCCTGGCGTTCTCCATGGACTGGAACGCCCGGCTGCGCGGCGGCATCGTGCCGGTCTTCGTGTTCGTGCTGGGCGTCACCTTCCTCCTGATGCTGATCTCGTTCCGGTCCGTGCCCATCGCCGCCACGGCCATCGTGCTCAACCTGCTGTCGGTCGGCGCGGCGTACGGGGTGATGGTCGCGATGTTCCAGCACGGGTGGGGCGCGGGCCTCGTCGGCACCCACGGCGTCGGCGCCATCGAGGCGTGGCTGCCGCTGTTCGTCTTCGTCGTCCTGTTCGGACTGTCGATGGACTACCACGTCTTCGTGGTGTCGCGGATCCGCGAGGCGTACGACCGGGGCACGCCCACCACGGCGGCGGTGGCGCAGGGCATCCGGGCGACGGCCGGCGCCGTGACCAGCGCCGCGGTGATCATGGTGGCGGTGTTCGCCGTCTTCGGCACGCTCTCGATGCAGGATTTCAAGCAGATGGGCGTCGGGCTGTCCATCGCCGTGCTGCTGGACGCCACGATCGTACGGGCGGTGCTGCTCCCGGCGGTGATGACGCTGCTCGGCGAGCGGAACTGGTACCTCCCGCGCGCGCTGTCCTGGCTCCCCGGCCTGTCCCACGGCGAGGCGCCGGCCGCCGCGCCCACCGCACCGCAGCCGGCCTACGTCTCGGCGGAGGGCTGAGCCTCCGCGGAGCGTCCGCGATCCGCCGGCCCGTCGACCGGGCCGGCGGATCGGCGCGGTCAGCCGAGCGCGAGCGCGGCCAGGGCGGCGTTGACGATGGAGCCCGGGAGCAGGTCGTGCAGCTCGTACAGCTCGGCGATCGAGCCGGACTGACCGAACTGGTCCACGCCGAGCGGCACGCACGGCACGCCGAACGCCGAGCCGAGCCACGCCAGGGCGTGCGAGGCGGCGTCGTGCACGGTGACGATCGGCGCGCGGACCGGGAACGCCGCGCGCAGCACGCCCGCCTCGGACGGCGTGCTCGCCGTCCGGACGCCCTGCCGCAGGGTCCGCTGCCACGCGGAGTACAGCCGGTCGGAGGAGGTCACGTCGATGACGTGCGCGGCGATGCCCTCCTCCTCCAGCTCACGGGCGGCGGCCAGCGCCTCGGGGAGGACGGCGCCCGACGCGGCGAGTTGCACGGCCGGGCCCTCGACGTCCGAGCGGTGCAGGAGGTACGCCCCGGCGAGCACCTGCCGGCGCAGCACCGCGTCGCCGAGGCGCTCCCGCGCCTCCTCGAACGGCGCCTGGTCCAGCGGCCGGGTGGTCAGGCGGAAGTAGTAGGCGCCGTCCTCGGCCGGAACCGCGGTGGTCGTCTCGGCCGGGCCGGCGGCGATCCGGCCGAGCGCGTCGCACAAGAGCCAGTCGAGGGCGGTGGCGTACGCCGGTTCCAGGTAGGTGACGTTGGGCAGCTCGAGCCCGATCGAGGCGGTGATCGTCGACTGGTGCGCCCCGCCCTCCGGTGCGAGCGTCACCCCGGACGGCGTGCCGGCCACGACGAACCGCGCCCCGGAGTAGACGCTGTAGATGAAGGCGTCCAGCCCGCGGCAGACGAACGGGTCGTACACCGTGCCGACCGGCAGCAGCGGCTGCCCGTGCAGGTCGCCGGCGAGCCCGAGCTGGCCGAGGAGCAGGAAGAGGTTCATCTCCGAGATGCCGAGCTCGATGTGCTGGCCGGAGGGTCCCTCGGTCCACTTCAGCAGCGGGTCGACGCTCCACGCCCGCTGCTCGGCGGGCGCGAAGACGCCCTTGCGGTTGATGAACCCGGCGAGGTTGGTCGACGTCGCCACGTCCGGCGCGGTCGTGACGAGGTACGGCGCGACCTCCTCCGCGCGGGACAGGTCGACGAGGATCTTGCCGAAGGCGTCCTGGGTCGAGACGGGACGCGAGGTCCGCACCCCGGTCGCCGCCGGCACCTTGACGCCCAGGGAGCCCGGCGCGGGCGTACGGCGCAGCGCCTCGCGCCGCTGGTTGCACAGGATGCCCTCGGGCGTCGCCGGGTCGAACCGCTCCCAGTCGTCGGTGAGCCGCAGCGAGGCGCGCAGCGCGTCGATCTGCTCGCCGGTCAGCAGCGCGGAGTGGTTGCGGGGGTTGCCGGCGATCGGCAGGCCGTGACCCTTCACCGTGTACGCGAACACGACGCTGGGCCGGTCGGTGACCGCGTCGCACTCGGCGTACGCCTCCAGCATGGCGACCGGGTCGTGGCCGCCCAGGTCCTGCACGAGTTCGGCGAGCTCGTCGTCGGGCAGGCCGGCGACCGCCTCGGTGACCTCGGCCGGCGCCCCGTCCAGGAACGTCCCGCGCAGCTTGGCGCCCGTGAGCCCGAACAGCGCCTGGTAGTGCTCGTTCGGCATGGCGTCGATCCAGCCGCGTACGGCGGCGGGCGCCTCGCGGAGCCGCCGGCCGTACTTCACCTCGACGACGTGCCAGCCCGCCGCCTCGAACTGGCCGCGCCACTGCGCGATCCGCATGCCCGGCACGACGCGGTCCAGGGACTGCCGGTTGAAGTCGACGACCCACATGACGTTGCCGAGGCCCTGGGTCGCCGGGTCGGCGATGGCCTCCCAGACGTTGCCCTCGTCGAGCTCGGCGTCGCCCAGCAGCGCGACGAACCGCGCCTTCGGGCCCGCGCCGCCGTGCCAGTGCGCGTCGACGTAGCGGCGGACGGCGGCGGCGAACAGCGGCGCCGCCGCGCCGAGGCCGACCGAGCCGGTGGAGAAGTCGACGTCGTCGGGGTCCTTCGTACGGCTCGGGTAGGACTGCAGGCCGCCGCGGGCGCGCAGGGTCGTGAGGTAGGAGCGGTCGAGGTCGCCGAGGAGGTACTTGATCGCGTGGAAGACCGGGGAGGCGTGCGGTTTCACGCTCACCCGGTCCTCGGCGTTCAGGTGCGCGAACCACAGCGCGGTCATCGCCGTCACCAGCGACGCGCTCGACGCCTGGTGCCCGCCGACCTTGACGCCGTCGCCGGTCCGGCGCTCCCGGTTGGCCGCGTCGACGATGCGCACGGCCAGCCAGAGCACCCGGCGCTGGATCTCCTCCAGCACACTCAGGTCGACGCCGGCCAGGTCCACACCCGCGACCTCATTGTCACGAACGTCCTGCATGTCAGCCTCTCAGCGAAAGAGCGCGCTGTATCCGTTCAGCGCGGGTTGCCCCCCGAGATGAGCGTAAAGGACGTTTGCTCCTGACTCGATCTCCCGGTTCGCCACGAGATCGACCAGCCCGGCCATGGACTTGCCCTCGTAGACCGGGTCGGTGATCATCCCTTCCAGCCGCGCGGCCAGCCGCATGGCCTCCAGGGTCTGCTCGTCCGGGACGCCGTAGGTCCCGGCGTGATAGCGCTCGTCGAGGACGATCTCGTCGTCGGCGACCTCCGTCCCGATCAGCTCGGCGGTGTTCCGGGCGATCCGGGCGATCTGCTCCCAGGTCTCCTTCGGCTTGGCGGAGCCGTCGATGCCGATGATCCGGCGGCCCTTCCCCGCGAACCCGGCCACCATCCCCGCCTGGGTGCTCCCGGTGACCGAGCAGACGATGATCGTGTCGAAGTGGACGCCGAGCTCCCGCTCCTGCTCCTCCACCTCGCGCGCCCAGTTCGCGAAGCCGAGGCCGCCGAGGCGGTGGTCCGACGCGCCCGCCGGGATGGCGTACGGCCGGCCGCCCCGGGCCCGGACGTCCTCCAGTGCCTGCTCCCAGCTCGCCTTGAACTCGATGCCGAACCCGGCCTCGATCAGGCGCACGTCCGCGCCGAGCAGGCGGGACAGCAGGATGTTGCCCACCCGGTCGTAGACGGCGTCGGGCCAGTCGACCCAGCTCTCCTGGACCAGCACGCACGTGAGGCCGAGCCGGGCGGCCACGGCGGCGACCTGCCGGGTGTGGTTGGACTGCACACCGCCGATCGAGACGAGGGTGTCGCAGCCCTGGGCCAGCGCGTCGGCGGCGAGGTACTCCAGCTTGCGCGTCTTGTTGCCGCCGTACGCGAGGCCGGAGTTGCAGTCCTCGCGCTTGGCCCACAGCTTCACCCCGTTGCCGAGGTGCTCGGTCAGCCGGTGCAGCGGGTGCACGGGCGAGGGCCCGAACAGCAGCCGCTCGCGAGGGAAGTCGTCCAGTGTCGTCACGAGGTCTCCTTGTCCAGAAGGTCGCCGAGCGTGGCCCAGATCTCGGCGGTGGCGGCCACGGCCGCCTCGGTGTCGCGTGCGGCGCACGCGTTGATCAGGCGATCGTGCAGGGCGATGGAACGCCGGCCCGGGAGCGAGCCGAACCGTAGCCGCTCCAACCGCCGGATCAGCGGCACGTACCGCTCGATCGTCGCGGCCACCGCGCGGTTGCCCGCCGCGGCCACGGGAACGTCGTGCAGCTCGTCGTCGGCCGCCAGCGCGGCGGGGACGTCCCCGGCGTCGAGGGCGGCGGCGAACCGCGCGTTCGCCGCGCGCATCGCCTCGATGTGCCGCTCGGTCAGCACCGGCACCGCCGCGCGCACGGCGAGTTCGTGCATGGCCCGGACGACGACGTACGCGTCCCGCACGTCGCGGACGACGAGCGGCGTGACCCGGGTGTAGGCGTGCGGCTTGGTCTCGACGAGCCCCTCGTCGGCGAGGCGGGCGAGCGCCTCGCGCACCGGCGTGCGGGACAGCCCGACCCGCTCGGCCAGCTCGCCGTCCCGGATGATCTCGCCGGGTGCGAGGTCGCCCTCGACGATCGCGTCGCGGAGCATGCGGTACGCCTGGTCGCGGAGGAGGGACCGATCGAGGCGAGGGAGGCGGTCAGGTGGCATGCAATATATTAGATACTGCATTGTTCACGGCGTCAACACCGTCTGTGACATCTGCATCATCGCGCCGACCTCCCCGTTCATAGGATTTCCCCGATCACCGGAGCGTGTGCGCGTCAGCGGCGGGGGCCGGCATGCGCGCACGTCGTGCTCGCATGCCGCCACACGCCCGGTACCTTTGGCCCGTGCTGCCGAACGTCACCGCCACGCGCTACGTGACACCCCTACGGGAGGGCGGGTCCCTGCCCGCCATCGTCGAGGCCGACGACCTGGGCACGTACGTCGTGAAGTTCCACGGCGCCGGGCAGGGGCGCAAGGCCCTCATCGCGGAGATCATCGCCGGTGAGCTGGGCCGGCGCCTCGGCCTCCGGGTGCCGGACCTCGTCACCGTGGACGTCGACCCGGTCATCGCCCGCCACGAGCCGGACCCCGACATCCAGGACCTGCTCAAGGCCAGCCCCGGTCGCAACCTCGGCGTCGACTACCTGCCGGGCTCCCTCGGCTTCGACCCGCTGGCCTGGACGCCCGAGGCCGACTTCGCCGCGGCCGTGCTGTGGTTCGACGCGCTGATCGGCAACGTCGACCGCAGCTGGCGGAACCCCAACCTCCTGGTCTGGCACGGCGACGTCTGGCTCATCGACCACGGCGCCAGTCTCTACTTCCACCACGCGTGGGCCTCGGCGGAGAAGCTGATCTCCCGGCCGTACGACGCGGGCGACCACGTGCTGGCGACCTTCGTCGACGACGCCGGTCTGACCCGCGCCTGCCGCGACCTCGGTCCCAAGGTCACCGAGGACCTGCTCCGCGAGGTCGTCGCCCTGGTCCCCGAGGAGTGGCTGGCCGACGAGCCCGGCTTCGGCTCCCCCGCCGAGGTCGCGGCCGCGTACGTCGCACACCTGGGGACCCGCGCGGCCACACCGGAGACCTGGCTGCCCGAGGTGGGCGAGGCCAGGCCGGCGACGCCCCGGACCGAGCACCGCCCGTCGGCCCGACCGAATTGGCTGGGATGAAAATCTTCGAGTACGCCGTCCTGCGGGTGATCCCCCGCGTCGAACGCGGCGAGACCATGAACGTCGGGGTGATCCTCTACTGCCAGGCCGAGGACTTCCTCGGCTGCCGGATCCACGTCGACGACGTACGACTCCGCGCGCTGGCCCCGGACCTCGACGTCGACGGCGTCCGCGCCGCGCTGCGGGCGGTCGACGGCGTCTGCTGCGGAGGCCCGCGGGCGGGTCAGGCCGCGGGCGAGTCCCTGGGCTCGCGGTTCCGCTGGCTGACCGCGCCGCGCAGCACCGTCGTCCAGCCCGGCCCCGTCCACTCGGGCCTCACCGCCGACCCGGCCGCCGAACTCGACCGCCTCCTCGACGTCCTCGTCCGCTGAGCCGTCTCACGGGCACGCCGCCCACGAGGACGGCGCGCACGCCCGCCACGGCAAGGCCACCCACGGGTCCCGTCACGGGAAGGCCACGCGCAGGCCCGTCGCGGGGAGGTCGCCCACAGGTCCCGTCGCGGGGGCGCACGCAGGCCCGTCACGGGGAGGCCACCCACGGATCCGTCACGGGGAGGCCGCGCGCGGGTCGCGGAGGAAGGTCGCGATCCCCCGCTGGAAGTCGTCGAACGCGACGGGCGGCCCGCCCGTCTGCGCCTTCGCCGCCGCCCACGCCGGCGTGAGCACGGCCCCGACCGCGTGCTTGGCGGCCCGGACGGCCGCGCCCGGGTGGCGGCTGATGGCCAGTACGAGCCTGCGGGTGGCCGTGGCCAGTTCCTCGTCCGGGACACAACGGGTGGCGAGTCCCAGGCTCACGGCCTCGGCGGCGGGGACGAGACGCCCGGTGTAGAGCAGTTCCCGCGCGACGCCGGGCCCAGCGAGCACGGCCAGCCGGGCGGCGAAGGCCGGGCTGACGAGGATGCCGAGCCGCGCTATCGGCATCCCGATCCGCGCGCTCTCCGCCATGACCTGCAGGTCACAGGCCAACGCGAGCTGGCACCCGGCCCCGGCCGCGACGCCCTCCACCTGCGCGATCACCGGTACGGGAAGGTCCTCGATCGCGGTGCACGCCGCCTCCATGGCGGCGAAGCTGTCCGCCACGTCCGCGACGTCCGCCTCGACCCACTCCCGCACGTCGGACCCGGAGCTGAACATGCCGCCCTGGCCGCGCACGACCACCACCCGCAGCTCGGCCTCGCGGGCGAGCCGCCGGAACGTTTGCTCGAGTTCGCGCCAGTCCGCGCTCGACAGCGCGTTCCCGCGATGCCCGTCGCCGACCGTGACCTCGGCGACTTCGACGTCCCGCTGCGTTCTGATCTTCATCGAACGGCTCCCTCCTCGCGCATCGCGGCGATCTCGTCGGGGCCGAGGCCGAGCTCGGCGAGGACTTCATCGGTGTGCTCGCCGAGACCGGGCGGCGCCGAGCGTACGGCCGGCGGATGCGCGGACAGTTTGAGAGGCGAGCCGACCATCCGCAGCCGGCCCGCCCCAGGGTGGTCGACCTCGACGACCATGTCGCGGGCGCGCACCTGCGGGTGGGCCAGCGCCTCGGGCACCGTGTTGATCGGCCCCACCGGCACCCCCGCCTCGGTGAGGACCTCCGCCCACTCGGCGCTGGTCCGGGAGCTCAGCGCCGCTCGCAGGAACCCCAGCAGTTCCTCCCGGTGGTGCACCCGGTCGGCGTTGGTCGCGAAGCGCGGATCCTCGGCCAGGTCGCCGCGCCCGACCGCCGTCGCGAACCGGCGCCAGAGCCCGTCGTTTCCGATGGCGACCATGAGGTGACCGTCGGCGGTGGGCAGCGCCTGGTACGGCACGATCGACGGGTGGGCCGAGCCGTACCGGCGCGGGGTCTCGCCGGTCGCGAAGTGGTTTCCGGCGACGTACGTCAGCCAGGAGATCTGCCCGTCCAGGAGCGAGATGTCGATGTGCTGCCCGCGACCGGTGAAGCGGCGGGCGTGCAGCGCGGCCAGAACCCCGATCACCGCGTACATTCCGGCGCCGAGGTCCGCCGCGGACGTGCCCATCCGCACCGGCGACCCGTCGGCCTCCCCGGTGACGCTCATGATCCCGCTCATCGCCTGCGCGATGAGGTCGTACCCGGCGCGCTCGGCGTACGGGCCCGTCTGCCCGAACCCGCTGATCGAGGCGTACACCAGGCCGGGGTTGCGGGCCGACAGCTCCTCGTAGCCGAAGCCGAGGCGGGCCGCGGTACCCGGCCGGAAGTTCTCCAGGACGACGTCGGCCCGGTCGGCGAGCCGCTGGACGGCCTCCCGGCCCTTGTCGGTCTTCAGATCGACGCTGATGGAGCGCTTGTTGCGGTTGATGGACAGGAAGTACGTGGCGTCGTCCCCCTGGAACGGCGGCCCCCACTGCCGGGTGTCGTCGCCCTTCCGCGTGTCCTCGACCTTGATCACCTCCGCGCCGAGATCCGCCAGGATCATGCCGGCGAAAGGGCCGGAGAGGATTCGGGACAGTTCGAGCACCCGGACGCCGGCGAGCGCGCCGTCAGCCATGTCGTCTCCCATCAGCGGAGAAATCGGACCTAGCACCAATGGTTCCCCGGCACCCGGCATCGCCACCGCGCGCGGCCGGTAGCGTTCTTCGGTGGCCGAAGCGATGAACAGGGTGCTGATCGCGGGCATCTCGGGGGCCGGCAAGACGACGCTCGCCCGCAAGCTGTCCGAGCGGTACGGGCTGCCCCGCTACGAGCTGGACGCGCTGCATCACGGGCCGGGCTGGGTCCCACGCCCGGAGTTCGAGTCCGACGTGAAGGAGTTCAGCGCTCAGGATCGATGGGTGACCGAGGACCAGTACCACCGCGCCCTCGGCGACCTGCTGTGGGATCGCGCCGACACGGTGATCTGGCTCGACCTGCCGCGCCGCACGGTGATGTGGCGGGTGATACGGCGCTCGGTCATCCGCGCCGTCGACCGGCGCCCCTTGTGGAACGGCAACAAGGAGAGCGTCCGCAACTGGTTCGAAGCGGACCACCCCATCCGCTGGGCCTGGTCACAGTTCGACGGGAGAAGAGCGGCGACCGCCGAACGCGCCACCCGCCACCCGGACGTGACCGTCATCCACCTGCACACACCCCGCCAAGCCCGCCACTGGCTCCGCGCAACCGCCCTCGTCGAAGACTGAGAACCCTCGGAAGGAGTGGTTCAGTCGAACAGTTCGTCGAGGGACGTGGCCGCCAAAGCACGGTCAGCCCACTTCTCGATCTCCTGCACGTCCTTGCACGTACGGATGCGGTCGCGGATATCCTTCGGAACCTCGATCCCCCGGGCGGCCAGGATCCGGAGAAGCATGTGAGCCCCTTCTTCCGCTCGACCTTCCGCTCGACCTTCCGCTCGGCCTTCCGCTCGGCCTTCCTCCTTGCCTCGGCCGAAGTGTTCCTTCGCGAAGGGGCTGTAGACGGGCCAGGTCGTTGAGGACACGAGCTCTCCCAGGATCTTCTGGACGGCCGACTCGGCCATGTTGTAGGCGTATTCATAGTAGGACAGAGCGTGATCGGGATCCACCGAGCAGAGCGCCTCGACGAAGGCCTCAACCACGGGTCGGTGCCGCTTACCGTGCATCATCACCGCCAGGGCGGCCAGCTCCGGATGGGCCGCCGCCTCCTTCGGGTCGGTGATGACCGGTACCGCGTCCGGGCCGAGCACCAGGGCTTGGAAGGTGTAGCCGGACAGTTCGGTCTCGATCGGCTCCGCGTAGTAAGCCGCCGTGCCCGGGTCCGCGCACACGCACAGGACCTTCACCGGTCGCTCCAGGTGGAGCCACAGCGTGGCGGCATAACGCGGCAACTGCCGTCGCTTGGACTCGGCCTTGGCCTGCTGAACCTCGATGATGATCCCGTACAGCGGATCGCGGGAAGAACCTGCCCTGATCACCGTGTCGGGCGTGAAGTCCTTCGACGGGCGGTCGTTGAAGTCGTTGCTCGCGACCTGCACCGCCCCCGCCTCGGGCACTTCGACGCGCATGAGGTCGCGCAGCACCTCCACGGCGAACTCCGGCCGCTTACGGAAGAGTTCGTTGATGGTGTCATGACGAGGGGATGGCATGCACATGAAGTTATCGTACGATCACATAGAGTGGGCAGTGATTCGAACAAAAATCTGAATGGCAAGCCAGCAAGTTTCACGGTGAATCAGACCATGACGGACATGAACATGTCGACGTCGCGGAAGCCGACGCGGCGGCGGGTGGCGCCTAGGCGTTGAAGTGCGCTATACGTGGATGAACCGTTGTGATCCACTATTGCCCATTACGTCGATCGTGAAGCTCTTCTGCCACCCGAACGGGGTCACCTCCACCTGGTGGGGCGTGGTCTCCACGAGCCTGTCACGCAGGGCGACGATGGTCTGATGCGAATCCTCGGGCGACGCCAATGTATGCGAGAGATGAGCGAAACCGTTGATCACAATGGATTTCACGTCGGTCTTCGCACAGACCCGGCGTATCGCCTTCGCGGCGTGGCGGATCTTCTCCAGATCTCCGGGCTCGATCGTGATGAGGAGCAACAGGCAATTATCCCATGCGAGCGACGATAGCGCCGCGTCGTCGGGCTCGACGATGGACTGCGTGGGATATTGCAGAACGTATTCGACGGCCCGGCATTCGAGACATAGGATCTTCACGGGTGTACTCAGCCTGAATCTGTGAGAGAAGCACTGGGCCACTAGTTGACAGACTTGTCGGGTGAACGTCGGCGATACCGGCCGGAGGTACGAGTCGGCGCGGAGCACGCGGGACCTGTCACCAGGCGGCTCCAGGATATCGTCCCGTTCTGCGCCGAGATCAACAGATACCAGGTGAATAAATGCCGTCGAACGCCGACGTGACGGCCTCAATCCGCCGCAATTGCACTAGTCAACTCATGTCGTTCCCGTCTTCGGCGGAACCATCTCGGTATTGGTGGCCTCATCCACGCTTTCCGACACCACTGGCGGGATTCCCGGAATAGCGGCAAGTGACATGGGCATTGTCATACGGGCCGATCGAACCGGCCGACGCCCGCCTGGTCCGCCCGATCGTCTGAGGTACCTACGGTCGTGGCCCAGACCTTCTAGAACATGATGGACATGAAGGTGTTGACGTCGCGGAAGCCGACGCGGCGGTAGGTGGCGCGGGCCGGGGTGTTGAAGTCGTTGACGTACAGCGTCACGGCGGGGGCGATGCTGCGCAGCGCCTCGGCGACGACGGCGGCCATGCCGTGCACGGCGTACCGGCGCCCGCGCAGCTCCGGGTCGACCCACACGCCCTGGACCTGGCAGGCGTACGGGGTGACGGCGCCGATCTCGGCCTTGAAGACCACGCGGCCGTCCTCGATGCGGGCGAAGGCCCGCCGGGTGCGGATGAGCTCGGCCACGCGGGCGCGGTACAGCACTCCCCCGTCGCCCGCCTGCGGCGATACACCGACCTCCTCGGTGAACATCGCCACGCACGCCGGGTAGAGGACGTCGAAGTCGTTCATGGTGACGCGGCGGACGGCCGGGTCGGGTTCGACGGGCGGCGGCGACACCGTCGACATGACGGGCTGGGCCGCGCGGATGGCCCGGGGCGGGCCCCAGAAGGGGCGCAGGGCGTTCCACATCTCGGTCACCGCGGGCACCGGGCCGACGATCGACGAGCAGCGGCGTCCCTGCGAACGCGCCCGGTCGGCGAAGGACCGCGCGGCCTCCCGGTCGGCCGCGACCGGTACGAGGTTGGCGCCGGAGTAGCACAGGGAGGTCAGGCGCCCGCCGCGGTGGAATCCCCACAGCTCGGCGCCGAGGCGGGCCGGGTCGACGCCGGCGGCGTACACCCGCGAGCCGACGAAGACGTTCGACACCGGGTCTGCGTCGAGGATCTCCAGGACCGCCGCACGGTTGCGGTCGTCCAGGAGGCGCACCGGAGACGTGCGCAGCATCGGACTCACGTTCTCTCCCCGGCGGGTGATCCGGCGCGTTGGAGAGCGGACCGGCGTGTCGACACGTTCGCTCCGCTCACCTTGTAAGGGTACGGGAGGATCCCGGCAAGATCGGTAATCAGGTGCGGCATGCCGCGCCCGGCTGCCCCCGGCGGGTGCGCGAAGGACCCCCGGCCGGAGCCGAGGGTCCTCCGCGCGTGGTCCCGGTCAGCGGGACGGCGGATCACCGCGCCGTGGCGTCACGGACGCCCGAGGAGCGGGCGGGCGGGCACCTTCGGGGCGATCGACCGGGCCGCCGCGGCGGCGTCGGACGGGACGGGGTCCGGAAGCGCCTTGCAGGTCGCGTCCGGTCCGGTGCCCGGCTTGTTCTTCGGCAGCGTGCCGTCGCTCAGGTAGGCCGCGACCTTGTCGTCGAGGCAGGCGTTGCCGTTGAGCGTGTTGGCGTGGGTCTTGCCGCCGATCTCGGCCACCAGGCGGGACGGCAGGAGCTTGTGCATCTCCACACCGCCGGGGTACGGCGTCGCGGCGTCCAGCGTGGACTGCACGAGGAGCGCCGTGGACATGCCCTTGGCCTTGATCTTCAGGGCCGGGCCGCCCTGGAACGGCCAGTACGCGATCGGCGCGTTGAACCAGACGTTCGACCAGGTGTTGTAGTGGATGCCCTGCTTGTAGAGCTTGGCCGCGTCGGCGTGCCACTTGCTCCAGGACCGGGGCCACTTGGCGTCCGCGGCCTGGACGGCGTTGTAGACCGCGAAGCCGTTGTCGTCGGCGCTCTGGATGTAGTCTGTGTAGAGGCTGACGAGCGGGCCCGCGTCGCCGTTGTTGACGTACGCCGCGAACACGTCGGCGGTCGGCTCGTACCAGCCGACGCTGTACCCGGCGTTGAGGAACGTGTCGTCGAGCTCGTCACCGCCGAGCTTGCCGCCGATCGGCTTGCTGAACGCGGCGGTCCGGATGCTGTAGTACTTCTTCTCCACGGCGGCCTCGGTCTTGCCGAGGTGGTAGTGGGAGTCGTACTTGGCGATCCAGCCGAAGAAGAGCTTGATGTTCCGCTCGAACGCCTTGTCCTGGGACAGCTGCGCCTTGTACCAGACCTCGCGGACGTCGACGTTGCCGTCGAGGACCATCCGGTTCACGCGCTTGGGGAACAGCGTGCCGTACGTCGCGCCGAGGTAGGTGCCGTACGAGAAGCCGTAGTAGCTGATCTTGCTCTGCCCCAGCGCGGCGCGGATCGAGTCGATGTCGCGAGCCGCGTCGGTGGTGCGCAGGTGCGGCAGCAGCCAGCCGAACTTCTTGGCGCAGGCCTGGGCGTACGCCTTCGACCTGGCCTTCCATGCCTCCTCGGCCTTGGCCGAGTGCGGCACGTAGTCCGGGCGGATCGGGTCGGAGTAGTGCGGGTCGCACGTCAGCGCCGGCTGGCTCAGGCCGACGCCGCGCGGGTCGAACCCGATGATGTCGTACTGGGCCGGAACCTCCGCGTGGCCCACACCGGTGAACCAGTTCGCGAGCCCGCCGGCGAGGTACAGGCCGCTGCCGCCGGGGCCGCCGGGGTTGGCGAGCAGGACGCCCTTGTAGTGCTTGGCGTCGGTGTGCTTCAGGCGCGACACCGCGATCGAGATCTTCTTGCCGCTCGGGTGCCGGTAGTCCAGGGGCACCGACAGTTGGCCGCACTCGGCGTTGTCGAGGTACGGCTGGTCGGCCGGGCACTTGGCCCAGGCGATCTTGGCGGTCGCCGGTGTCGTCTCCGCCTGCGCCGAAACGGACACCGCCGCGCCGGAGAGTCCGACTCCCGCCGCTGCCGTGATGACCATCAGTCTCTTCACATGACCCCCTCGCGTACGGGCGCATGAGAAGCCCGCACTGGTAGGAATGCGAAGAATTGTGTCTGGTGCGAGAAAAGGGACGGAAGAGGCTCGAGTAACCGTTGTTCGATCGTGACGGCCCGCCGGTTCCGGCCACCTCGGATGCGGGTTCCGGCCACCTCGGATGCGGATTGCGGCCATCGAGAACGCGGGTCCCCGGCGATCTCGGTCGCCGGGGACCCGCTCCCGTCACCCGCTACGGACGGCGGAGCACCGGCGGGAACACGTCCGCGGTCAGCGGGCGGACGGCGGCCGTGGACGGCGGGACCGGCTCGGGCAGGCGCGCGCAGTGCGACCGATTCGATGGCAGGGCGCCGGTCGCGAGGAAGGCGGTGAACTTCTCGTCGACGCAGACGTTGCCGCGCTGCACGATCCCGTGCGTACGCCCGCCGTCCTCGATCACCAGGCGCGAGCCCGCGAGCCGCCGGTTCATCTCGACCCCGCCGGCGTACGGCGTCGCGGCGTCGTTCGTCGCCTGGAAGAGCAGCACGGGAGGCAGGTCGCGCGTCCGGCCGACGTCGACCGGTCGCCCGGCCCCGGCCGGCCAGAACGCGCACGGCGCGTTGTACCAGGCGTTGGCCCACGTCTCGAAGCGGAAGCCCGCGGTGTACAGCCGCTCGTTGTCCCGGCGCCACCGCGCCCAGTCCCGCGGCCACCGCACGTCGCTGCACTGCACGGCGTTGTACACGGCGTAGCCGTTGTCGTCGGTGGTGGCGCCGAACCGGTTGTACGCCTCGACCAGCGACGCGGCGTCACCGGCCTGGTACCGGGCGAGGGCGTTCGCCAGATACGGCCAGTACGCCCCGAGGTCGATGTATCCGGCGATCAGGAACGTGTCGTCGAGTTCGTCGGCGCCCACGACACCGCCCGCCGGAACGGCCGCGACCTTATGGCGGGCCGCGAAGAAGGAGTCCCGGACGGCCTTCGCGGTCGTGCCCAGGTGGTAGGCCGCGTCGTACTTGGCGATCCAGGCGAACAGGGCATTGATGTTGCCCTCGAACGCCCGGTCCTGATCGAGGTTGTCGGTGTACCAGACGCCGCTCGGCCGGACGCTGCTGTCCAGGACCATGCGCCGGACCCGCGCCGGGAACAGCGTGGCGTACACCGCGCCGAGGTAGGTGCCGTACGAGGCGCCGTAGTAGTTGATCTGCTGCTCGCCCAGGGCCGCGCGGATGGCCTCCATGTCCTTGACGGCGTCGACGGTCGTCAGGTGTGACAGGAACGAGCCGTACTTCCGCCCGCACGCCTGGGCGTAGGCCGCCGATCGGCTCAGCCAGGCGGACTCCAGCGCCGGCGTCCGCGGCACGTAGTCGGGGCGTACGGGCTTGAAATAGCCCGGATCGCAGCTGAGCGCGGGGCTGCTGCCGCCGACGCCGCGCGGGTCGAACCCGACGACGTCGTAGGCGGCCCGCAGGTCGGCGGGGAGGTGGTTCGCGACGCGCAACGCGAAGTCGCGGCCCGTGCCGCCGGGCCCGCCGGGGTTGACCAGCAGCGCCCCCTGGTAGCCCGTCGTCCCGGTGTGCCGGGCGCGGGACAGCGCCAGGGTGATCTGCGCTCCGCGCGGATCGGCGTGGTCGAGCGGCACTCTGAGGGCGGCGCACTCGAGTCCGCCGAGGCTCTCCTCGGTGCACGGTGACCAGGCGAGCCCCGTGGCGGGTTCGGCGGGATGGGCCCGCGCCGTGAGCGGCGCGATACTCAGCGTGACCAACCCGGCTCCGGCGACGGCCGTCGTGATGGCGAGCTTGTTCACGTAACCCCTTTCACACGGGGAGTCCGGGGCCGAACTCCTCGTCGTGCGTACGCACGATGGTGGTGATTCCGGGACGCGGCCGGAGGGGGCACGGCGAAGACCGGCCAGGACCGGCCAAGATTCGAGCGCCGCCGCGAACTGCGAGAGAGCCCCCGGCCGACGCGGCCGGGGGCTCTCGAGACTCTACTCAGTGATCAGTGTTCGCCGACCGCCGCCGCGTCGGCATTCGCCGAAGTGGCCTTGGCGGCGGTCGCGCCCGGCACCGGCAGCGCCGGGGCCTGGCAGCGGGCGTCCACGCCGGGCTTGTTCGGCGGCAGCGCGCCCCAGCCCAGGTAGGCGGAGACGAGGGTGTTCGCGCACGTGTCGCCGTTCGGGGTCAGCGCCACGCCGTGGTTGATGCCGCCGTTCTCCACCAGCAGGCGGGAGTTCGGGAAGCGCTTGTGCACCTCGACCGCGCCGGCGTACGGCGTGGCCGCGTCGTTCGTGGCCTGGACGATGAGGATCGGCGGCAGGCCCTTCTTGCCCTGGATCCTCACCGGTGTGCCGCCCGGCACGGGCCAGTACGCGCACGGCGCGTTGTACCAGACGTTGCCCCAGGTCAGGAACGTGTTGCCCTGCCGGTAGAGCTGCCAGTTGTCGTGGTCCCACTTCTTCCAGTTCGTCGGCCACTGCCGGTCCACGCACTGCACGGCGTCGTACACCGCGTAGTTGTTCTGGGTGAGGAAGTCGTCGGTGGGGAAGCCGCCCCACTGGTCGAGCAGCGGCTGCGGGTCGTGCTTGACGAAGTAGTCCGACAGCGCCTGGGCGTGGTCGAGCCAGGTGTAGTCGCGGTAGGCGTCGGCCTGGACGGTGTCGTCCAGCTCGTCGGGGCCGAGCTGCCCGTTGATCGGGTCCTTGGCGAGCGCCGCGCGGATCTTGTAGTAGTTCGCCTTCACCGCGGCGTGCGTGGCGCCGAGGTGGTAGACCGCGTCGTACTTGGCGATCCAGGTCAGGAAGATCTCGAAGCGCTTCTGGAACGCCACGTCCTGGTCGAGGTTGACGTCGTACCAGACGCCGCTGGGCCGTACGACGCTGTCCAGGACCATGCGGCGGACGTGCGTCGGGAACAGCGACGCGTAGACCGACCCGAGGTAGGTCCCGTAGGAGTAGCCGTAGTAACTGATCTTGTGCTGGCCGAGCGCCTTGCGGATCGAGTCCATGTCGCGCGCCCAGTTGGCGGAGGTCTGGTACTTCAGCGCGGAGCCGTACCGCCGGCCGCAGTCCTGGGCGTACTTCCTCGCCTTCGCCCGCCACGCCAGCTCCTCGGCCTTGGAGCCCGGCGTGTAGTCGGGCCGGGCCTTGCCGGGCGCCTGGAAGGACGGGTCGCAGATGATGCCCTTGCCGGTGCCGTCGATGGAGCTCGCGCCGACGGCGCGCGGGTCGAAGCCGATCCAGTCGTACGTCGCGCCGACCGACGTCGGCAGGCCGTACGTCCCCTTGGCGAACCGGGTGGGCAGGTCGCGCCCGTGCCCGCCGGGGCCGCCCCGGTTCAGCAGGACGACACCCTGGTAGTGCCGGGTGTCGGTCGCCTTCGCACGGGTCAGCGCCAGCGTGATCTGGCGGCCGTGCGGATGGGCGTAGTCGAGCGGGACCCGCAGGGTGCCGCACTCCAGGCCCTGCAGTTTCTGGCCCTCGATCGGGTCGTTGTCCGGGCACGGCGTCCAGGCGATCCCGGCGGCCACGGCCCGGGCGGACTCTCCGGCCGGGGCGGGCGTCGGTGTCGCGCCGGCGGCCACCGCCGGACCGACACCGGTGACGGTCAGGCCGATCGCGGCCGTGACCACTACGAGCTTCTTCACTGGTCCCCTCCTGCGCGCGGCTCCCCACTGAGCCCCGCAATTCGGTGGATGCCGGGGCATTGTGCGCGTGTGACAGGTGGGGCGATCAAGGGTCAGGGATCAAGGATGCAGAATCGTGACAAATACCGAAACGTCCGTATTGGCGGCGGACGAGGTAACTCATCAGCGCATCAGAAAAGGCGACGGCCCTTCCGGAGTAATTCCGGAAGGGCCGAAAAAGGCGTGTGTAAAGGTGTCAGGACACGGCGACGTCGGCGCCGGGGCCGTCGCCGGTGACGTCGACGCCCATCTCCTCGGCGATCCGGACGGCCTCCTCGATGAGGGTCTCGACGATCTGCGACTCGGGCACCGTCTTGATGACCTCGCCCTTCACGAAGATCTGCCCCTTGCCGTTCCCGGATGCCACGCCGAGGTCGGCCTCGCGCGCCTCACCCGGGCCGTTCACGACGCAGCCCATGACCGCCACCCGCAGCGGGACCGGGAAGTCCTTCAACGCCGCGGTGACCTCGTCGGCCAGGGTGTAGACGTCGACCTGGGCGCGGCCGCAGGAGGGGCAGGAGACGATCTCCAGGCCGCGCTCGCGGAGGTTCAGCGACTCCAGGATCTGGATGCCGACCTTGACCTCCTCGACCGGCGGGGCCGACAGCGAGACCCGGATCGTGTCCCCGATGCCCTCGGCCAGCAGCGCGCCGAACGCCACCGCCGACTTGATCGTGCCCTGGAACGCCGGACCCGCCTCGGTGACGCCGAGGTGCAGCGGGTAGTCGCAGCGGGCCGCCAGCTGACGGTAGGCGTTGATCATCACGACCGGGTCGTTGTGCTTGACCGAGATCTTGATGTCCCGGAAGTCGTGCTCCTCGAACAGGGAGCACTCCCACAGCGCCGACTCGACGAGCGCCTCGGCGGTCGCCTTGCCGTACTTCTCCAGCAGGCGCTTGTCCAGCGAGCCGGCGTTCACGCCGATGCGGATGGGGATGCCCGCGTCCTTGGCGGCCCGGGCGATCTCACCGACCTTGTCGTCGAACTTCTTGATGTTGCCCGGGTTCACCCGCACCGCCGCGCAGCCCGCGTCGATCGCCGCGAAGACGTACTTGGGCTGGAAATGGATGTCGGCGATGACCGGGATCTGAGACTTACGGGCGATCGCGGGCAGCGCGTCGGCGTCGTCCTGAGACGGCACCGCCACGCGTACGATCTGGCAGCCCGAGGCGGTCAGCTCCGCGATCTGCTGCAGCGTCGCGTTGACGTCGGAGGTCAAGGTGGTGGTCATCGACTGGACCGACACCGGCGCGTCGCCGCCGACCGGCACATTGCCCACCATGATCTGCCGCGACTTGCGACGCGGGGCGAGCGGCCTCGGTTTGGCCTGCGGAATTCCAAGATCGACGGTCATCGGCAACGCGGCGTGGAGCTGACGCTCCGGTGCGCCGCGCCCTCCTTCCAGTGGGTGCTCGGCATTGGTCCCAAGCCTAGGCAACCCGGGGGGATGCTGCACACGCGAGGGCTTACTGGGGGAGTTTGAGTGGATTTATCAGGTCGGCGAGTATCAGCAGAACACCCAAGCCCACCAGCAGGACGACGAAGGCGTACGTCACCGGCATCAGCTTGGTGAGGTCGACGGGCCCCGGATCGGGCCGGCCCCGTATCCGGAAGATCCATACCTTGATCCGTTCGTAGCAGACCACCGCCAGGTGACCGCCGTCCAACGGCAGGAGCGGGAAGAGGTTCAGCAGCCCGACGAAGAGGTTCAGCGAGGAGACCAGCAGCAGGAACATGCCGAGCTTCGCGCGCCAGCTGTCGCTGGAGGAGAACACCTGCCCCGAGGTCTCGGCTCCGCCTACGATGCTGCCCGCCTGGCCGCCCGGCGTGTTGGCCCGCTCGCGGGAGAACAGCTTCGGGATCGCCTTCGGCACGTCCACCACGATCCCGCCGATCGCGACCGTCATCTGACCCGTGAGCCGGCCCGCGAACCGCACCGCCGCGACCGGGCCCATCGTCCGGATGCGCGGCACCGGCTCGACCCCGAGGTAGCCGTGGCCGGCCAGCCGCCCGATCCGGACCGTCACCGTACGCCGGGCACCGTGCCGCTCGACCACGACCGGCACGCTCTCCCCCGGCCGGGTCCCCTGGATGAGGCGGGACAGGCCGTTCCAGTCGCGGACCGGCGTCCCGGCGAAGGACACGACCCGGTCGCGCGGCCGCAGGCCCGCCACCGAGGCGGGTGACACCGGGTCGCGGTCCGTGCAGACCGCGCCGCTGACCGGCACGCAGGGCGAGACCCGGCGGACGGCGGTGGTGGCGTTTCCGGTGTCCGGGATTCCCACCGCCGCCGCGAGGACGACCAGCAGCACGAACGCCAGGACGATGTTGATCACGACGCCCGCCACGATCACGATCACCCGCTGCAACGCCGGCCGGCGATAGAACGCCCGCGCCTCGTCGGCCGGGTCGATCTCCTCCAGCGGGGTGTAGCCGACGATCTTCACGAAGCCGCCGAGCGGGATGGCCTTGACCCCGTACTCGGTCTCGCCCCGGCGGCGCGACCACAGGGTCGACCCGAAGCCGACGAAGAACTGCGTCGCCTTCATGCCGAAGCGCTTGGCCGTCAGGAAGTGACCCGCCTCGTGCAGCACCACGGAGAGGAGCAGCGCGAGGACGAAGGCCAGCGCTCCGAGCAGATAGGTCAACCAGACGTCAGCTCCCGTGCTCGCGTCCGTGCCCACCGATCGGCGGCGAGCACGTCGTCCACGGTGAGCCCGCCGCCGGAATCCTCCCTGTTCAGGGGACCCGGAGCGGTCATGTGCTCGGACACTACCCGCGCGACCGTGTCGACAATCGCCGAAAACGCCAGCCTTCCGGCGAGGAAGGAGGCGACGCACTCCTCGTTCGCGCCGTTGTAGACGGCCGGGGCGGTGCCGCCGGCCGAGCCGACCTCCCGCGCCAGGCGCACGGCGGGGAACGCCTCGTCGTCGAGTGGGAAGAACTCCCAGGTCTGCGCCCGGGTCCAGTCGAGGGCGGGCGCCACGTCGGGCACCCGGTCGGGCCACGCGAGGCTGAGGGCGATCGCCAGGCGCATGTCCGGCGGGCTCGCCTTGGCGAGCGTCGCCCCGTCGACGAACTCCACCATCGAGTGCACGATCGACTGCGGGTGCACCACCACCTCGATCCGGTCGAACGGCACGTCGAACAGCAGATGGGCCTCGATGACCTCCAGACCCTTGTTGACCAGCGTCGCGGAGTTGACGGTGACCAGCGGCCCCATCGCCCAGGTCGGATGGGCGAGGGCCTGCTCGGGTGTCACGTCGGCCAGCTCGGCGCGCGTCCGTCCCCGGAACGGGCCGCCGCTCGCGGTCACGACGAGGCGGCGCAGCTCACCGCGCGTGCCGCCGCGCAGGCACTGGGCCAGCGCGGAGTGCTCGGAGTCGACCGGCACGATCTGGCCCGGCTTGGCCCGTCGTTTGACGAGCGGGCCGCCGATGATGAGCGACTCCTTGTTCGCCAGCGCGAGGGTGCGCCCGGCGTCGAGCGCCGCGAGGGTCGGCCGCAGGCCGGCCGCGCCCTCCACGCCGTTCAGCACGACGTCGCACGGCCAGGCGGCGACCTCGGCGATCGTGCCCGGCCCGGCGAGGAGCTTGGGCAGGCGGTACTCCCCCGCGGAGTAGCCCCGTTTCTGTGCCTCGGCGTACAGGGCGAGCTGGAGGTCCTCGGCCACCGACCCCCGGGCGACGGCGACCACGTCGGGTCGCAGGTCGAGGACCTGGCGGGCGAGCAGGTCGACCCGGCCGCCACCGGCGGCCAGTCCGACCACCCGGAAGCGGTCGGGGTTCCGGCGGATCACATCGATGGCCTGGGTGCCGATCGATCCGGTCGAGCCGAGGATCACGACGTCTCGGCGGGCTGCTGCGGACGGGCTGTCGTCGGGCATCACGCCCCCATTGTCCCCCGTCCCCCGCGTCCGGCGGGCTCGAGTCCGCCCCGACCGACTCGAGTCCCCCGACCAACGCGCATCCCCCGACCAACCGACCCCGACCGACCTCCCGGCCCCGACCCACCTCCCGGCCCCGACCGGTCTCCCGGTCTCACCCGCAAATCGGGATGAGCCCTGCAATGTCGCAATTCCTGTGCGTAGTCAACCGAACACGCTTCGCGCTAGGGTTCCGGCGACCGTCTCACGATCGCGGCCGCCTCCCCCATGACGGCCGCAGAAGGGCACCAGGGTCATGACGAAGTCCCCCCGCCTCGCGGCCGTGTCCGTGCTCACCGGCGCGCTCCTGTCCATTCCCCCGCTGCCCGCGTCGCAGGCCGACGCGGCACGCCCCGCCGACCGAGCCGGGAGCCCGGGCCCGTCCGACGCCGCCTCGCCACAGGCGGCGCCCGGCCTCGGGCTCCCCGGACCGTCCCGCGGCCGTGCCCGACCCGGCGAGCCCGTCGGCCGTCCGCGCCTGTCGCCTCCGGGCCCGGGCACCGGCGGCCTGACGCCGGCCGTCCACCTGCTGGCGGAGTCCCGTACGGACCGGGAGCGGCTCATGCGGTGGTGGACGCCCGCCCGCATGCGCCGGGCCCTCCCGCTCGACGGTCTCGTCGCCGGGGAGCCGGCGGGACGGCCCGTCCTGGGCGGGCGCCCCGCCGAGACCCCGGCGTCGGCGCCGTCCACCGGCGCGGCCTGGACGTCCGGCGGCAAGGTCGCCCGGACCACGGGGCGGGTCTTCTTCACGTACGCGGGGCGGCCGGCGTCCTGCTCCGGAGACGCGGTGGCCGGCGCGAGCCAGAGCACGGTGATCACCGCGGGGCACTGCGTCCGGCTCGACGGCGCCTGGCACACGGACTGGGTGTTCGTCCCCGCCTACCACGACGGGCAGGCGCCGTACGGGAAGTGGACGGCGACGCGGACGCTCACCACTCCGCAGTGGGAGGCCCGCGAGGACCTCGACTACGACGTGGGCGCCGCGATGGTGGCTCCGCAGGACGGCCGGACGCTGACGAGCGTCGTCGGTGGTCAGGGCATCGCGTTCAACCAGCCGCGCCACCGGCCGATGTACGCCTTCGGCTATCCCGCCGAGGCCCCGTACGACGGGTCGAGGCTGGTCTACTGCAGCGGCACCACGAAGGACGACAAGAAGACCCACGACGTCGGGCTGACCTGCGACATGACCGCCGGGTCCAGCGGCGGCCCCTGGTTCCTCGGCTTCGACGCCCGGACCGGCGCCGGCACGCAGAACTCGGTCAACTCCTTCAAGTACGACGCGGCGCCGAAGGACATGTTCGGGCCGTATTTCGGCGCCGCCGTCAAAGCCCTCTACGACAAAGCACAGAACACCTGATCGAGGGCATGGCTTTACCGGAAGTCATCATGCGACCACGCACGGTCATGCAGACTTTCGACCCATGTCCAAGGCCGCCCGCATCACCTACGCCGTGTCCACCGTCGGTGCCGTCCTCGGCACGCTCGGCGCCGGGGTCTCCCAGCCCGGGCCGGGCGTGGCCGGGGTGACCGACCACGTGATCGCCATCAGTCGGTCAGCGACCCTGCGGTACTGGACCGTCCGGCGGATGCGGCGCGCCCTCACCCCGCCCGAGCGGGTGCGCCGGGAGCCGGCGGTCACCGGGCCGCGTTCGCCCGCCGGCCTCCGGTCGGCCGCGGTGACCGACGTGGCTCCGGCGGCCGCGACGCGACCGGAGATCCCGCCGACCGCGGCCGGGGCTCCCGTCACCGACCCTGCGGACCGGCACACCGGCCAGAGCAGCCCTGGGACGGCCTGGGCCTCGCCCGGCGCGGTGCGCGCCACCACGGGGAAGGTCTTCTTCACCATCAACGGCGCCGACTTCGTGTGCTCGGCCGGCACGGTCAACGGCGCCAACCGCGACGTCGTCGTCACGGCCGGCCACTGCGTGCAGGACGCCGCCGGTGTCTGGGCCCGCAACTGGATCTACGTGCCCGGGTACGACCAAGGCAGCCGGCCGTACGGCGCGTTCACCGCTCGGCACGTGTTCGTGCCGAGCGCGTGGTCGGCGAGGCACGACGAGAACCATGACGTGGCGATGGTGGCGCTGGCGACGGCCGGCGGGCGCCACGTCGCCGACGTGGTCGGCGCCCAGAACCTCGCGTTCGACCAGCCGCGGGGCTCTCTCGTGTACGGCTTCGGCTACCCGACGGGCGGCCACTACGACGGCGAGCGGCTGGCCTACTGCAGTGGCGTGCCTCGTCCGGACACGCATCGGCTGACCCAGGACCAGGGGTTGCGCTGCGACATGTCCGAGGGTGCCAGCGGAGGGCCGTGGCTGGCCCGTTTCAACGCCACGACGGGCACGGGCGTGGTCACCTCGGTCAACAGCTTCAAGTACTCCGACGACCCGGCCACGATGTACGGGCCCTATTTCGGCGCCGCCGTCCGCCGGATCTACGAGCAGGCACAGCACGCGTGACCGTGGCCCGACAGCATGAACGGCGGGGACGTCTCCCCGCCGTTCTGTTCAGCGCCCCCCGTCAGGGGCGCTTCGTGCGTCCCCCGTCGGGGACGCTTCGCGCACCCCCCGTCAGGGGCGCGTGTCCTCCTCGTCGCCCGCCCCGGTTTTCTGAGTGGCCCTGGGAACCGTCAGGGCCGCCTCCTTCCCGCGCGAGCGCTTCAACTTGTCGATCACGGCCCGCACCTTGGCCGTGAGGCCTCCGCCGTACCGGGCCATGATCTGCTCTTCGAGCTGCGGCCTGATCGTGGCCCTCTGGTCGGGGGCCACCACCTCCCCTTCGGAACCCTTCTCGGCCTCCTCGGAGCCGATGGCCGCCGCCATGGACCCCATCGCGGACGACGCCGCTTCGGCCGCGACGTTCTCCTCCTCGGTCTTGGACGATCCCAGGAGGAAGACCGCCGACACACCCCCCACGAAGATCAACAGGTTCGCGATGACCGGCCAGGTCGACGTGGCCTGGTGGATCACCGC
Organism: Actinoallomurus sp. NPDC052308; assembly: GCF_040679195.1. NCBI lineage: Bacteria > Bacillati > Actinomycetota > Actinomycetes > Streptosporangiales > Thermomonosporaceae > Actinoallomurus > Actinoallomurus sp. NPDC052308. Next base: position 71,589 of record NZ_JBFAUM010000012.1, on the reverse strand, counting down.
GATCTGCACGAGCAGGCTGATCGGCGACCCCAGCGGCTGAAGGGCCGCGTACACGGAGTCGGACAGCCGGCTCGCGGCGAAGACGTTGAGCAGCGTGGGCAGCGCCATCCAGGTGAAGCCCAGCAGGGCGATCAGACCGAACAGCCGCCAGTCCGTCCATCCCCAGTCGAGGGGGTGCCCCGTGACGATGGACGCGATGTAGGCACCCCCCAGGAGAAGCACCCCGCAGACCGGATGCGTGATCGCCGCGGTCGCCATGCCCTCCTTCCTGTTCGCCGCCTTCTGGAAGAGCCACGTGAAGGTCCCTTGCGCGACCGCTCCCAGGCCGGCGACGAGGATGCCGTTGAACGAGCCGTGCCCCTGGCTGGACGACAGCAGGAACACCGCGAACCCGCCGAGGGTCAGGATGGCCGGGAACACCCAGCCCCTTCCCTTCGAGTGCAGGATCATCACCACGAGCGTGCCGAGCCCCATGATCGGGACGACCGTTCCCACCGGGACCATCGCGCTCGCGGTCGCGAAGGCAACGGTCGTCGCGGCGCTCGCGACGCCGGTGCCGACTCCGAGCCACCAGAAGGTGGAGTCCTTGCCCCGCAGCCTGCCGGTCGAGGCGGCCACGCTGAAGAACAGCGCCCCGGAGAAGAGCGTCGCGAACCCCATGGGGACCACGCCCCCCATGGCGCTGAGCTTGCCCCCCGCAACCCCCGAGCACACAAGCGAGGTCAGGGCGGCTGCCAGGCCGGCGAGCATGGCCCGCCGGAGTTTGAACTGAGCCGTCACCGCCGCGCGAAGCAGCAGCAACGGAACGGTGACCAGCCGGAAACGGTAGTCCCGCCACCGGTGGTTCCGCGTTTTAGCGCCGCGCAGAGCGGCCCTGAAACGTGACATTTGATGTCTCTCTTCGTTGTCACGGTGCAGGGAGCTCAGGCGACTGCCGGCTCCCTGTCACCTATGAATGGATGACAGCAGAGCCGGATGCTCTTTTTTTCAGTTGTGTTGCGATCTTAATGATCAGATCACCCGGTGGGAAGAGGCGTGATCTTAGTGCAATGTCACAGCACGGCGGACCCCCGTCGCCCGGCGTTACAGAATCACGTCGGCCGCCACGCCCGACCGCGGCGTCAAGCCCCCGAAAAGCAGAAGCGGCCCCCCTGAGGGGGGCCGCTCGACGTGCTAGGGGGCTGGGTCAGGAGCCTGACCCGTTGTCAGCGCTACTGACCCCTGCGCGGGGGGCGGGTCAGGGCGGGCATGCCGCCGTGGTCGCCGTTGCCCTGGGAACCGCCGCTGCCCTGGGAACCGCTGCGGCCCTGGGAACCGCCCTTGCCCTGGGAGCCGCCCTTACCGTTCGTCATTGTCGGTTTCCTTCCTTTGCGTTGTTCGTGCCCACGTGCAGCACGCTCGGGAAGTACCGTGCGCGGTTCGGTCTCCGGCGCAATGGTCCGTGATCGTTTTTCTGCCTCGCATGCCGGAGCCGGTCGTCCCCGGACAGTACGAGGCGGCCTCTCCAAAACGAGCGGCCCCGCGCTGACCGCGCGGAACGACAAACCGGGAGACGAACACATGTCGAACGACACCCAGACCACGCCCGAGAGGGCCACCGTGCGGATCACCGGGCGGGAGATGGTGAAGGACACCGAGGTCGCGTTCACGCTGACCGTCCGCTCCGAGGAGCTCCAGCTCCTGACCGACAAGGAGCTGATCGAGTTCCTGGTCAACATGACGCGGGCCGCGACCTCCACGGGCGTGCGGCTCACGTCCCTGCAGCGTAAGGGTCGGGAACTGCTGCCCGAGAACGAGGTCGAGGTGCATGACGGCCGTCCGGTCATCGAGCTGGACGGACGGATGCCCCTCGACAACATCGAGCTCGCGCTCACGATCGTGCTCAGCTTCGAGGAGCCCGAGGCGATCACCGCGGACGAGCTGGCCATGCTCGTGCCCGTCGCGGCCAACGGGACGGAAGCGTGGGGCCTGCAGGTCACCTCGTTCCGGTATCACGGCGAGTAGCTCCGGCCGCAGACGAGCTGACGCTCGTGCCCTTCCCTGAGCTGACCGGGGAGGGGTGAACGCGCTGGGTGTCCCGGCGGTGACACGACGACAACGTCGTGATCCCGCCGGGACGCTCTCTCCCGTGACGCATCCGCTACCGCTCGGGTGCCGAGACGCCTCCGAGTGCGGTCACACGCCCAGACGTACGCCGCCGGCGCCAGGAGAGGGCGGTCCGTCAGGGATTGTTCTCGTGCCAGAGGCGTTTCATCGTCTGCTGCGCCTCGGCAGGCGAGTCGAAGACGCGGGGAGCGCGGTCCAGAACCGTCTTCAGGTCGTCGGCGGAGCAGACCCACACGCCCTTCGGCGTCGCGAAGGGCCGGTTCATCATCCCCGGGACGCAGACGACCGCCAACACGGGCTTGCGGCCGAGCGCGCGGGACAGCCGCCGGGCCTGGAAGGCGGCCTGCCCGGTCGGGTTCTTCGGCAGCACGCGCCGTCCCACCCGCATGGTGTCGCCCTCGACGAAGACCTCGCCGTGCCCGGTCTTCACCTCGACGGCCGCGGCACCGCCGGTCGAGGTGAACACCACCGCGTCGCAGTCGCCGCCCCGGTCCGCGAGCTTGATCGAGTACCCCGCCGCGATCGAGCCGGTGCGTCGGATCACCGTCCGTACCTCCCGCTCGGAGCGGGCGCCGATCGCGGCCTTGCCCGCCTGCCGCAGCATCCGCCGGGAACGCGCCCACGTGTACCAGCAGCCGCCGGCCGCGGCCACCGCCACGACGACCGCCAGCGCCCGCAGTGGGGCGACGCCGGTGTACACGGCCCCGATGAGAGAGCCGACCGCGACGAGGGCCAGCACCACCGCCGCGGCCCCGTACAGGGTGCCCTCTCCGCGCCGCTTCCACTTCTGCCGGCTGACGTAACCGCCGGCGTCTCCGACCTCATACATGGGCGTTGTTCCCTTCGGGGAACAGCCAGCCGCGCAGAGTGGCCGCCGCCCGGCTCTGGATCAGCACGTGGCCGGGGCCGTGGAACTCGCCGACCCACAGCTCACCGGTGAGCACGGCCTTGAGCGGTCCGCCGAGCGGCCCGCTCTTCATCTTCATCCCCGCGGACCACGCCACCAGGTGCCCGGAGTCGACGATCAGGTGCTCCCCGCGCGGGACCTCGATGTGCTCGATGCCGCCGTACGTGGCGAGGGCGACCTGGCCGGTGCCGGTGAGGCCGACCGCGGTCAGCCCCTCATGCATGAGAAGCGGTGTCGTACCGGACGAACGGGTCGTGACGTCCACTGTGGGGGCATAGGCGAGAACCGAGCCGGTCTGCGCCTTGAGCGGGCCCGTCTGACCGACGTCCAGCACGGCGATGTCACCCGGGAACGGCGGCACGGCCCGTACCCAGCCTCCCCCGCGGCGGCTCGCGGTGTACTTGGCGACGACCAGGGTCTGCTCGGTGAGCAGCTTGCGGGTCAGCCCCCTGGCGAGGCCGCCGCCCCCGAACGTCGCCGTCACCGACACGTTGCCGGAGAGCGCGGCCATGGAAGATCGTTCGACGAAGACCGATTCACCCGCGGCCAGCCGGCAGACCGCGGCGGCATAGGCCGGTCCGCACGTGACATCGATGTGCATGAGGTTCTCCCGGCTCGATCAGGCGCCGCGCGCTCGCGCCCGGCGGGTCCGTTCGGCGTCGGCGCGGCGGGGTGTCGGACGGCCCTTGGGCTGCTGCGGGTCGCGGGACCGGCCGCCTGACGCCTTCGCGCCGCGCGCCCCGTCCGACCGCCTGCCGAGACGGTCCCGCAGTGCCCTGATCCAGGTGAGGCTCTGCGACGTCCCGTCGCGCGCCAGGTCACGAGTTCCGCGTACGAGGGCCAGCACGAGGCCCGCGATGAGGAAGTTCAGCAACATCGCGAGGCCGGACGCCTCTCCCCAGTTGGCCGCCTGCCGGAGGCTGCATCGGCTCGTGCCGAGCTCGCCGGGGCACGCGCTGGGGATCAGCACGACGAGCATCCCCACGAGGGCGGCGACGGCGCAGAGGGCGGCGGCGGCGGTGAACCGGCCCACCGTCCGCTTCCAGCGGCGGTGGAGCCGTACGGTCGCGCGGACGGCCATGGCCGCGACGATCCCCGCCGCCGCGACGACCAGCAGGTCCACGGTTCCGAAGTGGACGCGTCCGCCGTACTCGAAGCGGAGCAGCCCCAGGGAAACCGCGGCCAGTGCCACCCCGAGGAGCACGATGATCACGGTTTCGGTCGCGACCGCTCGCAGCCGTGCCGTCATGCCCGCTGCGCCTCGTACCACTGGAGTTCCTGGGACCGCATGGGCATGGCCACGTACGCGACTCTGCTGTCCGGCTTGTTGACGCGCAGATAGGCCTCGCCGGTGCCCAGGTCGCGCAGCTCCTTGGCGGTGACGATGAACTCTTCCTTGACCGCGACGGTGCCCATCTCGACGGCTCTGCCGTTCTCGACCCGCTGGGAGACCTGCCCGTTGTCCCGCATGCCGAGGAACTCGGCGCACTTCTCCGCGGACTCGGGCGACGACTGCGCCATGGCGATCAGCCAGTTGATGTTCTGCGTCAGCCGCGACCAGTCGTCACCGTCGGCGTCGATCCAGTCCGTCGGTCCCTGGGTGCACAGGATCATGTTGAACAGCGCCGACCGGACTCGCGACAGCATGTTCATCGCGATGTCCCGGTCGATGAAGTTCGCCTCGTCGACCACGATCAGCCGTGGCCGGTCCTTGGGCGCGCGGCCCTGGATGCGCTGTGCCGCGTAGACGGACAGGCGCTGCAACGAGGACGAGGACAGGATCTTGGCCATGTCCGGCTGGCCGAGCGAGTTCAGCCCGACGTACGTGAGCCCCTCCAGCCGGACGTCGATCATCTTCCGGTCGTTGCCCGGAATGAGGATGCGCCGTCCCGCGGTGGAGTCGTACAGGCCGGTCAGTTTCGTTCCGAAGCTGGCCGCCGACTTGGACTCGTCCTGGCTCGGCGACAGGACGTTGGTGTACCGGTTCCGGCAGTAGCCCATCCCCTCCACCGCGTCGATCGCGATGACCCGCTCCTTGACGGCGTTCTTCATGGAGGTGCCCATCTCCATGATCTTGCCGAGTTCGAGCATGGTCGGCGGGTGGAAGCGGTCCGGCGCCACCTCGGCGGCCTGGTGGCACAGTTGGACGACCTGCTGCAGGACCTTCCGGTTCAGCGCCTTCCAGTACGCGTCGTCGAACTCGACCAACGACATGATCGTGTCGAACGCCTCGTCGGCGCTCATGTCGGCGAGGACGTTGAACCAGTACTTCGGGTCGTGATCGCCCAGCGCGATCTCCTGGAGCGGCACCCGGTGCATCGCGGAGTACGCGCGCAGGAAGTCGCGCAGGCCGCCCGGCTCGGTGTCCTCCTTCATGTCGATGACGGTGACGTCGAAGCCCATGTCGAGCGCCGCACCGATGATCCACATCAGGGTGATCGTCTTTCCACTGCCGGTCGATCCGACGACGCAGCCGTGCATGCCCATCTCGCGGGTGCTCAGCCGCACCAGCCGACCGCTCGACCCGAGGCCGATCGGAATCGACTTCTCCTTCAGCGGCATCCTCCGCGTCTTCTCGTTCGCGAACGGACCGCGCACGGCGGGGATGTCCCTCGGGGTCAACCGCTGGGAGACCCGCCGTTTCAGAGAGTCCCGGCGGCCCTTCCTCGGCGTGATCGAGTCCTGGACCAGCCTCCTGCGGAACAGGAATCCCCGGCCGGAGACCCTCGTCGAGGGCGGCGCGAGGAGGGCGCCGCCCACGCCGGCGGCGATCGGCGAACCGAGGATGGTGCCGCCGGCGCCGGCGATCAGCACCGCCAGGCAGAGGACCACGGTGACCGGCACCTGCGAAGGAGTGGTCGACCCGACGTTGATGAAGCTGAGCAGCCAGTATCCGTAGCTGAGGGCGTTGTCCTTGAGGTACCAGGCGAACCCGACCAGACCGCCGGCCGCCATGATGATCCAGTCACGGCGGGCGAGCCAACGGCGCAGCAAGAAGAAGACCACCGAACCGCACACGGCCGGAACGAGCGCCAGGACGACGACGGCGAGACCGGCGAGCCCCAGGGCGATGATGAGGTAACCGGTGCTGTCCTCGGGTTCCCCGGGCCGCATGCCCCGGTTCATGCCGTGAGACATCCCGGCACCTCCCTCTGGACGCATGAGAGCGTCAGCCCGTGACCTTCTGTGCGCTGTCGAAGACCTTCTGGAGCAGAGTGCTCATGTAGGTGACCGCGGAGACGGTGATGTCCAGCCTGAACAGCAGGCCGCCGACCACGAGGCCCCAGAAAAAGACCTTGAAACCTTCTCCCGGGCGACCGTTGGTGACGTTCTTGACCATCTTGAAGATGCAGACGACCAAGATGATGATGCCGGCGACGCCGCAGAGCGCGATGACTGCCTTGCCGATGTCCGATCCGAGGAAGTTGTTGGCCCCGTCTGCTCCCGAGCCCCCGGTGCCGACGGCGAGCACGCGATGCAACTCACTGATGTTCATGTGTTTTCCTCTGGGTTGTGCGTTCCCGGTCAGGAATTCAGGGCGTTCGAGTACGGCTCCAGCTCCGCCGCGGACCCCGCCGGTCCCCAGGCGAGGATCGGCGGCTGCGCTCCGGCCGGTGCCCCCACCAGGAGGTCGAAGTCCGCGAAGGTGACGAACTGGTTGGTGCCGTTCGTACCGGAGACCGTCCCGCCGGATGGCGATCTGGCAAGCAGGACCCTCGCACGGACCACCAACTGTCCCTTATCGGCCTTGATCGCCGACATGATCTGCACGGCCGCGGGCGAATCGGGCAGCGTGAACCCGCTGAGACCGACGTAGTGATGATGGCTGTTCTGGTCGCCGGTGAGCGCGAGGAGGCCGGCGGCGTCGCCGTTGACGTAAGCCTTGGCCCACGCCCCGATCTGAGTCTTCACCTGGTCGCTCACGTCCGTCGTCAGGCCGTTGAAGTTGGTGTAGTCACCGACTCCGGCGGGTGCGCCGGAGCCGCCCGTCCACACGGAGAACGTCGGTGCCGCCGACAACCGCGGCCCCTGCGGAGTGATGAGCAGCGGGACGTCCAGTTTCAGGACGTTCGAGGCGGGCGCCTGCGCGACGTCATTGCTGGTCGTGGGCGACGGCGACGGCGACGGGCTGGCGTTCGGGGCGGCCGAGGACCCGGCGGTCGGCGCCGCGCCAGGAGTTCCAGAGGGCGCGCCGGCCGTCCCGGGCTGCCCCGCCGGGGAGCCGGCCCGCTGGGCCGGTGAGGTCTTCTTGGCCCGTGGGGCGCCGTTCCCGGGCGATCCCGGTGCCGGCGTCGGCGAGGACGAGGCCGAGGAGTTCGGGAGGACGACCAGGAAGTGATGCACCTCGAACTCGGTGAAACCGGCCTTGGCCGAGCCGAAGTGCTCCGGGGTGAACCCCACCCAGCTCAGTGACTGGTACTGCAGAGGAGCGCTGTCCTGCCCGGAGAGAAGGCTGGGGCCCGCCTTCGCGAGGTCGTCCGTATTCAAGGTGTTCACGCGCGGCACGGCCTGGTAGGCGCCCGACAGGAAGTTCACCGCCGCCGTGTACGCCAGGTCGCGTCCCTTGGGATCGACCGCCGACAGGTCCGGCTTCGAAGTCCCCTTGGCCAGCGTGAAGAACACCGCGACGACGCTGAGGGCCGCGGCCAGGAAGAGGACGTTCAGGATCCTCCTGGCCCGCTTGCGCGCCGTCGGCTCGTTCGAGCGCCGAGCGGGCACCATCACGAAACGGGTGGGGGACTCCGCTGGCATCTTCTCCTCCTGCTACTTACGCCCGGCACAGAGAACAGTTCGGACGTGACGTGGATGCGCAAACGTCAGATGCGGCGGATTGTCATTTTCGTCTCTTACGTCGCCGCTGGCTGGACAATTCGGTGGACGCGGTGAGAGGCCGGCTCTGGCTGCGAGGCGCGATGGGGAGCCTGGTCATGTTGGGCATCTCCTGCTGCGGGACGCCGCGTTCATCCCATCTCGCACCGTCGACCGGGACGCCTCCGGGCAGTATCCGGATGGTCCCCGCGGCGGTCCGGCGAAGCGGGGCGATGCCCACATAGAGGCGCACCTGCCTGCCGTCGATGACGAGTTTGCGCTTGCGGGCGCTGTTCGCCTGCAGACCGAGCCACATCGCGAGCGACTCCCCCCGGAGTGGAGAGAAGCTGACGAGGGTCCATCCCACGATGCCGCCCACCGTGGGCCCGTAGATGAGCGCGTTCATGCCGACCCCGAAGAGGAACAGCGATGTCACGAAGCCCAGCACCGCGCCGATGCCCACGGCGAGGAGCGTGGTGAGCTTGATGGTCCGGGGCAGCGTGATCTCCTTGTTGACGCTGCCGATGACGGCCGGCGGCGGCTTGAGCATGTTGGTGGCCGCGAGCATCACCGGCCCGCTCAGGTCCTCGGCTTCATCGCTCATGCCTCCAACCGTCCGTGGTCTCGGCGGGACCGCCAGCACGGGTCCATCCGCGGGATGACTCACCGGTTGCCCACCGGCCGTGGAAGGCGACAGTCAACGACATGCCGAAGATGACCGACTACGTCCGCGAGGGGTTCAACCGGCGCCGCGGCCCGTGGCACCGCACCGAACTCCCCGAATGGTGGAACCTCGCGGTCTGGGTCGCGCTCGCCGCCGTCGGCCTGATCCTTCTGCTCAGCGCGCTGCTGGAGCCGGACTCGTCGACCGACACGGCCTCTTCGTCGCAGCCGCCGGCCTATTCGGTGCAGAAGATCAACCCGTACGCCACGCCCTCCGCCTCGAGCGGGTCCGAGGCCGGTACGCCCACCCCGGACGCGAGCGGCTCCGCGGGGAGCGGGTCCGTGCCCGCTACGCCCACCCAGGGCGCGAGCGGCTCCGCGGGGAGTGGGTCGACAGGGGACTTCGCCGCCACGGCGGCGGTCCAGGTCCCGAAGGTCGGCGGCGGAACGGCCGTGGTCCCGGCCGGCGCCCGGAACGTCGCCTCGGCGGCCGCGAGGGCCGCCGCCACCGGGGACTGGACCGGCATCCCCTTCATCGGCCGCGCCAGGCCACCCAAGGCCCGCCGCACCCCGCAGGGCTCCGTCGTCGGGCAGCTGACCGTCACCGATCCCGCGGTCACCGGGAACACCCTGTACCTGTTCAGCACGACGATCACCCACGGTGGAGCGGCCAAGGCCTACGAATACCGGGTCGCGGTCGAACGCGACCAATCCGGCTACGCGGTCCACGCGCAGTAGGAGACCACGCCGTCCGCCGCGGTGGCCGCCATGGGACACGTCAGGGAGACGCGTTGCCTCATGAAGGCCTCGCCGGACGGTCTTCTTCAGTCAGTCCCCCCGCTCGCGATCCCATCGCAAACCCTCAGCGAGGCGCCGCGTGAACGAGGCAGGCAACACCCCTCCTCAGCCGCCCGTCCCTGCCGGGCCGCCCCCGAGCCAGCCACCGGCGGCACCGCCGCCGGAGACCGGTGAACCGGGTGAGTCGTCCGGCTACGACCCGCGCGCGGAAGCCGCTCCACCGGCGCGAGCCAAGGACCTCATCAAAGACAACGCTCCCTCCGGCGGCGGAAGCGGCGGCCTGCCGAGTACGGAACCGGAGTTCGGTGGAGGCGGGAGCGACTCCGGCGGCGGGAGCGCGAACCCGATGCGCAACCCGGCGGGACCGAACGTCCCCAAGCCGGCGAACGGCCCCGGGGGCGGGAGCGGCGACGCGGGCATGGGAGCGCCCAAGGGGCTCGCGCAGAAGGCCGGCGGGTTGGGTTCGAAGGCGGGTGACGTGGCGAACAAGCTGCCGCGCATGCCGGAGGGCGACAACCTCAAGGAGAAGGGCGCCCACCTCGCGGGGCAGGCGGCCGACAAGTATCTCCAAGCGCAGGCCGGACCGATGTGGGACGCCGCCAAGAAGGGGCTCAACACAAAGGCCGGCCAGGCGTTGTTGAACAAGACGCCTGCCGGAAAGCTGCTGAACAAGACCCGTCTCGGGAGGAGGGCCAAGGACGGCCTCGGCATCTCGGGCAACCAGGGCAAGAAGAAGGGGGGCAAGGGCGGCAAGGGCGACCAGCAGAGGGAGGCGTCCGGGTCGGGCACCGGCTCCGGGAGCGGCAAGGGCAAGGTCCTCGTCGCCGGCAGTGCCGGCATGCTTCCCCTCATCCTGCTCCTACTGCTTCCCATGGCCCTGGGCGCGGCCTCGGACAAGGACGCGCCGGGCCAGCCGGACAGCCGGTCGAACGCCGTGGTCTCTAAGTACTTCCCCGACAAGTGGCAGCAGGTACTTCAACAGGCGGCCGACCGCGCGGCGGCCGCGGGTGCCCCCGACTACGCCACCGTGCCCTGGACGGTCCTGGCCGGCATCGTCGCGACCCAGACTGACTTCGCGCGCTACAGCCCGTACGACAGCACCGACCGCGATCCGGGCCGTAAGACCCCGGAGATCGCGCCGGCCGGCGGAACCGCAAGCGGAGACGACATCTCGGGCAACACGGAGGGCGCGGGGCCCGAAGCGATCAAGGGGGTCACCGGAGCCGGCGAGTCGAAGTCGATCGCGTCCGGTCACCCCGGCCCGCCCGCCGGCGACCTCAGCCACCAACTCGGCTGGTTCATGTGGGCCATGCGCATGCACGAGTCGACGAACAACTACAAGGCGGGACGCAGGGAGGCCGCCTGCGGCGCATATCAGTACATGCCTCTCACCTGGAACAAGTACGGCGGCTATGCCACCGCCTGCGACGCACCGCCGAGCATTCAGGACAAGCGGGCGAAGAGCGACTTCATCACGTCCTGGAACAAGTGGCACATGTGGCAGTCGGTGGCGATCAAACACTTCACCGGCTCGGATGTATGGGCGAAGACACCGAGCAAGTGGGATGAGTGCCCGGCGGCCTGTGCGGCGAACGGAGGTGGCATCAACCCCACGGGGTGGGCCTACGTCGACGACGTGATGAAGAAGATGGCCGAGGCCGCCAAGAAGTACCCCGACACCGGGGCGCAGCCGGCCGCGTACCGGTCGGACGGCGGCACGGTGCGGCCGGCGGACATGGGTCCCCACTCCGCCGCATCCTCCCCCAGCCGCTCGAACGCGGCCGCAGCGGATCTGCGGGCCGTCACCGCCGCCGCCGACCTGTACGCGGCGAGTGCCGCCGATCGGACGGACAACGGTGAGGGAGTGCTGGCCGACGGCTGCGCGGTGGGCAACCCCAGCCCGCCCATCGGCGGTAAGGACACCCAGGGATCCGGGCCGTACCTCATCACTCCGAGCGCGGCCGACGACATGCGGAAGAGGTCCCTCGACCCGCAGAATCCGTGCGAATCCTCGCTCTACGTCGCCCGCATGCTCAGCCAGGCGGCGCAGAAGGTGCACAGCGACCCCTCCAGCCCTCGATGGCTGGCCGACGGGTCGGCGAATGACCAGGCGAACGCCCGTAAGTACTGGAGCAAGGCCATCGAGGTCTCAGGTCTCTTCGTGGAACGCACCTCGCAGCCGGACGCGCCGTGCGCCCTACCGCCGCAGGATTCCAAGAAGCCATGGACGACCGACCTCAAGATCATCTGGATCTGGCATTGCCAGGTCACCCGCATGCCGAAGCTGTACCTGGTCACCGGCGGCCAGTCCGTGAACAAGAAGTTCACCTACACCGTCGAGGAGGATCGGTCTAACGCGGAACAGACCCTCATCAACGAGGCGATAGAAGTCAGCTACGCCGCCAGTAAGTGGAAGACCGACAAGTGCGACGACAAGTCCAAGGACCGCCAGGGCATCTTCCCGATGACCCCACAGGAGGCCGCCAAGGCCGGAGTCGCCGACCGGTGTGACGATGAGAAGAACATCGAGGGCGCCGCGAAGCTCGTGCTCCCCGGCGAGGCGGTTCCGCCGGAGAAACGGGACAAGAAAAAAGGCGACTTCCAGCCGATGGTCGGCGGCTGGCAGTCGCTGAGCATCGCGATGGGCAAGGACCTCGACATCTTCTCGGTCATCGGGCCGAGCACATCGCTCGTCGCGTCCGACGCGTGCACGAAGGTGATGACCACGTTCCTCAAAAAGGTCGCACCGCTCGCGACGGAGTTCGCGACGCTGAAGAAGGCGCCCGACGAGAAGGACCTGGACGCCTGGCGGCAGAAACTGTCCACCCTGGAGACCACGAACCAGATCGCCGATCCGGGGGCCGACCCCGCGTGCATGGTCGGATCCTGGTCACCGGGGTTCAACGGCGAACTCGCCGACCTCGCCACCAGTCTGGCGGGCGCAGACGCGGCGCTCGCGGACAACCTGACCGGCCTGGGCAACTACTACCAGGCCGCGGACGCCGCCGTGAAGGCGACGGACCCGGTGGTGGGTCAGGACCCGCTGGTCATCCCCCGGCTGGCACCACGCCCGCTCAAAGAGATCCAGGCACCGACCGCCGCGGACGCGACGCAGGCATGGGCGAACCTCGGCACGTCGGACGGTACGACGCTGCCTCTCTCCCAGGTCGCCATCGACTACGCGTGGTTCTTCGGCGGCGTCATCAGCCCGTTCAACAGTGCCGGCAAACGTATCGGTTCGCTCGCGGACGGATCCGCCGGTAACGGGTCGACGACGGGGGGCGCGCCCGGAGGAGGGCCGGCGACCCTCGGTGACCTGAACGGGCCACTCGGCGAGCGCATCGTCGCCTGGGCCAGCAAGTGGATCGGGCTGCCGTACCAGTTCGGCGGCGGAGACGCCCACGGGCCCACGGTCGGCACCAACTCGAACGGCAGCGGCAAGCCCGGCTTCGACTGTTCCGGCCTCACGCTGTACGCGGTGTACAACGCGACCGGCGGACAGGTGTCCCTGGCACATTACGTCCCCACGCAGTGGGAGAACTCCCACGTCCACCGTGTCTCCTACAGCGACCTACAGCCGGGCGACCTCATCGCGATGCACGGCTGGGGCCACGTGGGCATCTACATCGGCGGTGGAAAGATGATTCACGCTCCGCATACCGGTGACGTCGTCAAAATCTCTGACATCACGAGCGGGTGGTATCGGGACGTGTTCATCACCGGAGGGCGGGTGACCCTGTGAATGCCAGGACCTTCTGGACCGACTGGATCGATGCCAGCAAGATGTGAAATAATCCCCATCACGCTACAAAGAAGAGCCATCCGGATCCCCGGTGGCGTCAATTGAGGTGACGCACAAGGGGGCCGGACGACGATTCCAGCCCTCGCGCACCGTGAACAAAGGAAGTGTTGACATGTCGCGCAAGGGCATTATTTCCGTCATCGGCGTCGTCGTTGCCACCGTTGCCACCGTTGCCATCGCCGTGACGGTGGTGCTGTCGCTGGGTTCCGGTGGCTCCGGTGGCTCCGGCCACAGCCGCCAGAACGCGGCGCAGGAGAAGTACGACCAGTACGCGTTCTCCGGAATCGACAACTGGCCTTATCAGCGGGAACTGCTCAGCTGGACGGCCAAGCACTCCCAGGGGCAGGTGCCCATCACCATCACGCTGGCTCAGCAGGAGAAGGCGGGCCCCTCCGATCCCGGCTGGGACTCCACGGGAACCACCGACACCTACTACGGCACCCAGACCGGCAACAAGATCACGTTCCAGTACAAGGGTGACACGGTCAACGGCACGATCGGGCCCGACCGTCACCTGCGGCTGGACCACGACTTGGTCCGCCAGACGAGGAACCTGACGCCCGAGCCCGTCTCTCAGTGACCGTGGTGAGTGACGCCTACACGAACCGACCGAAGAACAAGCGGGTTCCTGAAGGACCCGCTGAAACCTGACCGGCCTCCACCCACTACGGGAGGAGGCCGGTTGCACGTCCGCCCTGCCGATCACCGCGGGGCACAGGTGTCACGTGTTGATGTGCAGTTCCTCGTACATCGCGTCCAGGAGCTCCCGCATCTTGGGGTGGTTGGACGGCGACGTGCGCGGGCTCAAAGCCACGCTCGCGGCCTGCCGTTCGAGCTCCCGCTCGATGTCCTCGACCTTCCTGAGCAGTAGGAAGTTGTCGATCTCCTCGCCGTTCGTCTGCTCTGCGAGCTTCTTCCTGAGATCATCGAGGCGGATGCTCGCCATCCCCGCACCACTCGCGTTGGAGGGCATCCGATATATGGCGCCGACGAGCCTTTCCATCTCCTGACGCCTCGCTTCCTGCCGAGCCTGCATATCGGCGGTGTACTGTTCGATCTCCCGTTTGACCGCGTCGAGATCGTCCATGTCGGTGGCCGGATCGTTCGCCGTGGCCCAGACCTTCCAGGCAGTGCGTGCTGACGAAGAGGCGTCGAAGGTGTCCTGCGCGAGCTTGGTGAGTTCATCGATTTCCTGAGCACGGGCGCGTTGCAGGTCCTGCATGTCGGCGAGTCTCTTATTGAGATCGGCGATCCTCTTATGAAACTCCGCCGGGTCGCTGGAGGCACTGTTCCGGTGCGCATCGTCGATCTGTTGGTGCAGCCCCCCGATTTTCAGCACGATACTCTTCATCGCGTCGAATTTCTGGTCCAGCTCGATCTGCACGTCCTGGGCCGTTCCAGTTCCGCCGCTCGGCAGCACGACCTTGATGTTCTTGTAGTCGCTGATATCGTCGCGCGCGGCCGTCATCACCTCCACCGCATTGAGGTTGTGCGTGGTGATCCTTTGGTCCTGGACCCACTCCCGGCTGGCCCGAACGGCGGCGTCTTCCGACCGACGGGGTCGGATGTAGAAATTCGAGAGTTCTTCATCCTGTGCGCCATTGAAGAACGCAACCGCCCGCTCCCGACCTTCGGGGGTACGCGTGTCGATACCCTTCATGGCGGTCAACATGTTGACCGCCTCACCCTCATTGTTGATGGCGCCGCGTTCCCGCATGTGGGCGTACTGCCGCGCGATGTAGTCATCGTTGCTCTCGCCTGGCCGCTGCTCAAGCGTACGACGATCGAGAAGATTGACGGGATGCGCCAGCGCTTCCAGGGGGGCGCCCTGGTCGAATCTGCGCTCCCCCGTGTGCGGGTCGAAGGACACGAGTTTGGGCAGCCACAAGCCATGGTTGCCGAGCATGATCTGATCCCGAGCGAGGCCGGTTTTATTGACCAGTTCGTCCAGCGCTCGCTCCTTTTCCGCTTCGTTGGCGAACCCCTTGAACGCGGTGTTGATACCCGATGCGCTCCCGCCGCCCCACTGGCGGGCACGTGCCGCGTTGACTCCATCAACGACGTATTCGGTGGTCAGAGCCCGCTTTTCCTCTTTGTCATTGACTCTGATGATGTTGCGATGATGGAGGTCGGCCTGCCGCTTGGCCATATGCGAGTTCTTCGCCGTGACGACGCCGGCGGCAGCCCCCGGCTTGAGGCTGCCGTCCGTCCCGTTCTCGATCAGGCTGGCCAGGCGAGCCGCGTCCTTCAACCGCCCGTTGGCGTGCTGCGCCGTCTTGCCGAGGGCCGCGGCACCTGCGGCCGTCATCGCCCCCATCGCACCCAGTGCGGCGACCGCGGGCAGCACCGCGGCTCCGGCCACTGTCGCCGCGGGCAGCATCGCGGTCGCCGCGACGCCGGAGGCGGCAATGGCCGCGTACGCGGCCGCGCGCTGCGCGGGCGAACCGGACTTGGCCTTGCGGATCAGGTCGTTCCTCTTACGGACAACGGCCGCCCGTGCTGCCCCGTACTTGTCCTTCGTCCAAGCCGCGACCGGATCCACCACCGCCTTTTTCCCAGCGGCCTTGAGCTTGTTGCCCACCGCACGGGTCGCCTTGTTGTTGAGCATCCGGCGCTGCAATGACTTCTCGTCCAGCTTGCTCAGCCGCTTGTCACCGACGCCGATCCGGCCGAGCCCTCTAGAGATGCGGTCGGCGGCGCCCCGGCTCAGGTCCTTGTCGCCCGTGGCCTTCAACATCGCGGCACCGGCGAAGCCCAGCGCACCTGTCATCTTCGAGAGGTCCCCGAGCCCGAGCCACTTGGCGCCCTTCCTGAAGAGCAAGAGCGCGAGCAGGGGGGTGCTGCCTTCCAGCACCTGCTCGAAGAAGTTGGGTGTCGAGTTGGAACCGATGGAGGCCTGAACCACCGAATAGGACAGGTCGATGAGATCGGTCAGGAACGCCATCGCCAGAGTGAAGACGGCCTTCGCCCCCGCCGTGGCCCCCGTGGCCTTCAGTGCCTTCTTCCCCGACTCCACTCCCGCTGCCGTGAGGATCAAGGACAGCGGCAGGATCATGCAGAGAGCGGCCAGTGCCACGCTCGTCAGCGTCAGGCCGATCGCCATCGGACCGAGGGCGAACAGGAAGACGATGGCGACGACGATGGACAGCAATCCCTGGGTGATGCGTTCGGCCTGGTTCGCGCCGAGCCAGCCGCTGACGAAGTCCCAGTCGGCCCGGCAGGCCCGGGCGGTATCGGGATTGTCGGACGCGACGCAGTCACCGAGCTTGCTGTTCAGCTCATCACTGCCGTTGAAGTAAAATTTGTTGATTTTGTACGCGCCGGTGATCAGGTCGGCCATGTAGTTGCCCATGGCCGCGGCCTTATCGCTGCTGTAGAGCTGGGCGCAGCCGTCGGCCTTGCCGTCCATCCCGTTGGCCTTGTCCCACTGCGGGATGGTGTTCTTGCTCTCTCGCCCGTTGTCGCTCATGCAGGCACCCCAGGCGACCATGATGACCTGCTCATTGCTGGTGGGCGAGATGAAATATCCTCGCTTTATGCCCTGTGTCGTGGTGTTCGGCTTGTTCCCCGTCGACAGGTCGTAGGCTTCCAGCTTTTTCTGGAGGTCGACATTGGAGTTCGCCTCGAGATCACGGCAGGCCGCGTGAGCGGGACTGGGGTAATCCTTGGTCCCGTCGCCGAACTGGGCGGCGACCCAGGACCGGACCATCGTGATCTCCCAGATCTTACTGATCTGCTGCATGCCCCCGATGCCGTCGCTCATCGCGGTGTCGTTGTTGTCGGCGGCGTATCTGTCGTAAAGCGCTTTGTCGAGCTTCACGCAGGTCACGTTCCCGGCCGTCGTGGGATCGCTGTCGTAGAACGCCGACGCGCGGTTGGTACCCAGGTCCGTCAAGGTGGTCAGTGATCTCGACATCTGACCGAACCAGCCCTGCACCGACTTGGCCATCCATGGCACGGTGTACTTCGCCGTCGGATCATTCACGTGCTGGGCGGACTGATCGCCGATGAAAAAGATCATGCCGGTGGCCGTCAGGAACACCATCAGCAGCCGCATGGCGGCCGCCGGACCGTTCTTCCCGCCGTTCCAGCGTTTGACCACCGCTGTCAGCACGAACAGCCAGACCGGGATGAGGAACCACGACGCCCACATCGAGATGTCGTGTACGGCGGTGTTGATCCCTGGCGCCGCCCAGCACACCATGTCGAAGGTGTAGCCGAAGCCCATGAGCGTGCCGATCAACCGCCAGACCAGGCCGGCGGCCATGAACAGCAGACCGGCGATCATCGAGACGAAGAGCCGGGTCTTCATGATCCAGGCGTTGTCCACGGTGAACAGGCCGAAGGACGTCCACCGGTTCAGCGGCAGGAAGTCCCTTTGCTCGTCGTACTTCGAACAGACGCCGGACGTGTCGACGCCGTCGACATGCGGGCGCGAACCTGCCGCGAGCACCTGACCATTCACGTCGGAGGGGACGGAGACCACCGTCACCGAACCGGCCGAAGTTCCCGTGGGCGTACCCACCGAGGCCGTGGGCAGGCCGGACGATGACGCCGCGGCGGTCGTGGACGCGCGCGAGTGTCCCCCGAGTCCCAGGCCGTTACCGGACAGCAGCGCCAGACCGCAGAAGACCGTGACGACGAAGAACCACGCCAGTAGCTGGAACCTGCGGTGCGGCCCGGAACGCGCCTTCTCGGTGGAGCCATGCGGCCGTCCGGAGCGCGGCTTCGCGGCGGCGCTCCGCATCCGGCGCGAGGATCCGGACCGCGGCCGTTCGGCGCGCGAGCTCAGCCGACGAGCCATGAATCGGTTCCCCCCTCGGTCGCCGCGGCGGCCGCCGCCGCGTCCTGTTCGGCGCGCTCCAGCGCGTCCCGCTCCAGGCGCCGCTGCTCGCGCTTGCGGCGGTCCAGCGGGTTCGTGCTGTACGCCGCCGCGGCGTCCGGCGGCGTGGGGCCGAGCACGACCTGCGCGTGCTGGCCCGCCAGATCACGGAAGATGCCGCGGGCCCAGCGGGCGGGCCGGTCGCCCTCCGGCGGCAGCGGGCCGAACTCGCGGATCTCCGCCAGCCGCTGCGGGGTGGGACGCAGTCCGCACAGCCGTACGGCCGTCTCCGCCTCCTTCTTCTCGTTCAGCTTCAGCACCATCACGCGGCTGAGGTAGGACTCCAGGTCCTTGGTGACCACGTCGGCGATCCGCTGGGTGAGGAAGACCGGGAGGATGTTGAGGGACCGGCCCTCACGGGAGATCCGCTGAAGTGACGCCAGTCCCTCGGGCTGGGACAGGAAGGTCCACGCCTCATCGACGATCAGCACGCCGGCCCGGTTGGCGATGAGGATCTCCAGTGACGCCCGGATCACCAGGCGTACGGCGGCCAGCGCGATCCGTTCGGAGACCGAGTACTCACTCGCGGTCTTGCCCTCGGGGAGGCCGAGATCACGGTCGAAGTCGACGAGGGTGAGCCGCTGCGTCGTCATGTCGAGTCTCGGCAGCGGTTTGAGCGCGACGCCCAGGGAGAACATGCTGGACGCCTCCATCTGCTGCTCGATGAGGCCGCGCAGCCGGTCGGCGTCCTCTCCCGGGATGTACTCCAGCGCCTCCCACACGCACCGCGCCCCGTTGAGCGCCCCGCGCTTCAGCCCCGAGCCCAGCGCCAGCCGTTCCTGCAGTGTCAGGCCGTCCCGGAAGTCGTCCAGGGCCGACAGGATGTGCACGTTGGCGATCTCCGCCGCGATGGTCGGCGGCGCGTACCGGAACGGGTCGAAGGCGCCGGGGGTCTCCTCCAGCGCCGACATCGAGATTCGCCCGCTCGGCACGCCGAGGGTCTGGGCGTAGTCGACCATGCCGTACAGCGAGTCGCCGCCCTTCGGGTTGACGAAGATGGCCGGAAGGCCGTTCAACGCGGACTGGACGGCGATGGACTGGGCGAAGAACGTCTTTCCGCTACCGGGGTCGCCGAAGATCCCGAACACCGGCGGCAGGTTCTTCTTCGGGGCGCCGAGCGGGTCGATGAAGAAGGGCGTGCCGTCCGGGTCGATGACGCCGCCGAACACTCCAGCCTCGTCCCCGAGCCGGGAGAACGACTGCAGACCGGCGTGCGAGACCATCGGCACGTTGACGTCCTGCAGGAAGGGATTGACCCGTACGGACGAGCACGGCAGCGTCTCCTCCAGAGCCTGGATCTGCCGGTGCTCCAGGGCCTTCATCTGGATCCCGTAGGTCTGGTTCAGGAACTCCAGGTAGGTCTCGGTCTCCTCGGTGACCTCCCGCGCCATGACGAAGCTGCAGTTCGCGAGCATCGGCTGGTTGGACCCCGCGAGGTAGTCCTCGATCTCCTTGGCCTGCTGGAAGGTCTCGGAGAGCTCCACCTTTTCCAGGTCCTGGGTCTTCTGCTCCTCCTCCATGTTGGCGATGATCCGCCGCTGCGCCCGGCGGGCCCGCGCTCGCGTCAGGTTCGCGGGTTCGAGCTCGGCGCGGATCGAGATGACGTGGGGGGCGTCACCGGGATGGCTGATCGCGTCCATCGCCCACTGCGCCTGCGGGGAGGGCATCACCGGCTGGTCGAAGCGCATGATGGCGGCCATCTCCAGCTCGCCGACGCCGTTCACCACGAGGCGGGTCGGCAGTTCCTCGATCACCGCGTCGGGCCCGTTCCCGAGGTTGTACCAGGCCTCGAGCTGGTCCAGTTCCTGCCGGGTCGGGATCTGTGCGTCGCTCCGGTCGAAGATCGCCCTGACGAGCTCGATGTCCTTCTGGTAGGTGTCGAGCTTCGGCACGTCCTCGCTGATGGTCTCCTTGAGCAGCTCGGTCATGTTCTTCAGCAACGATCCACGGTTCACTGTGCTCTTGGTCGCCTTGTCGAGCAGCGACGAACGGAGCTGAACGCCGACGAGGAGCACGCGCTTGGGCGCCAGGAAGCCGAAGGCACCGGCCTGGTAGGCGCGCAGGTCGTCGGTGTTCTCCTTCGGCGGGACGACCAGGTCGTCCCAGCTGATCGACACCACGTGGATGTTCCGGTTGCTGGACAGGGTCGCCAGGCCGCCGATGGGCTGCCGCGAGGTGTTGCCCAGGTCGCCGAGGAGCTGGGCGAACGGCGATGCCAGCGACAACTGCTGTTCCGGGTCCTCCCACTTCATGGGCGACAACGGCAGCGCGCGGTACATCCAGACCTCGCCGTTGTATCCGACGTAGATGCCGTCAGTGGTCCGCCACGCGTACGGGGTCGTCCACATCGTGGCGGTATCGGCATCCGACCGGCCTGCCCGGCTGGTCCCGGTCAGTCGCTGAAACGTCCCTTTGAGGCTGGGCATTCGGGGTCATCTCCCGGATCGTACGAAGCTCTCTGCCAGACAGTCCGGCAACTACCACTGGCGGCAGCCGCCGGTATCCGCACAGTCGAGTTCATAGGCCTAGTTCGGTCGCCTGACCGATGATCAAAGCACCAAACTGAGGACACTGTGATGGCTACCGCACCGACCGTCGTCGTGGCGGGGGACACCGGCATCGGGCGGAAACTACGGGAGACCCGGAAGTTCGCCGCGGTGTTCGACGTCGCCTCCGCGAAGGAGCTTCGTCATCTCTCCAGAAGGGGAGAGGTCGCCGCGCCGGCGGCGTTCATGTTCGCGCCCGGGTTCGTCGAGGACGTCAGAGGCGCGGGCGTGGAGGTTCTGGCGAACAGCCTCGCGAGCAACGGGTTCACCGTCCTCGTCCACAACTATTTCGCGGAGCGCGGCGACTCCTTCAACGACGCGGTGAAGGTCACCGAGCGCCAGGTGAGGATGTCGCAGTTGCTGGCGGCCCTCGGTTCCGTGGACGGCGGACCTGAGCCGGAACCGGGGCCCCCTCCTCGGCAGGAACCGGCGTCCCGCCCTCAGCCCGAACCGGCGTCCCGCCCTCGGCCGGAGTCGGCGTCCCAACCTCGACCCGAACCGGCGCCGCGCCCTCGGCCGGAACCGGCGCAGCAGGCCGAGCCCGCACCGCCCGTGAACGCCGCGCGACAGGCGACTCCGCCCGCGCCGCGGACGTCCGCTCCCCCGGCGCCGTCCCAGCCGCCCGCGCAGGCCCAGGTGTGGCCCCCGCAGTCGCAGCCGCAGCCGGGATGGCCCGCACCGGTGGAGGCACCGCCTTCACCCCAGCCGGCCCCGCAGACGCAGACCGGATGGCCCACTCACGTGGACACGCCACCGTCCCCCCAGGCGGCTCCGCAGCCGCAGACCGGATGGCCTACACCCGTAGAGACACCACCCTCCCCTCAGCCGGCTCCGCAGCCGCAGACCGGATGGCCCGCCCACGTGGACACGCCACCCTCCCCCCAGTCGGCCCCGCAGCCGCAGACCGGATGGCCCGCCCACGTGGACACGCCACCCTCCCCTCAGCCGGCCCCGCAGGCGCCCACGATGGCGCCGGCTCCGTCCGACACGTCCTGGCCTGCCGCACCTCAGCCGACCTCGGCTGCCGCCCCGCACGGAGCCGTCCCGCCACAGGCGAACGGGTGGACCCACCCGCAGCCGGGGAACGTGCCGCCGGCGGCCGCACCCACGGCCACCAAACGTGGCCGCGTCATCGCGGTCGCCTCCGCGAAGGGCGGGGTGGGCAAGACCAGCGTGACCGTCAACCTGGCCATCCACGCGTCCCGGATCCTGCAGTCCGTGGGCCGAGGCGAGTCGGTGGTGCTCGTGGACACCAATTTCCAGCAGGCGGACGTCGCACGTTTTCTGAACGTCAAATCACCGACGGTCCTCGACCTTCTCAAAACGTCCAGCGGCTTTTCGTCCGAGACCATTCGGAATCAGATCGCCCACGTCCCGCAACTCGGCCTCTACGCTCTACTCGGGCCGCCCGAGGCCATCAACGCCGATCCTTCGCTGGTGAACTCATTGCCGTATCAGCGGATCATCAACGCGCTGCGCAAGACGTTCGACTTCGTGTTCATCGATACGCCGGTGGCCGAGGTCTACCACACCACCTTCTCCGATCTGATCCTTCCCGCCGCCGACGCCATCCTCGTTCCGGTCGAACCCAGTCGGGTCACGCTGGAGGCGGTCCAGTCCTGGCTCCGGGCGATCACCATGCCCCGGCACTCCCGGGGAGGCGGAGTCTCCCCGGAGAAGTTGTCGCTGCTCCTCAACCGGGCACGGGCCGACGTCGACTGCAGCCCGGAGGACGTCATGGACCTGCTGCCGGGCTGGCGTTTCGTGGGAATGATCCCGGAAGATCATGAATGGATGCGAGCAGCGAACAATTACCAACCGATCGCACTCCGCGCGGACCCGGCACTGGACACCGCCTTCCGCAGCATCCTGCAGGTCCTCACCGAAGACCCGATCTTCGGAACCGCACCGATTCAATCGTCGGCGAAGACCGTGTCGAGCCGGTTCAAGAAGATCCTGGGCCTGAGCTCCGACTGATCAGTTACTTACCGCCGACGGCGCATTTCTCTTGGAAGGACCCCGACAACCATGGCATCTTCACAAGGTGACTCCAGCGGAGTCGACTTCTGGACCACCCTGGGCATCGGTGAGGACGGCTCCGACTCGCTCGACGCGGAAGAATCGCAGGGCGAGTCCGGGAACGGCAAGAAGGCCGCTTCCCAGCGCGGTGAATCGGCGGACGACACGTCCGAGAAGGCCCCCGGAGCCGGAAAGGTCGCGGTCGCCGAACGACCGGCGTCGGCGAAGCAGAAGCGGTCCAAGCGTAAGGGCCCTGCGAAGCGGACGGAGGTCAACCCGGAGGCGACGGTGCGGGAGGGCCAGGCCGAGTGGGCCGCGATGTTCTCGTCCTGGAATCCGTCGGCCGGAAACGCCTCGTCCGAGCAGGGCGCCGCCAAGGAGGACGCCGCCGAGCAGACCACCGCCGAGCCCGTCCCACCGGCCCCGCAGGCCCCACAGGCCGCACAGGCGGTGCCGGCGGCCCCACCGGCTCCGGCGGCCGCAGCGGCCAGGCCGGCGGCTACGGCCGCCCCGAACCCATCGGCGCCCACGGGACCGCCCGCCCCCACGGGACCGCCCGCGCGGGAAGCCGCGGCGCGGCCCGAGCCGGAGTCGGCGCCCGATCCCCGAGCGACGCCGATCAAGCCGCCCCACAGGTCGCCACAGGCCGAGTCGGCGGCCGGGCACCGGCGAGCCGACGCGGTGCCGGCGGAAGCTCCGGCGGTCCTGGCCGCGGCACCGGAATCGAAGACTCCGCACGCGTCGACGCAGGACTCACCGTCCGAGGATCGCCCCGGTCCGGCCCCGCAGCGCCGTCCCCGCAGCCATGAGGAGGCGGCCACACCGGTCAGATACGAGTCGCCGGCGTCGATGCGGGTAACGCAGCCCGTCCAGGCGACCGAATCGAGCCGTTCGGCGCAGCAGGTGTCGCCCGCGTACGCGCCGGGTCCGTCCACCTCGCCGCAGAACTCCCTGGTGGCGCACGCCCAGGCGCCGGCACCCCAGTCGGGAGCACTGGTGGGCTCGCTGCTGCACGGCTGGCGCGACCTCGCGGAGCTGTGGCGCGACGAGCGCGTCCACGAGGTGCACATCCGCGGCACCCAGGTAATGATCGCCGGCACGCTCGGTGTCTACCAGATGCCCGACTTCAGCAGCCTGAGCGCCGCTCACGACGCCGTTCAGGCCATGGCGCAGGCGGGGGCCCGGGTCAGCCGCGTCGGTGACTCGATCATCATCGCCCGACGGCATCGGGTGAGCCCGAGCCCGGCCTCGCTCATCACGGCCGGTGTCCTCAGCGAAGAGCAGGTCTCCCAGGTCCGTACGGCGCTCGAGCAGTTGCGGTCGGTGACCCTGACCGGCCCGGCCGCCCCGGTCGTCATGCGCTCACTCGCCTCGCTGATACCGGCGGGCAGCCGTGTCTTCGAAGGACCGTACGGGGTGCTGCCGACCGGGTGCGTCACCACCGCGAGCCCGCTGGACGCCGACTACGTCATCGGGGTACGCCCGGGAGCGCTGGTCGAGAAGATGGCCGCGGCGGGCCAGATCGGCGCGCTGATCGCCAACCCCGAGACGCGGTTCATGCCGACGGTGGAGCTGATGGTGTCCGGACGGTCGGCCGCGCTGGGGAAGGTCACGGCCCGCTGATCGTCCCCCCGATCAGGGCCTCACGGCACCCGCAGGACTTCGAGGACCCGGGCTCGAGCCACGGCCTCGACCAGCGGGGCCGTGAGGCCGCTTAATGGGGTACGCCGCGCCGTCGCAGAAGGCCGAGCGTAGGGGACGCCCCTCCGCCGGCCGGCGGATCCGCGCAGCACGAACCCGCGCACCGCGTCCGCCCAGAGGGTGCCCCCCGATGTCTCCGCCACGCGGACCGGCCGGGCGCCGGGGGCCGCGGAGAGGCCGCCCAGCCTCCAGCCGGTTCGCCGGGCGGCGTCCGCGAAGGCGACGACCTGGTCCAGGTCACGCCGGAGCCGTCGCAGATCGGCGCCGCTGAAGTACACCGGCAGAACACCGAGCGCGACGGCGCTGCGACAGCCGAGCCGATCGGCGATCTCGACCACCCGATCCAGCACGCTGCGGTGCAGGAGACCCGTCTGCTCTCCGTCCACGACGAGTCCCACCATGCTCAGCAGGCGCTGCGATCCGGGGATCGCTTCCTCCGTTCGGCCGGAAGGTCGGCGGCGAGGATCCGCTCAGGCCGCGCACATGTTGATCACACGGTCCGAGTTCAGGATGAAGTTCGCCGCCTCGTCCGGGGTGATGTCGAGCACGTCGACGGCCAGCCGGACCGGACCGGCCTTCTCGGGGTCGCAGCGGTGACAGCGGGCTCGGTTGTCCCCGAACACCTTCACCGACGGACTCTGGCCACCGTCGCTGTGCCTGCCCGGGCGAGGGCAGTACCACAGGCCCCGCTCGTCGGGCGAGGAACCGAGCCGCCGGAGCAGCTCCCGGATGTCGACCGCGTTGGCCTCGGCGAGCCGGCGGTTCCGCGCCGAGACGGGGACCGGAGACACCACCTCGGCTCCCTTCCGCGCGGCCCGGAACTCCTGTCGAAACCGTGCCGCCTCCCGGCGGACCGCCTCAAGGTCGATCCCCTGGTTCGGGTCCTCCTTCGAGACGGGGGCCGGTTCGGTGCCGGTGGACAGATAGGGGAACCGGTCGTCCGCCCGCCGGCGCAACGCGGCGACGAGCACGAACATGGCCAGCGCCTCCCTGGCCGTGTCCGGCGGCACCATCCGGAGGCGTGCCGCGTAGCGGATCACCGACGCCGCCTCGGGGCTGACCAGCCCCTGCTCGCCGGCGCCGAGCTGCACGGTGGGGACTCCCTCCGCCGTCGGGCCCCCGACCTGAGCCCAGACGAGGAACTCCGAAGGCTTGCCGGCGTCGACGAAGGCCTCGGCCTGGCGGTCCAACCGGGAGAACTCCAGCACGGTCCCGTCGGCGTAGGCGTCGATCCGCCGCCCGGCGAATCCGCACAGCGCCGCGTACGTGGCGAGGCCGCTGATGCCCTCCGGCGCCAGGAAGATGACCCGGGCCCGGAAGTCGGCCGGCGTCAGCCCGCTGGCCCGCAGGCCGTTGATGACGGAGGTGATGGCGTCACCATCGCCCGGAACGAGGTCGACCGTCTTCGCCACGTTGGGAACGGGCGGCGACCCGGCGGTGCGGATGGCGAGTACGTAGTCGGTCAGCTTGTTCATGGATCTCCTTTGCGGTCACCCCCGACGGCATCACGCCTGACTGTCCTGTGCGGTACGCGACCCGCATGTCCCCTTTTGGATACTTGCCGACCCGGCGTCCTCACAGACGGTCCGATCAGGAGGGTGAGCACCGGCCTGGGCGGCCGGTGCCGCGCCTGGCCAGTCCGGCCAGGCGTTCGACATTACCGCCGACCGGTCCGCCGGTCAGCGGCAGGACACGAAAACGAGGCACAGTGGCTCCTACGACGAACATTAAGGAAGAGTTCTACGTCCGGCGCCTCTTCAACAACGACGTCCCGGTGTTCGTGGACGCCACCCGGCATGTCAAACAGGACCTTCCTTACCCGCTCAGCGCGAAGAAGTCCCTGAAGGCGACCTGCGGCGTCCGGACCGACGACGAGGTGGTCGCGTTCAGTCTGCGGAGCTACACCAGCAGGCAGGCGGAACGGGAGGTCGAGAACGTCGAGACCCAGGTCGGCGGGAAGGTGGTGTCCCAGAACATTCTTCACCTGCGGATGCCTCGTAAGACGTTGCACGGTCTGAACGAGACCGCCCGCGAACTGTCGGCCGTCCTGGGCGACGAGGTGATCGTCGAGTTCGGTGAGACGCTGTACGTCCTCCAGCTCTCCCGCACCGGCGGTGAGGGTGAGCTGAAGCTCGTCGGCAGGTTGGACCGGTCCGACGCGGGATATGTCAGGTCCAAGATCGACGAGGCCGACGTCGAGTTCGAACTGCCGATCAGTGGCGTCCGCCTCCGTCTCTTCATGCGCTCCCCGATCCGGGAACGCATCCTCGCCTACAGCTTCGGCGGCTATCTGACCCGCAAGCCGGGTGAGATCGAGACCATCACCCGTGCGACGGCGCTGACCCTGAACAACGTCCTCGGCCTCTCGACCTTCCGCATGCTGTCCGGGCTGGAGAGCGTCGACGTCCCGGCGCTGTCGCCGGAGGCCGGGCACCGGCGGCGGCAGCCCTCCGCGCGGATCGCCTTCGACGTTCCGGTGATGCTCTTCGCCCAGGACAACACGCCGGCGGCCCGTGGACACATCGCCGCGGAGATCGATCTGGACGGCGTCGATCCGGTCACCGGCGGGCTGCAGATCGTGGTGAGTGAGAACGACCGGCTCGAGTGGAACCCGGCGCTGGCCGGTCAGACGGGGTTCCAGGCCTACGAGCAGGTGCTCGCGGAGACCATCGCCTCCGTGGTCCACTCGGTTCTCGGCGCCGACAAGGTCCGCGACATCGCCTACGACATCATGCTGTCGGAGCTCAAGCCCGAGGCCGTCGCCGAGATCCAGGCGGCCACCGGGGACTTCCCCGGACTGGCCGCCAACCCCGCTCAGGCCGAGGTCCGGCCGACGCAGCCGGCACCCGGCGTTCCGGTCGCCTGACGACGGCGGGCACGGATCCCGGCCCGGCGTCGGGCCGGGATCCGTGCCAGGTAACGGCCGGTACGCCTCACGGCGCGTTGGGATGCCAGATGATCGAAGAGAGCGTGAGCAAGGCGCTCAGGCAGATGACGGCGAAGGTGACGAGCCTGGCGCTCAGCACCGGGCCGTCCACTCGCGGCAGCCGGTCCATCCAGGGCGTACGCGTCGTTCCGCCGCCGCCTCCGCCGTCGTCCGCGTCGGCGTCGTCACCGTCGTCGAGGAACCAGGTGTTCTGCACCGTCTGCGGGGAGCCGTCCTGGGCGGCACCGCTCGCGGGCACACCCCACCCCGAAGCCGACGGGGCCGGGCGGGTGTCGCTCGCCGTCACGCCCCAGCCCGAAGCCGACGGCGCCGAACCGGTGCCGCTCGCGGGCGCCCCCCAGTCCGAAGCCGACGGCGCCGAAGCCGTATCGCTCGCGGACACGTTCCAGCCGGAGGCCGACGCCGCCGGTCCGGCATCGCTCGCAGGTGCGTCCCAGCCCGAAGCCGACGGCGCGGGTCCGGCGTTCCCGTCCGCCGGCCGGGCCGCCGCCTTCCCACTGTCCACCGCGGCGGTACGGCCCGGCGCGGCTCCCGGTGGCGCGTCCCAACCGGAAGCCGACGGGGCCGACCCAGTGCCGCCCGGTGGCGCGTCCCAGCCGGAAGCCGGCGGGGCCTGCGCGGCGGTACCGTCCGTCTGTCGGCCCGCTGGTCCCCTGGTGTCCGCCGCGGCGACACCGCCCGGCTTGGCTCCCGGTGGCGCGACGTCCATCCCGTTCCATGAGTCGAACGAGTCCCAGCCTTGGCCCTGCGACCCGCTCGACGGCGGGCCGACCGATGGGTTCCGTGGCGTGGCCGGCGCCTTCTCCGGCGCCACCGGCGGCTTCTTCGGGGTCGCCGGCGGCCTCCGCGGCGGCGCCGGTGGCTTCTTCGCCGTCACGGGCGGCTTCCGCGGTGGCTCCGGCGGCTTCCGCGGCGGCGCCGGCGGCTTCTTCGCCGTCACCGGCTGCTGTGGCGGCGCCGGCGGATTCTCCGAGGAAACGGACGGGAGGGGAGCGCCGAACTCCGCTCCGCCCCACGTGGCCGAGGGCTCGTTCGCGGTCTCCTCGGTGTCGTCAATGATGACCCAGGAGTCCTCCTCTGGAGGCTC
The DNA here is from genome assembly GCF_040679195.1 of Actinoallomurus sp. NPDC052308. NCBI lineage: Bacteria > Bacillati > Actinomycetota > Actinomycetes > Streptosporangiales > Thermomonosporaceae > Actinoallomurus > Actinoallomurus sp. NPDC052308. The sequence goes on along the minus strand of NZ_JBFAUM010000012.1, from coordinate 43,322 downwards.
CGGTCGGTTCGCCGCCCCACCCTGGTCGTTCATCGGTTCCCCCTCAGGCGACTTCCGCGATCGGCCCACGCAGTTTGGCCAGCGCCTTCTGCTGGATCTGCCGCACTCCTTCGCGCGAGAGCCCGAGCCTGTCGCCGATGAGATGGAGGGGCTCCTCCGGTTCGCCGTCCAGCCCGAACCTGCGGGTCAGGACATAGCGTTCGCGGGCGTCGAGACCCGGCAATCCGTGGTCGCTGACCGTACGCAGGTCGAATCGGAGCAGCACCTCATCCTCGACGCTCGGCGACGGGTCGGCCAGCCGCTCCGCCCACGGGGTCTCCTCTTCGCCGGAGCCGCCGCTCGGCGCATGCAGGCTGTCCAGCCTGGGCGCGTCCAGGACACGGCGCACCTGGGCCTCCGTGGTCCCCGCCCGCCGGGCGATGTCCGCGTAGTCGTAGGGAGCATCCGTTCCGAACTGGGCGGAGAACGCCTGTGTGGCCGCCAGGATCACCGGGCGCTTCTCGAAGTCACCGGGATTGAGATTCGGGTGGTCGGCGTCCCGCACCGCACGCAGGACCTCCCGCTGGATCGGCTTGAAAGCCCAGCTCGAGAAGGGCCCGCGGGACGGGTCGTAGGAGGAGATCGCCCACAGGAGACCGACCTTCCCGGCGCTCTCGAAGTCCTCACTGTGCTCGTTGCACTTCGAGGTGAACATCGCGACGTACCGGCGAACGAGACCGTAGTTCGCCGTCATGATCTCCAGGGTGACGTCTTCGAGTTCACGTTCGGTCCGCCGCAGCGCGGCCTCGGAGAAATCGTCGATCTCGCCGGCGTCGACCTTGGCGCGCAGGTCCGCGAGCAGCTCCCGAACCCGTATGCAGCGGGCGAAGAGCTCGTCGTTGCGGCTGCGGTAGTCGTCGTTGGCCCGGCGCTCACCACCGGACGGCTGCACGATGTCCAATCCCGGTCCTCCCGAAGCTAGTGCCGCACCCAGTTCTAAGGTGATCAACCGGGCTTTGGCTCCAAAATTGGAGGAGTGTTGACACGCCCGGCGAACGGGTGAAGGCGCTCAGTACGGGACGGATGGGCCGTCCGACGCCGGCCGGGGCAGCGAGATTCCAGGTGGAAGGCAGTATCCGTCGGCCACTGCGAGCCGACGTGCGTCCGGGGACGGCAAACGTCGTTGACAAAAAATTGATCTGCCGTGGACCTGCCGTTGATTCGGCGGTGACCGGATGGCAGGCGACGGCCGGGAACGCCGTCAGCGCATGTAGCGGCCGCCTCCGTAGCCGCCGCCGTAACCCCCGCCGAAGCCTCCGTACTTGAACATCCCGTCGTCGAAGAGCAGGGAGTAGACGGCGTAGACCACCACCCCCATGGCCGCCAGGCCGCCCAGGCCGATCCCAACGCCGCCCACGGACTTCAGCGGCGTCGCCGCCGCGGTGCAGACGTCGTGCTTGCACACGGCGTCCTTGTGGTTCTTGAGCCACTTGTCGGGCGGTGACGTCACCCGGACGTGCGGGGCACGGTCGATCAGCACCGCCGTCTGCCGCACTCCGTCCTCTTCCGCCGTAGCCCCCGGTTTGAACTCCTTGCCGAGGTGGATCGCGCGCCGGTCGCCGTAGATCGCGTTGGTGACCTTGCCCTCGAACCATGAACGGTTGGCGATGCAGATCAGCGCGACGATGCCCATGAGCGCCACGAACCCGGCGCCGACGAGCACGCCTCCGCAGCCCAGCCTCCTAGCGCGGTAGTACGGCACGACAAAGATCTGTCCGGAGTTCGGCCGCACGGCAACCCCGCCGACGGGTCTGTTTCTCCTCCGGGCGTCTCCGCAGTCCGTGGTCTCGTCCCGTTCCCGCACGTCGTACGGAGGCGGTGACCGCGCGGGACCGCGTCGATGACTGTCGGACCTGGGCCGTGAGGGTTCCTGGCGTGGCGCGCCCGTTTCCGAAAAGTGACCCGAGTCATCCGTGTCTGAGGGCGCGCAGGCGTTGCCGCTTCCGGTCTGCTCCGTACGGTCACTCATGTCCGATTCCAAACGAACGGACCGTACCGGGTTCCTCCCCGGACGTAACAACAAGGGAGTGGAAACACATGTCGAAAACCGAATCGCCACGCCTGGTCGGCGTGGTCCAATTGTTGGTCGCGATGATCACGACCAACTTGAGCAACGTGCTGCTCAAGGTACTCTCGGGGAAGCGGTTCGCCCCCTTGATGAGCGCCGGTCTGGTCACCGCCATCGGCGGTGCGCTGATGATCCTGCCCTTCAAGGTCGGGTACGACCGCTCCGCGGGGCGCAAGCTCGGCGCGTTCTCCGTCCGCTGGACGGGGTTCCGCTGGCGGGAACTGCGGGAGCACGGCTGGAAGATCCTGTTGTTCACGGCCGTGAGCTTCTTTCTCAACCTCTTCTACGGCGAGGGGGTCGTGAACTGCTCGCTGACCGTGTTCGTCGCTCTAGAAACGGCGGGCTTGCTGCTGACGCCGGCGCTCATCAGCGTGTTCGCGCCGCTGGCGCGGCGCCTGTGCGAGCCGCTGCTGTCGGCCCTGTTCAAGGACCGCAGCCCGCGTGGCTTCGAGGAGCCGTTCTTCACGAAGAAGAGCATCAAAGCCTTCCTGAAGAGCTTCAAGGCCTTCATCTGGCCGGGCGTCACGTTGGGCGGCGTCCTGCTCCTCACCCTGCCGGGTGAGGGGGCCCACACGAACCTGCTCGGGTTCATCTTCGCGTTCCTGACCGGCGCCGGCATGGCCGTCCGGCTCATGATGACGAAGAAGCTCCCGGACGGGACTGGCAACCTGGTTCGTGGCTGGTCCGGCTTCTTCGCCGGGCTCGGGCTGATGGCCTTCTCGCCCCTCGTCGAGACGAGCAACCCCGTCCTGTCGGGCTGGTTGGTCCTCGTCGTGCTGGCGGCGGCCCTGACCAACACCACGATCCCGAGCGTCATGGAGGTTTCCGCGACGCGGAACCTGAAGAACGCCGCCACCGTCGCCGTCATCCTGGCGGCGACTCCGGTGGTCGCCCTCGTGATCGCCTGCCTGCAGAACCTGCAGTGGCCGAGCAAGTTCGAATGGATCGCCATCCCCCTCGTGGTGCTGGGAGCCGTGGGAGCCGCTCGGTCCGACCGCGCCGAGCAGGAGGCACTGACGGCTCCGACGCAGGGGGACGCCCTTGCCGAGACGCAGGGGGACGCCCTTGCCGACGAGCCGGCCGACAACGCGGACGCCTCCACCGGGACGTCCTCCAACACCAAGCGGCCGAAGCCGCAGCGGAAGTCGAGGTCCAGCAAGAAGGCCCCGAGCTGGAAGAAGCACGCGGGACGCCGGAAAGCGGGCCGCCGCCGCCCGAGGCCGAAGAAGAAGCACTGACCGAGACAGGTGAGGGCCTGAGAATCACTGAGGCCCCGGGGAAACCCGGGGCTTCGCGCTGTCGGGGCGCGTATCGGGACACGCGGATACCCCGAACAGGGCTCAGCCCCGGGGGATCATCCCCGGGGCTGCTGTTCACTTCCGGCTCGTGCCTTCAGTCACTTCTTGCGGGCGTTCTTGGGCCGACGGACCTTCGCGCCCACCTAGATGTTCTAGCGCCGCCGGGCGTGCGCCTTGTCGTACCCGCGCCGCTTGCGCCAGGACTTCGCCCTCCGCTGCGGCTTCGGCTGCTTCTCCTTCTTCTCCACGTCCTCGTCGTCGTCGAAGACCGGCCACCCGGGGTCACCACCCGGCGTCATGTCCTCGTCCCTGAAGGCGTGGTGCATCTGCTTCTCCCTGGCCAGCTCTTCCTTCGAACCGGTGAGGGTCGCGCTGAGGACCGAGACCGCGAAGATCGTGCAGATCCCGGTCACGACCGAGGCACCCAGGGCCTGATGGAGGATCACCAGACCCACCAGACTGCTGAGCACCGGTCCGTTGGCCGACAGGAGGCCGGCCATCCTCTTGGGCAGGTGGAGCGGCCCCTGCGCGACGTAGTACAGGACCGCCCCGGCGACCGAGAGGAAGCCCGCGATGAGCCCCCGCGTGAAGACCTCCCAGGTCCAGTGGACCGTGAGGAGGGAGGGCGCTCCGATGATCAGGCCGGCCACCATCGAGATGACCGTTCCCTTGAGCTGGATGCCCGCGTGGGCCATCGCCTTTCCTGCCCCGATCATGACGGCTGAGCACACCGCGCCGCCCAGGGCGGCCAGCAGAGCCATACCGTCGATGTGCTGGCCCCAGGGGATCATCATGATCGCCCCAGCGGCCGACCCGAGCGGCAGGACGAGGGAGAGGATCTTCTTCGTGTCCCACCACTCGATCAGGTTCGCCTTGTTGCGGTTCCGCCACTCGATCAGCATGGCCTTGTCGATCGAACGGAGTTTCGTGATCAGGCCGCCGCTGGGAAGCGGCAGTCCGACGAGCGGCAGTCCGCGGAGAGCCAGGCCCGCGATCACCACGGACATGGTGATCCCGCCCATGGCGGTGATCGCGTTGCCGCTCGCGAACGGCAACTTGATCGTGTAGTACGAGGCCAGCAGGCCGGCGCCGTACCAGGCCGCCAGGAACGGCAGGACCGTCAGGATCCAGCGGTGCTTCTTGTCGTTCTCCCAGGCCACGAAGCGGCGCAGGAGCGTGTGCACCACGGGCTTGCCTTCGGTGCGGCGCAGCAGCCCCTTGAACGCCTTGTCACGCCGCTCGGTGAGCGGCATGGCCTCGCGCAGGGGCTTTTCGTTGATCCAGCGTTTCCCGGCGAACAGCAGCGCGATGGCGATCGGCGTGCTGAACACGTAGGAGATGGTGGTGGCCTGGATGGCCGCCAGCGCGTGGCTCGCCGTCAGCGGCTGCATGACGGCCGTCCCGGCCTTCTGGCTGACCGACCCGCCCAGGTGAGCGGTGGCGGCCACCAGCCAGACCGCTCCGGCCAATGCGCCGAGGAGCCAGTTGACCGCACGACGCGGGTGGCGGATGAGCAACCCGCAGGCGGAGCCGATCCGGCCGAGGAGCCGGTTCGGCAGCGGAGGGATTTCTCCCCTGTTATTTTTCATTTCAGTGCTTTCTTGTCCGTGTCGTCGCGCACGCTTTATGCGATGCGCGAGGTCTGCACTGCACTAATTCCGGCCATCGATGCCGAAGAAGAGTGCGTCGCAGCGCCCACAGTGACGGTCCGCAGGGACGCCCCCGTGGCAAGAGAACTTCAGGTGAACGCGACCCCAAGCGTCACGTACGAGAGATCGCCGCGGAGGTCGCACCACCCCTCGGCGGACACAGGCGGAATTCGCGCCCATACCTGGTTGCGGTGAGCGGCACCCCACGGACAGTCAGACCCCGACAAGAGTCCGCGCCGGATACAGCACCACACCCGGCGACTACAACGAAGGAGAGGTCGGCCATGGCTGACAAAGGACAGGCGACCGACACCGAGGCCACCCAGCCCCCGAAGCTGATCCTCAAGGCGGACCGCAAGCTCGTCGCCGCTCTCGAAGCCGCGGCCGATCGGGTCACCGCCGCCGAGAGGGAGCTCGCAGCCGCTCGCGAGGCCGCGGCCAAGGACGTCGAGGCCGCGGCGGACTTCAAGGCCGCCGCGGAGGCCGAGGTGGCCGCCGAGGGGGCCCGCAAGGACGCGCTGGAGGCGCTCCGGCAGAAGCACGAGACCCTCAAGCAGAAGCGCCGGGAGAGGCGCGCCAAGGAGTGGGAGCTGACCGTCTTCGGGAGGATCCTCGACCTCCTGGGCAAGCTCGTCTCCTCGCGCTGAACCACCGCCGTGTGGCGGCTCAACGGCCCGGCCCCCGCCACCTTCATGGTGGTCAAGGGGCCGGTTCCCTTTTCCCGGTGATCGGCCCTGGGTCACGGGACAGCCTCCCCATGATTTCTCTCGGCACTACCATGAGTGCGGTGATCACGGCGGTGCTCGAAATCGGTGTCTGGGGAGTGTTGGCGCTCGTCGCCTGCGGGGCCCTCATCCTGGCCGCCGACGCGCTGCTCACCCGGGAGATCGCGGTGTGCGTCGCCCGGCCGCCGCTCGAGCTTCCGCGCCTGGCCACGGAACGGCGGACGGCCGCCGCGGACCTGGCTCCGCTCGCCGACGACCTGCGGCGTGCGGCGCGGGCGAACCGGTTGGTGCTCACGATGCTGCTGCCCGCCGGCGACACACGGGTGGACGTGCCGGCCGACGGCCGTGGCCTGCGGCCGGATGACCACGGCGGGCTCACGGACCTCCGCCGCGACGGAGTCCCCCATCGAATTCCCCGCCGGGCGCTGCCGGACGGATGGCGAGCCGGCGTGTACCTCGGGATCCAGGCCGGTGACGGGCGGAACGCGGGCCTTCTCCTGATCGGCTGGACCCGGCCGACCGGCCCGTATCTGGCGTCCCGGATGGTCTCCGGCGTGCCGGGTGGAGCGCTGACGGGCGCGGCCCGGGCTCTGGGCGCGTTCTGGGACGACGTGTGGGATCGCCACGAGATCGAGAGGGAACGAGCTCGGCTGGACCTCACGGCCGCGGACGGTGCGGCGCAGAGAATCAGGGACGCGCGGCAACTGTTGCTGGACTCCATACGGCATGAGCTGCACGGCCCGCTGACCACGGTCCGCGGGCACGCCCAGTTGCTGGGCGCGCTGCTTCCGGACGACCCGGACGCGACGGACTCGATCGAGGCGATCCTCGACGCCGTCGAGATGATGCGCCACACCGTCAGGGGTCTTGCCGCCGTCGGCGCCTCGGATCCGTCCGCGCCGCCCGCCATGACGGCCGAACCGATCGACGTCACGGCGCTGCTACGCCGAACCGTGCGGACCATCCCGTCGGTGGCGGCGCGTACGCTGATCGACGTTTCTCCCGGCAGCACCGTACGCGCCGATCCGTGGGGATTGCGGCAGTGCCTGCTGGCGGCCCTCGGCAACGCCCAGAAGTACGCGCCCGACGGGAAGATCACCGTGACGGCGCGCGAGGTCGACTCCTACGGCGTCATCGGCGTCGCGGACGAAGGCCCCGGCATCCCCTGTGGCGAACGTGCCCACGTGCTGCGGCCGTACTATCGGACGCCCGCCGTGGGGGACGCTCCAGGCTCGGGGCTCGGGCTCTACATCGCGGACCTGCTGATGACCGCGATGGGCGGCCGGGTCGAACTGGTGACCGCCCCGTCCGGTGGCCTGCAGGTCGACTTCTGGGTCCCGCTCCCGTTAATCCGACCAGGCCGGTCAGCCGCCCACGAGGGCGGAGATGAGACCACGGAGCTCGTCGAGGTCGAACGGCTTGGGGAGGACACGGGTCAGGGAGCCGTCGTCCAGGTCGCCTGAGGTGCCCGCGGCGGCGGTGAGCACCAGCACGGGCAGACCCGCGGTACGGGCGTCGGCGCGAATCCGGGCCACGAGATCGGCCCCATCGATGTCCGGGAGCATCCGGTCCAGGATCAGCAGCCGCGGCAGGGCCGCGGTGGTGAGCCGGTGCCAGGCCTCGCCGCCGTCCCCGGCCAGGTCCGCCTCATGACCGGCACGTTCCATGATCATTTGGAGCAGTCGCCGGACACCGGGGTCGTCGTCGACGATGAGCACCCGCATCTGGTCTCCGGTCCGATGGGCATCCGTGGTTCAGACGCTACCAGCGCCCGGCCGGTGCCACAGTTCTCAAGAAATCTCGCAGGCCGGAGAGCGTCCGCCGGCGGCGCACAGCCACTTCACCGCGTCCGAGACGGAGCCGACCGGGACGATCCGCATCGTGCCGCCCCGCGCCGCCCGAACCGCGATGGCGCGCTGAAGGGCCGGCACGAAGAACACGTCCGCGTGGGCCGCCATCGCGGCCTTCACCTTCTCATCGACCTCGCCGACGGTGGTCACCGAGCCGTCGAGGGCGACTCCGCCCGTACCGGCGACGTGGCGCCCCCCGATCAGACCTCCCGAGCCCAGCGCGTCGACACGGGCGAGTGTCAGGATCAGCCCCGCCGACGGGCCCTGTACGACGCCGAGCGGATAAGTGGTCGCGGCGACTCTGGGATCCACCCGTACCCCGGTGAGCGAGGCGGCCGGTATCCGCTTGATCACGGAGGTCCCCAGCGACTCGCCGGAGACTCTGGGGGCCACGAGGACGCGCACGTTCGCCGGGTCTACCGTGGCGGACGACAGATCGGCCTGGTCGCGGAGCGGTGTCAGGTGCCGGGCGTCACCCGCGGCCAGGAGCAAGTCACCGGGGTGCAGCCCGCTCGTGGCCGTCGTTCCCGTCACCCCGGTCACCTGGAGCCCGGCGCTGCCGGTCGGTGTCCGTCCGCCGGCGAGTTGTGCGGCGACGAGCGCCGCCGTGGCCTGCGACCGGTCCATCGCCTCGGTCATCGACTGACTCGCCGCCGGGCTCGCCGCCCCGCGCACCCGGACCGTGCGTACCCCGTTGAATTCGGCCAGTGCCCACCGGAACCAGGTACTATGCCGCACGACCACCGTCGTGACCAGCCAGGATCCCCGCTCCGGCGAATCGATCCGGATCACCGGGCCGGGTTCGATCCGGTCGTACGGCGAACCGGTCAGGCCGAAGCCCGCGAGCATGAGCAGGGAGAGGATGACGGCGTAGCGTATGCGTCTGGTCTTTTCCCTGTCACGCGTTGTGGCATCTGCCATGATCAGCTCTTGTCGGGTTCAAGATCGCATTGGGTATTGTGAGGATCCGTGCCACAGGTTCTCCTCGTCGACGACGACCCGCGATTCGTCAAGGTGGTCGCCAGCCTTTTGAGCAGGCGCAACCTTCAGGTGAAGTCCGTGTCCAGCGGGGAGCTGGCCCGGCAGGCGCTGAGAAACGGGGACATCGACCTCGCTCTGCTCGACCTCAACCTCCCTGACATCGACGGACTGTCCCTCATTCACGAGCTGCGTGAAGAGGGAAACGACACGCCCGTGATCCTGCTGACCGCGCGCAGCAAGCCACACGAGCAGGTCCTCGGGCTGCGGCTCGGCGGCGACGACTACATCACGAAGCCGTTCGACCCCGAACTCCTGCTCGCTCGGATCCACGCGGTGCTGCGCCGTAGCGGCACGGGCCGGACGACGGACCGGGGGCGAAGCGACCTGGTGGACCTGTCGCCCGCCCTGGCCGGCCGTTCGCCCGTCCTGGTCGACCTGGCGGCGCGCCAGGTCTTCAGGGACGGGGTGGCGGTGCGGCTGGCCCCGATGGAGTACGCCGTGCTGGAGTTCCTGGTGCGCAACCGCGGCCGCGCGGTCTCCAAGGAGGAGATCATGGTGCAGGTGTGGGGCACCGACCGGGGCGTCTCTCGTACGCTGACCGAGCACATCTCCCGGTTGCGCCGCAAGCTCGGCGAGGGCCTGGTGGTGACCAGGACGGGGTACGGATACATCATTCCGACCGCTCCTGAGGGCCCCGCAGCCAGAGCTCAGTGACGAGGACGTTCTTCTTCTCCACCCGGCACCACATCTGGTGACGCTGGCTCTCCATGGTGGTGCGCCACCGGGCCATCCCCAGGTCGCGGCCGATTCCGTTCTTCGGCCGGGCCGGCCAGGGCAGCCCGACCTGCCGCCCCAGTCGTTCGATCTCGCTCCGGGTCAGGTGGGCGGAGACCGACCGTATGGTGTGGATCGTGTACTCCTCATGCCGCCGGACCGACACCTGCTGATGGACGAGGCCCAGTAGCGCGGCATGGGTGCGGAGCACGTCCCTGACCATCTGCTCCGCGAGTCCTCCGGGCCTCCGCTCCTCCTCGAGCTCTCCGAGCAGTCCGGCGAACCCGTCGATCGCCGAGGCGAGGAGTTCGGTGTCCTCCCCGGAGTCCTCGTCGGCGGCCTCGGCGAGCAGCCGAGCCGTGACCGCCGCGATCGACAGCTCGCCCTTCATCCGATGGACGAGGCCCAGGACGAACCGATCGTGCCACTCCTCCGGTCGCGTCTCCCCGTCATGGCGTACGAGGAGGGCGGACGTCCCGCTCAGCGGGATCGCGGTCAGCGGACCGCTGCTGAACACGGACTGCCAGGTCAGGGCCTGGCCGGCGAGGATGAGGGATTCCCGGTCCAGGGAATCCTCACCGTCACCGCTCAGATCTTCGACACCGCGGGGCGGGGACCCCGCCTTCGCGTGAACGACCGTGGGAAGCATCGTCGGATGTGATCTCAGACCTCGTCCGCCGAAGCCGGCGCGGCCACCTCGGCCTGATCCGCCTTGAGCCGGTCCATCGCCTTCCGCAGGTCGGTGCCGGCCTTGACGACCTGAACGTAGAGGCCGGTCAGCTGCCCGGCGAGCTGCGCGTTCAGGCCACCCGCGCCGATGCCGCCGGAGAGCTGGTGCTCCTCGACCGCCACGACCGCGTCATCGCGTTCGACGAGGACCTCGGTGACCGATACAGGACTCATCGCATTGCGCAGATAGGTCGCCCGGTCGCTGGAGTATTCGATGATCTCCAGCTTCTCCCTGCCGAACGCGCGGTTCAGCAGCCGCTCCGCGCCCTTGATCCGGCTGGCGCCCCGGCCGATGCAGGCGCCCCGGGCGTCGACCCCCAGAGTCGTCGGGGCCACGGCGACCTTCGCCTTGGTTCCGGCGACCCGTGCCACGTTCTTGATGACGACCTTTCCCGCGAGGATCTCGTCGACGAACCCCGACAGGATCCGCGCGACCAGTTCCGGCGAGGTCACCGACAGCAGCAGCCGCTCCGCGCCTTCCCGCTCCCCCTCCGCGATGCCGGTGACCAGGGCGATGAGGGTGTCTCCAGGCGCCAGCGGGGGCGGTGGCGTTCCCTCGGGCAGGTCGTACGTGTCGGCGTGCAGCAGGAGCGCGTTCCAGGCCCGTCCGCTGCCGGCGTCATAGACGGCGCAGGTGAATCCGTCAGGGCCGGTGCCCTTGATATGCGCGGTCACCGTCGTGCCGACGAGTGGTGACTCGAGCTCGAGCTCGCTCAGGATGGTTGACACGGTCATGGACCCTCTCGTTTGGCAGGCTCTGTGTCGCCTGGTCTCACCCGCACTCTAAGGCGTGGGCTCCTGACCTCTAAAGTCCGTGCGCTGCCGGTTTCGCAACCCGAAATCGTAAGACTTCCTCGCCTTCCGCCTCTCCGGGACCGCGAATCCCGGCCTCCATCGGCCACATCGCGTCGAGCCGCCCGGTCGCGTCCGGGTGTCCGGCCCGACCCGACACGCCCGACCGCGAACCACCCGCGCGCGGGCGAACGATTCCCTACTGTGGCCCGGCATGAGCGAGCGCAGCGAGCGAATCGGCAACGCAGCGCCTCTGGTCACTCCCCCGACGAAGGAGGCCGCATGAGCGAGCGCAGCGAGCGAATCGAGCTCGTCGAGGCGTCCTTCGACGATCCGATCGTGACCGGCCTGCACGCCGAGCAGGCGGCCGAACCGGCCGCCCGGTTCCGCGACGCGGTCGGCCGCCGCTCGCCGGCCGAGCCGGGAACCATCTTCCTGGTCGCCCGCGCCCGCATGACGCTGATCGGCTGTGTCGGGCTGCGCTGGGTGAGCGGTGCGGGGACCGATGGGGGCGGGCCGTCATCCGCCGATCAGATCGCCGAGGTCGGCCACGTCTACGTACGGCCGGACTTCCGCCGCTTGGGAGTGTCCCGGCTGCTGCTGCGGGCCGCGGAGGACCTCGCTCGACGGCGCGGCTGCCGGATCGCGCGTCTCGTGGCCGTCGACCCGCGCGACGCGGGGCTGTGCGAGTTCAGCGGGTACGTCCCCATTCAGCCGTTCGGCCCGCAGCTCGTGCGAAGCGGCTGCTTCGAGAAGAGACTGCGGGCCGAGACCGGCCGCTGACCCGGCTCGGGCGGGCCGCGACCGGCCGAGGCGGTCTCAGCGGGATGACGCGGCGTCCCCCGCCGAGCGGCTCAGGCGGACTCGCGGAGGGCGACCCGGGCGTGGAGGCGCCGGAGCGGGCTCGGCAGCCACCAGTTGGCCCGGCCGAGGAGCCGCATCGTCGCGGGCACCAGCAGCGCCCGTACGAGGGTGGCGTCGACGACCACGGCGACGAGGAGTCCGACGCCGATGAGCTTGATGAAGGAGATCCCCGACGTCGTGAACGCGGCGATCACGACGGCCAGCAGGAGGGCGGCGTTGGTGATGATCCGGCCGGTGCTCTGCAGCCCGGCGGCCACCGCGACGGTGTTGTCCCCCGTCCGCTGCCATTCCTCCCGGACCCGGCTGAGCAGGAACAGTTCGTAGTCCATCGACAGCCCGAACGCCACGGCGAGGATCAGCACCGGCTGCGACGCCTCGACCGTGCCGGTGGAGGTGAAGCCGAGCACGCCCGCGAGGTGGCCGTCCTGGAAGCCCCAGACCATCACGCCGAACGCGGCGCTCAGCGACAGCGCGTTCATCACCAGCGCCTTGAGCGGCAGGAGGATCGAGCCCAGCGCCGCGAACAGCAGCGCGAACGTCACCACGCCGACGAACAGGGCGGCCCGGGGCAGGACGTGGCCCAGGCTGCTCAGCATGTCCGTCAGCTCGGCCGTCTCCCCGCCGACGTACACCGTGCCCGGCGCGGGCAGCGACCGGATCCGTTCCACCAGGTCGCGGGCCTGCCGGGACTGCCGGTCGGCGCCGTACCGGACGGCGACGCGGGTCACGTCCCGGCCGGTGTCGGCGATCTCCGCCGCGGTGACCCCGGGCACGGCGCGCAGCCGGTCGACGTAGGCGTCGACCTGCGGGCGGGACACACCGCCGGTCACCACGACGTCGATCGGCGAGAGCGAGCCGTGCGCGAAGTCGCGGTCGAGGGCCGTCGCCACCGTACGGCTCTCGGCGCCGCTCGGCAGTGCGCGGACGTCCACGCTGCCGAAGCGGATGCCGAGGAAGGGCGCGCCGAGCGCGAGCAGCACGACCGTCGCCCCCACCGCGTACGCCACGGGGCGGCGCATGACGCTGTGCGCGAGCCGGAACCACGCTCCGCGCCCCTCCCGGTCGCCTTGCCGCCGTGGCAGCACGCGGAGAGCGTCGACCCGGCGGCCGAGGACCGCGAGCAGGGACGGCAGGACGGTGAGGGCGGCCACCATGTCGACGAGCACCACCGCGATGCCGCCGAGCCCCATCGACCGCAGGAACATCTGCGGGAAGAGCAGCAGGCCGCCGAACGCGATGGCGACCGTCACGCCCGAGAACGCGACGGTGCGGCCCGCGGTCGCCAGCGTGCGCGTGAGCGCCTCCCGTTCGGAGTCCGTCCGGCCGAGCTCCTCGCGGAAGCGCGTCACGATGAACAGCGAGTAGTCGATGGCCAGGCCGAGCCCGAGCATGGTGATGATGTTGACGGCGAACGTGGACACGTCCGTGGTCATGGCGGCCACGCGCAGGACGGTGAACGCGCCGAGGATGGCGACGACGCCGATGGCGAGCGGGAGCAGCGCGGACACCACGCTCCCGAAGATGATCACGAGCAGCACCAGGAGGATCGGCATCGAGATCATCTCGGCGCGCGCCAGGTCCTTGGAGGTCTGTTCGTGGAGCTGGCTGTTCACGGCGACCGTGCCGCCGCGCAGCGTGGTCAGGCCCGGAGCGGTGAACCCGTCCCGGATCTTCTCGTACGTCTTGACCCGCGCGAACACGTCGGCGCCGCTCAGCCGCACGGCGACGTAGGTGGCGTGCCGGTCACGCGAGACGAACGCCGGCGAGCTGGTGTTCCAGAAGGTCGTGACACCCCGGACCTGGTCGTGGGGCAGCCGGGCGAGGGTACCGGTGACGGCGTCGCGGAAGGCCGGATCGTCCACGGTGCGGGACGCGCTCTCGTAGAGCACGACCAGGTCTCCGGCGGGCGGGCCGATCCGCTCGTTGATGAGCGCGGTGGCCCGGGCCGACTCCGAATGCGGGTCCTCGAAGCCGCCGCTCTTGAGCAAGCCGAAGACCTGTGTGCCCCAGACGGCGGCGATGACGACGAAGACCGCGGCCGCGGCCAGCACCCACCGACGTCGGCGGTGCATCAGGCGGCCGGATGACTCGAGCATGGGTCCGCTCCCCGAGATAATGTGTGGTAACAGCGATCAGCAGAGTGAACACCGTTTACGGTGAACATCGTAAACTGAAGCATACGCCGTTAACTAGCGTCAAGGAGAAGAGTGACGACCCGCCGCGAACGCCTGCGCGAGGCCACGGTGCGTGAGATCCAGGAGGCGGCACGTCAGCACCTGCGGGCCCACGGCCCCGCGGGCATCTCCCTGCGGGCCATCGCCCGCGACATGGGCATGACCGCCCCGGCGCTCTACCGCTACTACGCGAGCCTGAACGACCTCGTCACGGCCATGATCGAGAGCTACAAGGCGGAGATCGGCGAGGCGCTGGAGGCCGCCCGGGACGCCGTGCCCGCCGACGACCTCGGCGGCCGCCTCGCCGCCGCGGCGCGGGCGTTCCGCCGCTGGGCGCTGGACCACCGGCCGGAGTTCACGATGGTCTTCGGCGCTCCTCCGCCCGGCTACGAACCGCGGGCGGAAGGTGAGATCCCTTCGGTGGACGGTCTCGGCATGGTCTTCTTCACGCTGCTCACCGACCTGTGGCGGCGCGAGCGGTTCCCCATTCCGGCCGACGAGGACATCCCGGCCGGGCTACGCGAGCAGCTCGAGCACTTCAGCACGTCCTGCGGTCTCGACCGCGCCGGCCTGCCGCTCGGCCTGATCCGGGTCTTCGTGGGCTGCTGGGTCCGGCTCTATGGGCTCGTCGCGATGGAGGCGTTCGGGCACGTCCACTTCGTACTCGACGACGCCGAGCCGCTGTTCGAGGCGGAGCTCGCCGAGGTGTCCGCGATACTCGGCATCGCGCGGCCGCTCCCTCCGGGTCACAGCCCTTCGGCGAGCGCCGCCCAGAACGCCGCCTCGTAGGCGTGCAGCAGGCGGGCGGCCCGCAACGCCTCCCGCGGCTCCTCACCGGCCGTCAGGCCCTGCTCGATGACGGCGGTGGCCTGCTCGGCGAAGCCGGGCGGCGGAGCGGCGAAGTACCGGAAGAAGGCGACGGCCTCCTCGGCGAGGCCGTACCGCGCCGTCAGGGCGTCCGCCGCCCGCCCGCAGTAGGCGCCCCACTCCTGGAGGTTGGCCAGCATCGCGAGGGCGAGGCCGCTCCGCGTGCCGGACAGCGCGCACCACGCGAGGTACGCGGGGTAGGCCTGAGCGAGGGGACGCGGCTCGTACGCCCGAAGGTCCTCCTCCGTCCGGCCGAGGGCTGTGGCGAACCCCGTCAGCAGGCCCAGCGCGGTGCCCTCACCGCCCGCCAGCGCCAGGAACAGGTCGCCCGCCGGCGGTTCGGGGAACCGGGCGGCGATGAGGGCGAAGCTGCGGCGGTCGCTGCTCACGATGTGCCACTGCTCCCCCGCCAGCCAGGTCAGCCGCTCGCGCGGCACGGCCGCCGCCTCCAGGAGCTCGAGGAAGCGGTTGCCTCCCGGCGGGTTCTCCGCGCGGGCGCGGCGGACGAGGTCCTCGGCGGCGCTCATGCAGCCTCCCTCATGCCTCCACGCGACCATGCGGCGTCAGGCGCGTCAATCGGAACCCGCCGTCTCGGCGGTCCGGTTCCGACCGTCCTCGGCGGGCCGGACGGGAGGCCGCCCGTTCAGGCCGAGGCGCTCGCGGATCTCCCGCTGCACGGTCTCCGGATCATGCCGGGCGTCGACGGCGAAGACGTACTCCTTGCGGCGGAACAGTTCCAGGACCGGGTCGGTCTTGTCGTGGTAGTCGCGCAGGCGGGCCGCGAGCGCCTCCGGCGTGTCGTCCTCGCGGGTGACCAGCTCGCCGTTGCACACGTCGCAGCGGTCAGCTCGTTTCGGACGGTCCTCGATGAGGTTGTAGTCCATGCCGCAGACGGAGCACAGCCGCCGGGACAGGACCCGGCGGCGTACCTCGGAGTCCGGCAGGTCGAGGTAGATCACGCCGTCGATGTCGTAGCTCTCCAGGAAGAACTCGGCCTGGCGTCGGCTGCGCGGGAACCCGTCGATGATGAAGCCGTAGTTCCAGTCGTGCTGCTCCAGCCGGTCGCGCACGATCCGTTCGACGAGGTCGTCGCCGACCAGTTCCCCGGCCGCCATGACCCGGCGGACCTGAGCGCCGATCTTCGTGTGCTGCTTGACGTGCCACCGGAAGATGTCGCCGACGCTGATCTGCACCAGGTCGAAGTCGCGGGCCAGCGCGGCGGCCTGGGTGCTCTTACCGCTTCCCGGCACGCCCATGATCACGTACTTCCGCATCGTCAGCAGAATGGCACAGCTCACGCTCCGCTGTCAGCCCGGATGAGAATGGACACGCCGATCGGAGTTCCGGCTCGCTTCCACGACAGTTGAGTACTGACCAAAACCCAGGGCTAATCCCGGAGAATCGTATGCGCCCGGCAATTCTCCGAGGCTTTGCCCCGCCTTGTGGTTTCCCACACTTACGCCTCACCGGTACACCGATAGAAAGGAGGCCGAACGGAGCCGAGGAGTTGGGGGGACGTCATGGCCCGTTCCACACCGACATTCGATCCGGAGGGTCTCACCATCGAGCAGCGCTGGGGCGAGGCGTGCGTGATCTGCCACAAGAAGTGGCCTCGACCACGCGTCCACGTCGGCCGGCTGCCGGATGACTCTCGTGTGTTCGCCTGCGACGACTGCGCCCCGGCGCTGCGCATCCCGATCCAGCAGAACCGGGGCCGGCGCGCGAAGATCAGGGCTTAACCGGAAAGGAGCGTCCCGGGTCCGGGGGGAGCCCGGGGCGCCCGATGAGAGACGCGCGCTCGGCGGGGGCGGCCGAGCGCGCGTCTCCTCGTCTCAGGGCCGGGGACTCAGTTTCGGGCGGTCTGCCAGGCGCGGGCCCAGGCGGCGTAGTCCGTACAGCCCTCACCGTTCCCGCCACAGTCCTCCGTCGGCGTACGAGAGAAGACGATCTTGTTCAGGTAGGCCCGGTCGCCGACGTGGTACGCGCTGCAGAACTGCGGGCGCAGCCGGTCGTGGCCGCACGCCTCGGGGTTGGCCGGGGCGACACCGTCCCACTCGGCCGCCTGCTGCTGCACCTCAGGGGAGCTCACCCAGTTCAGCCACTGGTACATGCAGTTCGGATGGTCCGCCCGGGCGCCGATCATCCAGGCGTCCATCCAGCCGGTGACGCCCTCGCGCGGCGTCACTCCGGCGACGGAGCGGCCGCTCCGGCTGAGCACGTCGACCTGGTACGGCCAGGCCTGGGCCAGCGCGGCCTGCCCGTCGGCGAACGGGGCGATGGCGTCGGACGGGTTGAGCCAGTAGGTGCTGACATACGGGTGCTGCTGGGCGATCACCGAGGCGGCCGCGGCGAGCTGCTTGGCGGTCAGCGCGTACGGGTCCTTGATGTGCAGCTTGGGCTGGTGCGCCTTGAGGTAGAGGGCGACGTCGCCGAGCGTCAGCGGGCTGTCGCGGACGATCAGGCGGCCGGAGTACTTCTTGGCCTCCGCCGGGTCGAACAGCGCGCCCCAGCTGTCCGGCGCCTGGTGCACGGCCCGCTGGTCGTACATGAGGAGGTTCGCCCCCCAGGTGAAGGGCACCCCGTAGGGCTTGCCGCCCTTGGTCACCTGCGCGCGGAGGACCGGTTCGAGGTCCTTATAGCCGTCGATGAGGTCGGGGTTGACCGGCACGACCTGGCGGTCGGCCACGAGTTGCCCGGCGATCTCCGGGGGCGCCGCGATGCCGTCGTAGTGCAGGTTCGGCTTGGACATCAGCTGCAGCATCTCTTGCGGGTTCGCCGCGTACTTGATGTCCACCCGGCACCGGGTCTTCTTCTGGAACGGGGTGATCCAGTCGACCCGAGGGTCGTTGGAACCGTCCTCGGCGTAGCCGCTCCACGTCAGCAGGGCGACCGAGCCCTCGCCCGGGCCGAGGGTGTCCGCCGCCCGGACGACCTCTTTCTTCGTCGTGGGGGTGCCGCCGCCTCCGCTGCAGCCGGCCAGGCCGAGCACGCCGGCCAGCACGGTGGCCCACACGGCTGCCGTGCGCCGTCGTGAACGCCTCATGCCGCTCCTGTCCTCATCCGAAAACACGTCTGCCGCGAGCGTAACGACATGAGCGGTCCGGTGCGGACGGGACCCGGGAGGTAGCCGGCGGGCCCGGGAGGTGAAGAGATGGAGGTCCGGGCAACCGTGCCGGGGGCTACACGGTTGCCCGGACTCCCTGCGGCCTCAGGAGAGCGCCCCTCTGCAGTCACGCCTGTCACGGAGGTGTTGGAGGGGGAGGCGGCGTGACTGGCAAATGCTCACCTGAGACCGCGGCTTCGGTGCGGTCCCGTCGAATCGCGGGCGGCGGGTCATCGGAACGGGCCGCCGGGCCTGGAGGCCGCGGGGAACCTGCTCCGCGCCGCGCCCGGAGACGGGGCGCCGCGTTGGTAGGGGACTCGGGGGCGCGCTTTGAGCGCCTCTATGGACTCGACCAACTCCTTCACGGTCGGAGCCTCGATGAACTCACCCGGCTCCCGGTCGTGCGGGGGGAGCGCCCACCAGTGGCCGGTCGCATCGCCGAACCAGATCGTCCACTCCGGGTAGCGCGCCGCCAGCACGGCGAGCAGTGAGAACGGCGTCTGGTCGGGCGAGTCGTCGGCAGACATGGGGTGCTCCCTGGTAACCGGGGAACTTCTGAAGTTTGCGCCAACAGCTATCGACAAGCTGAGTGTGTCGTATGCCACAGAGGAGGTCAAGGGCTGCAGCTAGTATTTGTAGTTTCGCCGGTCAAACGGTCGAGTTAGTGCAAACCAATACCCCACGTCGCGTCGCGACCTTTCGGGTGGATCCGGCGCGCCGACGCGCCCCCGAGCGCGCTCCGACGATCTTGTGTAACCCCCGCGAACGGTCCCCTCGCCCATGGTGACCCACCCCGCCGCCGTAGGCCACCCTCCGCCACCTCGCTTTGACCTCCAGGTGACAGGACGCCGTTTTCGCGCGGGCCGGAAATCTCTATATGCGCGAATTCGGATCGCTCCACACATATCCGAATTTCCCCCGAGCACATAAAGCGGTCATGTACCGCTTTTTCGCCCAATGGCCGCATGACGGACGAGCCGCCACCGGCCGGACACGGCACCGACGAGCCACGTGGCCGCACTCGTCGAGACGGGTGCGGCCACGCCCCGGCCGGTCAGCCGTTGGTCGGGAAGCCCAGGTTGACCCCACCGTGCGACGGGTCGAGCCACCGCGAGGTGACCACCTTCCCGCGCGTGTAGAAATGCACGCCCTCCGTGCCGTGCATGTGGGTGTCGCCGAACAGCGAGGCCTTCCAGCCGCCGAACGAGTAGAAGGCCATCGGCACCGGAATCGGGACGTTCACCCCGACCATCCCGACCTCGACCTCGTTGCAGAACCGCCGGGCCGCGCCACCGTCGTTCGTGAAGACGGCGGTGCCGTTGCCGTACGGGTTCGCGGCGATCAGCGCCATACCGGTCTCGTACGACGCCGTCCGTACGACCGACAGGACGGGACCGAAGATCTCATCCCGGTAGCAGTCCATCTCGGGCGTCACGTGGTCCAGGACCGTCGGACCCAGCCAGAACCCGCTCCCGTCCGGCAGCTCGTGCTCGCGCCCGTCGACGGCCAGCGTGGCGCCCTGGGCGACACCGCCGTCGAGGTAGGAGGTGACCTTGTCGCGGTGCGGCCCGGTGATCAGCGGGCCCATCTCCGAGCGGTCGTCGTCGCCGGGGCCGACGGTCAGCTTCGCCACCCGCTCCTTGATCTTGGCGACGAGCTCGTCGCCCACGGGGTCGACAGCGACGACCGCCGAGATGGCCATGCACCGCTCCCCCGCCGAGCCGAACCCGGCGGAGACGGCCGCGTCGGCGGCCAGGTCCAGGTCGGCGTCGGGCAGCACGAGCATGTGGTTCTTCGCGCCGCCGAGGGCCTGGACCCGCTTGCCGTGCGCCGTGCCCGTCTCGTAGACGTAGCGTGCGATCGGGGTGGAGCCGACGAAGCTCACGGCGCGCACGTCGGGATGGGTGAGGAGCGCGTCCACCGCCGTCTTGTCCCCGTGCACGACGTTGAAGACCCCGTCGGGCAGCCCGGCCTCCCGCCACAGCTCGGCGAGGAGCAGCGAAGCGGACGGGTCCTTCTCCGAGGGCTTGAGCACGAAGGTGTTCCCGCACGCGATGGCGAGGGGGAACATCCACATCGGCACCATCGCCGGGAAGTTGAACGGCGTGATCCCGGCGACGACGCCCAGCGGCTGGCGGATGGAGTAGGAGTCCACACGGGTGGAGACGTTCTCCGAGTAGCCGCCCTTCTGCAGGTGCGGGATGCCGCAGGCGAACTCCACCACCTCCAGGCCGCGGGCCACCTCGCCGGCCGCGTCCGCCCGTACCTTGCCGTGCTCGGAGGTGATCGACGCGGCGAGTTCGTCGCGGTGCCGCGCGACGAGCTCACGGAAGGCGAACAGCACGCCCGCGCGCTTGGTGAGCGACGCGTCCCGCCACGCCGGGAACGCCTCGCGTGCGGCCGCGACGGCCGCCTCGACCTCGTCGGCCGAGGCGAAGTCCACCCGGCCGCCCACCTGCCCGGTCGCCGGGTCGTAGACGTCGCCGTGGCGCTCCGCCGTCCCCGTCCAGGGCTTGCCGCCGATCCAGTGCGTGATCTGCCTCATGCGATCGCCTCCAGCGCGTCGACGAGGATGCCGAGGCCTTCCCTGCCCTCGTCCTCGGTCAGCGTGAGCGGCGGCGCCATGCGCAGCGTGTTGCCGTACAGCCCGCCCTTGCCGACGAGCAGGCCGCGCGCCTTGGTCTCCTCCAGCGCCCGTACGGCCAGCTCCGGCTCGGTCAGCTCGACGGCGAACATCAGGCCCTTGCCGCGCACGTCCGTGACGTACGGCATCCGGGCTGCGGCCTCGCGCAGGCCATCGATGATCTGCCCGCCGACCTTGGCCGCGTTGGCCTGCAGGTCGTGGTCGAGGATGTAGTCCAGGGTCGCGTTGGCGGCGGCGGTGGAGATCGGGTTGCCGCCGAACGTCGACAGACCGGTCGCGTGCAGCGAGTCCATCAGCTCGCCGCGCGCGACGAGGCCGCCGATGGCGAAGCCGTTCCCGAGCCCCTTGGCGAAGGTCATCATGTCGGGCGTCACGCCGTGGTTCTGGATGCCCCAGAAGTTCTGCCCCGTGCGGCCCCAGCCCGTCTGCACCTCGTCGGCGATGAACAGGATGCCCTGCTCGGACAGGACCTCCTGGTACGCCGCGTACAGCCCGTCCGGCGGACACGTGTAGCCGCCGACGCCCTGGATCGGTTCGGCGATCACGGCCGCCACGTCACCGGCCGTGACGGTCGCGAGGGTGTGCCGCAGATCCTCCACGCACACCGTGATGTAGTCGTCGTCGGACAGCCCGCGGAACTGCGGGAGGTGCCGGTCCCCGCCGTGCAGGAAGTACACGCTGAGCGGCGAGAGCGCGTTGTTCTTCCACGTGCGGTTGCTGGTGACCGCGGTCGCGCCGAAGGACCGGCCGTGGTAGCTCTGCCGCATGGCGAGGATCTGGTTGCTCTTGCGCGCGTATGTCGCGAGCAGCAGCGCGGTCTCGTTCGCCTCGGTGCCGGAGTTGGTGAAGAAGACCTTGGCGTCGTCGATGCCGGAGAGCCGGGCGATCTTCTCGGCGAGCTCCACCTGGCCGCGCAGGAGGTAGAGCGTCGACGTGTGCACGACTCCCGTGCGGAGCTGACGCTCGACGGCCTCGCGTACCTCGGCGAGGTCGTAGCCGAGCGTGTTGGTCACGATGCCGGCGAAGAAGTCCAGATAGGAGCGGCCGTTCGCGTCGGTGACGCGGCTGCCCTTCCCGCTGACGATCTCGATCGGCTCGTCGTAGTAGAGGGCCATCCAGTTGGGCATGACCGCGCGGTGGCGTGCTAGCAAGTCCGACATAGCACGAGTCTTCCCGCAGAACGCCCCGGAGCACCAGCCAGCAGACTGTCAGCTCCGACCCGCCGCATCTGGCAACCTGTCGCCCGGTGGCGCCCGGTCAGAGCTCGTTGAGGCGGCGGGCGAGGCGGAAGTCGTACTCCGTCAGGCCTCCCGCCACGTGCGTGCTCTGCGTCAGGGTGACCTTGTTCCAGCGGATCGTGATGTCCGGGTGGTGGTTCAGCTCCTCGGCGACCTCGGCCACGCGGTTGACGAACGCCATCGCCTCCTTGAAGTCCGCGAACCTCACGGTCTTGACGATCGCGTCCTCGGCGAGCTCCCAGCCCGGCGTCGTCGCCAGCTCTCGGTCGATCGCGTCGCCGTCCATCCGCTCCATCGGGGTACCTCCTCACGTCGGCGTTTGCATAGCATCACAGATGTGCTGCCCACTCTGGCCGACGTCTTGCGGCTCGACGCGGTCCGGCGGGGCGAGCCGCGGATCATCGCCGGCGCGGACCACCTCGACGCCCGTGTCCGCTGGGTGCACTCCGCCGAGGTCACCGACATCGCCCACCTGCTGCGCGGC
The DNA here is from genome assembly GCF_040679195.1 of Actinoallomurus sp. NPDC052308. NCBI lineage: Bacteria > Bacillati > Actinomycetota > Actinomycetes > Streptosporangiales > Thermomonosporaceae > Actinoallomurus > Actinoallomurus sp. NPDC052308. The sequence goes on along the minus strand of NZ_JBFAUM010000012.1, from coordinate 21,043 downwards.
GGCGAGCTGGTGCTCACCACCGGGATCGCGCTGCCGGACGATCCGCAGCAGCTCCGGGCGTACGTCGCCGACCTGGCCGAGGTAGGCGCCAGCGGCCTGATCGTCGAGCTCGGCCGCAAGTACGCGGCCACGCTTCCCGACGCGCTGGCCGCGGCGGCCGAGGAGCACGGCCTCCCGCTGATCGCCTGGGCGCGGGAGACGCCCTTCGTGGACGTCACCGAGGCGGTGCACGCCCGGATCATCGACGCGCAGCTGGCCGAGCTGCGCGCCTCGGAGAAGCTGCACGAGGTCTTCACCCAACTGTCCGTCGACGGCGCGCCGCCGGCCGAGGTGGTCCGTCAGGTGGCCAGCCTCGTCGGACGCCCGGTCGTGCTGGAGAACCTGGCCCACCAGGTCCTCGCCGCCGAGCTGTCCGGCACCGACCCGGCCGAGCTGCTGACCGGCTGGGAGACCCGTTCGCGCTCCGTACGCCCCGAGGAGCGCACGGCGTACGACGCGTCCTCCCGGTGGCTGGTCACCGTCGTCGGCGCCCGCGGTGAGGACTGGGGGCGGCTCATCATCACCTCGATGGACCCGCCGTCACCCCGCGACGTCGTCCTCGTCGAGCGGGCCGCGACCACGCTCGCCCTCGGCCGGCTGCTCGACCGGCACGCCGAGAGCCTCGAACGCCAGGCCCACGGCTCGATCATCAGCGGCATCCTCGCGCACGCGTACGCCGACCCGCAGGAGGCGGCGGCCCGCGCCCGCGCTCTCGGCGTCTCGCTCACCGGCCGGCGTCTGCTCGGCATCGTGGTGCTCCCCCGCCCGCCGGCGCCGTCCGGTCCGCCCCCGGCGCTCGGCCTGGTGGGCGACGCGTCGGCGGCCACCTCGGTGACGGACCTGGCCGAGGCCACGGCCGCCGCCTGCCGCGAGGCGAACCTGTCCGCGCTCGTCGGCGCCCTCGACGAGAGCTCGCCGCAGGCCCGGGTCGGCGTGCTGGCGTCCCTCCCGTCCCGCGCCGTCGAGGACGACGTCCTGTGCGAGGTCGCACGCCGCCTCCGCGCCCACCACTGCGGGTCGGCGCCGGCGAGCCGCGCGGACCGGGACGCGCGACCGCGCGGGGGCGCGGACGCCTTCGTCATGGCCGTGGGCTCGACCGTCGAGTCCGTGCGCGACGTGCGCCGGTCGTTCCTGGAGGCCGAGCAGGTCGCCGGCGTCGCCGCCGAACGCAACGACGGCCGGCTGTTCTACCGCCTGCCCGACCTGCGGCTGCGCGGCCTGCTGCACCTGCTGCGCGAGGACGCGCGGCTGCAGACGTTCACCGAGCGGGAGCTCGGCCCGCTGCTGACCTACGACGCGCAGCGCGGCAGCGACCTCGTCCACGTGCTCGGTCTCTACCTCGGCAGCGGGCGCAACAAGGTCCTCACCGCGCAGCGGGCCCACCTGTCCCGGCCGGCGCTGTACGAGCGGCTGCGCCGCATCGAACGGGTGCTCGGCGCGGACTTGGAAGACGTCGAGTCCTGCGCCTCCCTGCACGTCGCGCTGCTCGCCCTCGACGCCCTCCGCAAGGACCGCGCCTGACCGGCCGGCGCCCCGCCGGTTCCGAATGCTCGGCGAAGGCAGCGCCGAAACCCGGCGGACCAGGACCCGTCACGGCCACCCGGCGCCCTCCACCGAGCATCCGGTACGCCATGATCGTCTGGACCGGACACGTCACCCCGACCGGAGGCCCCCATGACCGAGCGAAGCGAGGGAATCGGTGAGCACAGCACCTCTGGTCATGAGGCCGACGAAGGAGGCCTCATGACCAGAGCTCGCGATCTCGGCGTCGTCATCGGCGGCGGAACACCGGGACCGGCCAACGCGATCACCGACGTGGCCGGGGTACGCGTCGGGCACACGACCATCGTCAGGGGCGACGGGCCGCTCCGCGTCGGCGAGGGCCCGGTACGGACCGGCGTCACGGTGATCCTTCCGCACGCGGGCTCGATCTTCGACGAGCCGCTGTACGCGGGCCACCACTGGCTCAACGGCAACGGCGAGCTCACCGGGATGGCGTGGGTCCGCGAGGGCGGCATGCTGACGACCCCGATCGCGCTCACCAACAGTCACAGCGTCGGCGTCGTACGCGACGCGCTCATCGAGATCGAGGTACGCGGGCGGGGCCGGGGAGCCTGGGGGCTGCCGGTCGTCGGCGAGACGTGGGACGGCGTGCTGAACGACATCGACGGACAGCACGTCACCGCCGCCCACGTACGGGAGGCGTACGACGCCGCGACCGCCGGTCCGGTCGCCGAGGGCAATGTCGGCGGCGGCACCGGAATGATCTGCCACGGCTTCAAGGGCGGGATCGGCACCGCGTCACGGGTGGTCGACGGCGGCTGGACGGTGGGGGTGCTCGTGCAGGCGAACCACGGGCGCCGCGAGCGGCTCACCGTCGCGGGCGTGCCGGTGGTGATCGACGACGTGCCCCGTCCGGTGCCCCCGGAGTTCGAGGGCGCCGGATCGATCATCGGCATCGTGGCGACCGACGCGCCGCTGCTGCCCCACCAGTGCCGCCGCCTCGCCCAGCGCGCCGGGCTCGGGGTCGCCCGCACCGGCGGGGCGGGCGAGAACACGAGCGGTGACGGCTTCCTGGCCTTCTCGACGGCCAACCGCGGGCGGCTGCCGTCGGACGCGCTGGGCGTGCAGCCGCCCCGCGTGCTGACCGTCGACGTCCTGCCGGACGCCTACATCGATCCGCTCTTCTACGGCGCGATCGAGGCCACCGAGGAGGCCATTGTGAACGCCCTGCTCGCCGCCGAGACCATGACCGGCCGCGACGACATCACCGCCCACGCCCTCCCCCAGGACCGCCTCCTGACGGCCCTGACCCGCCGTTGAGGCCGACCGCGACCGTCCCGACGTACCGCGCGCCCGCAGGACCGCTCCTGCGGGGAAGGAGAACGCGCTGTGATGGGCACGGTCGAGCACTCCCGTGCGTCGTAGATGCGGAGAGATTCGTCTCGATGTGAGGTGACCATGGACGCCATCCCCTCCGGACAGCGCTCACCGTGGATCAACGACATCACCGGCCCGATCCGTCGCGCATCACGGCCTGCCGCGCTCGTCTGCGTCGGGGTGGTGATCCTGGCGCTGATCACGCTGTCACCGCTGGCACTCGAGTTCATCGCCGACAGAGGCCATGTCGACTGGACTCGGCTGGGCAACGTCGGCCAGGCGTATGGAGCGATCTCGGCGATCCTCAGCGCCTTCGCGCTCGTCGCCGTCTCCATATCGCTCGCCCTCCAGGCGAAGGAGAGCTTGGCGAACAGGCGGCAGGTCAACCGCAGCATTCACATGAGGCTTGCAGAGATCGCCATGAGCGACCCGGTCTACATGCAGTGCTGGGGGCCTCGAGCAGACAAGGTCTCCCATGACGAGAGCCGGCGCATTCAGTTCTTGAACCTGATGGTGTCGTTCTGGTACATGCAGTGGGAGCTGAGAGACGTATCGGACGAAGGCCTGAGATCAATGGCCGTCGACAACCTCTTCCATACCGACGCCGGGCGTAGGTTCTGGCTTGATCAGAGAGCAGTGGACCGCCAATTCGGTCGGGTCTCGCCTGAACAGATTCCGCGAAGTGCTGGATGAGGCCCTCGCTTTGGCACTCCGATCCGGACTCGACGACCAGGCCACGACGTACCGGGGCAAGGGAACGACCAGACTGGAGCCCCGACAGGCGGCCGGAGTGATCGCTGTCGCATCGACCACTACGGCAGTGTGTCTCCTGGCCCGACGGCTCCTGCGCGCTCGGAGGCTTCCGTGATCGCGGCTTGTCTCGCGCCAGGCGAGAAGCCGCGCTCCGCACCGCGCTCGTACCGGCGAACGCGATGCGAAACGGAGGCCAGGCGCCGTGATGCCCGCACGGCTCCTCCTTGCCGGGTTCTGTTATTTCGCCGGAGGACCGCCTGGCCCGTCGCTGCCGGCACCCGGTCCGTCGATCCAGGTCACTTCGACACAGCCGCTCGAGGCGTTGCTACGGATGGACTTACGCCAGGGAGGCATGGATTTACCGGTCATATCGTACCTTTCCTTAGGTTTCTTCTTCCATTAGTCGGCGGATGAACGCGGCCGACTCGCCGATTCCCAGCGCTTCGGCGACGAGATGATTGAAGACGAGCGAGTACGCATGCACCTGTGCGCCGTCCTCGATGTACAGGGCCCCGTTGAGCGCCTCTATGTAGCCGACGTCCGGCATGTAGCGCTCCGGGAACTCCAGGATCGCGAACGTGCCCTCCACTCCCGGATGGGCACCCACTTTGTGCGGCAGGACCTGGAGCGTGATACCAGGGCATTCGGCCAGCTCGACGAGCCGTGTGTACTGGGCCCGCATGACGCCCTCGCCGCCGATCATGCGGCGCAGGGTGTTCTCGTCGATGACGCACCACAGCTCCAGCGGAGGGTCTCGCTCGGTCAGCAGCGCCTGCCGGTTGAGGCGGACCTCGACGCGTCGCTCGACCTCCGAGTCGGGGGCGAGCTGCATGAGGCCGGCGCGGATGACCTCGCGCGCGTAGTCCTCGGTCTGTAGCAGGCCGTGGACGACCAGCGCGTCATAGCAGCGCAGTGAGCGCGCCTCGGCCTCCAGCGCGATGTAGGTCGCGTACGCGGCGGGCAGGGTGTCGGTGTAGCGATGCCACCAGCCGCGCTCGCGAGCGCCTCGGGCCAGTTCGGCGATGTCACCGCGGCGGCGGCCGTCCACGTTGTAGACGTTCAGTAGTCGTTGCAGCTCGGTGGGCTTGATCCGGCGAACGGCGGTCTCCATCCGGCCGAGGGTCGCGCGGCTCCAGCCCAGTCGCTCAGCCGCCTGGTCGAGGGTTAACCCGGTCTGTTCGCGAAGACGGCGCAGCTCGATGGCGATGCGGCGTTCGCGGATCGTGGGGGAAGGATCCGGCACGCACCCAGTGTGACGACGTTACTCACTGCGAGCAATCGATTTCGGATAGTTACTGAAGAGTAAACTGTGAGAATTCTCAGTGAATCGCTTGCGCACTTACGCAGCGGGGAAGCACTATGCGTAAGAACCCGAACACGCGATGTGATCGAGGGAGTTGCTCGACTTGGACGCGGCGGTGAACCGCAGGCGCGCCCCTGCGGCGTCGGCGGATTGAGTCCGCCGGACTCCGGCAGGGCCGGGCCGATCCCGGTCCACCCGACGGGTCCCTGTCGTCCTCCCCAGCGCCATGGGGAGATCGGGCGTCACCCCCGGCCCTCGGCACTCAGCCCATTCGACGGGAGGGCGCACCACCGTGACCGCCACGCTCCACGAGACGACGTCGACCGCATTCACCGCCCCGATGTGCTGGCGGCGCACCTTCCCCGGCCGCCCGGACCAGGCGCGGCTCGTCCGCCGGTTCGTGGCCTTCCTCCTGGAGGACTGCCGGCACGTCGACGACGCGGTCCAGGCCGTGGCCGAGCTCGCCGGCAACGCCCTCATCCACACCCGTTCCGGCCGACCCGGCGGCACCTTCGTCGTCGAGGTCCGCCACGGCGACGGCTGCCTGGCGGTGTCGGTGACCGACCAGGGCGGTTCACTGGAGGACAGCGGCCCGCACCGGAAGCGGCACGACGACGACCTGGCCGAGAACGGCCGCGGCCTGCCGATCGTCGCGGACCTCGCCACCCATGTCAGGTGGACCGGCGATCCCGAGCACGGCCACACGGTGACCGCCGTCTTCACCTGACGCGCGCCGTTCCTCTCGCCCGCCTTCCGCTCCCGCCGACGTACCAGGAGCCTCCCCCAGGTCGAGGATCACAGGAAGGCGGTCAGCTTCTTGTGATCCACCCGCCTGCCGAGGCAGACGACCAGACGATCGCCGAGCTTCCAAGTCTGCTCGTTGGGGGGAAAGTAGATGAGTTCCACAGGGTGGCCGTCCGCGTCGTGTTTCGGCATGCCCGCACGACGGCAGCCTTCTACGCTTTTCCGCTCGACCGCATCGCCGCCCGGCCACGGACCGTCCGGAAGGCGCGGCGTCGAGACGACCTCCAGTTCATGCGGCGTGAAACAGCCGGTCGTGGCAACCGAGTACAGCACCGTCCCCGGCGGCCGATCGAAGCAGTCACCCTTCTTCAGGTCATTGAGATCCCGCCAGGATCCATACGGAGTCGTCAGCTTTGCGCCATCCTCGCGTTCGATCGAGCAGACGACATGCCGGACACCATTCCGCCAGGCCACGTCATCCGGATAGGCGAAATGAACCCTGAGCGCGACGCCGTCGGGCCGATGTTGTGGCGCACCCGTCATGCGCTTCGTGCACTCCGCGTCGGCCTGCGTCTCAATGGCGGCCTTCCCCGGCCACGATTCACCGGAGGCATCGAACACGGCGCCGACCTCACCATCATGCGGTCCAGCACACGACCGAGGGGCACTGGCCTCGATGATCTTTCTCGCCCCATGGTCCTGCTTCTTCGCCGTCTGGTCATAGCACTGCCCGACTGACAGGGTCAGCGCCGCCGGCGTGTTCTCAGACCCACTCGCGTCGGGAGCGATCCTGTCGAGTCCCCAGGTGATGAGCGCCAGCGCCACCAGGTTCATCAACAGGGCATAGAGCAGGAATCCCATGCCCCGATCCGTGCTGCGGCGGACCCGTTGGAACGCCACGATGACGAAGATCAGCGATACGGGAATGAGCCCGATCGTGGCGAACACCGCCGCCGCGACCGCCGCCCGGCTCCGCCCCTGACTCGGCAGCCGAACCGGCTCAAACGAAGGAGAACCAAAGGTCATGACGAGATTTCTAGATCGATCGAACGCGGGGACTGATGCGCCGCCGCAGTAACCGGCGCCTCACTGATCCTCCCGCCTTACGGCCAGTCAGGTCGAAGTCGAGAAAAACGATCAGAACGTAACACCTGGTCGGCGAGTTCCCTAGAGGGGTTAAAGTGATCTACACCACTCAGGACCTTGTAAACCCGAACCGGTCTCCGTGATTGGCGTGCGACAACACCGACGATCCGCCCGCAGGTGAGGGAACCGACCTTGATTGCGGTTCGATATCGCAGCGGACAATTGCCGCCTAGCGGTCTAGCCTCTGCTCTTTGTGCGAAAGACCATGCTGAGCCTGGCGGCCGTGGGACTCACCGTCGTCGGATCCGCGACGGCCGTACAGGCCGCCCCCTTCTCTCCTCAGCGCTCGACGACTCGGTCGCCGCGGCTGACCGACCTCCCCCAGCGCTTCTTCATCGCCCACCGGAGCGCCGGAGCGTTCCTCGCTCCGGAGAACACCGAGCAGGCGCTCAAGGCCGGGGTCGCCGACCCGGACGCCGATCTTCTGGAGTTCGACATCCAGGTGCTCAAGGACGGCGTCGGCGGCGTCATGCACGACCCGACCGTCGATCGCGTCACCACGGGCACGGGGAACGTCGCCGACTTCGACAGCGCCGCCTTTCAGAAGCTGGTGATCGACGCGCCGTCCTGGTTCGGCGGCAAGGCCACGACGACGCATCCGCTGCTGTTCACCCAGGTTCTCGACGAGTTCGCCGGCAAGACACGGCTGCTGGCGCACCCGAAGACCACCGAAGCGATGCGGCTGGTCATCGACGAGCTCACCCGGCGGAACCTGACCGGCTCGGTGATGGTCCAGACGTTCTCCCGCTCGGACGCCGTGCTGGCCGAGCAGGCGGGCATCACCGCCCAGGTGATCGTCGGCGGGGCCCAGCAGGCGACGATCGACACTCCCGAAGCCATCAAGGCCGACGGTTTGAAGCGCGTATCCGTGTGGTCCGCGCTGCCCGACAGTCTGATCGCCTCGTACGTCAAGGCCGGGCTGACGGTGGCCTGCTACGACGTCAACCGGCAGTACCGGCGGGACGAGCTCTATCGGCTCGGTGTGCAGGGCATCGACACCAACGACCCGCCGTACGTCCGCGGTGACGTCGCCCGCTACCGGCGCACCCGCGATCCCTTCACCACGCAGAACTGGTGGTACGGGCAGATCAGCCAGTCGCAGTATCCGGAGGCGCTCGGTCCCCGGCAGCGGGGCCGGTTCATCGCGCCGGGCTGGTGGCACGTCAACCTCGGCGACTATCCTCTGCTGGCCCTCCAGGGCTGGGCGGTGCTGCCGAAGTCGTACACGCTGCGCCTGAAGATGCGGTGGGACAGCCTGGGGACGGACAAGAGCCGGTGGGGCGGCGTGTACTTCTCCGCGGTCCGCGACTCGGCCTTCACGAGTGCCGACTCACCGCTGAACGGCGGCTATTTGGCCGTCCTGCGCCGCGACGGCACTCTCATCCTGTACCGCAAGGACGCCGGGCACACCACGCGGCTGAAGAGCGTCAGGACCCCGGCCCTGAAGAAGGGCACCATCGCGACGCTTCGCATCTCGGTGACGAAGTCGTCCGTCACGGTGGTGCGTTATGACGGCCCCGACAAGTCGATCACCGCCAAGGACTCCCGCTATCGCGGCAGGTACCTCTACCTCGGCCGCTACGCGAGCACGGGCCATCAGGGCCCGGGGTTGTCATTCGGCGGCGTCTCGATCGGCTGACCGCGCCCTACGGACACCGCGCCGTACGGGCACCGCGCCGCCGGGTGCGGGATCGGCTCCCGGACCCGGCGGGCGCGGTCACTTGGTCGCGGGGACGAGTTCGGTCTCCGTGACGGGGAGTCCTTCGACGGGCTGCGGGCGGCGCCGGTACCAGGGAATGGCCAGGGCCAGGAGCGGGAGGACGGCCACCGAGCTCATCGCCCACCATTCGTGGTTCTCCCACCAGCCGGTGTCGTCGAACTGCGTCAGGTAGATGTACCCGGTGCCCGCCCAGACCGCGGCCAGGGCCATCGCGGGCCGGCTCCACCGGGTCGGCCGCGCGCACAGGAACGGCACGAACCACAGCAGGTACTGGGCACCCAGGCGCGGCGTGACGAGCATGAAGGCCAGGAGGATCGTGGAGGTCTGGTCGATGCGGTCGGCCCGCCACCAGAGCCACATGACCAGCGCGATGGTGGTGTACAGGATGATCTGGCCGATCTTGGCGGCCGTCGGGGCCAGCGTCCAGTCACCGCCCGTCATCAGAGCGGTCCAGCCCCATTCGCCGACGATGGGCCGCACTTCACCGAGGTATCGCGCGACGTTCAGCATGTCGGCCCAGTTGGAACTCACGACGAGGGGAAGGGTCGCGAGGAAGAAGACGGGGACGGCACCGGCCGCGACCAGCCCGTACAGGCGCTGCCGCCAGTTCGGCAGGATCGCGAGGACCACCGGCAGCAGGATGATCGGCCAACTCTTGGCCGACAACGCGAACCCGAACATGGCGCCCGCCCAGGCGCCGTTCAGGCCGGTCCCGCCGTTCTCGGCGCCGGTCCGCGCGGACCGCGCGAGGATGTAGGCGCCGACGAGGAAGACGAGGGAGATCGGCTCGACCTGTCCGTGGATGACGGCGACCATGAGCGCGATCGGGTTGCAGGCGTACTGGAACCGCGCCGCCGCGGCGTGTTTCCGCCCGGCGAGGCGCCCGACCAGCGCGATCAGCACGACGTCCGCGATGAGGGTGCAGACCCGGCCGGCGATCTCCCATGGCAGACCGGTGGCCAGTGCCAGGGCGTAGAAGTACGGGATCATCGGCAGGAAGTGCCAGGATCCCTGACTGGCCAGCACGGGATCCTGATGATGGAGGATCGCCCGACCGGCCGCCCTGAAACCCTCGTTGTAGTCGACGGGCTGCCAGGAGTCGCTCGACGCGGAGATCAGCAGGATCAGCCGCAGCCCGATGCCGACCGCCAGGGCCACGGGCAACGTCGGCCGCCAGCCGCGCCACTGCGCGACGCCGGCCAGGATCATGCCTGCGACCAGGACAAATGCTGTGAATTCCGGATGGTCCATTGCTAGCCAAGACTCTCACACGCCGACGCCGTTACCACGCTCGGCCCAGGTACTCACAGCGAACTCTCAGGTTCCCTTGACCTTCTCGGCTCCTCTCTCGGCGCCCGAATCCTGACCGGAGCCCTGACCCGGGAGCCGACCGGACCTCGGTTCCGACACTTCCGTCAGCCCGGATACCAGCTAGTATGCGATTGCTTGCGGCTGACCAATTCTGGACTAACGTTTGACCTTGCGGCTTTTGACTAGGTTTGTGAAGATCTGCGCAGGCCAGGTAATCGGATCTCGACCCCGCCCGGGCGGCCCCCTCCGCCCGTGAGCCGAGCGCCATTGCCATGCCGTCCCTCGGGCGCGCCACCGGGGCGCGCCCGCCACCCCTGAGGGAGGCTCGTGTGAGATTCACTGCTCCTCGGCGTGCTGGACTCGTCGCGGCGGCCGCCACGCTCGTCGGCGGCTCCCTGCTGGGCGCGTCGGCCCAGGCGTCCGTCTCGCAGCCGGATCCTTCGCACCTCGCCACGAAGCTGGCCCAGAAGCTGGGCTCCCGCTCCGCCGGCGCGTACTTCGACCAGTCCGCGAAGAAGCTGGTCGTGACGGTCAGCTCGAAGTCGGACGCCTCGGCCGTACGCGACGCCGGCGCCGTCCCGAAGATCGTGCCGTTCAGCGGCGCCCAGCTCCAGAAGGCCATCGGCGTCCTCGACCGCACGGCCAAGGTGCCCGGCACGGCCTGGGCCGTGGACCCGACCACCGACCAGGTCGTACTCTCCGTCGACAGCTCGGTCACCGGGTCCAGGCTCGTCCAGGTCACCTCCGCGGCCCAGCAGCTGGGCAGCGCCGTCCGGATGGAGTACGTGCCCGGCGTCTTCAGCCTCGACGGCTCCGGCGGCGACGCGATCTACGGTGGCCAGTACCGCTGCTCCCTGGGCTTCAACGTCGTGAGCGGCAGCACGTACTACTTCCTGACCGCCGGGCACTGCGGCAACATCGCGTCGAGCTGGTACAGCAACTCCAGTCACACCTCGTTGATCGGCACCACGCGGTCGAGCAGCTTCCCGGGCAACGACTACGCGATCGTCACCTACGCCAGCGGCGTCTCCCACCCGGGCACGGTCGGCAGTGTCGACATCACCTCGGCCGGCAACGCCTACGTCGGTGAGTCGGTGACGCGCCGCGGCAGCACCACCGGCGTTCACTCCGGCTCCGTCACCGCGCTCAACCAGACGGTCAACTACTCCGAGGGCACCGTCAGCGGCCTGATCAGGACGACGGTCTGCGCCGAGGGCGGCGACAGCGGCGGCCCGCTGTACTCCGGCGGCACGGCGCTCGGCCTGACCTCCGGCGGCAGCGGCAACTGCACCTCCGGCGGCACCACCTTCTTCCAGCCCGTCACCGAGGCGCTCTCGGCGTACGGAGTGAGCGTCTACTGATCTCTCGCCCAACCCCGCTCGCGGGCCCCTGGAAGCGCGGCATCTTCCGGGGGCCCGTCCCTTTCCCGACGAGGCCGGCCGACCACGACCGGGCCTGCCGGGCGACAGCTATTCACTCAATGAATACAACGAGTGTATAGTCACGGCTCATGTCGACCGGGCACGTCCTGCTCGGGTTGCTCACCGAGCGGCCCAAGCACGGATACGAACTGAAGCGCGAGCATGACGCGCGGCTTCCGGGCGCCAAGCCCCTCGCGTACGGACAGGTCTACGCGACCCTTCAGCGGCTTGAGCGCGACGGCCGCGTGACCGTCGCCGGCACCGTTCAGGAGGCCGGACCGGAACGCACCGTCTACGAGATCACGGAGGAGGGCACCGCGGAGATTCGCCGATGGCTCGCGCAGACCGAGCCGCCCGCGCCACACGTCTCCAGCGCGCTGTTCACCCGGGTGGTGGTGGCGCTGCTCGCCGAGGGATCGGCCGACGCCTACCTCCTGCGGCAACGGGCGGCGCACCTGGAGCGCATGCGTGAGTTGACCGCACGCAAGCGCGGCGCCGGCGTCTCGGTCGGTGAGGTGCTGGCCGCCGACTACGCGCTGCACCACCTCGACGCCGACCTGCGCTGGATGGAGACGGCCCGGCAGCGCATCGAAGACCTCACTCAGGAGATCCGCCCATGACCGAGCGAAGCGAGGGAATCGGAGGCGCAGCCCCTACGAGTCGCCCCTCCGACGAAGGAGGACACATGACCCTGTTGGAAGCCCGCCGGATCGAGAAGGCGTTCGGCCGCACGTACGCCCTGCGGGGCGTGTCCCTGGCGATCGAACGCGGCGAGACCGTGGCCATCACCGGGCCGAGCGGTTCGGGCAAGTCGACGCTCCTGCACTGCCTGAGCGGGATCATGCGGCCGGAGACGGGCGAGGTGCGTTACGCGGGGCGGCGCGTCGACGACCTCGACGAGACCGCCCGGACCCGGCTCCGGCGGGAGGAGTTCGGAATCGTCTTCCAGTTCGACCGGCTCGTCCCCGAGCTGACCGCCGTCGAGAACGTCGCGTTGCCGCTGCTGTTCTCCGGGCGCGGCCGGGCCGAGGCGACGACCGTCGCGCGCGACCGGCTGGAGGAGGTCGCGGCGCTGGACGTCGCCGACGCCCGTCCGGCGGAGCTGTCCGGGGGCCAGCTCCAGCGCGTGGCGGTCGCCCGGGCGCTCGTCACCGGCCCGAAGGTCATCTTCGCCGACGAGCCGACCGGCGCGCTCGACTCGGTCGCCGGGGAGCGCGTGCTGTCCCTGCTGGTGACCGCCGCGCGGACCAACGGCGCGACCGTCGTGATCGTGACCCACGACAACCAGGTCGCGGCGCACGCCGATCGGGAGATCGTGCTGCGCGACGGCGCGCTGGCCGGGGAGGTGGTCGTGTGAGGACGCTCCTCACCGTGGCGGGCATGCTCAGTAAGGGCGGCTCGCCGGCGGAGCGGGTCCGCGCGCGGCTGATGGCGGTCGGAGCCGGCCTGGCGACCTGGTTCCTGTTCGGCGCGGCGAACGTCCTGGCGCTGCGCGGCCGGCTCGACGACCGCTTCGGCCCGATCGGCGACCCGGGGACGCGGGACGGCACCGCCTTCGGGATCGCGCTGCTGCTCCTGCCGGTCGCGGCGTTCCTCTACCAGTCGGCACGGCTGGCCGCGGCCGACCGGGAGCGGCGGCTGGCCGCGCTGCGCCTGGCCGGTGCCACACCACGAGAGGTCCGCCTTCTGGGCGCGGCCGAGGTCACCCGCGCGGCCGCCCTCGGCACGGTCGTCGGGGCCGCGGCGTACCTCGTGCCGCAGCTGGCCGCCCGCAGGACGCTCGCCCCGGGGTCGCGCGCCGACGTCGCCGTCCCGCCGCTGTGGTGCCTGGCCGCGATGGCGATCGTGATCGTCGCGGCGGCGCTCTCCGGCCTGCTCGCCGGCCGGCACGTCATCGCCACGCCCCTCGGCGTGACCCGCCGCGCCGGCCGGGGCCGGCCGCGCTGGTACGGCCTCCTGCTGCTCGTCCCGCCCTGCCTGGCGCCCGTGTACCGCCCTCTCGCCGGTGCGGCGGGCCAGGGGTTCATCGTCGCCGCGCGGCCGGTGCTCCAGATCTCCGTGCTCCTCCTGCCGGTCGGACTGATGCTGTCGACCGGATGGGTGATCTGGTACTCGGCGCGGTGGGTCGGCCGCCGGGCGCGCTCGGCGGAGACCCTGCTGGCGGCACGCGCCCTGGAGGCCGATGCCCGCCCGTGGGGGCGGACCCTGGCCGTCGTGGCGCTGACCGTCGCGATCGGCAGTGGCACCGGTCTGATCGAGGCGGACGTCATGATGGACCGTGGGAGGCTCGAACCCTTCTGGATGACCAGCTTCGCGCTCGTGAGCCTGGCCCTGTTCGTGGGGATCCTGGTGACGACCGCCGCCCTGCTCGTCCACCAGGCCGAGTCCCTCCTCGATCGCGGCCCGATGCTGGCCGAGCTGCGCGCGATCGGCGCGCACGAGAGGGAGCTGCGTCGCCTCCTCACCCGGCAGGCGCTCATCGCCACCGTTCCGGTCTGCGGACTGACCGTCGTGGGCACCTTGATCTGCACCTGGCCGACCGTGACGTTCGGTTCCGCGTGGATGGCGTGGACGGTGGCCCATGCCCTGCTCATGGGCGCTCTCGGTGTCCTCGCCGCGGTCCTGGTCACGGCGGCCTCCCGGCGTCGGCTGCGCCGCGCGATCGTTCCCGAGCGGCTGCGGGCCGAGTGACCGGTCGGCGCTCAGCGGGTGGCGCGCAGATCCGGAGTGGCGCCCGGGTCGTGCAGCACCACCCAGCCGTCCTGGCGCAGCACGACCGTGTACCCCCGCTGGAGCAGGTACCGTACGCGGTCGCGCTGCGCCCCCAGGCCCGGGAAGGGGAACGTCGTACGGGCGGTGTCCGCGACCACCCAGGGGGCCCAGCGGACGCGGGTGTCCCACAGCAGCACGCGGGCGCGGCCGGACAGTTGCGGCCCCACGGCGTTCGCGGCCTCGACCAGCGCCCCGTGGGGCACGGCGGCGACCGCGTGGGCGGCGGCGCGCGCGTGCGCGTCGCGGCGGTAGAACGCCGGGTCGAAGAAGTTCTTGAACGCGAAGCGCGGTACGACGACGGCGGCGGCCAGCAGCGCGGCGACCGGCCAGACGAGATCGAGGCGGAGTCGCCGCCCGCGTGTGCCCGGCACGCGGAGCCGGGACAGCCGGCAGGCGCCGTCGACGCCGGCCGCGACGAGCAGGGCCGCCAGCGCGACGTTGTAGTGGAACCTCGGCTCCCACCAGTTCCCGAAGCGGTTCGCGAGCATGCGCTCGGCCAGCAGAGGCAGCACCGCCACGGTGATCGGTGAGGCGAGCGGCACCAGCAGCAGCGGCAGGATGAGCCACCCCATGGTCGTCGCCTTGACGTTCGGGGTGACGAGGAGCTTCAGCGCCGTCCACGGGTGCGTCAGGGCGTACGCGGCGGCATGCGGCAGGTCCCGGCCCAGGGCGTCATAGGCCCAGTAGTAGTCCGCCGCGCCGCCGAACGCCGGGATCAGCACCCGGGAGGCCAGCCAGGTCCAGCCGAGACCCGCGACCACGAGGACGGCGGCCAGGCGCCGCTCCCCCGGCCGGGTGAGCAGATACAGCCCGAAGCCGGCGACGAGCAGCCCCATGTCCTCCTTGACGAGCAGCAGCGCGCCCGCGGCCAGCAGGCACTGCCGCCGGCGGCCGGCGTCGTGGCGTTCGAGCATCAGCATGGACAGCGCGGGCGTGAACGCCATCTCGTGGAAGTCGAAGGCGACCGTCTCGGCCACCGGCCAGGCCAGGGCGTACACGCCCGCGACACAGTGCGCCGCCCACGCGCCGAGCCGCCGCCGCGTGAACATCCACAGCGGCACGATCGTCAGCGCCAGGACCACGGACTGGGCGACCAGCAGGGTCTGCGGGCCGTCGTGGATCCAGTACAGGGGCGCCAGCAGCGCGAGGATCGGCGAGAAGTGGTCACCGAGCACGGTGAAGTGCGGGCCGAAGCCGTTGTGCACGCCCTTGACCATCGCGGTGGGCAGGTGCAGGCGGCTGTAGGAACGCACGGCCTGATCGAAGATCACCAGGTCGTACGTCGTGGTGCGGAAGGTCCAGTACCGCACCAGCGAGAACACCGAGTACGCCACCGCGGCCGCGACGACGAAGGCGCCGACGGCGACCGCGTCGCGCCGGACCCGCCCCGGGCTCACGTCCGGGCCGGTCGTCTCGGCCGTCACCGCCATCATCCGAGCGCGCCGCGGATGCGGTCCGCGTACGCGCGGGCCTCGTCGTCGGAGTCGTACTTCGTCCGCGGCCAGAAGAACCCGCGCAGCCCGTCCTTGCGGTTCCGGGGAACGACGTGGACGTGCAGGTGGGGCACGCTCTGACTGATCCGGTTGTTCATCGCGACGAAGGAGCCCGCCGCGCCGAGCGCCGTCTCCATGACGGCCGACAGCCGCTGCCCGGCGGCGAACAGCGGCTCGAGGAGGTCGGCCGGCAGGTCCGCGAGGGTCTCGTAGTGGGTGCGCGGCACGAGGAGCGTGTGCCCCTTGAACAGCGGCCGGGTGTCCAGGAAGGCGACGACGGGGCCGTCGTCGAGCACCACGTGGGCGGGCCGCTCCCCTTTCACGATCTCGCAGAACAGGCAGTCCATGGTGGGCATTCTTCCGCTTACGTTCGTCTTATCGGCCGGCAATAGGCTCCTGGTTCGTGCGATTCAACCAGGTCGCCTTCCGGTACCGCCGCCGCGCTCCGTGGGTGCTGCGCGACGTGACGCTGACCGTACCCGGTGGCCGGATCATCGAGGTGAACGGCCGCAATGGAGCGGGCAAATCAACACTGCTCCGGCTGATCGCCGGAGTCGTGCCGCCGGTCCGGGGAGGAGTCAGCGGCCGGCCGCCCTCCGTCGGGTACGCCCCGGAACGGTTTCCAACGGGCCAGCCCTTCACCGCGCGGGCCTACCTCGGGCACATGGCGGCCGTACGGGGCGTTCCGCCCGCGCGGATCGGAGAGTGGGCCGAACGGCTCGGCTTCACCGACCTCCTGGACACCCGGCTGCCGGACCTGTCCAAGGGCAGCGCGCACAAGGCCGGACTGCTCCAGGCCCTGCTGGCCGCGCCCGGGCTGCTCGTGCTCGACGAGCCGTTCGCCGGCCTCGACGCGCGGACCCGCGCGGCGCTGCCGGCGCTGCTGGCCGAGCTCGCCGCGGGCGGATCGTCCGTGGTCGTCAGCGACCACCAGGGCGACCTCCGGAGTGTGCCGGGCGTCGTGCGCTGGCAGGTCGCGGGGCAGACGGTCGACGAAGGGGACCTCCCCGAGGAACACGCGGTCGTCGAGGTGATCGTGCCGCGCTCCCAGGCGGAGGACCTCGTCGACCGGCTCAAGGCGGACGGCTACGAGGCGCGGTGCCGATGATCGCCGCGATGCGCTTCCAGCTCAGCGGGTACGCCCGGTCGACGCGCGCCCTGGCCCCGGTGCTCGCCCTCGCGCTGCTGCTGGCGATCGTCTTCTCCGGCCCGCTCGGCGGCACTCCGGCGGAGGTCCGGTCCGGGGCGCTCACGGCGCTCGGCGACCTGGCCGCGCTGTACTTCCCCATCTGCGCCTGGGCGGCGCGCGGGCTGCTGGACACCGAGCCGGACGCTCAGCGGCACATCGGCGTGGTCACCCTCGGGCGGTTGCGGACGGTGGCGGGCGGGCTCGGCGCGGCGTTCGCGTTCAACGTCTGCCTGGCGCTGGTCGCCGGCGCCTATCCCCTGGTCGAGGCCGCGCGACTGGGCGTCCGGTTCTCGCAGCTGCTGCCGGCGGCCGCCCTGCTGCCCCTGTCCGCGCTGGCCGCCACGGCGCTCGGAGCGCTCAGCAGCCGGGCGATCGTCCCCTCCCCCGGCCGGTCGGTCCTCGTGCTGCTCGGCGTGTACGTCGCCGACCTGCTGCTGGGGCTCGGTCCGCTGCGCTTCCTCACCGTGCCCATGATCGAGTGGATGGGGGCGGCCGGCCGTGGGCCGTCCGCGTTCACCGCCGCCCTGCCGGGGTTCGCGGCGCGCGCTCTCGTCTGGGCGGCCCTCGCGATCGCCCTGTACGCCCGCCTCCGCCGTACGCGCGCCTAGAGGTAGGTCCTAGGCGAGGCGGTCGATCTCGGACGCCAGGTGCTCGAGGAAGCCGTCGACGTCGGACTGGGCGTACCCGGGCCGGAGCCGGGTGGTGGCGAACCGCGCGGCCCGGATGCCGGCCGACCGGGGTCTGCGTCCGCGCACTTCGACGATCAGCCGATCCAGGAAGGCGTCGACCTCCCGCTCGTCGTATCCCTCGCTCAGCCTGGTGGTGACGAAGCGTACGTTGCGCACGAGCCCGATCAGCCGGTCCGCCTCGGCCGCCGACAGCCGCCGCCGCTCGCCGTCCTCCCTGGCCTCCAGCTCCCGCACGTACTCCTCGAGCGCCTCGTCGACCGCGCGTCCCTGGTAACCGCGCAGGGCGATCGCGAACCGCACTCCGCCGACCTCGGCCGCGGTGACCGGCGGCGCGAACAGCTGAGCCCGGCCGAGAGTCCCCTCGATCCTGGCGATGAACGCGTCCACCTGATGACGGTGGTAGCCGCGGGCGGCGAGCGGGAAGTCCGGCATGGCCGCATTGTCGCCGAAACCGGCCCGGCGGCCCATCGCAAACCGGAAAAAGGGTGTGCGCGCCCCGACCAGCGGAATACCTGTCAAGGGGGTCATCACACGGACCAGGGGGGCTGACAGATGACGACAGAGAATCCCGCCGGACCGAACAAGGTCGTACTCGGCGGCTATTCGAGCCACGCGGCGGCACAGCGCGCCGTGGACATCCTGGCGGATCGCAATTTCCCGGTCGAGCACGTCACCATCGTCGGCTCCGGGCTGCGGCTCGAGGAGCAGGTGCTCGGCCGGTGGACGGTCGGCAAGGCGCTGCTGGCCGGCTTGAGTTCCGGCGCCTGGGTCGGCCTGCTGATCGGGCTGGTGTTCTGGATCGTCAGCCCCTGGCACGCCGGCGCGGTGGTCTCGGCGATCATCCTGGGCGCGATCTTCGGTGCGGTCTTCGCCGGGGTGGCGCACGGGCTGCGCCGCCAGGCGTTCGCGTCGATGAGCGCGGTGGTGGCCGACCGGTACGACGTGCTGGTCGACGCGGAGTTCGCCGCCGAGGCCAGGCGGCTGCTGGCCGCCATGCCCATCACCGAGCAGCCGCACTGACGCCGACGCGATGCCCGCCGTGCCGATGCGACGCGGTCGGGGAGGCCCGGGCGACGCGTCGGCGGGCTACTCGACGGTCTTGGCCGCGAGCTGCCCGCAGGCGCCGTCGATCTCCTGGCCGCGCGTGTCGCGTACGGTGACGGGGACGCCGTGCGCCTCCAGGCGGCGGACGAACTCGGTCTGGTCCGACGCCCGGGACGCGGTCCACTTCGACCCCGGCGTGGGGTTGAGCGGGATCAGGTTGACGTGCACCGGGTGGGTCTTGATGAGCCGGCCGAGCAGGTCGGCCCGCCACGCCTGGTCGTTGATGTCCCGGATGAGGGCGTACTCGATCGAGATCCGCCGCCGGGTCCGGTCGGCGTACTCCCACGCGGCGTCCAGGACCTCGGCGACCTTCCAGCGCGTGTTGATCGGCACGAGCTCGTCGCGCAACTCGTCGTCCGGCGCGTGCAGGGACACCGCGAGACGCACTTTGAGGTCCAGGTCGGCGAGCTGGTGGATCTTCGGGACCAGCCCGACCGTGGAGACGGTGATGTTCCGCTGGGAGATGCCCAGCCCGCGCGGGCTCGGGTCGCTGAACCGGTGGATCGCCCGCACGATCGTGGCGAAGTTGGCGAGCGGCTCGCCCATTCCCATGAAGACGATGTTGCTGACCCGGCCCTTGCCACCGGCGATCTCACCGCGGTCCAGCGCCCGGGCGCCCGCGACGACCTGTTCGACGATCTCGGCGGTCGACAGGTTCCGGGTGAGACCGGCCTGGCCCGTGGCGCAGAACGGGCAGTTCATCCCGCAGCCGGCCTGCGAGGAGACGCACATGGTCACCCGGTCCGGGTAGCGCATGAGCACCGACTCGACGAACGTGCCGTCGAACGCCTTCCACAGGGTCTTGCGGGTCGCGCCGCCGTCACAGGTCAGATCGCGCACCGACGTCAGCAGGTCCGGCATCAGCTCGGTGACGAGCCGATCCCGGACGGCGGCCGGCAGGTCGGTCATGTCGGCCGGATCGTCGGCGAGCCTGCCGAAGTAGTGGCGCGACAGTTGGTCGGCGCGGAACGGCTTTTCACCGAGCGCCCCGACGGCCTCCCGCCGCTCGTCCCAGGACAGGTCGGCAAGGTGGCGCGGTGGCTTCGCCCGGCGGGGAGCGGCGAAGGTGAGCTGAGCGGGCATGTCCGTTCCAGTGTGGCAGACGCCGGGCAGAGCTTCGTACGTCGACACCGAAGCCTCACGCCGGATCGACCCCAGAGGTCAATGCGGCTGTCAATGCCGCTTCGAGGGCCGCACACTCACTACAGTCCCGTCTATGCCGGTATTGCGCAGAACGCCGCAGGAGACGCGTGTCCTGATCAGTGACACCAGTCCCTACGGAAGCCGTGTCCTCGAAGTGGAGTCCGATCACATCGCGACGGCGGCGTACCTCCGCCGCAGCGACGGGCATACCGTGGCCGCGGCCTGGATCGCCAACCATCAGGACGCTTCGCCCCACCCCGACCTCGCGCGGCTGAACGCGGGACTGGTGCCCGCCATGCCGACGGGTCACACCAAGCACCCGAAGGGGCGGCCGGCACCAGACCCGCGGTCGCTGAAGGTCGTCTGGTTCGAGGAGGGCGACGGTGCCGCGGTACTGGAGGACGGACAGCCGATCTGCGTGATCCCCGGCTGGTCGGACATGGACCGCGGGCTGCCCGGGTACAGCCGTGAGGCGCTCGGCCAGAGCCCGTTCGCGTTCGCGCTGGACGATGAGATCGAGGACTTGGGCCCGCGCATCCTGCAGGCGCAGGCGTTCTGGGACTGGCGGAGTGGAGCGGGCGCCTGGGAGGGGTTCCAGCAGTCGGTCCTGGGGCACCTGCTCGCCCGGCTCGGCCCTGGTGGGTACTACTGGCACGACGTCGGCCGGCAGTGGCGGTCCCGGGCCGGTGGTGAGTCGGGCGCCGGAGGCGAGCAGCCCGTCGTCGGCGTGTCGGAGCGACCGGCGTTGGACGACCGGACCTACCGGGTGCTCAGCACCGTGGGCATGAGCTGCCAGCGGATGCCCACCGTCGAGCTGTACGAGGACAACGTCGCCGAGCACGCCCGTATCGAGCTCGCCGTGGCCACGACCCTGCCCAGTCAGCGGGCGGGCAGCATCTTCCCCTGGCTGGCCCAGTATCCGTGGCGGGCGATCACGTCGTTCGCCCCGGGCGACAACGTGAAGTGGTACCACGAGGCGAAGACCTTCCCGCTCGGCTCGGGCTGGGAGGGCGTGCTGCTGCTCGACGATCCGGGCCGCCTGCAGGGGCCGGCGGCCCCGGACATGAGCGGCTTCTCGTTCGGCGGCGACCCGGTGCAGTGGCTCTGGCTGGTGCCGATCACGGAGGCGGAGCGGCAGTTCGGTAAGGACGAGGGCCCGGACGCGTTGATCGAACGGCTGGCCAGGAAGGGCCGTAGCTGGATCGTCGGCGAGAGCTGACCGCCGCGAACAGCAGGTGGCCAGACGCTGGTCGTCGACACGTCCTTCAACCTGAAGACCGCCGACCCCGGCCGGATGTACGAGCAGACCGGCCTGATGGTCGACCGAGCGCTCTAC